>CAYQMG010000049.1:0-74027 GCA_964418585.1 uncultured Gammaproteobacteria bacterium | reverse complement strand
AATCGAAGAGGTGGAACGCCACGACTGGGCACGAATCCCCGAAATCTTCGAGTCGTTCGCCGAAACCATCGAAGAGGTCGGGCCCAATCCGTACAAGGGCTTCTAGGTTGGAGGGTCGAGGATGGGCGCGCAACGAGCAGTGAGTCCTCCGGTGGGCTATGGGCAAGAGCTTCGGAACCGCGGAGGTGGGACATCCTACCGCTGCTATCAATGCGGAACGTGCACGAGCGTATGTCAGCTTGCGAGTCGGGACCTGACGTTCCCCAGGCGCCAGATGGCGCTGACCCAGTGGGGGATGGTGGACGCCCTCTCGTCAGACCCATGCGTGTGGCTGTGCCACCAGTGCAACGATTGTACCGAACGGTGCCCGCGGGATGCACGGCCGGGCGACATCATGCAGACGGCCCGGTCGCTGGTCGTGGAGCACCTGGCGGTGCCTCGGTTCATGGGACGGCTGGTCGCCAAGGCAGGCACCACGTGGCCGGTGCTCCTGGGCGTGCCACTCGTCTTCTGGATCGTGGTCCTTTCCGCGGTGAACGGCGGTCTTCAGCCCCCGGCCTCCTTCGAGGCGTTCGAGGACTTCGTTCCCCACTGGCTCATCTATGCTGTGTTCTTCACGGTCACCGGCCTGGTCACACTGTCCGCCGCCGTGAGCGGACTTCGGTTCTGGAACAGCCTGGACCAGGCGGAAAAGCGCCAGGGAGGGTTCGTCGAGCACCTGATGAGCGTGCTGTGGGAGGTCGCCACCCATGCCCGGTTCGCCAAGTGCGGGAGTGAGCGGGTCCGGCGCTGGGGTCACCTCTCGCTCATGTGGGGCTTCGTCGGCGCTGCAGTCACTTCCGGGTTCATCATCGTGGTGATGTACGGGCTGGGCGAGGAACTTCCCCTGCCCCAGACCCACTGGGTCAAGATCCTGGGGAACTTCTCGGCACTGCTCCTCGTGGTGGGCGTCGTGGTCCTGGTCTTGAACCGGTTCCAGGAACCGGCCCCGCCAAACTTGACCAGCGCGTTCGACGGGTTTTTCATCGGCCTGGTGGTGCTCCTGACCATCACCGGTGTCCTGTCCGAGGTGGGACGCCTCTGGTTCGACCCGACCTTGGCGTGCTACATCTACATCGGGCACCTGACGGTGGTCTTGACCCTCTTCGCCACCTTCCCCTTCTCCAAGTTCGCCCACCTCTACTACCGCATCCTGGCCCTGGTCCACGAGCGGATGATACAGGCACGGTAACTCCACCGGTCATATCGTCCCCGCCCCGGCCACTCCGGTTGCACTCCGCCCCATTTCCTTCGTAAGACCGGGCAAAGGACGTCTCGCCGACCCCGGGCGACCCGGGCACGGGGAGCCGTCCTTCCAGTCAGGGGCCTGAAGCTCGAGCGCGTTCTCCGAATGGGGCTGCGCGTCACACTTCAGGCCCGGCATCATGCCCGGGCCGCTTCCTCCTCGTTTTCGAGCAGCGCGACCACTCGAGCCGGGCCGGCTCCGGCACCGGGGATGTTCAGGGGAAAGCAACTCACCTTGAATCCATGAGGCGGGAGCCGGTCCAGGTGAGCCAGACGCTCGAGCTGGCAATACTCCCTTTCCGTACCAGCGAAATGGGCCTCCCAGAAAATGTGCGGGTCATTGGCACGCTTGGCTCGATCGGCCTGAATCTGGAGGGGAATGTCGAAACCCCAGGCATCGATGCCGATCACCTTCACTCCCTGCGCCACCAGCCACAAGGTGGAGGCCCGCCCCATCCCGGTTCCTCGAGTGAAGTACTCCGGTGTCCCGTAGTAGGCGTCCCCGCCCGTTCGGATAAGCACGATGTCCAGGGGCTTCAAGGCATACTCGATCCGGTCCAGTTCCGCCTGGAGATCTTCCACCGTGATCACCTCCCCGTTTTCCTTGTGCGTCATGTCCAGGACCACGCCGTCGGAAAAACACCACTCGAGTGGAACCTGGTCGATGGTGCGAGCGGGTTTGCCTTCCGAGGTCGGTCCGTAATGGTAGGGCGCATCCATGTGGGTGGTGCCGTGGGTGGACAGATGGATCGTCTCGTTGGCCCAACCGAGCCCTCGAGGAAGGAGCCGACGAGGCAGGCCATACATGAGTCGAATCGCCAGTGCGCCAAACCGGTGGCCCTGGTACACCACCTTGTTGCGGAGCAGTCGGGGATCACTCTTCAAGGATTCCAGAGGAAGACTGAGGTCGATGATTTTCATGATGGTGTCCTTTCTCTTGGTCTCGTGTCTGTGGTGGCATGAAGCGTGCCGGACAGCGCTTCTGCACCCTGCACGTATCACAGAGGAGGAGAAAAACAAAACGAGATCTTTCTGCCACTGGGAAGAGGGGTCGGTTTGGGGCTTGACATTTGGGGGCGTTCCCGGCAAAAAGATGTGTTCTCAGTCGCCCGGGAGGTGCGCCCGGTGGTCCATCGCGGTGGGTACCCCTCGAGGCGTTTTCCTTTGAAGTCGGCATCCCAAGGAGGAACGCCAATGACGAGTCGTACCGAGGAACTGTTGGGGAAGGATGCGGGATACCTTTTGGAACACACCTGCAATACCATCCCAAAGGAGATGCTCGAACTGCCCGGACCGGATTTCGTGGACCGTGTGTTCATGCAGTCGGACCGGCCGCCCCGGGTTTTGGGCGCCTTGCAATCCCTGTTCAACCATGGCCGGCTTGCAGGGACCGGCTACCTCTCGATCCTGCCCGTGGACCAGGGGATCGAACATTCGGGTGGCGCCTCGTTCGCTCCGGAACCCATCTATTTTGACCCCGAGAACATCGTGAAGTTGGCGATCGAGGGTGGGTGCAACGCGGTGGCGTCGACTTTGGGCGTATTGGGCGCGGTGTCGCGGAAGTATGCGCACAAGATTCCGTTTGTGGTGAAGATCAACCACAACGAGCTGCTCACGCATCCGAACTTCTACGATCAGACCCTGTTCGCCTCGGTGGAGCAGGCTTATGAGCTGGGGGCGGTGGCGGTGGGAGCGACGATCTACTTTGGCGCTCCGGAGTCACGGCGGCAGATCCAGGAGATCAGTGAGGCGTTTCAGCATGCGCATGAACTGGGGATGGCGACGATTCTGTGGTGCTATCTGCGAAACAGTGCCTTCAAGAAGGACAAGGACTACCATGTGTCTGCGGATTTGACCGGCCAGGCGAACCATCTGGGCGTCACGATCGAGGCGGACATCGTGAAGCAGAAGCAGCCTGAGAACAATGGTGGATACACGGCTTTGGGGTTCGGAAAGACGCACCCGAAGGTATACAGCGATCTGACCACGGATCACCCCATTGATCTCACGCGGTATCAGGTGGCCAACTGCTACATGGGTCGAATTGGACTGATCAATTCCGGCGGTGCTTCCAAGGGGGCCGGCGACCTGGAGCAGGCGGTGCGTACCGCAGTGATCAACAAGCGTGCCGGTGGAATGGGATTGATTTCGGGGCGGAAAGCGTTTCAGCGGCCCATGACGGAAGGTGTGAAGATCCTGAACGCCATTCAGGATGTATTCCTGGATGAGCAGGTGACCGTGGCCTGACCCGTTGGAAAGTGGGGAGGTGGCCGGCTACTCGATCAGATAGAGGCTGACCGAGTCGACGACCGGCTCCCCCCGGGTCAAGTTGGTGCGCCGGCGGCTCAGGCGTTCCAACTGTACCTCCCATTCGGTGCGGATCGAGGCGACTTCGCGGCGAGCGGCCTCGATGGTTCGTTCGTCGGTGGCGAAAGCCAGGACCGCCTCCGCAGTGTCGAGTCGGTGCTCGAAGAACGATTCAAGCCTGGCGCGTTCCTGTTCTGCAAAGGTGTCGAACCGCTCCAGGGCCTCCTGCACGGCCCGGTCCCATGCCTTGCGCGCTTCCTGCCTTGCCACGTCGACGGCCCGATCCAGCCAACCCGGCTGGATGGACACGTGGCGCACCTCCTCGATGTCCACGGGATAGCCTTTTGAGAACCGTGCGGTGAGCAAGGGGATGAGTTCGGGTCTGGGCGTGCCGTCCAGGTCCACGGCCACCGGGATCAATCGTGGTGGGAAGAACACGCTGGCGTCCACGTCCTCTGGCGCGTCCGGCAAGAGACGGAAGTTCACCTGGATGCCCACGGAAGGGCGAAATCCACTGTCCTTGAACTTGCGTGCGGTGGCGGTTCCGTAGGGCGTGTCCCGGATGAAGCCGAAGATGCCCTCGATGAGTGGGTGGCCGGAGGCGAGGAAGTCGTAGTCTTCGCGAGCCAACGCCGTCTCCCGGCTGAAGGTCCCCACGAAGCTGCTCCCCAACGGCACCCCCGGGAGACCGTCGAAGATACAGTAGCGATCCAGCCCGATGAAATAGGTGGAGCCCCCATCCTTGTCCTGCACGCTGATCCCGGTCAATTCGCAAAAGTCGATGATGAACTCCTCAAGTCGACTCTCGATGTCCTGCGGGATCGCCGCCTCTATCTGTGCAGCCTTGTCCGGGTCGAACGCACCGCGATGGAGCAGGTGATCGAGGCCTCGAGCAATCGCGTCGCGGGCTCCATGGAGCAGGGCGCCGGCCTCGTCGCCCAGTCGGGACCAGCCTTCCGGACTGCGCCCTTCTCTGCTCAGCGACAGGGCGATGATACGGGCGCCGATGGTCTCCATGACCGGGTCCAGCCCCCCGATGGTCTGTTCGAACACGCCGATATGGGCCTGGAGCAGCCCGGCAAGCCGGTGCTCGACGGTGCCCTCAGAAACCATGACGATGTTCTCGACATCTCGAGTTTGACCGATCCGGTCGAGTCGGCCGATCCGCTGCTCCACCCGGTTGGGACTTGGCGGCAGGTCGTAATGGATTATGCGGTGACAAAACTGGAAGTTGCGGCCTTCGCCGCCTGCCTCGGTGGAAAGCAGCACCGGGTATCCTTCAGGAGCCCGGAACATGGCCACCTGGATGTCCCGGTCCGCTCCGGGCAGTTGTTCGTGGAACGCGGCCACACGCACCCCGACTCGAGCCTCTATGCGGCCCTGGAGGTGCTCCAGATCGGCGACATGTCCCACGAACACAAGCAGTTTTTCCCCTTGCTCGATTGCAGCGCGCACCTCGTCGAGCAGACCGTCGAGGCGGGGACTGTCCTCGGTCAGGGTGGCGTTGCAGCGTTCGATGGTTTCGTCGAGGAACCTGCGGTGCTTGCGGCCCAGGGAGGTGCGCCGGAGCTGTTTCAGTTCGTGGCGAAGTCCGGCGAGGGGGCCGGCGGCGAGGCGCACGAGGCGATAGAGGTTGCGGGCTCGAGGCGACTGTGGGGCAGGCCGTTCTTTTTCAGCCAGTTGGATCACCCAGTCGTGTATCCGGTCGTAGATTTCGCGGCGGGCCTTGCTGAGCGGATAGACCCGGATGTCGCTCCGGCGGGGAGGGAACCCGCCGACTCGAGCGCGGGTGTTGGAGAACACGGTGTCTCCCAGGGGGTGCATGCGGCTGAGGGCGTCGAGGAGGGCGGTGGCGGCCTCGCGGTTGCCCTGAACGGCGAGTTCGGCAAGGACCTCGAGTCTGGCGTCGTTGGTGAATGCGTCGGCGACCCGCTCGGGAAGGTCTTGCGGGAGGTGGAAGGAGGTGTCGTTTCCAGTCGTGCCGTTGGTGTCGGAACCCGGTTCTCCCAGAGCGGCGCCGATTTCGCGTGCGAGCTGGCTGGCGGAGGCGATTTCCTCGAGTTGGATTTCGAACAGGTCGAAGTCGTGAAACAGGCCGGGCCGCAAGAGCTTGAGGAGACCGAAGTACTCGCGGCGGTCGAGTTCCATTGGGGTGGCGGTGAGGAACAGAGCGTTTCGCGCGTTGGCAGCCAGGCCGGCGACCACTTCGTAGGCCTGATTGCCGCCGTGCTCTCCGTACCGGAGATGGTGCGCCTCGTCGACGATGATGAGGTCCCAGGGTGGGTCGATATCGGCGGCGTCCAGGGCGAGGAGGGGGTGGGAGGTGAGGAAGTCGAGCGAGCAGACGGCTCGAGGATAGATTTCCCAGGGACTCAGGTCGGGGTGGTCCTGCTCTGCGTCGTTCACGCGGTCCGAGTCCACGAGTACGAACACGTCGTGGAACTTGCGATAGAGTTCCCCGAGCCATTGCACGGTGAGCGCGTCAGGCACCACGACCAGGACCCGGTCGGCCCGACCTGCCTGGCGCAAGGCGGCATAGATCATGCCGGCTTCAATGGTCTTGCCCAGACCCACCTCGTCGGCCAGGAGCGCCCGTACCGGTTGTTTGCGGGCCACCTCGTGCGCCACGTGCAACTGGTGGGGAAACAGCATGACCCGCGCACCCAGAAGGCCGGCCAACCCGTGCGTCTGGCGCTCCAGGTCCAACGTGGCGCCGGCGTATCGGTTTTCGTAGTGGTCCACCAGGTCGATGTCGAGTCGCTCCAGGCGCTGGATTGGGCCGTCCACGCGGCCGAGTGGCTGGAGGCGTTCTTCCGGGATGTGGTCGCCACTGTCGGTCTGGTACATATCGTGCCCGTCCGGGCCTCGAGTACGTCCCACCAGGATCACCTCGCGGCCGGTGGTGTCGCCTGAGACGACCGTTGCTCGAGCCCCGGGGGGGAAGGTCCAGCGCCGAAAAGCGGCTTCGTGGGTGGAGAGCGTGACCGTTTCACCGGTGGCGGGAAAGAACACGGTGATGTTGCGTCCCTGGCGCCCCACCTCGATGACGTTTCCCACGCCCCAGTCTGGGTTGAAAGGGTGTATGACTTTGTATCCGACCTTCCAGTCCATGTGTGCCTAGTCGTCCGTTGCTTCGTTGGAGAGTGATTGCAACCGTTGGGCGGCGTGCTCGTTGTTCCCCCTGGAAAGGGCCAGCACCTCCTGGTAGGCTCGTCGTGCCGCCTCGAGGTCTCCCGACAGGTAGGCCACTTCGGCCCTGGTCATGGCGAGCTGCATGACGTTGCGGAGCACGCCGATTCGGTCGGCGTCTTGGGGATAGTCGGGGTCGGCCAGCGCCAGGTAGGCCTCGGAAGTGTGCTCGAGCACCTGGTCCACGACCGCATAGCCGGCACGACCGGGTCCGCCGGGATGGAAGAGGGCATAGACCTGGTTGACCTTGACGCCTTCGGCCTCGCCGACGTCGAGCTGTGCACGTCCCGGTCCTGCCTGGGTCAAGGTGGCGAACCGGGAAGGGGAAGGGGGGCTTTCGCCGGGCCGAAGCGGTCGAACCGGGTAGTGGGGCCGTCCCAGGTACTTGCGTCGAGCGGCGATCCACTCGACCTGTGCTGTCCGGTCATCCAGGGGACGCACGACGCGGACCGCGCCCAGCAGGGGGGGCAGGGTGCGTTCCTCGGCCGGTTCCGGGAGCACGAAGTAGACACGGGCGAGCTGCATCTTGCCACCGCGATTGAGGTAATACATGCCATCCTCGTGCCGAACGATTCGAAGCGGCTCTGGAGGAGGTGGTGGCCGGGTGGCCTCGTCGAACAGGGTCCACTCGCCTGCGATCAGGGCGGCGATCACCCATGGGGTCCAGGGTGAGCGCCACATGGCGGGATGGAAGCGATACGAGGCGTAGGCTGCAAGTCCGACGACCACCCCCCCGGTCAGGGCGACGAACGAGTCGAAGACCTGCCGGAGGCCGAAGACGAGGATCAGGTGAGCGATCACGAACAGCCCGCCGCTGATCCAGGCCCAGTACTTGAAGCCTGTGCTCGGTTGCATCATGAGGGGGATTGTACTCCCATCGCCTTTCAGGTCAAGCACAAGTCGTCGATCTGGTGGTTGAACCATGGGGGCCGAATCAGGCGGATGGCAGCGGGGAGGTTCCGGGACGGGTGTCGCATTCGGCGAGGTACTTCACAGAAAGCCGGGATTGGTGTGGCCACGGCACCGGGGGTGGTTATGATCTTTCGCACCAGGAAACAAGGACAACCCGACCTGACTGCCGGCCGATCGGCGAGTGCGTTTCCGGTGGTGGCGCGCGGAGGTGGTTTCCAGGCCGACCGGGAACGGACAGGGGAGCGGAATCGGTCCCGACGACGTGAGAGGTTGAAGGGGTCGCGCCTCGTGGCGGGTCGGCGAGGGCGGGTCGGGCGTGCAACGTCAACCGAGGAAGGAGGCCCAGACATGGCAGATTTGAAGAACAGCAAGACGTTGGAGAACCTGAAGGCGGCGTTTGCCGGAGAGTCTCAGGCGAACCGGCGGTACCTCTATTTCGCGAAGATCGCCGACGTGGAAGGCTACCCCGAGGTGGCGATGAACTTCCGGGAGACCGCAGAGGGCGAGACCGGCCATGCGCACGGGCATCTGGACTACATCAAGAAGGTGGGCGACCCTGCGACCGGGCTTCCCATCGGAGACACGGAACTGAACCTGAAGGCCGCGATTGCCGGTGAGACTCACGAGTACACCGACATGTACCCGGGCATGGCCCGCACGGCCCGGGAGGAAGGGTTCGAGGAGATCGCCGACTGGTTCGAGACCTTGGCCAAGGCCGAGAAGTCGCACGCAGGCCGGTTCCAGAAGATGCTCGACAGCATCAGCTAGTCGCTGGTTTCCCCTCCGGGGACGGGCGTCCTCATGGTGCGTTTCCCGCACCGTCCCGTTCCCGGTCCGATTCAATATCCAGGAGTTTTTCTCTGGACATCCGACCCTCCTCCTAGTAAAGCAACAGGCATGATTGGCCGGAAGCTGCCACAACAGACAGCCTCGGCCGGGACTGTGACGCCATGGAACGGGAGGCCTTGCTCATGACCAGCGAGGAGAAGAACATTTCCTATCACCCTACCGACGGACTCGCCTACGACCCGGACGAGCCGGTCTACTGGCAGCCGGACATGCTCGAGAAGGAGATCTTCCGCGCCTTCGAGATCTGCCAGGGCTGTCGCATGTGCTTCAAGTTCTGTGATGTCTTTCCCACCCTGTTCGACCTGGTGGACGGCCCGTGTGAGGGGGATGTCCGCAAGCTGACGGGCGAGCAGGTGGAGCGGATCCTGGGCGGGTGCTTTCAGTGCAAGCTGTGCGAGGTCCAGTGTCCTTACACGCCTCGAGACGGGCACGAGTTTCAGCTTGATTTCCCGAGACTGGTCCATCGCTACCAGGCGGTGAAGCGGAAGGGACGGGCGCCCACGCTTCGTGATCGCGTCCTGGGAGACCCGGACTTTGCGGCGAGGATGGCTCGAGCCAGCGGGGGCGTGGTCAACCGGCTCAACCGGTCCAGGGTGCAGCGATACGTGATGGAGAAGTCGGTGGGGATTCACCGGGACAAGCTGCTCCCGGACTTCGCACCGGTTCCGTTCGAACGTCTTGCCGAACGCACCGGTCGCATGCGCCTCGGGCCTCCTGCAGAAGTGGTCGTGTTTCAGACCTGTTTCGTCCAGCACAACGATCCCCGGATCGGCCTGGACCTGCTCTTCGTGCTGGAGAAAAACGGCGTGGACGCGACCTGCGTCCGGGGACTCGTCTGCTGCGGCATGCCGGCGTGGGAAAGTGGAGACCTGGAGACTCTCCGCGCCAATGCGAGCCGCAACCTGGAGCGCCTCATGCCCTATGTGCGGGCGGGTTCCAAGGTGCTCGTGCTCAATCCGACCTGCGCCATGATGATGCGTCGGGAGTACCCGGAGTTGCTGTCCGGGGAAGATCGGGCTCGTGCAGAGGTGCTCGCCGAGGCCATTCGGGACCCGGGGGAGTACCTCTGGTCCATACGTCGGGACAGGCGGTTCAACACAGAGTTCAAGAGCACACCGGGGCGAATCGCCTACCACGCACCATGCCATCTCCGGGTCCAGGCGGTCGGGTTCAAGGGACGGGACCTCCTGAAAAAGATCCCGGGCGTCTCCATCACCACGGTGATGGAATGTTGCGGCCACAACGGCACCTTCGCCATGACGGTGGAGGGGTTCGAGGCTTCGAAACGGATCGGGCAGCGTGCGTTCGAAGGCATGAAGGCCGCACAGGCGGATGTCTGGGCTTCCGAGTGCCCCCTCGCCGCCATTCAGTTCCAGCAGCACGCCGGGGTCAAGGCGTTGCACCCGGTGAGCATCCTGGCGAGAGCCTACCGGACCGGGGGGTTCCCCCAGGCGGTGGCCGGAGACTGATCCCCGCCCGGTCCGTGCGCGTCGGGTGCCCGCCCGGCACGGCTCCGGTCCGCCATCGGTGTGACGGCCGGGTGACGACCGGAGACTCGAGCAAGGTATCCATTCCCCCAATTGCGTGTGAGGAGTTTGCACATGAGCGCGGTGCGAAGAGAGGAAATTCTTGACTACGTGACCTATGAGGAGCAACGGGACGAGATCCGGGCGAGTGCCATGCGGGCCAAGGCGGCCCGGCGGATTCATGTGGGGGAGTACCTCACATTTTTATTCGAGAATCACGAGACGGTGCGCTATCAGATCCTGGAGATGGTGCGTGCCGAGCGCATGGTGAAGGAGGCGGACATCGTTCACGAATTGGAGACCTACAACGAGTTGTTGGGCGGCCCTGGTGAACTGGGGTGCACCCTGCTGATCGAGGTTGTGGACGAGAAAGAACGGGAGCAGCGGCTCAGGGAGTGGTTGCCGTTGGTCGAACACCTCTACGCGCGCCTGGAAGATGGGACACGGGTTCGGCCCACGTATGACTCGAGGCAAGTGGGGGAGGAACGTCTTTCCTCGGTGCAATTCCTGAAGTTCGACACCCGCGGGGAGGTGCCGGTGGCGCTGGGGTCGGACTTTCCAGGGGTCCAGTGCGAGGCGCTGCTGACAGCGGAGCAGCGGGAAGCGCTTCGGGAGGATCTGGCGTCTGCAGGATAGGGGGGAGGTGGATGGCTATTCCGTGGAGGTGTGTTGGCGCGGATGTCCAGGCGCCCATGGGAGTTGACGAGGGTCTGCGCCGTTGGCCGGGAGGTAGGTGGCTGGGAGCGGGACGGGTACGCGGTCGTCGACGTGGACGCTCACGGAGTCGATGCGGATGTCGCAAAGGGGCGTTCCGGTGACCGCGTGGCGCATGCGGACTTCGATCTCGGACCGGAACCCTTTCATACGGTCGATCCAGAGTTGAATGCGGATGGGGTCGTGGAGCTTTGCCGCGACCAGGAACCGCATGGTGACCTTGCGATTGACCAGGATGACCTTTTCCTGAGATGCGAAGGCGCCGAAGTCGATGCCGAGTTGCTGGGAGACGGCCCGAAATCGGTGATCGATGGCCATCTCGAGGTACTTGGCGGTGGTCACGTGGCCGTACATGTCGCAGTCGGTGAAGCCCACGATGGTTTCGGAAGTCATGAGGCGTCCGACGCATGCGGTGAGAGGGATGGGTGTAGCCAGCATGGAATCCTCCTGCTCGAGGGGTTGACGTTTGGAAGCGTGCGGCTGAAGCGCGGCAACCGTGTCGAGAGGGCGACCTCACCGGTGTGGCGGCGCTTCGGGCGAATGTTTCCGTGACGGATCAGGGTCCCACGTAGACGGCTGTGCCTGCGAGGGAGATGACCGCGGGGTTGGATGGATCCGGGTCGATGCTGAGGTCGGTGATGTCGAGGGGGAGGTCGAGGTAGCTGATCTGCATCTCCTCGAGGTAGACCTCGAGTTCGGCCAGGATTTCATCGGCGAGGGCAGCCATGGCGCTTTCGGCGGACTCGACGAATTCGGCGGGAATGGGGATGTCTCCGAGCGGGTCGTAGGAGACCACGACCGGAGCGAACACGATGTCGAATCCGATCATTCCATCCTGGACGATGGGTTCCATGTCGAGTTGGACTCGAGCCGAGAGGGCCACGTCGAGGAGGATGGGGTCACCTTCGGGAGGGGTGATGGCGAGTGCGACGATCACGTCCCCGAGGGAGAGTTCGAGCAAGTATCCGGCCTCGCTGGGTTCGATCACCGGGGGCAGGAGCGGGGTGGCCAGGCCGTGGATCGGGGGGTCGGTCCAGAGTTCGCTGTCCACGGAGAGATTGCCCCCTTCCCACAGGGCGTGGAGGGCGGCATTGAAGAAGTCGACCCCCACCTCGAGGCCGAATGTTGGGGAAGTATCGAGCGAGTAGTTGGAGGGGAAGGTCACGGCGCCGGGATTCTCGGGGGCGTCCGGAGCCGGTTCGTAGGTCATGCCCATGCGGAATCCCAGGAGCATGGAGCCCTCGACCAGATCCAGGGTATCATAGTCGAAGGAGACGCCGTAGGGAACGCCCTCCACGTCCACGTCGTAGCTCATGTCGAGACTGTTGAGTTCCTCCTCGAGATCGGGCGCCAGGTCATTGGCCACATAGCTGGCCAGTTCGTCCTCGATGAAGCTCTCCAGTTCGTCCTCCATGTCGGACTCGAACAGGTCGATGAGCCAGTCATAGAACCAGTCGTCCGCATCCACGTCCACGGTGGCCCCGCGCGCGTCCACGTAGACATCGGTGAAGGAGACCTGGATGGTTCCTGCGTCGTCCAGGGAGAGCCAGGCGTTGGCGGTGGCGACCACTTCGGAGAAGGCCATGTAGCCGGTGAGCCCGATGGTGTCGTCCCAGCCGCCGCAGTACCACTCGAGATCGTAGTAGCCGGTCCCGGAGGCCCACATCTGGGGGTGGACGAGCCGTGCGGTGGTGGCAATGTACCCGGGATGGACGACGAAGCTCACCTCTACATCGTCGTGGCTGTACCCGGTGGCGTTGGCGGTGATCCAGTATTCCTCGATGCAGTCGTCGGACCCGGACTCGGACAGGAGAGGATTGGAGGCCAGCAGTTCGGACTGGAGTTCGTCGGCCGACACCAGGGACTCGAGGTAGTCCCCGAGGATATCCCAGGTTCCCTGGTTGAGCAGCGTGGTCAGAGCGCCGGTGACCGGGTTGCCTGTATGCAGGTTGAGGAAGGCGTCGGAGTGGGCGTAAGAAGTGAGCGCCCGGTCTGCGCGGCCGAGTTCATCCACTGCTTCCACCTCGATGGTGTCGAGGCCGGTTTCCAGGGGTACGTCCGCCTCGAACCAGACCCCGCCGTCCCGGCTGCAAGGGGTGAGCGTGGCCTCCACGCCGCCCGCGGTCACGCCGACCAGGGGGACGCCGTCGTTGGGCGGATAGGCCACACCGGAGACGTGGACAGTGGGGTCGGAACTGAACAGCCCGCGTTCGGGGGTCTCGAGGAGGATCCAGGGTACGGCGGTCGCCGAGGTTCCGTCGCAATCGATGTCCACCACGCCGTCGCAGTCGTTGTCCACCCCGTCGTGTATGCCGGAGATGTCTTCCACGACCTTGGGGTTGATCGCAGTATCGTGGTCGTTGCAGTCCAGACCGTTTCGGCGGTAGTGGCAAGCCGCGGTGTCGTCGGTCAAGTTGGGGTTCTGACATGAGTAGAGGGGCGAGGTTGCGTCCCCAAATCCATCGCTGTCGCAATCGGGATACCAGTTTCGGCACCAGGGCGGCTCGAAGTCCTCGGGGACCTCGAGCGCTGCGAGATGAACCGGGGCTCGAGCAGGGAGTGGGGGGCTGGTAGGGGCCTGACCGGGTGCGGCAGCCGTGGTTCCGCCCAGGAACAGCAGAGGGAGCAAACCGAGAACAGGTTTGAGCGTGGACATGGGGTTACCTCCTGCGCGTCGTTGTAAGGGCTGTCTGCTTCAGTGTAACACGGGAACGGGTTGGAGGCTGCTCGAGACAGGAAGCAGGAGGACGATCGAGCAGATGTGGGTCGGATTGTTCAGCGGGATGGGAATTGGAAGACGGTCAAAGGTCGCTGGCGCCCTCCTTGATCCAGGCCCAGATGAGGCCCACTTCGTTCGAGGTCATGTCGGCTGCGTTGTCTTCCATGGCACCGCCTGGGAGCAGCGCGGTATAGAGGAGGCTGGATTCTGGATGGCAGGGGACCACCGCTCCTGGGGAGGCCATCGTGTCCTCGTAGCTGGACAAATTGATCCCGCCCGATGCCTTCCCATCGTAATGGCACCAGTAGATGCAGCCATGGTCCTCGAGGATCCGCACGATGTCGAGGCGGTATGACACGGTGGGATTGGGGTCGGGGATGCACGGTTCCTCGCAGGAGTCGGCGCCACCGGCCAGTACGACGAGAATGGGCAACAGGGTGAACAGGAAGAAAATGCGTGGGGTACTCATGAGACTCCTTTCGCGCCGGCCGGAAGTGTCGATGTGGTGACGCTTCGATGGTCCGGCCATGCCCGGTCGGGAACCGGGATCAGGTTGCCTGCTCGGCCCGGCGGCGCGACAGAGTGGTCCCATCCATGTCTTTGAGACCGGACGTCCCCTCCCGCCACCGGACGGTCGACGTTTGGTATTCAGGATAGCATGGAGGAGAAGACGGGCGTAGCAAGTCGGCTCCACCGAGGATTCTGGGGCAGGACATCAGGAACGGAGTCCCCGAAGCCTGGTCAGTTTGCGTTGCGGTTACAGCCCGGCCGGGGCGTGGGGCGGCGTCGCCTGACCAGGATGGAGAAGGCGGTGAGCAGGAACCAGGGGGCGACGCCCGTTCGAGGCCGTGTCGGTCCGGTCGTGGTGCAGTTGCAGCCGTCGGCGGTGTCCCCGCTCACGGGGGGCGGGGAAGTGGCCTCTTCCGGCTCGAAGGTATCGGCCGGGGTGGGTGTGCCGGGCGTCGGGGTGACCGCCGGGGTGAGGGTAGGCGTGGGAGGAAGTGGCGTCGAAGTCAATTCCGGCGCGCCGGTCGGTTCCGGGGTGGAGGTCGGCGCGGGTGTGACCGTGGGCTCCGGGGTGGGGGGAAACGGCGTGGCACAGGGCGCGTCGCTGCCGTCGCAATCGTCGTCGAGTCCATTGTCACAGATCTCGAGGGCTCCTGGATGGATGTCCGGGTCGTTGTCGTCGCAATCGTCACCGTTGGTGCCTCCGTCGAACCCGTCTCCGTCCACGTCAGTCAGGTCGTGACCATCGCAGTCCTGGTCCAGGCCATCATAGGGGGTTTCCTGGGCGCCTGGGAACACGTCACTGTTGTTGTCATCGCAGTCATCGAAGTTGGATACGTAGCCTTCCGGTGCGTCCGTGCAGGTGGAAACGGTTTGGTCGCTCGTGCCATGACCATCCCCGTCGGTGTCGAGGTAGTAGGTGAGGGTGGCGATGTCTTCGTCCACTTCCCCGTCGCAGTCCTGGTCCTGCCCGTCACACAGTTCTGGTGCGCCGGGGAACACGGTGTCCACGGTGTCGTCGCAATCGTCGCAGGTGCTCGAAGCCCCTTCAGGCGCGGTCGCCAGGCAGCTCGAGAAGCCTGTGCTCGGGTCCCCATGTCCGTCGTTGTCGGCGTCGTTGCAGTAGGAATAGAGGGTCAAGTTCTCGTCTACCTCGCCATCGCAGTCGTCATCGACGCTGTTGCAGGTTTCTGAAGCGCCGGGGTGGATGTCCGGGTCGAAGTCGTTGCAGTCGTTGCCCTGGGCCACGTAGGCCGGCGTCGGTTGTGTGCAGGAGGTGATGGGCTGATCGGAGTCCCCGGTTCCGTCCTGGTCGCGGTCGAGGTACCAGGTGGTGATCACACCTTCGTCTGCAGTACCGTTGCAGTTGTCGTCGATGTTGTTGCAGACTTCGTCTGCATCAGGGTGGATGTCGGCCGCATTGTCGTCGCAGTCGTCGCCGGAGGGGCCGCCGTCGAAGCCGTCGCCGTCCACATCGGTGAGGTCCCGGCCATCGCAATCCTGATCCACGCCGTCGTAAGGGATATCCTCGAGGCCGGGCGCACGAGAAGGGTCGCTGTCGTCGCAATCGCCGTCGTTGGGGGAGACCCCGTCCCCGTCCTTATCGAGGTCGCCGCAATCCAGGTCCGAGCCGTCACAGTCCTGGTCCAGGCCATCCCCACAGGTCTCGGGCATGCCGGGATGAATGTCCGGGTCGTTGTCGTCGCAGTCGCCGTCGACCTCGGAAAAGCCGTCCTCGTCGTCGTCGTATCGCAAGGTGCCCTCGTCCACTGCGCCGTCGCAGTCGTTGTCGAATCCATCCCCGAATCCCGTCTGGCCCGGATCCTCGGAAGCGCCCGGGTTGAACGTGGGGTCGTTGTCGTCGCAGTCGCCCTGAGCCGGACTGAACCCGTCCCCGTCCTGATCCAGGTAGTAGGGATCGACGTCGTAAGAAATGATGACCGCGTCCAGTTCAACAGGCTGTGTCCCGTCGCTCTCGAGGTAGACTCGGAACGAGAGGCTGGTGCCCTGGAGGTCGGCGATGTGTGCGTCGGCGTCCTCGGGGGAGCAGGTTTCGGTTCCGTCGGTGGCGGTGGCGACCTGCCAGGCGGTACCGTCCCAGTAGTACCAGGTGGCGCCGCCGTCGTCCGAGAGCTGCACGCCGAAGGTGCCCAGGTTGGATGCCCCTGGAATGGTGGAGAATCCCGACCAGGCGCCCAGGATGGAGGGCTCGAGCGGCTGTGCATTGGTGACGAACGGTCGGCTTCGCGAGTAGGCGCCCGTGCCGGGATTGAGGGCCCCCGGGTCCGGTTCAGCCGCCGCGTTTGCGGCTTCTTCCGCCTCGGTGGTGCCGACGGCAAAGTCGTTGATGGTCTGGGCGTCGATCCGGATACGGCCCAGGCCGCCTCCTCCTCCCTGGTTCTGGCCGTAGCTGGCACACCCGGGATAGGTCTGGGCCGGGCCACCTGTGGCGTCCAGGTTCAGGTTGTCGGCGGTCCCTGCGACCAGGTGGATGGCGCCGCCGGCTCCGGACCCGCCCACCCCGTAGCCACAGTCGGTACCGAAGTTGCCCATCATGCCCAGGAAACCCTGATTGGTGACGTTCAGGGCAGACACGGTGGCAGCCGCGACGTAGACGATGCCTCCCCCTGCGCCCCCGTCTGCGTGTGGGTTTCCGTTGTCCGCGTCGCCTGCCCCGCCCCCCCCGCCGCCGAAAATGAGTCGGGTCAGGTCTGCGTCGCCCACCACGTGGCCGGGGTAGGCACGATCCCCGGGGTACGTGGACGTGACCCCCGCGTATCCGGGCGTTCCTTCAGTGCCGTAGCTGCCGCCGCCCCCTTCGACCGCGCCATGGGACACACCGGAACCGCCGGCGCCGCCGTTGCTTCCGTCGTCCGGCCAGGTCAAGTAGTCTGCTCCGTTCACCTCCCGGTTGTCAGGAGGCTTGCTGCCCAGGCCGGTGATCCCTTCGCCGCATTGCCCGTATTCGTCGTCACCGCGGCCGTCAGAGCCGCCGCGGTAGCCCCGGCCGCTCATGTCGATACGTCCCGTTCCCTCGGTGGTCAGGGTGCCACTCACGCGAAAGGCGAGGACACCGCCCTTGCTTCCGTTCCAGGCCGGGGCGGTGAGAATGCCGTTGTCCTCGATGGTGACATCGGTGAACTGGGGGACCCGGAGCAACATCACCCGGTGAGAGCCATCGACGGTCCCCAGTCCTTCGTTGTTTCCTTCCCCGTAGGTCCGGGTGAGTGCGGTTTCGAAGGTCACCACGGGTTCGGCCAGAGCGGCCACGTGGAGAAATTCGTGGTTGCCGGTTCGATCGTGGTTGTCGGCGGTTCCCTGGAGTTCGATGAGGAGCACCTCATCGCCCACGGCCAGGCCGGAGAGGGAGTCCGGGTTGGTCACCGTGGCCGTGGCTCTCCCATCGGCGTCCTCGGACAGGGCGACCACGTTCCAGGAAGGGGCCAGGCCGGTATCGCTCAGGTCCTGGGTCCCGCTCACGGAGAGCGGACCGTCTCGACCATCTCCCACTGGAACCTGGGTGGTCAGCCGTACCAGACCATCCACCACCTCGAGGGTGTCCGGATCGGAGAGCGTGTATCCTGCCGGGTCGTCGAACTCGAAGACCACTTCCTCACCGCCCAACGCCGCCCAAACAGGCACGACCATCCAGACAGCCAGCGAGCCAGCATACCACACCTTTCTCTCGCGTTTCACGAACCGCTCCTTTCTTTCCGCGCCGCTCCATGTGTCGGTTGTTTCCGGCCGTGCACGCGCCGTGTGCCCAGGCGTCCCGGGAGACCGTTGGCTCGAACCGGATGGCTGTCAGCGTAACACCCGCCGGACGAGGTCGTCAACGACGGAGTGGAAGGATTCTGGTTCCCGGTGCCCGGGGCAGGGTGGTTCGGAACAGCGTGTCAAACCGGGACCGCCAGGAGGGCGAGGAGGTAGATTGGGAGTGAGCAGAGGAGAAAGACCAGGGTATAGCCCATGATGTCCCCGGCTCTGAGGCGCGTGATACCGAGGAGGGCGAGTGCCCAGAAGGGTTGAAGCATGTTGGTCCACTCGTCGCCGAACGCCACGGCCATGGCGGTGCGTGGGATGGAGAGGTGGAGGAGTCGCGCCGCCTCCACTGCGATGGGTCCCTGGACGGCCCACTGTCCTCCACCAGAGGGGACGAAGAGGTTCACGATACCGGCGGAGAGGAAGGTTACGATGGGGTAGAGGGTGGGCCCCACATGTTGGGTGGCTGCGGCGGCCATGGCCGTCATGAGTCCGGTGTACTTCATGACGCCCATGATACCGCCGTAGAAGGGAAACTGAAGGATGATGCCGGCGCAGGCTCGAGCGCCTTCTGCGACTGCGGCGAGGTAGGTGGCCGGGCTCCGGTGCAGCAAGAGTCCCAGGGAGAGAAAGGCGAGGTTCACGAAGTTGAGGTTCGGATGGAATCCGTCCACCCAGATGGTTCGCGCGAGATAGGCCAGACCCAACAGCCCGGCCCCGAGTGACACGGCCCGGCTTCGCTCGATACGTCGGGCCGGGGATCGCTCCTCGAGGGTTTCCGGCGCATGCCCCTCGTCGCCGAACACCCCGAAATCAGCGGCGGTCCGGATGCCTTCTCCAGGATGAAGGCCGGCGCACACGAGAGGGATGGCGAGGAGCAGGCCGAGGGCCACGGTGACGTTGAGGGGTGAGAAGAGCGTTCGGGACACGGGGATCACGCCGATGGCGTTTTCGAGGAAGTGGCCCGGGGTGGCAATGACCAGGGGCACCGTGCCGGACAGACCGCCGTGCCACACCAGAAGGCCCACATAGCCCGCAGCGGCCAGAAGTGGATAGTGAAGGCGAAGGCCTCGAGCGTCGCCACGGACTGCGGTCTCGCGCGCTAGCAAGGCGCCGACGACCAGACCGAGACCCCAGTTGAGCAAACCGCTCACCCCGGCCACGAGCGCCACGAGGGCCGCCGCCCCGGGACCGGTTCGCGGCAACGCAGCCAACCACGCGATCCCGCGCTTGACCGGCCCACTCGAGGCCAGGGCGTGTCCGGTCACCAGCACCAGGCACATTTGCATGCCGAACGCCAGCAGTTCCCAAAAGCCCTTGCCCCACCCGTCCAACGCCTGCCACACCGTGCTGTCGGTCGCCCCAAGGGCCAGCCCGAACGCCACAACGGTCAGCACCACGGCAAAAATGAAGGGGTCCGGAATCCATCGCCGGGCCCAGGCTGTCATTCGATTGCCGAATCGCTCGATCATCACCGCCATCCCAAGCCAGGATTCTGTGTCATCAACAAGAACGACCGGTCACCAGTCGCCCAGAGGCCCACCATAGGCTCCCATGTCGTTCCGGCTGCCGTCCGTGTCCTGGTGCGCCGCTTCCGGGTTGCCGGCGTCGACCACCGGACTTCCCGGGGACAGGGTGAAGTCGAACCCAACCGCATTCTGGTATTCAGGGTCGACATCCACGTTGCCGTTTTGACCCACCAGCCCCGGAATGTTCGACGGCCCGTCGGCGTTTCCATGGAAATCGTTGTACTGGATCTTCGTCACCGTGAGTCCCACCAGGCCTCCGTAGAAAAGACCGGTTCCGGTTTGGCTGAAGGTGACCAGATTGTTCTGAAAGTCAGGGGTTTCGTCTGTCATGAACGCAGCCCCGCCCGCCACCGAGGCTCCATTGTCCCAGAACGTATTGTTCCACACCAGGACCGCATTCGAGTCGCCCCGCACCGCCATCGCGCCGCCGTAGCTCGCTTCGTTGGATACAAAAAGATTGTTCGAAACCTGCATGGGCGACGCCGTTCCCAGGGATGTATCCTTCGCATCGATCGCACCCCCGTAGCCGTCTCGCGTGGCCCGGTTCTCCAGGAACACGTTGTGCACGATTTCTCCGGCGCAGGTCTCGAGCAAGTAGATACCGCCTCCGTTGTCTCCGCCTTCGTTGCCGTCGAACCAGTTACCGGAAACCGAGATCTGCACCGGCGTCTGGTCACCCTGGCACACGATCGCGCCCCCTCCGTTGGTCGCGGTGTTCTGAATGAACACACTGTCCTGAATCGTGGCCTCCGCGTCATGAACCACCGCGATCGCACCGCCCAGTACGTTGGCGGCGTTCCGCTCGAACGTGCTGTCGCTCACCACCACTTGCGTGCTCTCCACGATTACGATCGCGCCTCCAGCGTTGGCCTGGTTGTCGGTGAAGGTGTTGCGTTGAAAGGTGACAAAGCTGGACCGTTGTACATCCACCGTCGCCTCGCCGCTGGTGGCCGGTCCAAGTGTGGCGTTTTGCTCAAAGGTGTTGTCCGACACGACGCTGTTGGTGACATCGTAGAGGAAGATCGCTGAACCGTACCGGATGGCGGTGTTGTTGAGGAATCGGTTGCCCTGGATCACCGGGCTCCCACCGTACACGGCAATGGCGCCTCCCACTTCAGCGGAGTTTCGGGCAAACACATTGTTGCGGATGCTGGGGGAACTGGCGCTGATGAAGACGGCGCCTCCGTATACCACTTCGTCGGTGGGGCAACAGACCTCGAAGAGATCCCCGGAACCGTTTTGCAAGGTGAACCCCTCCACGATGGCGTCGCTGCTTTCTCCGGACTGGAATCGGAAGATGACGCCCTGGTCTTCTCCGTCGATGAACGTGGTGTCCGGACCTTCTGCACTGCGGAGATGAAGGGTCTTGCCCGCGAAGTCGATCGGTCCGCGGTAAACACCCGGAGCCACTTCGATGGAACATCCCTCGAGTGCGACGGCGAGCGCGTCCTGGATGGTGGAGGCGTCGGGGTTTCCGGGGGTTCCGGTTTCGGCGGCGGATGTGTCCACGTAGAAGTCTCCGTTTCCTCCGGAGCAGTTGTCGTCAAAGTCGTTGCAGGTTTCCTGCACGCCGGGGGAGCGTGCCGGGTTTTCATCATCGCAATCTCCCGGGGTCAGGGCATATCCTGCGGGCTGCGTGCAGGCGATGAGCGTTTGCGCTGCGTCTCCGTAGCCGTCCCCATCGTGGTCCTGGTACCAGGTGGTGTAGGAGACCCCTTCGTCGATGGTGCCGTCGCAGTCGTTGTCGAGCCCGTAGGGCGGGGTTGCGTCTGGGGATGGTTGGCGTACGTCGCAGACCTCGAGGGCGTCGGGGTGGATGTTGGGGTTGTTGTCGTCGCAATCTCCCGGGGTCATGGTTCGTCCGGAAGCGGTGAGGTCGCAGGTGGGCATGGTCTGTGAGCCGAACCCGTCGCCGTCCATGTCCTGGTACTGGGGACCCACGGCCGGGTTGTTGTCGTCGCAGTCGTGGCCGAGGGGGTAGCCGTCCTGGTCGCGGTCGAACAGAGGGCCATCCAGGGTGGTGCAGGCGGGGAGGGCCACGGACAGGAGCAGGGTGGCGGCGACGGCGAACGGAGTGCCGGTGCTCCATGAGCAGGGGGGGAGGTGGCGAGAGCGCCGGGCAGAGGCGTTGGGCGTGCGCATGGCGGCTTTCCCTGGAGGTGCTGAGGTCTTGTAATCGAAGGGACAGTGTATCGCGAACGCACCCTCTCGTCTTCCATTTTGTCCGCGGTCGAGGTACATTGCGGCAAGGAGGAAGAGAACCGTGTCGAGATGGCCGAGGGGAAGCAGCGTGTGTGCGTGCGTCGACGCACCGGAGGCGGGTGGGGCGCCGCCCCGGGTGGGGGTGGTGTGCACGCCCGCGTCGTGGCGAGGCCCCTTGGGGGGCGCCGATCGGAGTGCCGAAAGAATCCGGTCACCTGGAGGTCGAGGGCGGGCCGGCCTGGGGTGGATCTTCGTTTTGTTTTTCGGGTTGCTGGTCTGCTCCGACGTGGCCGGTGCCGGGGAAGCCGTGGTGGTCGACCTGCTTCCCCCGGGGGTGGACCGTGCCCGGGAGGCGTCCAGGCTGTCCCGGCGGTTGAAGCACCCGATCGTGCTGGAGTCTCCGGGAGACGAACTGGTGGAGACGCTCCAGTGGGCCGCTCCAGCGCCGGCCGAGCCGTTTTGCGCTGGAGCCGGTGCCCGCGCGTTGGAACAGATGGCTCAAGGCCGGTGGACAGCCCCGCCGGATGATGTGGGCGGTCTGTGTCCGGCCCTGTTGCGCCAGGCAGAGGAGCAGGTGTTGTTTCTCGATCTCGAGGGTGCAATTGCCACCCTGGAGATGGCACGGGAAATGGCCCCATGCCTGGACGAGGTGTTGGAGAAGGCCCGGATTCGGGACCTGTTCTTGCTCGAGGGGGTTGCTCACGTCTACCTGGAGGATGGGAGTGCCCGGGAGTGGTTCATTGCTGCGCTCGGTGTGGATCCCGACACGCAACTCGGACCGGACTATTCGGAGGAGGCACAGGCGGCGCTTGCGGAGGCGAAGCGCTGGATGGAGGAACGGGAAGCGGTTCCCTTGCGGGCGTTGGGTTCGGGGGGACGATACGTGTTGGATGGCACGCCTCTCGATGCGGTCGGGGCTGTGCTGCCGGGGCGGCACCTGTTGCAGGCGGAGAGCCTGTTCGGGGAGGTGCGCTCCTGCTGGATCGAGGTGGAGCCGATTGGTTCGGTTTCCAGGGGGGGAGACGGTGGAGGGGGAACTCGAGCCTGGGAGGGATGTCTGGGGCTGATCCCGGCTTCTGAAGCGCTCGAGACCCTGACTCGGGACCTTTCTCGTGGTCGACTGGATGGTGCGATGGCCCGGCGGCTGGACCTCCATGCGCACGCGACGGGTCACGAGGTCCTGCTGTTTGCGGTGGCCGATGACGGGGCTGTCGACGGAGGCGTTCGGGTTGTGGCCTATCGGGCGGGCCGCGGTGTGGTTTCGCTGAGTCCAGAGGTCTGGAGCGCCGCCGGCATGCGAGAGGGTGATGGTGGACGCTCTGTCGCGGCGGAAGGTGGCGTGGCGGGGTTTTCTGCCCATTCCGCGACCCGTGCAACGTCGGCCGGGGCGGGCGTGCTGTTGGATGCGCACGTGGCCGGGTGGCGGATCCTGGGAGATCCGGCCATGTACGCGGCCAACGGTGAAGCCGTGGGGGTGGGGTTGGGGGCCGAGGTCCCGGGGGGGCGCGTGCGTGTGGCGGTGGAGGCCCGGTGGCTTCCGCCGGTCAGTGTGGGGACAGGCACGGGTTGTGATCCTCCGGACGCGGGCCAGGCCACGGTGGAGCAGGTGGCGTGTGCGGCCGGGCTCCTTCCGCGAAAAGCCTCGTGGTGGCTTGCTGCCGACGCGGGATATCGTATCCTGTCCCGGTCTCGATTCAGCATGACGCCTTTTGTGGGCATTGGAGCGGCTCGCCTGCCCAACACGCTCGTCTACCTTCCGGACCAGGCCCCGGACCTCGGGGGATACCTGGTCGCCGACGCCTGGATGTTCGGACCGTCGGCGCGGGTCCGCGCCGACTACCTGCTGCACGAGGGGCGGCTCCAGGTTCTCGCCACCTGCCAGGTTTTCGGGGGAATGACCGCAGGTCGAGCAGGGGGAACGATCCTGCTCGGCTTTCCCGTGGGCCTACTCCTCGGCGTTGCTGCCGGGCTCTGAACCCTCCATCCGAATTGACTGGAAATCGTCGGCCCCATGTGACAGACTCAGGCAACTCGAGGGGATGTCGCCCGGGCGATTCCACCAGGGTCTCGGACGGCGTCGATCAGGTTCAGTCGGGCATTTTGGCAACGTATCGTGAACGGGCGAGGAGAGAAAGAAGGCGCGGTCCCGTCTGCCATCCGATTCGGTCGATACCGTCTGCTGGACGTGATCGGCGAAGGCGGGATGGCGGTGGTCTATCGGGCGTTGATGGAAGGCCCGGACGGGTTCACCAAGATGGTCGCCTTGAAGCTCGTCCATGAGGACTACTCCCGCCACTCGGCCCTGGCCAAACAGTTCGTGAGTGAGGCGCGACTCGGAGGGGTGCTTTCCCATCCGAACATCGTGGAAATCATCGATTACGGAAGGGAAGGGGACCGCTTCTACCTGGCGATGGAGTATGTGGATGGCCCGACGCTGTCGCAGGTGGTGCGGTATCAGCGGTGGAAACGTGAATGGCTGCCCCCGGAGGTGGCAATCGAGATCGTCATCCAGGTTTGTCGGGGACTGAGCTACGCGCATCGGGCGGTGGATCTGGAAGGGAATCCGCTTCATCTCGTGCACCGGGATCTCAAGCCGTCCAACGTGCTTCTCAATCAGCACGGGGTGGCCAAGATCGCGGATTTCGGGGTGGCTCGAGCCGCCACCAACGTGGTGAGGACCCTGTCCGGCCACCACATCAAGGGGACCGGTCCCTACATGTCGCCGGAGCAGGCCTGGGGCGGCACGGAACTGGACCATCGCTCGGATCTCTTCTCTGCCGGCATTCTCCTGTTTGAACTGCTTTCGCTCGACTACCTCTACGATGGCCGTACCATCGAGGTGGCGCTTCGGCAGGCCCAGGACGCGGATGTGCTTCCCCGGTTCGCACGCCTGCCAGGGTGCGCGGTCCGTGAGCCTTTGGTCGCGGTGCTGAAGAGAGCCCTGGCCAGGGATCGGGATGAACGGTTTCAGAGCGCGGACGAGATGGCGGAGAGCCTCGAGGAGGTACTGGTTGGAATCGTCGATCCGGTGCCGTTGCGTCGGTGGGTGGAGTCTCTGGGGTCGGAATGGCGTTTGCTGCCCGGCATGGATGCGGCTCCGGCAAAGATTTTGTTTCCCCCAGGCGCCTCCGGGGCCGTGACGAGGCGAGGGGGAATGGGGACTCTGGACTCTGCCGGGGCAACGTTTCCGAATGCAGGTGCCCGCTCGGACTGGGACCCGGCGGCCGATACGCGGCTTGAGAGTGCTGGAGAGGATACCCCGGAACGGGGTGCGAGTGGTTCGACCTTGAGTTCCCTGCCTTCGAGGCGGCTGGTGGTACCCATCGCGGTCGGTGCGTTGGTCGGTTTCCTTTTGGTTCTTGGGGCCTGGCGGTGGCTGGCTGGCTGGGCTGATGGTCGACCCGGAGGAGGGGGGGACCGGACGCCTCGAGTCCTGGTGGTGCAAGGCGGAACACCGCTCGAGCCGGACGGTGGCGAGGGGGTGTCGCGCCTGGAAACGGGCGGGGAGGGAGGAGCCGTGGCCGGAGTGGAAGGAACTCCGGGGCTGAGCGGGGACGATGGGGGCGGTGTCGCAGCAAGAGAGCATGTCGATGTTTCCGAGGGGACCGGGGCTGAGCGGCGCACGCCTCGGGCATCGAGAGGAGGGGCAGGGTCGGAAGTGGCGAAGGATGGAGGCGTCGGAGACGGTTCGACGGCCTCGGTGCAGGCGGGGGGTGACGAGCGTACGGGGGGAGGTTCCGGGGGAGTGCGGTCAGATGCGACGGCCCGGCGGGTGCGTTCGGGATTCCTGTCCTTGAACTCGAGGCCGCGGTCTCGGATCATGGTGGACCAGGCGCCTGTGGAAGGGTTTCCCATCCGGGACCTGGAGGTGGCACCTGGAGAACATTCGATGGTTTTCAGGGCGGAAGACGGGGTGCAGCTTTTGCACCATGTCTTTGTGGGGGAGGGGGCGCGGATTACCTGCACGGCCTTGTTCAGCCAGGCGAAAGTGGTTTGCCGGGAGCTTGGAGGCGGTTAGAATCCACCCGCACCGGAATCGGGGGGGTGAAGCTCGATCGGATGCGTGGCCACGCGCATTGCGTGTCGGGGGGCAGACAGTTGACCGGAACGAACGACAACAGCGCGTCGCAGGATACGGCTGCGAGACTGGCGGCACTGAAAGCACACCTGGAGGATCGCGCTTTCGAGTCTGCCGGGCGAGTGGTGGCGGCGATCGTGGCGACCGGGGACGAGGCCGGCCTGGGGGCTGCGGGGCGGCAGGTGGTGGCGTTCGTCGAGGGTCTGCGTGATGAACTGGCGGACGCTGCCACGCTGATGCGGGTCTACCAGTACGTGGGCCGGCTGTTTCCTCGAGGGCACCCCTTTTTCTCCGCCTTTCTGGAGAAACTCCGGCGCGTCCTGCGTGCTGCGGTTCCCGGTGAGGAGGCCCGGAGTGCCTGTGATGTGATCGAGCGTGCCTTGACTCTGTTCGAACCCCAGTTGGGTGACCAGGGGGGGCTCGAGCCCGTGCGTGCCGAGATTGCGCATCTCCGGAATCGGTCGAATCGTGTGATCCGGGCGCACAAGGAGCAGGAACTTCAGGCTCTGGTGGCCACGGGGAACCTGGAAGCAGCATTGACCCTGTGTCGTGAGATGATCGACACCGGGATCTCTCCTCTGGCTTCGGGCGTATTGCCCATCCTGGAGGAGGAGGGGGCGTCGCCTGCCGCGGTCGCCTATCTCCTGGCCGCGTCCCGGCAGTCCGGGCGGACGGGGGAAGAGACGGTGGAGCCGGTTTCCTGGGACGGGGGTGCCTTGCCTGGCCGGCGGGGAGACAGGGAACAGGCCAAACCGTCGGGGCCCTCGGACAGGTCCTGGCGGCTTACGTTTCAGGAGGTGCCGGACCAGGATACGCAACCGGAAGCGCCTCCGGAGGAGCCACCGGCGCCTCGAGGACGGGTGTCGATCGAGGAGGCTGCCTGGACGGCCCCGGGCCAGGGGAGTGCTCGACCGCCCCGGCCTGCCGAGCCACGGGTGCCGGTCGAGAAAGAAACCGGGACGCGGCGCGAGCGCTCCGAGTCTCCAGGAAAGGTGGCGAAAAGGCGCCCGGAGTCGCCTCAGCCTGGAGGGCGCAAGGCGCGTACCCTTCCGTTTCCGCTTTCGGGCCGACTGGTTGCAGCGGTTGCAGCCGGCGGTGTGATGGCCCTTGCCTGGTGGCTCTATCCCGGGGAGTCGGACCAGGGCCAGGTACTGGAGACGGTGGAAACGGAGACTCCGAGCACGGCCACACCCGAGGAGAGTGCCGCGCCGGCCGAGGCGACGGCGGACCCGGACGTGCCCAACCCGGCCGAGCGACCCCAGGGCCCCCCCGGGGAACTCACCATCGAGTTCGTGCCTCCGGACAGCCTGGAACTCTATCTCAACGGGAATCTGATTCCGGGCGGCAAGATCGAGCGTCGAAGCGTTCCACCGGGCCGGCAGGTGGTGGTGGTCTATCGGGAAGGCTACGAACCGCTGAGGAAAGAACTCTGGGTGGAACCCAATGCGAGCGTGACCGAAAAGTTGGTCCTGGTGAAATCGCCCCGGCTGAACCTGGAAATTTCACCGAGCAGCGGGGTGGAAGTGCGGTTGGATGGGCGGCGGATCTGGGCCGAATTTCCCATCGCGAACATGGTGCTGCCCGTGGGACGACACCGACTCGAGGTTTCCAGACCCGGGTACAAGACCTTCTCGAAAGAATTCGATGCCGGCCCAGGGGACGCCCTTTCGTTCCAGGTCACCCTCGAACCGACTGCCCGGTAAGCCCCTCGGGCCGGACGCTCACCGGCCGCCACGCCGCAGCGACTCGAGCCCAAGTGCGCGCAACCTGTTATTCAAATGCTGTCTCGAGATGTTCAGCAGTTCGGCGGCTCGAGCCACGTTGCCATCGGCCTGCACCATGGCGCGGCGAATGAGCCGGGACTGGAAGGCGTTCAGCTCAGTCTTCCAGTCTCCCACCGGTGCAGTCCGGCCCGGAACCGGGGCTGATTCACCGGAGGCGCCAGGGAGATCCACCACCCGTCCGGAGCAGGAGCCCGCGGCTTCCTCGACCACGGCACGAAGCTCGTCGATGTTTCCGGACCAGGATCGTCGTTCCAGTTCTTGCAAGGCCCGGGCCGAAAAGAAGCGAGGCAGAGCAGCACCATGCCTGCGGACCCGGGCCAGGAAATGCTCTGCCAGCAGCAGGATGTCTTCGCGCCGTTCTCTCAAGGGCGGCAGGTTCACCTGAAACAGGGAGAGTCGTTCTGCGAGCGCCTGGTCGAAGGCGCCGCGTATGGCCAGGGACATCAGAGGAACCGGACTGGAGCAGACGAGGTACGTATCAAAGGGGCGCGGGATTTCACTGTCGTCCGGCGTGTAGACCCGGGTGGCCAGCGCGCGCTCGAGCCGGGTTTGAACCTCGGGTTGGAGCAGGTGGATGTCTTGCACGTAGAGCGTGCCGCCTCGAGCCCGGTCTATCGCCCCAGCGGAATCTCCGGAAGGGTCACGGGTTGGGTGTCGCGAACCGAACAGGCGCCGTGCCTGGTGTGCAGCGTCGGAGTCGGCACAGGAGATGGAGACGAAGGGGGCCGGGTCCGCCTGGTGGTTTGTGTGGAGGATGTGCGCGACCGTTTCCTTGCCGGTCCCAGGTTCTCCGATCAGCAGCACCGGGGCTCGAACCCGGGAGATCCGCAATAGCTCGAGGCGAGCCAGGACCTGGGCGAGTGCCCGGCTTCTGCCCACGAGGGTCGTGTAGGGATGAGAGACCCGGTGCGTCGCGGTGTAGTCGGCGCTTGTCGCGAGGCGTTCGCTACGTTCGGCCGCGGCCGTGCCGGCCTCGATGAATCCCACGCAGGCCTGGACCAGAGTGATGTCGTCGAACGCTCCGGGTCGAGACATGTGTTCGAGGTAGAGCAGGCCTCGAGCCGGCCTGTCGGGTTGCGGAAGGAAGGGGATGGCCACGGCAGCCCGGGCATGGCGCCGGGCCAATTCCTGGGCCACCCGGGGTGGAGGGGGATCCTCTCCGGGAAACAGGGTGGTGGTTCCCCGGGTGCGCACCTGGTGGAGCCAACCCTGGTCATGGAACAGTTCCTGGCGAATGAATCCCTCATCGTGTTCGGTACAGTGGCGGGTCAGGAACAGGGGCGAAGTGTCCCCTTTTTCTGGAGGCGCCAGGAAGACTGCGGCCACATCGGCGCCGGCCAGGCGGGCGGCGAGTTCGAGGGACTGCTGGAGGAATCGTTTGCGGTCCGGTTCAAACGCGAACCGGAAGACCCCCTGGATGGCGATGTCCAGCACGTCCCGCTGGTGCCGGTACTGTTCTGCCGCCTGCTGCAGTGTCCTGCGGCCTGCGACCAGGTGCTCGACGAATTCGACAGCTTCCTCCAGGAGGGCGGGAGGAAGGTGGGGGGCGAGGGCGTCGAGCAGGGGGAGTTGGCCGGTGCGTTCCCAGGAGTTGTTGGCAGTCATGGCGTGCGCATGCCTCGGAATGGACGGGGTTGGGTCCTGTGTGGACCGGGCGGCGAGCGCGACGGTCGAACCGGAAACATGATAGCGCAGGGGGGGAAGGAAGGAAAAGGAATAACGGATGGGGAAAGATGGAATGATGGTGGGTCGAGACTACAGGTTGCTGCCGCCCTGGTTCCAGCCGCAGGTCGGCGCATCGACCGGGTTGTTGTCCTCGTCGAACCAGCCGCCCACGCCGTTGGCATACTGATAGGTGAAGGTACGGGCTGCGCCGCTGTCCTCGAAGCAGCTCATCTGGGCGGAATCAGAGTAGGCCCCGGTCTGATAGTTCCAGGTCATCACATCTTCGTACTGATAGTCCGGCGAGGGGGCGGTGGCCGAGTCGTCACAGGTCTGAGTGGACCGGTAGAGCACCTCGATGACCACGCCGTCGGCGTCATACGTGGGTTCGTAGCTGTAGGTATAGTCACAGTACCAGGAGGAGCCGTCGTCCCGGCTGCAGCTCTGATAGGAACTCGAATGGTCGGACATCCAGTCGCTGAGATACAGGCAGTCAGGCGACGCCTGCGTGTTGCTGTGGTCGATGGTGGACCGGTAGCTCGCCGAGCTTGCACTGGACTCGAAGTCGGTCAGATACTGCGTGGCGATCCCGTCCGCGTCCACGTAGCTGGTGGCATAGTCACCGTAGGCGATCCCATCGGTGTCGATGTAGTAGGAACCGCTCTGGAGCCAGGTCTCGCCGTCCACACTGGTGTCCATGCCGTTGCTGAGCGAGTTGCTGCTGTTGTCCCAGATCGAGGTCGAGACGTAGCTCCAGTTGTCATCCACGTAGGAATAGATGCCGTAGTAGACATCTTCGTCGAACTTGCCCTGTGCATACCGATAGCCGCTGGCAATCTTGGCCAGGGCCTCCGGACTCTTGCCCCACGTGTGCGGAGGCTTCAAGAACTGGGGCATGACCAGGTCACCCGGCATCTGGATTTCGGGCATTTCCTGGACCACTGGGGCCTTGGTCGCGCCCGCCTCGGTCTGGGCCGACGGTTCACACCCCCCCAGACCTGCACACAGAGCCAGCGCGGAAACGGAAGCAGCGATTGTGGTGAACGAGCTATTGAAGAACTTCATCGAATGTCTCCTCACGATTGTTGGTTCCCAGCACAGTGCAGGCCACTCAAACATGATCGCCTCCACCCCCGGATTCTTCTGACCATTTACTTCGGCACAAACGCCCGGGAGGTTTAGCTGCAATGCGAAGCGACGCTTTTTTTGTCGGGCGAGTCGGTGGATTGTTCCATATCCTGTTGAAATTACGTTGGAATCAGGCTACCATGCCCCGTGCTCGCTGGGCCTGGCGGCCACGAGACGGCACCGTTCGGTCCGGGTCACTGCATGGCAGGGGGGGGAGGATGGAGCGCACGATGGCCCCTGGGGAGGAACTGGAAACGATCGTTCTCGCGGCTCGGGAAGACCTCTGGACGCGGCTGATCCCGTGGTATCGCCGGTCTCACCGCGTGCTGCCGTGGCGGGAGACGTCGGACCCGTATGCGGTCTGGGTGTCGGAAGTGATGCTTCAACAGACCCAGGTGCGGACGGTGATACCGTATTTCGAGCGATTCATGGCCCGGTTTCCCACCGTGGAAGCGTTGGCCCGGGCTCCCCTGGAAGAGGTCCTGTCGCTCTGGAAAGGGCTGGGATACTACAGCCGTGCTCGTAACCTGCACCGGGGCGCGCAGGCAGCGGTGGACCGGTATCAGGGCAATCTCCCGGACGATCCCCGGGAACTTCAGCGGCTGCCCGGGATCGGACGCTACACGGCAGGGGCGATATCGAGCATAGCGTTCGGTGTCCGGGTGCCGGTGCTGGACGGGAATGTGATTCGTGTGCTGTGTCGTCTGTTTGCGATCGAAGAAGACCCGTCTGGAACGCGGACCCGCAACCGGTTGTGGCGGATGGCCGAACTGCTGGTGCCGGAAGACGACCCCGGGACGTTCAATCAGGCATTGATGGAGTTGGGCGCTCTGATCTGCACGCCTGCTCGAGCCGATTGCCTCGTGTGTCCCGTCCGGGAACCCTGTGCGGCATCCCGTCTCCCAGACCCCACGGCGCTTCCGGTTCGGCCCAGAAAACGGGCACGGCCCGAGGTGCGCGCGGTGTGTCTGGCGGTTTGGAACAAAAAACACGACGCCCTCCTGTTTGGTCTGCGTCCGACTCGAGGCTTGCTGGGCGGGCTGTGGGAACTACCATCCGGAAGCGCCGCCCGTGACGAGTCCGTGGAGGAGGCTGCACGCAGGATCAGCCGGCAACGACTGGGTCGCGACCTCGAGCCTCGAATTCGGCCGGAGCGCATCACGCACCTGTTCACCCACCTGAAATTGATCCTCGAGGTGGCCTCTTGCGACCGACCTCTCGAGCACCTGCCCGAGGCGGGGGAGGTCACCGGGGAGGTGCCTGAAGAAGGTGCAGGCGGGGGTTCCGGGACCGTTGCGTTCGATGTGGCCTACGTGGCGTTTCGGTGGGTTCGTCACGATGCGTGGTCAGCGCTTCCGGTGGGCAAAGCCACGGCCCGGGTGTTGGCTGGACTCCACCAGGAGGCGTCGGCCGGCCGAGCAGGAACAGGCACCGGACCGGTCCGATGAGAAGCCGGAAAGGGGGGAAAGGGCGGACGCGAAGCGGGCCTCGATCTACCGGTTGCGAACCGGGGGAATCTGGTGCCCGGTCCCGGTCTGTTCCAGGATGGAGAACATGTCCCTCGCCTCGTCGTGGGCAAGGATGATGATGTAGGACTCGATATAGATCCGGTCACCGTATTCGAGCATGCGTTCGTTGTTGACCAGTTCGGCGTTGACACGGGTGCCGTTCATGCCCTTGTTACGAAGCAGCCAGCCGTTGGGCGTGGGCTCGAGCAGGGCGTGTGTTCTCGAGATTTTGGGGTCGGGCAACATGATGTCGCAATCGTTGCTCCTGCCGATGAGATAGGAGCGATTCTCGAGCCTGAGCTTCAGGAACAGGTCGCCGTCTTGATAGAAGTCCAACCGAGCCATCGAACAGCACTCCTTTTTTGTTCAAGGGCAAACCCTGGCGCCTGGTGACCAGATCGGATCAGGGTTGAATGGATTCGACCGGAACGATCAAGGAACCTTCGAGTGTGACCATGATCTCCTCGGCCGGGCGTGCAGTGTCGTAGCCCGGGATGGTCACGAGAAATCGGCCGTTGATCGTCGCACCCGGCTCGGGAGAGCCGTCAAGTTCGAGCATGCCGTCGGGCTCTCCGTCGAAAATGAGGTCTGCGCCACCGAGGCCGAACCCGGGCTCGAGGTAGAGCACGCCCTGGGTGGAAAGGTCGATGACGCCCGGGACGTTCGTGGTATCGAGGTCGATGACAAAGGCGAGCGTTTCGGAGAGGTCGTAGGACCTGGCGTAGATGACCAGCTCCCGGTCCTTGTCGGAGGGGTTGAGACTGGCCACGACCTCGTCGGCGACGAACGGTACCGGGTCTCCATCGGCAACGCGCACCACGGCTGAAAGCGCTCCATCCGAGTCGGGCCGCAGAGGCACCTCGGAGGAGACTTCGTCCTGACCGCAACTCGAGATCCAGGCGGCCAGAAAGATCACAAAAAACATGGGATACCGTGACATCACGACGCTGTCTCTTCAACGGGACTGGTCCAGACGCTCCGCGTCACCAAAATGACACATCGCGTCTGCCTTGTCAAGCAATGAACGCGGCGGCCCGTGCGTCCCGAACAGGCCGATGGCGTGGTCGGGGGCTCAGAATCTCAGTCGGTATCCTTTTGATGGGCTGCTCTCCTTCTGTTGTTTCAGGGCCTCGCGTGCTTTGTCCAGGTGAGCTTTCAATGCCTCGTTGTCCGGTTCTGCGTTGACTGCAAACTGGAGGTTCATGACAGCACCGGAGTAGTCCTTTCTGCGCATCCGGTCCAGGCCGAGCAGGAGGAACTTGCGGCCCTGGGAGGTTCGTGCATCTCCCTCGGGTCCTGCAACCTTCCGGGAAGCCTCCTCGTAGGCGGCCCGATCGAAGCGGACGGAGCGGCCGGAGGCGATTTGCTGGTCGTAGGCCTTGCGAAGCATGGGGTCCTTGAGTACACCGTAGGCCTCGGCGATCCGTTTGTACACTGCGAGCACGGCCTGTGCGAACTCGGGGTCGTCGACCCCGAAATAGCGGTCTGGGTGGAACCGCCTGGATTCGCGGAAGAATGCAGCCTGCACCTGGGCCTGGGTGGCTCGAGGCTCCACCTTGAGCAACTGGTAGTAGTTGAGTTGGTCGAGCAAGGTGGAAAGCGTCTCGACTTCTACCCGAAATCGGATATCGATGGTCATGCCTGGCTCCTTCCCCTCCGAGGGCGGCCCGGTGCACCCCGGTCAGAACCCCAGATTCTCGAACTTGAGTTCCTCCACGGTTTCTGGAGAGAGCCCGCCCGATGCCTGGATCCTCACCGAGTGGCTCTTTCCGGTCGCCTTGTCCTTGGCATGCACCTGCAAGATGCCGTTGGCGTCGATCTCGAACGTCACGTCGATCTGAGTCTCGCCGCGCGGCGCCGGCTTCAGCCCGTCCATGATGAACTCCGCCAGGATCTCGTTGTCCACCTCGAGCTTGGATTCCCCCTGGTACACCGCGATCTTGACCGATGTCTGATTGTCAGTGCCGGTGACGAACGTGCGCGTCTGTTCCGTCGGGATGGGGGAGTTGCGGACGAGGAGTTTCTCCACGAAGCCCCCGGCGGTGGCAATCCCCAGGGACTGGGGCGTCACATCGATGAGCAACGCCCCGACCTCGTCGGACGCGCCCGTGGCGTTGGCCAGGGTGTCTGCCTGGATGGCCGCGCCGAGGGCGACGACCTCGTCGGGGTTGACATTGAACTCTGGTTGACGCCGGAAATACCGTTCCACCGATTCCCGAACCAGGGGAACCCGGGTGGTGCCGCCCACCATGATAACGCCGTCAATGTCCAGGGTGGTCAGCCGGGCTGCCTGGAGCGCCTCGTCCACGACCTTGAACGAACGCTGGATGAGTGGGTAGATCATCTCGTTGAATCGGGCTCGAGTCACGCTGTCGTGGAGGTCGATGGAACGGCCGTCCGGATCCTTGAAAATCCCTGGAATCCGTACCTCCACCTCGGACTCGCTCGAGAGCCGCTTCTTGCACGCCTCGGCTGCATCCCGGAGTTTCTGGAGCGCCACCTTGCTCCGCCGAAGATCGATCCCGTATGCCTCCTGGAACCGTCCGGCAAGGTAGTCCACCAGGGCGCTGTCGATGTCGTCGCCCCCCAGGAACGTGTCCCCGGCCGTGGAAATCACCTCGAAGACATCCCCGGAAACCTGCAAGATCGAGATGTCAAACGTACCACCGCCCAGGTCGTACACGGCCAGACGCTTGTCATGGCTCTGCTGATACCCATACGCCAGCGCCGCTGCAGTCGGTTCGTTGATGATCCGAAGCACTTCCAGCCCGGCAATGATACCCGCATCTCGAGTCGCCTGGCGCTGGGCATCGTTGAAGTAGGCCGGGACGGTGATGACCGCTTTCTTGACTTCCTCACCCAGTTGCTCTTCGGCAATGGTCTTCATCTTGAACAGAACGTGGGCCGAGATCTCCTGCAGGGTGTAGTCCTTGTCATGAACCCGAATCCGGACGTCGTGCTCGGGCCCCTCCACGATCTGGTACGGGACCACATCCCGGGCACGGGTCACCTCATGCGAGAAAAATTTCCGGCCGATCAACCGCTTGGCAGAGTAGACGGTATTCTCCGGGTTCGTCCCGGCCTGGCGCTTCGCACGAACCCCCACAAGCACCTGGTTGCCGTATCCAAACGTGACGACCGACGGCTGAATTCGGTGCCCCTCGGCATCGGGAATCACCTGTGCCTTGCCGTTCTCCACCACCGCGACCACGGAGTTCGATGTGCCTAGGTCGATTCCAACCGCTCTGCTCATACGCCTGCACCTGCCCTTGCGCGCTGCAATCCCACCGGTTTGCGGCCACGTCCCTTCGTGCCGCCGTATTTCCATCGTATGGTAGAATTATCGACACATGAAAACGATTGTCAAAAGGATTCGCCCGCACCACCCCCGGCCGTGTCCAGGGGATCGGGAAGTCCGGCCATGACCGGTCGCATCACGGCGACCACCTCCGGATGGCCGGCCACAATTTCGCCCCCGTCCAGGCGGACCGGGTTGCCCTGCCTGTCTCTGGCGCATCCGCCGGCTTCTTCCACGAGCACGATGCCTGCGGCGATGTCCCAGGGCTTGAGCTTGAATTCCCAGAATCCGTTGTACCGGCCGCAGGCCACCCAGGCCAGGTCGAGGGCGGCGGCGCCCATGCGGCGGACGCCCTGGGCACGAACGAGGAAGGCTTCGACATAGGCGAGATAAGTGGGGGCATGGGTACGGCGGTCGTAGGGGAAGCCGGTGGCGAGGATTGCTTCGGAGAGCGGAACCGGGTCCGCCACCCGGACGGGCCGACCATTGAGTCGCGTGCCCCGACCTCGAGTCGCCTCGAACAGTTCGTCCCGGTGAGGGTCGTAGATGACGCCCAGGACCAGTTCCCCCTCGACTTCGAGCGCAATGGAGACGGCGACGTGGGGAACGCCGTGGACAAAGTTGGTGGTGCCGTCGAGGGGATCGACAATCCATCGTATCGTGCCGTCCCCTGTGCTGCCGTCCCGGGTCTCTTCCGCCTGAATGGCATGGCCGGGGAACGTTGCGTGAATCCGCGACACGATCCGTCGTTCAGCCTCGAGGTCCACCTGGGTGACCAGGTCCACCGCACCCTTGTGGGTGACCTGCTTGGCCTGGTGGTGGTGGGCTCGAATGTAGACGCCGGCCTGCCATGCGGCGTCGATCGCAACCTCTCTTGCTTTTTCGACCTCCTGGGAGACCATGATCCTTGCTCCTCGAGCCGTGCCCCCGGAGGCGGGGGCGGTCCATGAACGTCAATTCCGCTCCGAAGTCCCTCGAGCCTGGCGCCTCTTCCGGAGCAGTTCGTCCGTGTCCAGGATGAGTGTCACCGGTCCGTCGTTGACCAGGTGTACCTGCATCATCGCCTGGAATCGGCCGGTTTCCACCGGAACGCCGAGCGTGCGGAGGGCCGCCACGAAACGCTGGTAAAGGGCGTCCGCCTGGTCCGGCGGTGCTGCTCGAACGAACGAGGGTCGCCTTCCCTTGCGTACGTCTCCGTACAAGGTGAACTGGCTGACCACGAGAGCGGCCCCCCCGGCGTCGAGCAGGGAGCGGTTCATCTTTCCCTGGTCGTCTGGAAATACCCGCAGTTGAGCAACCTTCCTGGCCAGAATCTCGATCTGCTCGTCCCCGTCTTCCCGACACACGGCGAGCAGAACCAGAAACCCCCGGCCGATGGCGCCCACCGTCTCGTCCCCGATAACCACTCGAGCCTCGGAAACACGCTGCACGACCGCTCGCATGATCTCACCCCTCTCCGTTCCGTTCCTTCTCCAATGCTTGCTCGAGCAACGAGCGGGCCATCCTCGGGTCAGCCCGCCCGTTCGTGGCCCTTAACACCTTTCCGACCAGGGAGCCAAGCACTTTCGTCTTCCCGTCCAGGTAGCGCGCCACCTCGTGGGAGGATTCCTCGAGCACACGGGAAACCACAGGTTGCAACGCCCCTTCGTCATCGATCCGGGTCAGCCCCAGTTCGGACACGACTCGAGTCGGGGCGTGGCCCGTGCGACAGACCGCGTCGAACACGGTTCGTGCAGCCTGGCTGGTAATCACTCCGCTTTCCACCAGGGAGATGAGGTCGGCCAGGTGATGGGCGGCAATCGGGATATCCTCCCGGTATGCAGAGCCTCGAGCCTTGCGTGCCTCTCGTACCGGCCCCGTGATCCAGTTGGCCGCTGCTCGAGGCTGCGCCCCATGGGCGACGGTGGCATCGAACAGGTCGGCCAGGCGCGCGTCTCCACACAACACCTCGGCCTGCCCCACAGGCACGTCGAGCCGGGTCGTCAGGCGTTTCCTGCGGGCTCGAGGCAGTTCGGGCAGGAACGCCCGCGCCCTTTCGATCCAGGACGGGTCAATCGCCAGGTCCGGAAGATCGGGCTCGGGAAAGTAACGGTAATCGTCCGCCGCCTCCTTGTGCCGCATGACCACGGTCCGGCCGGTCCGCTCATCCCACAAACGGGTTTCCCGGGAGATCACCCCCCCTGCCTCGATGACTCGACGTTGCCGCGCGATTTCGTGGTCGATGGCCTTCGCCAGAAAACGGAACGAGTTGAGATTCTTGAGTTCGACGCGGTCGCTCGAAAGCTCCTGGTCCCGGCGCAGGGACACGTTTGCGTCGCAACGCAGGTGGCCCTGCTGCAGGTTGCCGCCACACACCCCCAGGAGCGTGACCACCCGGTGGATCTCCCGGAAACAGGCACGCGCCTCCTCCCCGGAGTGCAGTTCCGGCCCGGTCACAATCTCTATCAGCGGAATACCGGCACGGTTGAAGTCGACCAGTGCACCGGTCGACCCGGGAATTTCCAGCACCTTGCCGGCGTCCTCCTCGAGGTGAATGCGCGTGATGGAAACGGCCCGTTCGCCCCGGGGCGTGTCGATCGTCACCTGTCCTCCAGTGGCCAGGGGACGGTCATACTGGGTAATCTGGTAGCCCTTCGGGAGGTCTGGATAGAAATAGTTCTTTCGTGCGAACCCGCTGGTCGGATGAACATGACAGCCAAATGCTGCGGCTGCCTGAATGGCGAGTCTGACGGCTTGCTGGTTCAACACCGGGAGCGTGCCGGGCCATCCGAGGCAAACGGGGCAGGTGTGACGGTTGGGGGTGTCTCCAAACACGACCCGACAGCCACAGAAGATCTTGGTTCGTGTCGCAAGCTGGCAATGGATCTCCAGCCCGATGACCGGCTCGAGACTCACGGTCCTTCCTCCTCCCATTGAGTCTGTTTGTCCTTGCGGAGAGGCGCCCGGTCGGGTGGCGGGATGGACCGCTCGATCGCGCGGGCCGCGCGGAGCAGCAGTGGTTCGGACCAGGCGGGTCCCACGAGCTGGACGCCGATGGGCATGCCGGATGGCGTTGACCCGGCTGGGATGGACAGGGCCGGGAGGCCGGCAAGGCTGGCAGGGATGGCGAACAGGTCCAGTTCATATTCGGTGACCGGGTCGCGACGACTGCCGAGGCGGATTGTGGTCACCGGAACGGTGGGAGTGAGGATCAGGTCGCAGTGTTGGAACGTCCCTGCGAGTTCTCGCCGAACGTGGGTGCGCCAGGCGGTCGCGAGCCGATAGAAGTCGTCCCGATATCCGGTGCGGAGCACGTGGGTTCCGAGCAGGATTCGGCGTTTTACCTCGTCGCCGAAGCCCTGTCCCCGGGTTTTCGCATAGACGTGCTCGAGGCCTTGCCCTGGCTCTCGTCGGCCGTATCGGATGCCGTCGAACCGCGCGAGGTTGCTGGAGGCTTCGGCACAGGCCAGCACGTGGTAGGTGGGGAGACAGGTTTTCAGCGAGGGCCACGACACCGGTACGATGCGTGCGCCAAGGGATTTCAACACCAGTTGAACCTGGTTCAAGGCGGCGAGAACCGGGGGGTCGACCTCCAGCAAACCGTGGAGTTCGAGCAGACCCACGCGGAAGCCGTGGACACCATGTTCGAGTTCCTTCAACACGTTGGGAATGGGCTCCCGGTTTGTGGTGGCGTCTCGAGGGTCCGGGCCTGCCATGACCGAGTAGAGGAGCGCGACGTCGGTCACGGTCCGAGCCATCGGTCCGACCTGGTCCATGGAGGAAGCGTGGGCCGTCAGTCCGTACCGGCTCATCGCCCCGTAGGTCGGCCGGAGACCCACGATGCCGGTCATGGCGGCGGGAATGCGGACCGACCCGCCGGTGTCGGAGCCGAGCGCGGCCGGAACCACGCCCGCCGCCACCGCCGCTGCAGACCCACCGCTCGAGCCGCCGGGAGAACAGGCCGGGTCCCAGGGATTGCGACAGGGACCGTATGCGGAGTGCTCATTGGTGGAGCCCATCCCGAACTCGTCGAGGTTGGTTTTCCCGACCACGATCGCGCCTGCCCTGACCAATCTGGTGACGACAGTGGCATCGTATCCGGGATCAAATCCGTCCAGGAGCCTCGATGCGCAGGTCATGGGTTGTCCGGCCACGCAGAGGTTGTCCTTGACAGCGATGGGAACACCCAGCAACGGGCGGGTGACGCCCCTGGCCACCAGCGCGTCCAGGGTGCGGGCTCGACGAAGACCGGCTGCCTCGGCCAGGTGAAGAAATGCGTTGAGTTCGCTGATGGCCCGGGCACGGCGAAACGTGGTCCGAACGTGCTCGGTCACCGACAGTCGGCGCGTTTGGATCGACTGGACGAGGTGGCGGATCAAGGAGGGCCGAGGATGGGACATGGCGGCTCAGGATGGATGGATCTGCGGAACAGGCAACAGGTGCTCCTCCAGGTCTCGATGGGCGAGGAGGGGGGCTTGGCCCGGAGCGCGGGTAGGGATGTCTGGACGGAGGTGGCCGCTGGTCCCGGCGGACGATGAGGTCCCGCCGACCGGCGAGTCTGCACGGAGAATGTGCATGAAGTGCACCACTCGAGCGACCTGGGCTGCGGCGTGGGGGCGTTCGGCCTTGTCGAGGTCGATGCGGGCGAGCCTGGCGAGTTCCAGGACCTGGTTGTGGGTGATTGGCAGGGCTGCTTGCCCTGTCCGGGTTCTGCTCAAGGCGCCTCCGTCTCGCTTGCCATCTCGTCCACCAGGTTCTGGAGGAACACCCGTGCCTCGGTGGCGTCGTCACCGGAGAGGCCGTGGCTCAGAGCGAGTTGCAGGTTCTTCACCGCATCGGCCTTCCGGTCGAGTTGCATGTAGGTCACGCCGAGAAGATGATATGCCTCGGCATAGCCGGTGTCGAGGCGGACCGCTTCGCTGAACTCTCGAGCCGCCTCCTCGAGGTATGCCGTGCGCTTGCTGTAGCGGACGTCCGCGAGGTTGAGCAGGCCCAGGCCGAGTTCCTTGTGGGTCCGTGCGCTTCCTGGGCTTTTCGCGACGGCTCGACGGAATGCCTCCACAGCCTCATCGTAGCGGTGGTTCCTGAGGTGTGTGTGCCCGATACTGATCCAGCGGCTGGCACTGGTACTGCTGGTGGTCCGTGTGGGACTCGACGCGGGTGCGGGGCGGGGGGTGGCGCTGGGTTTCGATGCCGTGTTTTTGACTTCCGTCACGGTGTGTGGCTGAGCAGGCGGTGGTGTCGCCCGGGGTGCTGTGGAGGAGGCGGACTGGGCGGGGGCGGGCGTGGAGGCTTGCTGTTCCGGTCTCGGTGAAGCCTGGAGCGGGGCCTCCTCGGTGGGTGTCCGTGCCGTACCGGGCCTTGCCATTGCCGGAGTACTCGCCCGGGGGGGCGGTGTCGGCGCAGTCGGAGCGGCCGCCGGCCGCGGAGTGGTTGCCGGGGCTGGGGGCTGGTGCGCGGTCGCGGCGCTCGAGGGGGTGCCAGACAAGGTGGCCACCGAAGCCGTGTTTTTTCGGGCGTCGATGTAGCGCACCTTGACCACGAACGTGCCGACCACGAGCAACACGATGGCCACAATGGCCGCCACCACCACGATTGGGTTTCCGGCCGGCACTTCGGGACGGGCGGCGGCCGGAGTCGTTTGCGGTGGTCGGCCCGGCTTGGCTGACGCCAGGGGAGGCGGGGTTCCCTGCCCGGCGTCTGTTTCCTGGGTGTCTTCTCGAGCTTTCGGTTTGACGGCCTGTGGAGGAGGGTGCGGAACCGAGCGCGCTCCTGGTTCCCCGGCTCGACCCGCAACCGGCCGGGCGACCACGGTTGGATCCTCGCTCGCATCTGTCTCCGGGGTCTCGGCTTCAGCACCCGGATGGGCGGTTCCGGCGGCCGCAGCCAACCGGCGTCTGGCCGCGCGGTTCCGGCGTGTCCGCTCGACGATTCCGAAGAACGGGAGGAGGTCCATGCGTTCTCCGACCTTTTCCCAGACTTCCCCGTCCTCGGAAAGTTCCGCCTCCCGGGAGACCCGGCGTTCCACGATCCACCGTTGAAGGGTGGCGAGGTCGCTTACCGCGTACCGGGTCCCGTCTTGTCGGAGCAACAGGCGCTTGCGCGGTCTGGAATCAGGGGGCTTCCGGCCCGGATCCGTGGGCTCCACGTCCAGGTCGGCCACCTCCTCGGACAGTTCTGCGGCCAGATCCGGTCCCTGCTCCGTGGTGGGAACCTCGTCCTCGTCCCGCGGGGCGCGGGCAAGGAAGATGTGACCGCACTTGCTGCACTTGACCTTCTTCCCCTTGGCCGGAATCCGGGACGCATCGATGCGGTATACTGTGGCGCACTTTTCGCAAACGATGTTCAAGGTGCCACCTCACGAGTTGGTAAGCTTGGCGATCTTCTTACGAATCGCGTCGGCATCACGGGGCGAACCCTTCAGGTACTCCTTGTAAGCTGCAATGGCCGCTTCCTTCTTCCCCTGTCCCGCATAGATGTCCCCAAGCCACTTGTGCGTGGCCAGAGGCGCCCGCTTCAGGTTGAGCGTCTCACGGAAGGCTGCGACCGCTTCGTCGTACCTTCCACCCCGGTAGTAGGCATAACCCAGCATGTACCGGTACTTGGCACTCGCCGGCTTCATCTGAACCGCGCTCTCCAACGACTGGATGGCCATCTGGTAGTCGTTGATGTTCAGTGCCTGTACCCCCACCTGGTACAGGTCCTCCGCGGTGATGTTCGTGACCACGACCTTGCTGCCTTTCCCCCCCTTGGTACCCCCTCGAGGCTTTTTCAGCCCCTTGCTCCCTCGAGCAGGAGCCCGGGCAGTCCCGGAAACCTTGGGCTGATGCGCTCGAGGCGTCTCCTTCACCGGCGTGGGCGTGGGCGTGGCCTGCTCCTCAACAGGCCCGGGCACTGATGGCACGCCCTTCCCAACCGCTGCTGCATAGGCCACCGGAAACCGCTCGGCAATGAGCCGCTCCAGGTCGTCCAATCCTTCCGTCGGGTCTGCATGCTCCACCACCGCGCCCTTGAGCGTCTGACCCTCGGTGTAGTACCTCCAGCCGAGATAGCCGGCCACCACCGCCAGCACCAGCACCACCGCCACGTCGAACAGTCGGGCCAGGGCCTGGGACGAGCGCCGCGCAGCCTTGCGCACACTGCTTCTCGCTGGAGCCTGCTGTCGCTTCGCCGCCGGTCGGACCTTGCTCGCAGGCACGGTCACAGGCACTTCCGCAGGCACCGGCTCTTCCCCAACCGGCACGTCATCGAACAGTTCCTTGGCCGATAGCCCATTTGTCCCAGGACTCGCTCCCCCGGGACTCGCCTCGGCCGGAGGCGGAGGCGGAGGCGCTACCGGAACCCCGGTCTCGGACGCCTCCACCGCTTCCGGGACTCGAGACGCCTTCGCTTCCCGTTCGGGCGGCTTCGGCTCTTTACCGGCCGCAGTCGGGGCGGACCGTGCCGCGGTCGGCGCGGACACCCCCTTGAACCCGGCCTGGGTCCCCAACACGGGGGCTTCTTCCGACTCTGCACCCTCTTGACTTTGAGCCATCAGCCTCGAGATCGGCGATGGGAGCCCGGCTTCCTGGGCCTCCTGTTCCTCCTCGAGCAGGCGCTCGAGCTTCAAGGCCACCCACTGGTCGATGAAGAATTCGTCGATGCTGTTGATGTCCTTCAGCACCGTCCAGACCTTGCCGTCGAACGAGACCCGATCGGTCTCCACCACACGGTTTTCTGCAATGTACTTCTTGAGGGTGGCCACGTCGCTGAAGTCGTAGACCAGCCCGATACCCACCTTGACCTTGAAGGTGGTGATACCGACCGCTTTCCAGTCGAGTTCGTTTGCGTTGGTGGGCCGCTTGACGATCTGGGCAAGGGGGCCCGTGGTTTTCAATACCTCGGCGAGCGAGCGGTCCCCGGTCTTGCGCCGTGAGGGTCCGACGGGTCCGGGCCTGGACGGTGGTGCGACTTTCGGCCCGGTCCGGGCGGTCGTGGGCGTGGATGCCCCGGTGCTCGAAGACGTGCCGGCTGTGGCGGCGGCCCCTGCCATGGCCTTGAGTGCCTCTGCCGGAGCCTTGCTCATGGACACGGTTTCCGTCTCGGCCACGTCTTCGCGGGCAGGTGCTGCGGCTCGAGCAGCGACCGGAGCCGTGGTGGTGTCGTGTGGGGGCTTCATCACCACGAAGACGTTTCCGCAGCGTGGGCACGTGATCTTGGCGCCCTTGCCCTGGATTCTCGAGTCATCGAGCTTGTACTTTGTTTTGCACTTGTCGCACTTGACCTTCAAGAGCATGACTGTTCTATCTCTTCTATGCCAGGAAAGATCCCGTCGCCCCGTTTTCGCCTGTTGGAGTCGTCCACCCCAATCCCACCGTGCGCCGCAGCTTCAGCGACCCGCTGGAAGTGTAACACGTTGGCGCACAAAAGACACTTCCGAAACACGCAGATGCTCCTGCACGTCACAAGGGTCTCCTGGTTCAACCGTACAACAGCTCGAGGCCGGTTGCGTACCGGGCCACGATTTTCTTTTCCCCCACGCCATCGAAGTGGATGACGAGGCGCAGATTGCCGGACGAACCCTGTCGTTGCCTGATGATCCCCTCCCCGAATATGGGATGGAGGACGCGCTGGCCGACCCGGAGGTCCTTGTAGGGGTCATCCGGGTCCTCGGACCAGCCGGGACGCTGTCGAGTGTCAGGTTGCAACCGGCTCGAGCCCGGGACGCCCGGTACGGTGCCGACGTTCCAGGGCCGGGCCGTGGCCGTTGTGACACCTCTCTCTGCATCCAGTGTACACCCGAAACGAGCGACCGCCATCCCTCTTCTGCCCTTGATGAGTTCGGGAGGTACCTCCCGGAGGAATCTCGAGGGGATGGTCAGTCTGCGTTCGCCCTTGAGCATCCGGGTCTTTGGCCGCAAAAGGAACAAACGATCCATGGCTCGAGTCATGCCCACGTAGCAGAGGCGGCGTTCCTCCTCCAGGTCGGTCTGGGATTCCAGCGTGCGTTCGTGCGGGAACAGGCCTTCCTCCATACCCACGATGAAGACCACCGGGAACTCGAGGCCCTTGGCGTTGTGGATCGTCATGAGGGTGACACGGCCGTCCTCGGCCTCCACCTCGTCCGCCTGGGCATGCAGCGTGATGCGCTCGAGCAACTCCCGGAGACCCTCGCGGCCCGCCTGATCCGACACCTCGGTGGCGATGTTGATGAACTCCCGGAGGTTCTCCAGCCTTCCCTCGGACTCCAGGTCCCCGGCCTTGGCCAGCTTCTCCCGGTAGCCCGTCTCATCCAGGACCGCTTCGATCAGTTCCGGAACGCTCGCACTCTCGGCACGACGCCGCAGCGGTTCCATCATCTCAAAAAAGCGCTTCAGCTTCGCCCCGTGAGGCTTGAACGTGGACGGCGCCCCGGCCACCTCCTCCAGCACACGGTAGCACGACACTCCCCGCTTGCGCGCCAGATCAAAAAGGAATGCGCGCGCCTTGGCTCCGATACCTCGAGTCGGTACGTTCAGAATCCGGTCCAGGGCCACGTCGTCGGCGGGATTGTAGATCAACTGAAGGTACGCCCGCAGATCCTTGATCTCCTTGCGGTCGAAAAATCCCTGCCCCACCAGCAGAAACGGGATACGGCGAAACGAAAAAGTCTCCTCCAGAAGCCTGGACTGGAAATTCGCCCGGTAAAACACCGCCATGTCGCCATAGTGAATGCCGAGTCCGTGCAGACGCTGGACCTCCTCCGCCACTCGAGCCGCCTCGTCGTAGTCGGTTTCGGTCTCGATGTACCGGATGTATTCCCCTTCCCCACGAACCGAAATCAGCTTCTTGCCCAGACGGTATTCGTTGCGCTCCACCACCGAACTGGCAGCGTGCAGGATGCGACCTGTGGACCGGTAGTTCTTCTCCAGCTTGATCACCCGCGTCCCCGGAAAGTCCTTGGGGAACTCCACGATGTTGGAAATGTCTGCACCACGAAAGCCGTAGATCGATTGATCCTCGTCCCCCACCACGCACACACTCGGCGCCTCGGGCGAGACCAGAAGCCGCGTCAGTCGATACTGGGCATGGTTTGTATCCTGGTATTCATCCACCAAGATGTGGCGAAAACGACCATGATAATAATCTCTTAGGTCGGGATGAGACTCCAGCAGCGCCACTGCATGCCAAAGAATGTCCCCAAAGTCCACTGCGTTCATCTGTTTCAGGCGCTCTTGATACCGGCGATAGACGTCGGGGAGTGCGCTCGCCGTACCTGTCAACAGCGTGGTGTCCACGTCGTCCGGGCCCTGGAGGGCGTTTTTGGCTCGGTCGATGAGGCCCCGAAACTGGCGAGCGTCATGGACCCGCGCCTCGAGCCCGAGGTCTTCGAGGACCCGTTTCAACAGGGCCACCTGGTCGGTGTCGTCGAGGATTCCGAAGTCGGATTTGAATCCGAGCCGGTCGATGTGGCGCCGGAGAATGCGGACGCAGGCCTTGTGGAAGGTGGAGACCTGGATGTCCAGGTGCCGGTTCGGCAAGAGCGTGCGGACCCGTTCCCCCATCTCGGTTGCGGCTTTGTTGGTGAATGTGACCGCCAGGATGTGCCATGGGGAGACGTTGCGACAGTGGATGAAGTAGGCGATACGATGGGTGAGCACCCGGGTCTTGCCTGAGCCGGCTCCGGCGAGGATCAGGAGTGGGCCGGGCGGCGCCTCCACCGCCTCGCGCTGCTGCTCGTTGAGAGACTCGAGGCGTTTCAAGAAGTCGTCAGGCATGGTTCCTGTCCCGGTCGGTGGGTTGGAGATGGGTGAACGGTGGGAGGACCGTGTCGGCGTCGAGCGTGGTTTCTGACAGGACGCAGTAGGGGCCGATCTGTGTATTGCGTCCGATGGTCAGGTTTCTGGCAATGGTTCCGGTGCCGATTCGGACTTTTTCCGCCACCTGTGTGTTGCCGAGGAGTTGGACCGCGGGCTCGAGGACTACGTCCTGGGACAGAGTCACGTCGAGTTCGATGCGGGTGGTGTTCGGGTCGAGGATCGTGACGCCCTGTTTCATCCATTGCTCGTTGATGGTGCGTCGTAGTCGCGCTTCGGCCGCGGCCAGTTCGGCGCGGTCGTTGACACCAGCCAGTTCTTCGGCGCGCGTGTGGAGCCAGGCGGCAGGCTCGAGTCCGTCGTTGCGGGCGATGGCCACGATGTCGGTGAGGTAGTACTCGCCTTGCGCGTTTTCGCGGTCGAGGCGGTTCAAGGCGGAGAAGAGGAATCGGGCGTCCACGGCATAGACGCCGCTGTTGACCTCCTCGATCGCCAGTTCTTCCGGGGTTGCGTCCCGCGCCTCCACGATCCTCAGCACGGCGCCGCTGTCTGAGCGCACGATGCGACCATAATGGGCGGGGTCGGGGAGCCGGATGGTGAGCACGGTCACGGGTGCCTTGCCGGTCCGGTGTGCCTCCAGGAATTGGACCAGTGTGGCGGGTTCCACCAGCGGCACATCGCCCGGGAGCACGAGCACATCGCCGGTGAAATCGGCGAGCGCATCTCGAGCGACCGCGGTGGCGTGCCCTGTGCCGAGTTGTTCCCGCTGCTCCACGAAGCGAACGCGACCGTCACGCTGTCCCACCGCGGCGCGGACATGGACTGCTCCGTGGCCCACAACCACCACAATCGGCGAGAGCCCCGCCTTCTCGAGTGCGTTCACTGTGTGGACGACAAGAGGGCGACCCAGGAGGGGGTGGAGCACTTTCGGCACATTCGAACGCATTCGAGTGCCCTTGCCTGCTGCAAGTACGATACTGGCGCATGATCGCACCGGCATGATTCCTTCCCATGAAGCTGAAGTACTTGAAAAAACGCATTATTGTATCGGCCAAGCCTTACGCAGTCAAGCGGTTTCGCGCTGTTGGATGTAACACGGAAAGGGCTTGACGGCCACCTTCAGCGTGATAGGATGTTCACGCGGCGGGCGTGTAACTCGAGGTGGTCCGATCTTACTCCTAATCTCGCCGGAACGCTCCGGTCGGCCACCCATTGGAATCAGGAGAACGCAGATGGCAGGGTCCAGTGTCAACAAGGTCATTCTGCTGGGTCATCTGGGTGGTGACCCGGAACTGCGATACACCGGCAGCGGGAAGGCCGTGGCCGGGTTCACGGTGGCCACGTCCGAGTATGCGGGGCGGGACCGGGAGCCCCAGACCGAGTGGCACCGGATCGTGGTCTGGGACAAGCTGGCCGAACTGTGTAACCAGTACCTGCACAAGGGCCGGCAGGTGTACATCGAGGGCCGACTGCAGACTCGGTCGTGGGAAGATCGAAATGGGCAGAAGCGGTACACGACGGAGATCGTGGCGCAACAGGTGATCTTCCTGGGAGGTGGGCAGGCGAGGGCCTCGAGACAGGATCCTTACGGGCAACCGTTGCCTCCTCCCTCTCGTGGCGCGCCAGCCGAAGGGCGTGGGGGCCAGCGCTATGCGGCCGAACCTCCGGCCGGCGAGGTGGACGACGTGCCTCCCGATGCGTTCGGCGACGATGATATCCCTTTCTAGAGACCGGAAGCCAGCCGGAGCACGTGGCGCGGCAGGTGCAACCCTTGTCCCGGCTTCGGGGCGGCACCAACGGCCGTGCAGCCTCGTCCTGCTCCACGCGGAAGGGTCGGCATGCATTTCACCGGGGCGCTGAGCGCTGCTCTCGTCATCGTGTTGGTCGTTCTTTACCTGGGCGGGGTCCTGGTGATGTTGTGGAGCAGCCGGCGTCGCCCACGGGACGGCCATGTCCTCGTCGTGACTGCTTTCAACCGTCCTCGAGTCGTTCGCGGAACGACTTTCGTGTTTCCTTTCCTTCATTCGACCGCGGAGCTGGATCTGCGGGACAAGCAGATCCCCGTGGATCTGAAGGACCCGCCGCTCCAGTGGGCGGATGGCACGAGCACCTCCTGCGCGGCCACCGTGACCATCAGCATTCCTCCTGACGACGAAAGCATCCTCGAGCTTGTTTCGGGCCTGGGGTGCGCGCGCGGGTCGGACGAGGCGTTGCTTCGAGCCCTGTATGGTGGAGCGGTGGAACGCGCGTTGCGAGAGGCTGCGGCCGAGATGGCCGCGGAAGGGGCGTTGGACCGCGGAACGCTCCTCGAGGCGGTCCGGGCGCGTCTTGCCGGTCCGCTGCGCCCCTTCGAGGTGCGGAACGTCGAGATCTCGGCTTCACCCGGGTGAAACGCTGTTGACACGGTGCGGTCCGAGGGATACAAGGACTCGGGGAACGGGTTGCTGCCTCGGGCGCCGGCGCGGTCTCGAGGAGCCTCGGCGGGAACGTTTGTCCGGGACGTGGGGCTGGTCGTCCTCGGGCCTGGGAGCGCCTCCTTGCCGGGGACGAGGAGTCGCGATCGTGGGTGATATCCTCCCGGTTGGTATGGACGAGCTGCTCGGCGGCGCCGTTGAGAGTGTGCGTCTGGAGCTCAAGGCTTCGTGGGATCCCGAAGATCTATCGAACCATGCAGGAGAACGGGTCCCCGGCACCTCGATTCGACTTTGACCGTTCGCGGACCTACTTCCGGGTCACCTTGCCTGCCCATCCGGAGTACGTGGCCCTTTCGGCCTTGCGGGAGTATGCCTACCGGGAGGCGCTTGGGGATGTCAGCGGGGCCTTGCACGGGCTGGAGAAGGCCCACGAGCGCCTCCCGGATTCAGCAGCCATCGCCGCGACGCTCGTGCGCGCTCACGGCGAGCGAGGCGCGCTCGCCACGGCCCGGCGCGTGGCCGAGGAGTTCGAGAGCCGGGGGAGCCCCGGCGTGGCCCGAGTCTGGATGGCCTATGCGGAGGCGTGCCTTGCGCGAGGACGCCTCGAGCATGCCAGGCAGATCGTGGATACCAAGGATCTGGCGGAAGGAAGCTCCCTGGTCGAACTCGCCATCCTCGAGAAGCGCCTCGGGCGGCTGCAGAAAGCCCACCGCCACTTCGAGCGGGCCGGCGAGCGGATCCGCCATGACGTCCGCGCATTGCACGAGTTCGCCCAGATCAAGATGAAGCTGGCCGGACAGCGAGCGGCGCGTCAGCGGCCGGCGAGCCGGAAGCGCATCCTCCGGGAGGCCCGGGAGCTTCTGGAACGGGTCCTGCAAATGGACGCCCCGCCAGCGCGTCATGCCTGGGCCTGGTTCGACCTGGGGCGGGTCCTCCGGTGGCTCGGGGAGCCCCGGTCGGACGTGGTGGCCGCCTTCGAGAAGGCGGTCGATCTGGCCCCGGAGGAGGCCCGATTCCGGGACGCCCTGCAGGATGCCCGCAAACGCCTCTGATCGTCAGGACCGGACTGCGCCGGCCCTAATTGTCCCACCATTTCCTGTTTTGAATCCGAGGGGGTTGGTGTCGAATGGGGGCGTGGGAGAAAACCGTTGACACGCCGGAAACGCGCCGATACAATGGAAACTCCTTTTGGGTATTCCAGTTTCCCTGGTTTCTGGAGGGCGGTGTGGGGAGTGGCGACCGGAACAACGCCGGTGCACATGCGGAGGCATACCGGCAGCGTATCCTGGATCGAGCCTCTGAACTTTTCTACCAGTTCGGGTTCAAGCGTGTGACGATGGACGATCTGTCTCACGCCCTGGGGATCAGCAAGAAGACGCTCTACCAGTTTGCACGTGGCAAGGACGCGCTGATCGAGATGTTCGTGGACGAGTTGGCGGACCGGACGTTTGGTCAGGCGGTGGATGTGTTTGACGAGACGGACGATGTGGTGGGGTTGACCCATCGTCTGGTGGAGTTTTTGAGTTCGAGGATGCAGTTCATCTCCAGTGCGATGGTGATGGATCTGCAGCGTCACTGGCCGCATCTGTGGGAGCGGATCAATGCGCGTCGAATGAAGGTGTTGGAGCGTTATCTGACCGTGATCGAGCGGAGTGTGGACCGGGGGATTCTTCGCCCCGAGGTTCATCCCAAGGTGATGACGCGGATGGTGCAGGTTCTGGTGACGGACATCGTGAATCCGAAGACGTACCTGGAACTGGAGATCACGCCTCAGCAAGCGATTGAAACCCTGATGACGGTCCTGCTCTACGGTGCCTTGAGCGAGGGGGCGCGGGAAGAGAGGAAGGAGGACTGAGCATGGCGAGCCGACTTTGGTCAGCAGGTTTGACGGCACTCCTGGCCCTGGCGACGGGCGTCGCGGGCTGCAACGAAGGCGATGACGGGCGGCTCGAGGGGAGCGGCACGATCGAGGCGGACGAAGTGCGGGTGGGGAGCACGGTAGGGGGTGTGGTGGCGGAAGTACTGGTCCGCGAGGGGGAACGGGTGGAGAAGGGGCAGGTGTTGATGCGCTTTGACCCTTCTGACATCGAGATTCAGGCGCGTCAGGCCGAAGCCGGGGTGGCGGCGGCGAAAGCGCAGCTTGATCTGGCGCGGAAGGGTGCGCGCAAGGAGGACATCCAGGCGGCGCGCGAGTTGATGAAGCAGGCGAGGGCGGGCGAGGAGGCGGCCAAGGCGGACCTGGCGCGTGCGGAGGAACTGGCCAAGGAAGGGGCGGTGACGGAGAAGCAGTTGGCGGATGCGCGGACGTTGGCGAAGGTGCGTGCGTCGCAGCGGCGTGCTGCGGAGTTGCAATATCGGAAGGCGCTTCGGGGTGCGCGCCCGGAGGAGTTGGCGATGGCCGAGGCCGGGTTGGCGAATGCGGAGGCCATGCTGGCGTTGGCCAAGAAGAAGATTGCGGATTGCGAGGTGAAGGCGCCCATTACGGGGACGGTGATCCATCGTTTGGTGGAGCCTGGTGAGGTGGCTGGACCTGGGGCCACGCTCTTCGTGCTGCAGAACATGGACACCGTGAACCTGACCGTGTTCGTGCCCGAACCTGACGTGGGCCGGGTTCGCATCGGGGACCCGGTCAATGTCTACATCGACTCGCACCCGGACCAGGCGTTTCCCGGGCGGGTGTCCCGGATTCGGGAGAATGCCGAGTTCACGCCGCGCAACGTGCAGACCAAGGACGAGCGCGTGAAGCTGGTGTTTGGTGTGGAGATCGAACTCCCGAACCCGGATGGATATCTGAAGCCCGGGTTGCCTGCCGACGCGGTGCTTGCCGAGGCGCCGGCCGGTTCCGGTGTAACGGGCAGTTGAGGGGGTGCAGCATGACGCGGGAACCCGCCATTCGGTTGCGAGGCGTGGTGCACCGTTATGCGCCCGACCTGCCGCCTGCGGTGGACAGCATCGATCTCGAGGTGGAAGAAGGCGAGAGTTTCGGCCTGGTCGGTCCGGATGGTGCGGGCAAGACCACGCTGATGCGTTTGCTGTGCGGGCTACTGGATCCGGAAGCGGGGGAGATCACGATTCTGGGGGAGAAGCAGCCGGAGGGGCGTCAGGCGATCAAGCCGCGGATCGGCTATGTGTCCCAGCGATTCAGTCTGTATGGCGATCTGACGGTGCAGGAGAATCTGGACTTTTTTGCCGACATTCACGGGGTTCGGGGCAAGGAGGCGGAGAAGCGGAAGGAGTCGTTGCTTGCGTTCACCCGGCTGGCCCCGTTTCGGAATCGGCTTGCTGATCGTCTTTCGGGTGGGATGCGTCAGAAGCTTTCGTTGATCTGCACCCTGGTGCATGAACCGGAGTTGCTTTTGCTGGATGAGCCGACCACCGGGGTGGATCCGATCACGCGTCGGGATTTCTGGTCCATTCTGACCACGCTGGCCCAACAGGGGCTGACCGTGGTGATGAGCACGCCCTATCTGGATGAAGCCGAGCGGTGTACGCGGGTGGCGCTGGTCGACCGGGGGCGTCTCCTGGCGATTGGTGATCCGGATCAGATTCGGCGGTCGTCGGGACTGGAGATACTGGAGATCGTTTGTTCTCCAGTGCGCGGCGCGGCGGAGGTGCTGGAACCTGTGGAGGAAATCAGCGCTGTTCACTCATTCGGCGACCGACTTCACGTGGTGTTGAAAGGTTTGGACCATGCATCGGCGGTGGGGGACCGGTTGCGTGGTCTGCTGGAGAGCCGTGGGGTGACGGTTCGGGCCATGCGGTCGGTGGTGCCGGGGTTGGAGGACGTGTTCATCGACCTGGTGGGACGGTCTCGAGCGCGGGAGGGCGGCGCGTGAGCGAGGTGACGGTTGCAGCCTGGGGACTCACCAAGGTGTTCGGCGATTTCAGGGCCGTGGACGACGTCTCCTTGCAGGTCCGTAAGGGGGAGATTTACGGCTTTCTCGGGTCGAACGGGGCGGGCAAGTCCACGACCATCCGCATGCTGTGCGGCCTGCTCATCCCCACGTCGGGGCGGGCGGAGGTGGCGGGTTTCGATGTGGGGAAAAAGCCGAACGAGGTGAAGAAGCGTATTGGGTACATGTCGCAGAAGTTCTCCCTTTATCTGGATCTGACCGTGGTGGAGAACATGCGGTTTTTCGGCGGAGTGTATGGTCTTCCCTCCGCCCGGCTGAAGGAGCGGGTGGCGTGGGGACTGGAGATGTCCGAGCTTCGGGGCCAGGAAAAGCGGCTGGCAAAGGAGCTTTCGGGAGGGCACCGGCAGCGACTCGCCCTGGCCTGTGCGTTGCTGCACTCACCCCCGATCGTATTTCTTGACGAACCCACCGGGGGGGTGGATCCGGTGGCGCGACGGGTGTTCTGGGATCTCATCTATGAGCTGGCCGAAGAGGGGCGCACAGTGTTTGTCACCACGCACTTCATGGACGAGGCCGAGCACTGTCACCGGATCGCCTTGATGGACTCGGGAAAGGTGGTGGCCGAGGGGACCCCGAGTGAATTGAAGGCACTGTTGTCGGACCTGCTCCACCTGGAGGTGGTCTGCACGCCGGCCGCCCGGGCGCTGGAAGCCCTGACCGGCGCACCGTTCGTGCGGGGTCTGTCGATTTTCGGCAACTCCGTACACGTCAGCACGCCCGACAGGGCCGAGGGCGAAGCACGTATTCGACGAACTCTCGAGGCGTCCGGTGTTCGGATCGAGCGGATCGGCCCGATTCTTCCGTCACTGGAGGACGTATTCTTGCACGTCTTGGGCAAGGAGGTGGACTGATGGATGCGCGACGCAACCCGGGGAAACGAGACGCTGGTCGCGGGCTGATTCGAGTTCCGTGCAGTGCCTGGCTTCCTTTCGTGGCGCTCTCGACGGTGTTGGGTCCGGTGGCGGTGGCGAGGACCTACACGTTGCAGGAGGCGGTCAAGGACGCGGTCCGGCAGAGCGACTCGGTGGCCGCGGCCGAGGCCAAGGTGGCGGGTGCTCGAGCCAAGGCGGACGAAGCGTTGTACATGTTCACGCCCAAGGTGAGTCTGAGCGGGGGTTGGGCTCACCTGGATACGGCCCCTTACGTGGACACCACCATCGATTTCACCGAGATGCTCCCGGACGAACTTCTCACCAATCCGTTTCTGGAGCCGACCCTGTCGACCATGGAGCCTCAGACCATCCGGATGTACATGGGTCGTCAGGACAATTTTCAGTTTCAGCTTCAGGGCGAGCAGGTACTGTTTGCCGGCACCGCCCTGTATCGGCAGCGGGCCATGGCTCTTGCCGATCTGCGTGCGACCGAGGAGGAATTGCGGTCGGCCAGGCATGATGTGGTCTACCAGGCCGAGGAGTTGTTTTGGCGTCTCGCCCTGGCGCGGGAGGCGGTCAAGGTCACGCAGGAGGCGATCGAGACGGCGGAGGCGCATGTCAAGCTGCTGGATTCCTATGTGAAGACAGGGGTGGCCACCGAGGCGGACCGGATGTCGGCGCGGGTTCAGGTGGCGTCCTTGAAGCTCAAGGCGTTGCAGGTGCAGCAGTCTCTGGAACTGGCGGAGAATGCGTTTCGCGCCCTGGTGCATGTTCCAGACGACGAACCCATTGAACTCAACCTCGAGGATGGGCTGATGCCGCTGGAAGTGGACACGGATCCCGACGCGCTGGTGAAACTGGCTCGGGAGTCCCGTCCGGAGATGCGGATGCTCGATCAGAAGCGACTGTCGACCGAGCATGCGGCTGGAGCGACCTGGGCGAGCTGGTTGCCTGCGGTGGCGCTCCAGGGGAACGTGTATCTGAAGAATCCCGATCGAGCCATCGAGCCCAACTGGTACTGGTCCGGGGACATCACGCTTGGATTCCAGTGGAACCTGTGGGATCGAGGTGCGGCGCTTCAGAAACATCGTCAGGCACTGGCGGGTCTGGCCCAGATCGACGCCTATCGTCGCCAACTCCACGATGGAATCAAGCTGGAGATCGATCAGGCGATTGCCACGTACCGGCAGGCGGATCAGCAGGTCAAGGTGGCTCAGGAGGGGGTTTCGTTGGCGGAGGAGAACCTGCGGCTTCGACAGGCGAGCTTTGATCGTGGTGTGTCGCGGAGCGTGGATGTGCTCGAGGCGCAGACCTCGCTGTCCAAGGCGCGACTCGACCTGCTCGAGGCGGAGACCAACTACCACGTGGCCGTTGCCGGTCTGCGCAAGGCGATTGGAATCGATGACGAAAGGGTGGAACGATGAACCTGATCCGCCTGTACGCTGTTGCACGGAAGGAGTTCCGGCAGTTGGTGCGGGACTGGCGGACGCTCTTCATCCTTGCCATACTCCCTGCCGTGCTGCTGCTCATCTTCGGGTATGCGCTGAGCTACGACATCAAGAACGTGCCCCTGGCCATTCTGGACCATGATCGAACGCCGACCAGCCGCTCGTTGATCCAGTCCATGTTGGGGGCCGAGTCGTTCGCCCTGGCCGGGTACATCGAGCGGGACGCGGACATCGCCCCACTTCTGGACGAGGGCCGGGCAGACGTGGTCCTGGTCATTCCAAAAGGGTTCGGCGCGGACGTGGCTCGAGGGACGGAACCTCGAGTCCAGGCGTTGCTGGACGGTTCCAATGCGATGAAGGCGACCACGGCGTTGTCCTATCTTCAGGCGCACATCACCGAGTTCGGTACGAATGTGATGTTGGACGTGGCGCAGCGCATGGGAATGCCGCTCTCCGGGACACCGGTGTCCACCGAGCCGCGGATCTGGTACAACCCCGAGCTTCGTTCGTCCATGTTCCTGGTGCCCGGCTTGATGGTGTTCGTGCTCATGGTCTCGGCGACCACGTCGACGGCGCTTGCGGTGGTCAAGGAGAAAGAGCGGAACACGATCGAGCAGATTCTGGTGTCGCCGGTGAATGCAACGGAACTGATTCTGGGCAAGACGTTGCCGTATCTGATCGTGGCCATGTGCGCGGCAGGCCTCCTCGTCGCCACGGGATGGGTTCTGTTTGGAGTTGCGGTGCGGGGAAGCATTCCCTTGCTGGCCATGGTCTCGTTCATGTTCTGTCTTGCCGCCCTGGGCCAGGGGATGTTGATCTCCTCGGCCACGGACAGTCAGCAGGTGGCGTTCTTCGCCTCGGTGCTCAGCACCATGCTTCCCACCTTCCTGTTGTCCGGGTTCGTATTCCCTCTCGAGGGCACGCCGGTGGCGATTCAATTGATCAGCCACCTGGTGCCGTCGCGGTACTTCATTGCGCTGGTGCGGGGTGTGATCCTCCGGGACGCAGGGGTCCTGGACCTCTGGCGGCCGCTCATTCTGTTGACCGTGTTTGCCACGTCGATTCTGGCCCTGGCCTCGGTGCGCGTGGCGCGGACGCGCATCTAGGAGGCCCGGTCCGTCCGGCAGTGGGAAACCCTCGAGCGCGTCGGGTCTCCTGCAGAAAGAGGAGCCGACGAGGCGAGGAGGAGGTTGAACCGTGCTGCTCAAGCACCTGATCATGAAAGAGTTCCACCAGATCGGGCGGGATCGGCGCATGAAGAGCATCATCTTCGTCGGGCCGCTTTTCCAGTTGGTGGTGTTCGGGTATGCGGCGAACCTGGACGTGGTCGAGGTGGCGATGGTGGTCTGCGACCAGGACCAGACGCCGGAAAGTCGTGAGTTGATCGAGCGGTTTCAGGGGAGTCCTCTGTTTCAGCCCATTTCCTTCGTGCAAACCACTCGAGAGATCAACCCGATGATGACTCGAGGGGACGTGGGGATCGGGCTGGTGATTCCGCGTGGGTTTGGGGCCGACATCCGCAAGGGGCAGGCGAGCACGGTTCAGGTTTTGATCGAAGGGACGAACAGCGTGAAGGCCTCTCAGGGCCTGAACGGCTCCACGCTCATTACGGCCAATTACGGGCTTGAGCAGTTGGAGGCGCGGCTGGCCGCCGCGGGATACCAGTTACCTGGATTGCCTGAACTGGTGCCTCGAGTCTGGTACAACCCGGACCTCAAGAGCCGGAACTACATGGTGCCGGCCATCGTGGGACTGATTCTGATGCTGATGACGATGATGCTGACCTCCATGGCCACGGTCCGGGAGAAAGAGGCCGGTACCATGGAACAGCTCATCGTGACGCCGCTTCGACCGGTGGATCTCATTCTGGGGAAACTCCTCCCCTTCGTGATGATCGGGTTCGTGCAGGTGAGCATTGTGGTGGCGGTGGCGGTCTTCTGGTTCAAGGTGCCGTTCCGGGGCGATCTGGGCGTACTCTATTTTGTTGCACTTCCGTTCCTCATGAACACGCTCGGGATCGGCCTGCTGATCTCCACCCTGTCGTCCACCCAGCAGCAGGCCATGATGATGTCCATGTTCATGTTCATGATGCCCATGATCTATTTCTCCGGCTTCGTGTTCCCGATCGAGAGCATGCCGAAGTGGGTGCAACCCATCACCTACCTCATTCCATTGAGGTACTTTCTGAGCATTGTGCGTGGGATCTTTCTGAGGGGCGTGGGGCTGGAAGTCCTGTGGCCGGACGCCCTGGCCCTGGCGTCTTTGGGCCTCGTGGCATTGTCCCTGGCAGTGGCCAGATTCCGGAAGACCATCGACTGATTTCGGCCGGATTGCCGGTGGCGTGTGGCTGCGCAGTGGATACGTGGAGCGGATCTCTTTTGAGGAGCCGGGATGAAGGAGCTACGGAGCAAGACCGCGTTCATCATCGACATGGACGGGGTGATCTATCACGGAGACACTCTGTTGCCCGGTGCGGCCGAGTTCGTCGAGTGGCTGGAGGCACAGGGGAAGAAGTTTCTGTTCTTGACCAATGCGAGCGACAAGGCGCCCAAGGAGTTGCGTCAGAAGCTTTCGAGGCTTGGGATCGAGGTGGCTCGTGAGAACTTCTACACGAGTGCGTTGGCGACCGCATCATTCTTGCGGAATCAGCGGCCGGGCGGGTCGGCGTTCGTCATCGGGGAGGCCGGACTGATCAATGCGCTCTACGAGGCCGGGTTCACCATGAGTGACGTGGATCCGGACTATGTCGTGGTCGGCGATACCCGCTCCTATTCCTACGAGCGTCTCGAGAAAGCCGTGCGGCTGGTGCTGGGAGGGGCGCGTCTCATTGGGACGAGTTGCGACATCTCCGACCCGACCGAAAACGGCGTGGTTCCATCAACCGGGGCCCTCATCGCCCCCATCGAACTCACCACGGGGCGCAAGGCATACTTCGTGGGCAAGCCCAATCCACTCATGATGCGTCATGCCATCAAGCGGCTTGGGTGCAAGCGGGAGGAAACGGTCATCATCGGGGACAGGATGGACACCGACATCGTGGCCGGAATTGAAACCGAGATCGAGACCGTGCTGTTGCTGAGCGGTGTTACGAACCGTGCGGACCTGGAGCGGTTCGCCTACGCACCGCGGTATGTGGCCGAGAATCTGGCGGCGGTCATGGATGCGCTGTCTGGGTGAGCGTGGCCGGAGCCGGCGTGGCTGGGGGACCGGCGGCCTCGAGCCCATCTTTGAAGCCGAAAAAAGCAGGCTTGGGTTGGAACGCCTCGTCGAACAGGAGGGGCCAGTCGAGCCTCCCCTTCTCGAGACGGATCCAGGAGTCGGCGTCGGACACGCCCCACACGGTGACACCTGCCGAAACGTTTTCTGCCAAGGTTGCTTGCGCTGCAACGATTTCCTGATACCGGTCCCGCTGCGCCTCGAGGAGTGCGTCGGTGACTTCCTCGAGCGATCCGTCAGGGTTGAGGGCCACGTCGAGTTCCGAGAAGTGCACCATCAGGCCGTGGGCTGTCAGCGTGTCGACGGTGGACTCGAGAGCCGCCACATCGGGCCGGGTGAGGTCCACGTGTAGCTGGAGTCCGACGCCGTCGATCCGGATTGGCGGGTCGTGGGCACGGAAGGCGTCCACCATGTCCAGCACTGCGGCCAGCTTGTCCGGGTGCGAGACCAGCCCGAAGTCATTGTAGAAGAGCGCCGCGTTCGGGTCTGCTTCCGCCGCCCACTGAAAGGCGAGTTCCAGGTAGTCCGGGCCGATGTGTTCGGCCCAGACCGTGGCGCGAAGGCTGCCGTCGTCCTCGAACGCCTCGTTGACCACGTCCCACTGGGCGACGCGGCCCGCGTACCGACTCACGACGGTCGTCACATGCTCCTCGAGCAGGGCGGTCCAGGCTGCCTCGTCCCCTTGAAATTCGTTCACCCAGGATGGCAGGGCCTCGTGCCAGACCAGGACGTGGCCGTGCACGGTCTTGCCCGACGCCTCGGCGAAGTCGATCAGCCCATCCGCGTAGACCCAGTTGTAGGTATCGCGCTCCGGGTGAATGGCAGCCATCTTCATCGCTGATTCCGGGGTCACCCGGTTGAAGTGATGACGGACCACGGCCTCGTAGGTGGGATCCTCCCAGACACGTGTGATACTCACGGCCGTGCCGACCGGAAACGGTGCGGATTCATACAGAGGTGGTTCTGCGATGTCCCGGGTTTCCTTGCACGCGATCGCAGCCACGCAGAACAAGACGCCGATCGGCCAGGTCAGACGAAGGAAGGGGGCGCCGAAACTCATGACGACCTCGAGACCCATCGTGTGTCGGCGGTTCGACTCACAGGCCGGGTGATGCTGTTCGGGTCCAGCGGGGAATGGGTGATCGGGCCCGGTGTGCAACAGGTTCTCGGACCTGGGCCACGGAGTCCCGCCCATTGGTCCTGTCGCCCAGCACAACGGTCCCGGTCCCTTCATCCTGGACCGGGACTGCAAACCCTTCGATGTCATTCCGCCACAAAAGGTTCCCATCCGCCTCGGGTTCCTGGTCCTCGCAAGGGCAGAATGCCTCTCCGGTGGCGATCACGACGCCGATTTCGCCGGCTTCCGAGGTCAGTTGGTCGAGGAGCACGCGGTTGTCGTTGGCGGTGGCTGCGCACTGGCTGTAGGACCCCAGGTTGTAGGCTGCGATGGATACGCCCACCTGGGCACCGAACACCTGGTTGGCCGCGACGCGGTTCCCATCCGCGCTGGGCGCGGACCAACACCAGGCCTCCACGCCGACGCCGACCTGGTTGTCGACAAGGATGTTGTGGATCACGGAGACACGGTCTGATTCGAAAATCAGGATACCGGTGGAGGCCCAGGTGGTGCCGATGTACCAGTTGCCGGACACTTCGTTGCCCATGGCCAGCCCGGTCGCCCCCATTCCGAACTCGATTCCGTTCTGGGCGATGGCATCGGTCGGTCCAAACCCTTCCACCCGGTTCTCGGCGACGATGGCTTCCACATCGCCGGCCAGCACGATGCCGTTCTTTTGATACCCTGTGACCAGGTTGCGCTGGATCAGGACTGTGACGCCGTCGTCGTGGGTGGTATCGCCCGCGTAGCTGCGAACCTCGATCCCGTTTCCTTCCTGGCAGCCGCACGGCTGGGTCATGGTGAGGTTGCGCACCGTGCAGTTGCGGATCGTCCCACCGGCCCCATCGAACAGGATACCGCGCAGTCGTTGGTCCGAGTCGTCCTTCTGATTACACGCGCAGGCGAGCGATTCCGCGGTGAGGACGAGGTTGCGGACGTGGGCGGCGGACCCCTCGGTGGTGATCACCGCACCATTCCAGGCGCCGGCAGCGGCTTCCACCGCCGTGATGGTGTGACCTTTCCCATCGAGGGTCCAGCCGTCCGGGATGACGATGGGGGTGGTGGTTTCGCAGTCGGCCTCGAGCAGCATGGTTTTGCCGACAGTAGCAAACGTGCAGGTATGTGCCCACGCGGTCGTGGGCCAGGGGATGAACAGGCAGGCCACGAGCAGGGAGGAGGCCCGGGCAGGCGCGATCCAGCGCCGGTGGTGCCTGGTGGTATGCGAATTCATGTCGTTCTCCTTTTGCTGGGTTCAGGACTCCGGTCCCCCGTGCGACCGGGAGAGGTGCGGAGTCGTTGGTGCAAATTCAGCATACTCGAGACGCCGGGGAAGGGCAACAAGGGGGGCGGATCATCTCAGGTACCCTCGAGGCCTCCTGGGCGTCCTCTCCCTCCCGTTCCCTGCCCCCCGGTGACACCCGGTCGGCTCGCAGGAAGACAGTACACCCACGGTCGCCCCGGGGCGCCCCGGGGCGGTTTCGGTGACCCCGACCTGGAACGGGGAAACGTCTCTGGCAGTTTTGTTTGCGATTTCAGATGGTTGGCCTGCCTGGCGCGCCGAGTGCGCGTGGTGGTACGCCGCATGAATGGAGGAATTTCGCCCGGTTCCACCATGCGGCCGGGCACACATTGCTCGACGCCTGCGGTCGTCTGCCGCATGGCTCGGCCATCAGAAGGGTGAAGGAACATCGACAAGGAGGAACCATGAGCAAGAACCAGCACCATCCTGGAATCGCGTGGACGTGTTCGATCTGGGTGCTCCTGTTCGGTCTGCTTTCCGTGGGAGCCGCTCGAGCCCAGTCGGCGTGCGACCCGGACAGCTATTTCAGTGATCCAGCGTTGCTGGGAGCAGAAGTGGTTCAGGATTTTCAGAATCTCCCGCCGGAGGTGGAAAGCGAACACTACTACGAGACATCACCTCTGGAACTGGATGGCATCTCCTACTGGAGCGAGGGAGGCGCTGCCATCTCGAACGGACTCTGTATCCCGGGTCTGGACAGCAACTACGATGGGTGCGGTTGCGGAGGTGAGAACAAGTATCTGGCCTATCTGGTGACGGGTATACACCTGGAGTACAGTACACCGGCGGACAAGGTGGGGTTTCGTTACGGAGCCCAGAGCAGCACGATGGAAGTGTACGTGACCCTGAGCGATGGCAGCCAGAAACATTTCGTGCTGGACACGCCGTCGGGTTGCAGTTGGGGGACCACGGGCTTTTTCGGTTACTGCACCGGGGATCCAACTTTGAAGGTGGTCCGTGTCGACCTGTACGGTGGGGACGGTGGGGTGGACGACATACGTTGTGAGGGGTGCGGAGTTGCACCATGCGAGGACGGAGACGGAGATGGTTGGACCACTTGCGGGGACGACGAAGCCGCACCGGATTGCGACGACACCGACCCCTCGGTCCATCCAGGAGCAGATGAGATTCCGTATGACGGCATCGACCAGGACTGCAATGGAATCGACCTGGTCGACGTGGACGGCGACGGATACCCGGGCGGCGCGGATGGGCCGGACTGTGACGACACAGATGCCACGATTCATCCGGACGCGAGCGAGGTCTGTGATGGCATGGACAACGATTGCGACGGTGAGGTCGACACCGTGGATGGGATGGAGGTGTGCCAGGGAAGCTGCACACTCGATTCTCTCACCGAGCTTGTCCTGGGTATCGAAATGCCGGAGCGCGTCGAGACGAGCTTGATGATCAAGGTGCGCGCAGCTCAGGTGGCGGTGGCTCGCGGCCGCATCGAGGTGGCGATACGGCTCCTCGAGGCCCTGCAGCGAGAGGTGATGGTCTTCACCGGGCGCGGGATCGATGTGGACGACGCACACCTGCTCGTGGCCTGCTCCGGCGAGGTGATCGCCACGCTGTCCGGTCTGCGCTAGCCTCGAGTCTTCCCCTGGATTCGTCGCCCTCCGGCCGGGTCTCCCTGCGGCATCTCCTCCGCCACTGCACCAACCAGGCCGCTTCGGAATTCCCAGGTCGACCCGGGTTGACAGAACCGCGTGGATGCGCGAGGCTCGTGGGTGTGTTGCTCCCGGTGGTGAGGTGCGACATCGTCGACGGCCGTGTGCGGCCGTGGAAAGCGGCTGGTTGCCCGGCACCGAAGATGACGGACGGTTCCCGGGGGAATGTTGCGGCGTCGAGAGGTCCTGTTGTCACCGGGACGGCGGCGGGTTGTTCCCCGGGGGGGCGGTCCGGAAGGAGGAGATTGTTGAGCACGCGCTTCACAGTTCGGTCTTCCCGGTGCGCGGTGCTCGAGGTGGCGCACGATTCCTCCTCGTTTGGACTCACACGGGACCCGAATCAGCGGCATGGCTTCGGGCTTCGTGCAGCACCGCGGTATCGTATCATCCAGCCTTTCAGTCCGGACGAACGGTGGGATTTTGCGCCTCGTACAACCGCCGAGGACGTGCCGGACGCCTGGACTCCGACAACGGAGTTGGAGCGACGAATCGAGGCATGGGCGGCGGACTGCGGGGCGACCCGTGGCCTGTCGGTCCTGACCGCCTTGCCTCGAGGCCGTTACGCGCTGGTGAAAACCGTGCGACGGCCGCTTGCGCCCGACCGGGTGCTGATGGGGAATGAGCTGGTGGTTCGCCCTCCCCATGTTCTGGTGCTGCGACAGGAAGAACCGTGGTACGTGGGGATCGTGGGAGCGAAGCGAGGGGAACCCCCTGCACTGGACCAGCCCCTGGTCGGGGTGGTCGTCCTGAACTACGTCGGCACGTTTGGTTGGCAAGGGTTGGTGCTTTTTACACCGGCAGCCCACGCTTCGGCCGAGACCACCGCGGGCAAGGATCTGTTGATCGTCATCCCACTGAGCGGTGAGCTGGTGCTCGACAATCTGGCCGGCTTCGATCCGGAATGGGAACGGCGGTCGCTGGACCGTTGGCAACGACATCAGGCACCGGGGCTGGAGTCCTGGTTGGTCGGACCGGCTTGAATCGCGACCGGGCTCACGAGGACTCAATTCCTTCAGAACGCCTGGAGCTCGAGTCCGGCCGAGGAACGGGGGATGGCGGTGTTCCCGGTCCACAATCTCGTCTCGAGCAGGCCGGAACCCGGCCTTGGTCCGGACGACCGGAAGGGCGATGGAAAACAGGAAGCACCCCGGTCATCCAACACGCCTGAAGCGCTCGATCGCGACAACGCCTTCCTCGAGGTCGGGCAAGTGCACGAGGTCGCCATGAACCAGCTTGTTCCGAATGGTGACCCAGCAATCTCCCATTTTTCTCAGGACATGGGGAACGCCCTTCCTGAGCTTCCAGTTCGGGGCCCGGCACACGTGGTGCACGAGGGGCCCGATCTCGGTCTCCACCCTTCTCCTCTCGTCAGGGTCCAGTCCAGGGATCTCGGTGTCGATCCACTCCGGTCCGAACCGGTGCGTCAGCCAGGCGATCATGTCCCGTCGCACCTGCTCCACCATGGGCAAGAGGACCTCGAGCTGTCCCTGAAGGATACGGTGGTCGATCACATCGAAGGCGCCGGCCGCTGCGAGGGCGACCGGAGCGACCCGAGGGGTCGGACCGTCGGCCCAGCCCACCCACCCCTTGCGCCACCACGTCCTTACCTGTTGGTCCTTCGGGAGAACGCCCGGGGTGATCCTCTCTTTTGCCAGCGCAGGCAAAAGGCCGGAAGGGAGTGTGATGTGCTCGGCACCGTCCGCCATCTTCTTCAGGAGGTCGTGGACATCCTGCACGGTGGAAGGACGTTGCGCCAGGATGGCGTGGGCGACCTCGGGGTAGCCCGGAGCAAGCCCCAGGCACAGGGCGCGCAGCCAGGCGGAATGCCCCGGTGTCAGGCCCAATGAGTCCAGCTCGGTCTCGAGGATGTAGTGGATGTCCGCCTTGCGAGACACGCCTTGCCAGAAGAGCGTGCTGAGCTTGACGTTTTCTTGGGGCACGGGAAACTCGGGCGAGACCGGCGCCACGATCTGGTATGCCGGAGGCTGGTCTTGCGCATGTTCGCCGGCGACCTTCAGAAGACGGCTGGCCTCGTTGTTTCTCTCGGGATCGCCGTTCTCCAGCCCCTCGAGTGCGAGGAAAGCCGCCGGGGCGTCCTCGAAGTCGAGCAGGCGCGACAGGGTGAGTGCTTTCAGGCTTCCGGAACGCGCGCCGATGGCGGACGCGAGCGCCTCCTGGGGGCGTGGATGGATGTCAGGACCGACTTTCACAGTGCGCAGGTCCCCCTCGAGGGCTTTTTCCCTGCAAATCCACCGGCGGAGTTCTTGCAGGAGCCCGTCTTGCAAGACCGGGTCCGGGACCACCAGCACCAGGTGCTTCCCCTCGCAGAGAGAGCGGACGGCCCGGCCCAGGAAACGGGAGGGTCCTGGAAGGTTCCAGATTGCCCCGGTCATCCTTCTCCCACCCGCTTCTTGAACCGCTCCACCATGCCGGCGGCGATACGCTCGGCCCGATGGTTCCGGCCATCGGTTGTGACGAGGTCCAGGTCGGACAGGTACTCGAGGATCGGCTCGACGGTCCCCTGGTCCGACGCCTGGGCAGAGGACTGCGACTCCTGCCAGATGTCCTCCAGGTCCTGGGGAGAAAGGCCTTCCCCCCCTTCACTGAAGATGGCCAGGTTGTAGTAGAACTCGAACAGCCGGTCATCCACCCGCAGCCCCACCTGCTCGAGGAATGTGCCCGGGTCCGGCAAGGGCACGCTCGGGTTGGGCTCCTCCTTGCGTTTTTCCAGAAACGCGCGCTGGCACGGCTCCAGGAGGAACGGCCAGCCATTGGTTTGGTCCATCCAGTGGTCCACGAGGCTGGCTGAGGGTGGGCGCTCCACGTCGTCGAACCAGTGGAGCAGGCCGGACCGTTTCCACCGGCGGAGGTTCAGGATACGAAGCTGAGCGTCGCGTTTCAGGTCCCCGGCCATCCCGGAAACGGAGAGGCGGTACCAGACCGGGGCATCCACCACGCAGCACAGGCGCACCGCCCGTTTTTCGCTGCGGAGCCCCTGGAGCCATTTCGCGAATTTCTGGAGCGTCTGCACGAGGGCGGAGGGGGCCAGGTCCTGGTCGTCGGCCCGGAGTCGTATGTTCAGGTTGGGCACATCGCGCCGCTTCGAATACTCCTTCCGGACCTGCTCGAGGCACCTGTCCGGGTCGGAGCCGGCCTCGAGAACGCAGGAATGGACCTGGTCCTTGCGTTCCTGGAGCTGCCTGGGATTCCAGAGTTGCGGGAGCTTGTCCCACACGCGGCCGATGGCCAGGGCGGGGGAACCCACGACCAGAATCACCCGGCGCATGTCGTCTCGAATCTGGTTCTCCTGCCACCAGGTGAGAGGACTGGCCTCCTGGGACTTGTCCCCCCGGAGCAGGAGGTGGATCACCTGGGCGTCCGCCTGGACCTCGAACGGCTCCTTCTCGAATCGGGCCAGATTCTCGGTGACCACGTCGGGGCCCCCGATGAGTCGGAGCACGTTGGGGCTTCGCAACCGGAACCGTCCCGAGGGCGTCTTTCGGAGGATGCCGAGGCCGACCAACTCCTCGAGCAGGCCCTCGAGTTCCTCGGTGCGCGTCTCTTCGAAGCCGCCGGGCCACGTTTCCTGGACCTTGGCCAGCAGGTCTCGCGCCCGGATACCGTCGCGACCTCCTTCGCTCCAGTACTCCTCGAGCGCGAAGGTGTAGGCAAGCACCCGGTAACGTTTGTCCAGGTCCAGGGTCCACTCGAACCGGTCGCGCATTTTGTTCGCCAGGTCCACCTTGCGATAGACCTCGGCGATGCGTTCTTGAGTGATCACGATCGGAAGGGACTCCTGTCGGTCCACGCGCGCTTTCTTGAGCATGCGGTCCAGGAGTTCACGGCAGAAAAGCTGGATCAGCCCGGGATGGTAATTGGTGTGGGCGAGCACGCGGTCCACGAGAAAGTCCTTTTCGAACCGGTATCCGAGCGCGGTGAGTGGCTTTCGCACCAGGTTGGCGGCGTCGGAAAGAGGCAACGGTCCCACGCACAGAGGTTCGCCGAAGTGGGCGAGAGGATGGTTCGGAATCCTCTGGAACCTCTGGACATTGTGCAGGCCGGTCAGCACGATCTTGAAGCGGCGGTTGGTCTCGGTCATCAGGTCCCGGACGAGGGAGATTTGGCTGAAGCGTTTTTTGCTGTCCTCGTCCAGGAGGTAGTCGCATTCGTCGACCAGCACGAGGAGCCGTCGGGACGGGTGTTCCTTGAGCATCACGCGGATCTCGCTTTTGATGCTTTCCGGCTTCCTGAGTTGCGGTCTGGTCAGGAGACCTTCCTGGCGGAGCCGTTCATACAGCAGGGTCCACAGGTCGGAGGTGTGCTTGGCGCCCAGGTAGAGGACGAACCGGTCCTGGTCGGGCGCGTGGTACCGGCGTTCCACCTGCCGGAGCAGGGCGGACTTGCCCAGTTGGCGGCCTCCATACACGATGCACGGCCCGTCCTCGCGCCAGAGCGCCTCGATGTCCCGCTCCCGGCCGAAGAACATCTCCTCGGGCACGCTCCCGGCGATCTCGGGCGTGTAGGGGTTGTTGGCCGCGCCGGCCAGGGCGATCCGGAACATCTCGCGGGTGCGGTCCGTGGAGTCGAACCGACCCAGCCATACCAGCAGCGTGGTGTCGATCAGCAAGGGCGCGTACCGGGCTGCGCGGAGTGCGCCGACGAAGCGGAGGCGGTCCCGGGGGGCGAGCGTGGAAAACGAGAGGATGATGACGGCGTGGGTGGGGTCGATCCCGCCGTTCATGTCCTCGAGCCACTGCGCCGTGGCTTCCGGCCCGGGGTTGCCCCAGACGAGCACGACCCGGTGCTGCTCGTGGGCCATGGAGCCGAACAGGGGGATGGGGGAGCGAATCGTGCCCCTGGCCGTGCAGGTGCGCCAGAAGTGGGGGGGACCGGACCGGTGCGTCATGTTCCAACTGGAGGTGGGCTTCAGTCGATAGCCCAGCCACCGGAGAACCGTGCCAATCCAGTCGGCGGATTCCAGTGTATCGAATTTCTTCGTTCTGTACAGGTCGAGCAGGCTTTTCCAGGCCGTCAATACGTCCTCGAAACTCTCCTGGCGCTCAGGCGTCCAGTCGGCGAGGCCGGGGATCACCGAGCAGTCCCGGTTTTTCACCCGGTGCAACACCTGCCGGATGTCCCTCGCCATCTCGGATACCGCCGTGAGCGGCTTCAACAGCGCGCCCGGTTCGGCCGATTCGGCGACTCCCGGGACCAACCGTTCCTCGGAAGCATCGCCCTTCTCGATGGCCTGCTCGACGCGGGCCAGCACTTCCTCGACCAGCGTGACTTCGTCGTTGTCCAGGGCCTGCTTCGCGCTCTGCATCACCCGGTCGGGCAGGGGGGTGGAGAATCGGTTGCGCCACTCCTCCTGGATGTCCTCGATCCGTCTTGCCAGCTCCTGCCGCTTGCGGTTGGCAGCCTGGTCGATCTCCTCCTCGATCGTGTGGGCCTCCCGGGCCAGGGTGACGAAGTCCCGGGTCCAGGGAGGAGGTTCGGCGTCACCCGGGTCCAGCGGACCCGCTCCGACTTGGTCGACCACCTGCTCGATGCGCTCGACCCGACCCACCAGGTCCAGGTGGGCCTGGTCGTCGAGGACGCCCCGGAAATGGGCCCGGTCCAGGTTGTCCCGGGCGTCCTGGAGCATGCCCTGGATACGCGCCTTCCACTTCCGGCGCGCCTCCCGGATTGCGCGCTCGAGCCTCTCCCTGTGCCGTTCGTCCAAGTCATCGGCGTGGAGGTCGAGCAGGCGGCTCGCTTCCTGAAGGGTCCCGTGCTCCAGGTGTCCGTTGAGTGCCGATTCCCATTCCCGCGGTTCCACCAGGTGGTTTATGATGGCCGCCTGGAACCGGATGGCCTGGGTCTCGTCGTCGCCCCGGACCAGGCGGTCGGGGTCCAGGGGCGCGCACTCCGGGAAAAGCAGCAGCTCGCGGTTCTCCATCGGGTCGTGGACCCGGCGGGCCGTGGTGCCCTCGTCGAATCGATGGATGACCTCGTCCAGGGCCCGCCTCAACCGCACGGCCCCGGCAGCCTCGAGAACAGACCAGTCCGGGTGAGGCTGCGCCAGGGCCTCGAGCATGGTTCTGGCAGGGGCGTCGAGGCGTTCCAGCACGCGGCGGCCGTGGGCAAGCACTCCACGCTCCGCCACGGGGCGGGTTTGATGCAGCTCCAGCCACCGCTCCGCAAGGTACACCGCATCCAGGGTGAGACGGTGCAGCGCTTCGAGCGCCCCGTGCCGGATGACCTTGCCGCTGCGCGCCTGCTTGATCTGGTTGTACGTGCGGTCGAGCCGCTTCCTGAACGTCCCGGCGCTGCGCCACTCGTCGAGCTCCTCCTCCAACGCACGGAAGTCTGTCTCGCCGCTTCGGGCGGCCTCCACCAGCTCCCGGACCTCCCCTCGAGCACTCGTCCAGTGCACCCACAGACGGGTCGCGTCCTGGTACTTGATGGTCCGTCTCGGTGCATTTTCGATCCAGTCCAGGGTCTCCAGTTCCAGCTCTTGACGCCGGGCTTCCCAGTCGGTGGAGAAATTGAGATGTCTCAGCAGTGGCCCGGCCAGGGGAATGTTCTGCCGGGCAAAGTCCAGGAGCCGCTCCGAGAACTCGTGGTAGCCCGGGAGAAACGAGAGAGGACCGCGAAGCTTCTCGAGCAGGAACTCCGGTTTGATCTGCCTCGTGGCCATCAAGGTCGGGCGAACCATGGACGCGGCGAGGAGCAGTGCCTCGGCCCGGCACAGGTGCTCCACCCGCTTGGGAAGCAGTTCATCGAAAAGGTGCTTGAGCCGAATGGTCGAATCCTGGAACCCGGGCTGGTACTGCACCCCGAGCCGCACAGCCTCCACCACCTCGAGGCAGAGCGGGCTGTGCTGGCGGCTGGCGACCACGAACCAGTATGCCAGATCGAGGTTCGTGTCCAGGTCGGCGTCGGCGAGGAGTGCTGCGAGCAGGTACTGGCTCAGGTGCGGGCGGGCGGACTCCTGGATGTTTTGCAGGACTCGTGCCACGCCGGCCGAGTCCCCGGCGCGGGCCATCTCCACCAGGCCCGCCGGAACCGTCTCCGTCTCCCCGGCGTCCGTCTCGAGGACGGCTGTGGTCGCCCGGTCGGACGGGGCCTGTTTCTCATCAGCTCGAGGCGCCTCGGCCGGGGGCTGGGTGACTTCATCCTCGAGGTCTGCAGGAGGAGAGGGGGCCGTGCGGTCGGTGGGTTCCTCCGGGGGAGCGGCCGATTCCCGGCCCGCCTCGAAGTTCGGCTCGGACTCGGCAGGGGCGAGAGGTTCCTCTTCCTTTTCGCCGGCAGCATCGCACGAGGACTCCTCGGTCGGCGTCGACGCTTCCTCGAGGACTTCTTCCGGCGCGCCCGTCGCTCGGCCCGGGCGTTCGTTCGTCTCATCAACCTCTCTTTTTTGCCCGTCCTCTCGAACTCTGTCGTCTTCCTCTTCTTCCCCCTCGTTCTCTCGATCTCCCTCCCTGGCTTCTGCTTCCTCTCGCTGTTCCCCCTGGTCCTCCTGGTGGGCCACCTTGACCGGTGCCTCGAGTGCGTCCGTCTCCTCGACCCGGTCTGACAGGGATGGGGCCGGCGCCGGCTCCTCCAAAGGCTCCTCCCCCGCCGCCTCTTCCGGTTCGGAGACCTCGCCCGCCTCGGGTTGATCCTCGAGTTCGGTCGCTGCGGGAGCGTCGCCCAGGCGGTAGACGCCTTCCCGCAGGAGACGGCAGAACCGGCCGGTCATGGTCTCCTCGATGACCGCGTACCCGGCTTCGTCGAGCGGCTGATCGTCCAGGAAGACCTTTCCGAGCAGGGTCAGGACCGGGGCGCGCTCGGGGTCCACCGGGCTTCCGTCCTCGAGGTGCTTCCGAACAACGGGAACTTCCTCGGTTTCGAAGTAGGTCAGGTCCCGTTTCGGCAGTGCAGGGTCGATCCTGGCCGGGAGTGCAACCAGGTCCCTTGCCCGCGCCTGGTCGAGGAGCGCCGGCAGTCCCTGCAATGCCTCCCTGACGGCGGTCTCCAGATCGACAAGCCAGGCCGGATCCTCCCGAACCAGGGCGAGGAACCGGTCCCCGTCCTTGCCCTCGAGTTCGACCGCCGGGGCGCGGAATCGGACCTGCTCGGCAACCTTCAGGAGCCTGGGCAGGCCGAGGGGGATCTCCCTGACTCGCTGGTCCGCTTCCTCGAGCGCTTGCTGAAGGGCGTCGATCCGTCGCTTCACCTCCTCGGTGGCATGCCGGTAGCGTTCCAGCGGATGGGCGCTCGAGTCCAGCACCGACGACCCGTGCTCCTCCACGCTCTCGAGTATCTTGCACCCCTCTTCGGCAAGCTGTTGGACCACTGTCAGGATCCTCAATCCGTCTTCGAGGGTGAGCCACTGGCGCCAGAAGGTTTGCATGCCCGCACTGAGCCGGGGCCGGGTGCCGGCGATCACCTCGTCGGTGGCCTGGAGCACGCGGGGGGGGATGAGGTCGTTCTTGAATAATGCGCTCCCGAGCAACCGGTAGAGGAGCGCCTGCTTCCACGGGCTCGAAGGCATTTTGCCGGCGTACCATTTCGGGCCTGCATACATGCGGAACCAGCGACGGACCACCTCGTCCGGACCTTGTTGCTTCGACCTTTCCAGCACCTTGAGCAACGCGGCTCGAGAGACCTTTCCCCCTTTTCCGGAACGCTTGCCCAGTGAATGACCTGCCAGGCGGGCCAGTTCTTCCTGCACGCCCCGAGGCAAGTCCTCGAAAAGGGAGGCGATACGTCTTCCCTTGTTGACTGCGTCAAACACCGGTCCAATCATGTCGCGTGGGGGGGACATGGGGTTACTCATGACAGGCTCCTTCGTCGGCTTGTACTCCGGTCGTGGCACGTTGCATCCGCAGCCGCCCCTGGCGTGAGAGAAACCAGTATACCGCAACCCACCCGTGGATGAGCACTCAAAAAAACATGAAAGCCGTGTTCGGCGTGTCCTGGGGGGGGTCTTTGTTGAGAAATCCAGCTCAAATCGACTACAAACATATTGGGGGGGCGAACCCCTCAACCTTCAGGATACAGGACGACGATGAAACCGACGAAGCATGCCTTGACCGTTCTTGTGATTCTCCTGGCGTTGTTGATCTCCGCTGTCTCCGAATGCGAGGAGAACCCTTCGGCACCTTCCGACTACTATGTGGACGCCCTGGGCGGAGACGACGCCAACCCGGGGACGATGGATGAGCCATGGCAGTCGTTGACCCGGGTCGGGAGTCAGACGCTTGTGCCAGGCGACGTGGTTCATTTCAAGAGGGGCTCCGTTTGGCAGGGCGAGAGCCTCCGGATCGGCGCCCAGGGAGAGGAGGGAGCGCCCATCCTGTTCCAGCCCTACGGAACCGGCGACGCTCCGCGCATCGAGCAGGGGACCATCGTGTTCTCCGGTGCAGCCCACGTGGTGGTGACCGGGTTCGAGGTGACCGGGGCTCGAGGCGCTGCGGTCAGCCTCCAGCAGGGGACGCACCACGTCGAGGTGTCGGGGAACCATCTGCACCACAATTTCCTTGGCGTGTGGATGGGAGACGGTGTCGGAGACAACAACCGGGTCGTGGGCAACGAGATCGACACCAATTCGGGGCACGGGGTGGCGGTGGACGAGGTGTTCTGTTCTCCAGGAAATGAGACGGTGATTGCCGACAACGACATCCATGGCAACGTGTGGCACGGCATCGAACTGAGCGGGAATTATCACATCGTGGAGTACAACCACGTATACGACAACGGGGCCAACCCTGACGGGACCGACGACATGCCCGGTCACAGCGGCATCCACCTTTTCTCGAGGTTCCATGCCGACGAACCAGACAAGGGGGGCGACCACAACGTTATCCGGTACAACGTGGTCCACGATACTCGAGACCCTTCCCCGGCGGCTGCGGACGGAAACGGCATCCAGATGGACATGTGGTGCGACGACAATTTCGTCCACGACAACGTGGTCTTCCACAACGACGGTCCCGGGATTATCTCGTTCGGTGGAAGTCGCAATACAATCGTGCACAATACCCTGTACGACAACGGCCTGCTCCGGGGCGCACGACCAGCCCGCACCCAACTCATGATTTACTCCTCGGATGAGGTCTCCGCCGAGGACAACGTCATCGCAGACAACATCGCCTGCTCGAAAGACCCGGATACATACGCCCTCTTTGTCGGCGACGACGCGCGAACCAGGGGAAACACCTTCTCCCTGGACCTGTGCTTCAATGAAGCCGGCGGCTTCCTGTTCGGGCGAGGCTCGGAGGGAAGCCTGAGCATGGATGAATGGAACGCCGAACCCTGGGCCGACGACCGAGTCGGGGACCCCGCGTTCGTCGACCCATCCTCCCACGACCTCCATCTCCTCCCAGATTCCCCGGCCATCGACGCCGCCACCAGCGTCCCTGGAATCGTCGACGACATCGATGGCGACCCCAGACCCTGCCCGGGAACGGCCGGTCCGGACATCGGCGCGGACGAATACTGTCCAGCCTCCTGAGGCTCCTCCTGGTGGCTGTGCCTCTCTTGTTGGGTCGCACTTGAGCGTGTTCAGGCGCCGCGCGGAACGGGCGCGGAGCGGGAAGGCTTGACTGCGCGGTTTATTGTGTGTATTCACATATGCCGCTACAAGAATATATCCTCGAGTGCCCAGGTGGCGTGAGGGTGCCTGGGGGCGGGGAGGAAGAGGGATCGGACCGGAGCATCATGAAACGGAAAGCAGGGAAACGACGGAAGAGCGGGTCTCGAGCAAGGGATTTGTCTGGTGGCACCGCGGGGTCTGGTGGCACGGCCGGGTCTCGGGGAAAGAGCAAGGCTTCGCGGAAAGGGCGGGGGCTGCTATGGTGGGTTGCTCACCGGCGTCGGGTCGTGCAGGCCGGATTCGGGTTGGCGGTCTACCTTCTGGTCGCGCAGTTCGGGGTGGACCTGTTGTGGGTGGTGCTGGGCGGGTCGGCGTTGGGAATCCTGTTGGGGAAGGTGTTTTGCCGCTGGATGTGTCCGATGGGGTTTTTCATGGAACTGTTGATGGGGAGCGGGGAGGCTGCCCAGACCCGATCGAACATGTACATGTACTTCAAGCTCGGCTGTCCGATCGCATGGGTGGGGGGCCTGCTCAACAAGGTGAGCCTGTGGCGTGTCAAGCTGGACGCATCGCAGTGCAGCCACTGCGGTCGGTGTGAGGATGCGTGCTATGTGACGGAGTTCAACGAGACGCACGGGTTGCATCGGCCCGGAGTGGTGAACGCATCGACCCACTACTCGTGCTCGAGGTGCCTTGCCTGCGTGGAGGCTTGCCCCACGGGTGCGCTGTCGTTGGGCACGGCCCTGCCCGCAGGGGAGCGCCGGCCGGCGGTGGGGGGTGGCCATGGTTGAGCGGAAGCACGAAGGGGTCTACCTGCTGGGGCAGTTCGGCCCGGTCGCGTCCGGGGCGTGGCTGTTCGTGTCCGGCCGGGAGTGTGCATTGTTCGAGGCGCCCGAGTACGGGGCGGGGGAAGTGTCTCCGGCCGAGGTGGCGGAGTCGGTCATCGTGGAGAACGACCTTCATCTGGCCTACGTGCTCATTTCGCACCCGCACCGGGACCATGTGGGCGCGCTCGAGGAGTACCGGCAGCGGTTTCCCGGCGCCGCCTTCATCGCGCACAAGACTGCTTCCTATATTCTGAACGGTTCCTGCAGCGGCCGCCTGCTCACCGAGCCACATGTCTGGCAAGAACTGCCCAGTTCGGACGGCCTGTTCGACCACCTGTACGAGGACGAGGTGGTTCTGCCTTTCGGAAGCGAGCGCATTCATCAAGTATACGCTCCGAAGCACTCTCCGGGGGACACCATCACCTGGTTCCACCAGGTCCTGTTCAGCGGCGACTGGTGGTTGTTCGAGGGAGATCCCGGGAACTGCCGGGAGGTACAGGAGTCTGCCGATACCTCGATCTCCCGCGTGCTCACCCACCTGGACCGTTATCGACTCGAAGCCCGGCACGTGTTCCCATCTCATGCCAACAACATGCTTTATGACGTGGACGTTCGTGAGGTGTTGCGTCGATCGTTCCGTCAGCCTGGCGTGGCCGACGCTCCCTGGTGCGAGGAGCGGACCGCGGAAGGCTAGTCCGGGCGACACGGTCGGCGTCCGGTATGCACGCTTCGAGCGCGTGCAGTCAGCCCTCGAGAGCAACCCGCGGCTCGACCGGGAGAATCCGGTGGTCACCACGGAGCCGCGGCAAACGCGCCCGCGCGACGCGGTGCGGCGAACGCGCCCTCCGCGGGCTCGGTAGTCCGATTTCCGCGTTCCTACCCCAGATGCAGCGACAGCTCTCGAGGATCCGTCTGACCAGTTCCGCCGAATCGGCGAAACGGAATTCGCTTTTTTCCTGCAACAGAATTCGCA
>CAYQMG010000048.1:0-114083 GCA_964418585.1 uncultured Gammaproteobacteria bacterium | reverse complement strand
CCTCCACGGCGCTCGTTACGCCCGCTATCCCTCCACCTATCACCAATAGTGAACCAGGTGTCGTCCCACTCATCGATTCCTCCCTGCTTCTCGCGCGCTCGCTCGCACGCTCATCGTTGGCTCTCCAAACAGGGCAAAACGCAGCCACCGGCATGCAAACCGGTAGAGGGCCTCGTCGTCTGTCCGTATCGTTTCGACCAGATCGTCCTCGAGTTCGAATCGTGTCAGGAACGTCGATTCGAACACGAATCTGCGGAATCGGTCCAAGTCGTAGCACGCCATGTGAAACATCTCGATCCGCTTGGGGTCGAGCTGTCGTCCCCCGATGAACCAGGGGTGTGAGACGAGCTTTCGGAACTCCTCCTCGAGGGATTCCCGTTCCATCAGTCCCTGGTTCTCCCGCCAGGAAGTCGGGGTCCAGGTTTGAGGTTCCTTGTGCCCATCGCAGAATTCATCCTCGAACAGGAAGTAGATGGGCTTTGGTTCGACGCCGGCCCTGGCCGGGGGTAGTGCCATGCCGAGGGGATACATCCTGCAGGACCACGGCCGGGCTTCGTAGACGGTGCACCCCTGGTCTCCGAGGAAATGGCAACGCTTCTCCGGGTCGTCTCCCATCTTGAGGAGCACCACGGGGAGATGGAGATCCTTGGTGATGGGGATGAGCGTGTACTCGTCCAGGAACTCCGTGGTGGAAATTCCGATTTTCCGCGCCAGGTAGAGGACGTCCAATGGAGTGAGGAGGATGTTGATGTCGGCGCAACACCGGGTAAAGCACGGGACGGAAGGGTTGCACGCAAACGAGAAGGTATCGTCGGGGGCAACCTGCCGGCGGTCTCGGAGAGAGTAGGGCAACTTTTCTTCGTGAGGTTGTTTTTTCATGGCAATCGACCACCTTTGGCAGCGAGTCTTGGCTCGTGGACGGCAAGCTGGAGCCGGGTGCTGCACGAGTGCAAACGTTCTTGAATTCCACGGCGGGGTATCGGACCGCTGTGGATGTCGGCGACGGGGCGTCGAAGAGGCGCCAGGAAACAAAAACGCCCCAGGCGGTCGCGTGGAAGGCGACACACCTGGGGCAATCATGAGAGCTGGATCAGAACATGCTGATGACGGGCACCTTGCGCAGGGTCCACTCACCCGTCTTCGGATCGTACTTGGTGTTCACGAACACCTTCCAGTTCTCCTCGTCCATCTTCGGGTAGTCCGCCCGGAAGTAGTAGCCAGGCCACCGGGTCTCCTCACGGAAGAGGATCGACCGGACGTGAGCCTCGGCCTGATACATCCGGTGCTTGTTCTCCCAGGCCCGCATGAGTTCGTGCAGGTTGCGGGCGCCCAGCTTCTCACTGTCCTCACGGAGGAAGGTGAGGAGTTCGAGGCACTTCTCGAGGTTGGCCTTGGAAGTGGAGAACTGGGCCGTGACGCCGCCCGCGTACTCGTCCATCATCTTCTGCAGGCGCATCTGGAACATCTTCGGCAGGATGTAGTGCGGATTCACGTCGTCCTGCGTCGTCTTGTCCTTGTTCTCCGCGTAGACCTCGAGCGGCTTGTAGGTGGCCTCCTTGAGCGCCTCGATCTCCGCGTCGTCGTAGTTCCCAAACTCGGGCTTCTCGTTCACCAGGTACCGAATCGCAGACTTGGCCGCAATCCGGCCCTCGGTCAGGGAGCCGGAGGAGAACTTGTGCGAGGAAGCGCCGGAAGCGTCACCCGCACAGAACATGCTCTCGGTGGTGGACAGGTTCTCGTAGCCCCAGAAGTACTCTTCCGGTGCCAGGTCCTTCGGTCCGCTCACCCAGGCACCCGACGCGCCGCTGTGGGAGCCGATGAAGTAAGGCTCGGCCGCAGCGATTTCCGACGGCTTCTGCTCCGGCTGGATGTTGGTCGCCGCCCAGAGCAGCGCCTGGGAGATGGTCATGTCCAGGAAGTCTTCCCAGGCCTCCGATTCCAGTTCCTTCAGCTTCCGCTTGGCCTTCTTCGGATCGCCCTCGGATTCCGCGATCTTCTTGATCGCCTCTTCCGTCCTCATGTAGATGGGCCCCTTGCCTTCCATCACGTCCAGCATCATGAGCCAGTTGCGCAGGTTCGCAGGCACCGGCTTCACGTGGCCGTACGGCTGCCAGTTGTCCAGCTCCGGACGCCGCGTCTCCATGTAGGCCTCGCCCAGCGCATTGGTCGCCCGGGACTTGAACAGGAGGAACCAGGCGCCCACAGGGCCGTAGGCATCCTTGAAACGCACCGGGATGAACCGGACTTCCTGGCACGTCAGCTCCGCACCCGCCATCAGGGTGAAGTAGGTGGACGCACCGCTGTTGAACGGCGGGTACCAGGCACGACCCGCGCCCTCACCCGACGACCGCGGCTTGAACACGCCCACGGTTCCGCCCATGGCCACCAGGGTCGCCCGGGACTTGAACACGTAGAACTTGTCTTCGCGCACGCTGAAACCAACCGCGCCCACGCAGCGGTTTCCGTCCATCAACGGACCGGTGATGAAGACACGCTCGTAGATGTTCTCGGTCCCAAGCGCGTTCTTCGCAGCCTCGGCCACGATGATCTTGTACGACTCACCGTTGATCATGAGCTGCCAACGGCCCTCATGCACGTAGTTGCCTTCCTTGTCCTTCCAGATCGGGAGGCCCCACTTCTCGAACAGGTGCACCGTGGAGTCCACGTGACGCGCGATGCTCGCCACCAGATCCTCACGGGTGATGCCCATCAGGTCGTTCCGGACGTAGTCCACGTAGTCCTGAATCGTGTTGGCCCCGTCCTTCAGGCCGATGTACTGGTTGATCGCGGACAGACCCATCGCCACCGCGCCGCTGCGGTCCATCGCCGCCTTGTCCACCAGCGTGACCTTCAGGCCAGCCTGCTTCGCCCAGTAGGAAGCCTCCACCGCGGCGCCGCACGCCGCCATCCCGCCTCCAAGAATCAGAAGGTCGGTTTCCACTACGACTGTCTCGATGTTGGCCATGTCTTCTACCCCCTTCTCAATTCTTGGTCCAAACTTCGGTCAACCCAAGAGAATCCGGCTCGGTGAACAGAACCGGTCCGTCCAGCGTCGGCTCCGTCGAGAACCCACCGCTCGGGTCCGCCTTCCCCTCCGGCGTCGTCCGGATGGGGAACTTGAAGCGCTTGATCATCCCGTTCCGGAACTTCACCGTCCACATGATGTTGTCAGTCGAACGCATGGGCACCACGGACGCTCCCATGGGCACGAAGTCCGCATACCCCCTCACGTCAATCGCCTGCTGGGGGCAGATCTTCACGCAGCACATGCATTCCCAGCACTGCTCCGGCTCCTGATTGTACGCCTTCATCAAGTCCTTGTTCAGTACCATCAGGTCGTTCGGACAGATGTACTGGCACGCCGTCTTGTCGAGCGCCTTGCACCCGTCACACTTCTCCGGGTTCACAAAACTTGGCATCCGTCTTTCCTCCTTGGCCGGAATGGCCGTGTTGAGTGTTTGCGTTGCTCCGTGGACCAAACTGCACGGGAGCGGCCCCAGGAAGCCTCGCGGCGTCCTCCACTCCTCCTGTATCACGGGTGGGCGAGCGTGCACCTACACCCACGATAGAGGCTCAGTTATACGCAGTTCGAAGCCCGGTTGTCAATACCGAAAATTTGAATGATTCCCCATAAACAGAATTTCTGATTCGTCCTCACCTCCGTTCCAATATCTGTATATCCCGCGCCGCCCGGACACCCCGCCGAAGCGGCTTGCTGGAAAGACCCACATCCCTGGACCGCCCCCCTCATCGAGACCGCTTTCTTCCGCCAATGCCCAGGCCCGACAGCGAGCCTCGATCCCGCACCTCACCGGAACCATCTCCGTGTTTCTGCAAGGGCCGGAAACATGCCTCCATCAGCATAGTCGGTTGATACGCTGTAATATTTCCGGCTTCCCACCAATCCCCGCAATGGCGCATCGCCTGCTGGACGCACGGCTCGCTCGATGTCCCGATCGGGCCGTCGACGCCTTCCAGGCGGGACGGTGGACCCGTGTGTGACCTGCATAGCGATTATTTATTGACAAGCGCAAAAAAGCAACAAAAAATTTTATTGACCGTTGTGGTCGCCGGTTGCTGGAAGCCCGCGGTGGAGAAGGGCTGTCGGATGGACCGCGCCGAGGTGCTCGGTGATACATCGGTTTTTGGTAGAGCACTATTCGGATATCGAGCGTGTTTATGTAGCGCATATTGAAAATAACTATTGACAAGGCGCTGAATCGATGAATTAATGCGATTGATTTCGGCTTCCAGAACCGTGGGTGATTGCTAACGTTATCAACCCAGGGGTGGAAGGGGAGGCCGGGGAAGTGGTTTTTCGGCGTCCCTGCTGCCCCGCAGGCTATTGTATGGAGTTCCGATGACGACCAACAAACGGGAAACCCCGCTGCTTGACGAACTCGAGAAGGGTCCGTGGCCAAGTTTCGTGAAAGAACTCAAGAAGAGTGCGGACAATCCGATGACCAACGATTTGTTGGGGATTCTCGAGCGATCCTACAACGATCGAATCGGTCATTGGAAGCATGGTGGTCTGGTGGGTGTGATGGGATACGGCGGCGGCGTGATCGGGCGTTACTGCGACATCCCCGAGGAGTTCCCGAACGTGGCGCATTTCCACACCATGCGCATCAATCACCCTGCGGGGTGGTTCTACACTTCGGACGTGCTCCGGAAGATCTGTGACATCTGGGAGAAGCACGGGTCTGGGATCACCAACATGCACGGTTCGACCGGGGACATCATCTTCCTGGGTTGCGTGACGGACGAACTCGAGCCGACCTTTGCGGACCTGACGGAAGCCGGGTTCGACCTGGGCGGGTCCGGTTCGGACATGCGGACGCCGAGCTGCTGCTGCGGCATGGCCCGTTGTGAATGGGCGTGCTACGACACGATGGCGTTCACCTACGACATCACGCAGCACTGGCAGGACGAGTTGCATCGGCCGGCCTTCCCGTACAAGTACAAGTTCAAGGCGGCGGGTTGCCCGAACGACTGTGTGGCATCGATCGCGCGCGCCGACATGTCCATCATCGGAACCTGGAAGGATGACATCCAGCAGGACGACGATGCGGTGATGGACTACGTGAAGAGCGGTGCCGTGGACATCGTCGAGGATGTGATCAGCCGCTGCCCGACCCAGTGCATGAGCTGGGATGGGGAGAAGTTGACCATCAACAACCGCGACTGCGTCAAGTGCATGCATTGCATCAACGTGATGCCCAAGGCGCTGGCTCCCGGCAAGGAGCGCGGGGCGACGATCCTGATCGGCGCCAAGGCGCCCATCATCGGCGGGGCGCTGCTGTCGTCGGTGCTGATTCCGTTCTACGAGATGGAGCCGCCGTACGACGACCTGAAGGAGTTGGTGGAGGAGATCTGGGACCTGTGGGGTGAGCATGGCAAGAACCGCGAGCGGGTGGGTGAATTCATCCAGCGGATAGGGCTCGGCAACTTCCTCGAGCAGATCGGGTTGGAGCCGACCCCGGAGATGGTGGTTCATCCGCGCACCAATCCCTACATCTTCTTCGAACTCGACGAGGACGAGGACGAGGAAGAGGACGAGTAGGAGATTCTTGTCGGCTTTGAATGAGTAGGAAACTGACGGAGGAATCGAGACATGTCAGCCCTGGCTTCGAAAAGGAAAACCGATATCGGCCCGCCGCACTATGAACAGTTCTTGCCCCCGATCATCAAGAAGAACTACGGGAAGTGGAAGTACCACGAGAACCCGCGTCCTGGTGTGTTGGTGCACGTGGCGGAGAGCGGTGACAAGCTCTACTCGGTGCGTGCAGCGACCCCACGTCTTGCGAGCACCCAGACCATCCGGTTCTTTGCGGACGTGGCGGACGAGTTCTGCGACGGGTATCTGCGGTACACCAGCCGGAACAACGTCGAGTTCTTGCTGACCGACGAGTCGAAGATCGATCCGTTGATCAAGAAGCTCGCCGAGGCCGGCTACCCGGTTGGCGGAACGGGTCCGTCGATCACAAACGTAGTGCATACGCAGGGTTGGGTCCACTGTCACTCTGCTGCGTCGGACGCTTCCGGCGTGGTGAAGTCGGTGATGGACGAACTCTACCCGCACTTCGTGAACATGGATCTGCCGGCCAAGGTGCGGATTGCGTTCGCCTGCTGCCTGAACATGTGCGGTGCGGTGCACTGCTCGGATATTGCCATCCTGGCCGTTCATCGGCGTGCGCCTACCATCGACCACGCGGCGATGTCCAGGGTGTGTGAGATTCCGACGACGGTGGCGTCCTGTCCGACGGGGGCCATTCGGCCCGCGATGGTGGATGGGCACCAGTCGGTGGAGGTGATCGAAGAGCAGTGCATGTTCTGCGCGAACTGCTACACCGTGTGCCCGGCGATGACGTTGAACGACGCCGAGTTTGATGGTATCTCGATCTGGGTGGGCGGCAAGGTGAGCCAGGCCCGTTCCGAGCCGAAGTTCTCCAAGCTGGCCATTCCGTACATCCCCAACAACCCACCGCGGTGGCCTGAAGTTGTCGCAGCGGTCAAGAACATCGTGGATGTGTACGCCAGCCATGCCCGGAAGTATGAGCGGATGGGCGAGTGGATCGATCGGATCGGTTGGCCACGCTTCTTCGAGTTGACCGGGATCGAATTCACGAAGTATCACATCGATGACTTCACCCACGCGGGCGAGACCTACCGGCGGTCGATCCACTTCCCGCGGGTGGGATAGGAGAGAACGATGAGTGACGAGGCCCTGATCAACGAAGTTGCCGACGCGATGTACGACATGGTCAAGGAGTACCATGGCAAGAAGAACTTCAAGGCCATGGATCTCACGAAGGCCATGAAGCAGAAGTTCGGCGAGGACAAGGTCAACAAGGCGCTTTGCAAGAAGGCGATCCGACAGTTGATCGACTCGGGACGTTGCACCTACTCCTACGTGGGCGGAAGCTACATCACCCTGCCTGCCGACGGGTAGCTCGGGGAACGGTCGGTTGTGGGGCACTCCACGGTCGACCGTTGCTGCTCCGAAAGCTTCAGGTGGCGGGCCGTCCGGAAGGGCGGCCTGCCTTCCTGCAGGGACTCTCTCGTTGGAGCGAGCGATGTTCGTCCGGGTCGGCCTGTTCTGGTGTAGGTGGCCGTGAGGCTTCGACAGCGCATAGAAAGCCTGCTCGAGCAGGACGAATGGGAGGCGGTGGAAGCTCTGGTCGCCGGGGAGCGGCGTGCGATCCGGCACCTGGTGACCTTGAGCTATCGTCCAGACGAGGCGTTGCGTCGTGCGTCCGGGCGGGCGTTGGCCATTGCAGCGCGACACCATCCGGCGCAGGTGCAGGAGGTGGTTCGGCGGTTCGTGTGGGCGATGAACGACGAGTCGGGAACGAACGCGCTGACGGCACCGGCGGTGATTCATGCCATTGCGCTGGAGCGGCCCGAGATTCTGTTGCCGGTGGTGCCGGATCTGGTGAGGCTGGCGGGGGATCCTGGGTTGCATGAGGGGTTGGCGGAGGCGCTGCGGGAGGTGGCGCGTCGGTGTCCGGGTGAAGTGGGGGAGAGGTTAGGGAAGTCGCTCAACCAACGCTACATGGGGAGCCACACGTGAGTGCTGCTCGAAACACCAAGGAAGTCGACCTGGGGCGTCTTCGCCAGGCCGTTGCCGATGATCCCGGGTCCGCGAAGGCCCGCCTGTCGCTGGGGACCGCGCTTGCACAGCTTGGCGTGATGAGTGAGGCCCAGAAAGAATTGGAAAAGGCCGTCGAGTTGGATCCCACCTTGTACAAGGCCTGGGTGAATCTGGGCGGCGTGTACCTGGCGCGGTGGGAGTTCGCCCGGTGTGTCGAGGCGAACGCTCAGGCGTTGAAGCACCGGCCGGACCTGTTTCAGGCTCACTACAATCAGGGCCTGGGGCACCTGTATCTCGGTGACGCGGAGCAGGTGGTTGCGGCGTTCCAGCGTGCGGTGGCGCTGCAGCCGAACCATGCCGGAGCCCACTATCACCTTGCGGTCGGGCTGCACGCCGTGGGGAAGAGTGAGCAGGCTCGTGACGAATTGATGAAAGCGCTCGAACTCGGCTACTCCCCCCAGCCGGAGTTCATCAAGGCGATGGAGCGCGTTTTCGGTGGGGAATTGAGTCTGGACGGCTATCGGGACAAAGCCGATGAGCAACTTACTTGACCGGTAAAGGAGGTAGACGATGCCTACGTTTGATGTCGGAGACGGCCGGGTTCTGGAGATCGATGAGGACGGATTCATTCAGGATCCGACCCAGTGGGATGAGACGGTGGCCGTGGCGCTCGCCAAGACCGAAGGTGTCGAGGAGATGACCGAGGATCACTGGAAGCTGGTGCGGTATCTCAACGACTACTATCACAAGTACGGCGTTGCGCCGATGATTCGGAAGCTCTGCAAGGAGACCGGGTTCAAGCTGAACAAGGTCTATGAGCTGTTCCCCTCCGGGCCCGCGAAGGGTGCGTGCAAGGTTGCCGGCTTGCCGAAGCCGACCGGATGTGTCTGAGACACACACCGCTCTACCAGGACGCTCGAACGCGAGACGTCGCAGCGTGACACGGGAACGGCCGGCTCCCTCCTCGGCGTTCCCGTGTCGTCACTTCCATTGCTAGGGAGGGCCGCCTCCGCGTCCAGCCGGAGCGACCGTGGTCCTCCCCGTCAAGCCTGTCTGAGGCAGAGATGCCGTGGCCGCCGGTCGGGGCATCGGGCCATGTCACATATTGTTTGGGGACGAAGGACGTCAAGAATCTCCAGGACGCGGCAGAACCAGGAACCAGAGGGACGGCACACAGGAACGACACGATTGAGGTTCGAGTGGACGAGCTATCGAGGGAAGTGAGAGACCGCATCGTCGCCAGGTGGACGGAGTGTGTACTGCGGACCTATTCTCGTGAGACCGCACGGTTCCTCGAGAAGGAGCGTGATCCGTTCGCCAATCCGGTCGGGGCCGCTCTGAGAACCAGTCTGGGGCCTTTGTTCGACGCCATGCTGCGGGGAGACCCGGCCGAACGCATGGTAGAGAACCTGGACCAACTGATTCAGATTCGCTGCGTGCAGGATTTCTCACCCTCCCGGGCCATTGCTTTCCTGTTCGATCTCAAGGCGGTCGTGAGGGAGCAGGTGGCGGACCCGGGGGGAGAAGGGGGGGGGCGCGGTCTGGTGGAGGCCATTGACAGGCAGGTGGATACCCTGGTGCTGCACGTGTTTGACCGGTTCGTGAAGTACCGTGACAGGATCTGGGAAGTCAGGATTGGAGAGGTGAAGCGCCGAGTTGCGACGCTTGTGAGGATGTCCGGACTCAGCGAGCACGATCTGGACCCGGTGGCGGGCTCCAAGGATACGACAGTTTGACCGTACTCGATCAACGAGGTGGTGAGCGATGAACGCCTTTGTTTCCCTGGTCGCTGTAGTGGCTCTGCTGCTGCTCGCGTATCTTGGCGTGGCAGGTCTACAGCTCCATGTCTTGTTCGGGGTCGTCGTACCTTACGTTGCCTTGCTGCTCTTTTTGGGCGGCGTGGTGTACCGTGTGATGAAGTGGGCCAGTGTACCTGTCCCGTTCCGAATCCCCACGACGTGTGGGCAGCAGAAGAGTCTTCCGTGGATCAAGCACAGCAAGCTGGAGAACCCGGCGTCCACGGCAGGGGTCGTAGGCCGTATGGCGCTCGAGGTGTTGCTGTTTCGTTCTCTGTTTCGGAACACGAGGACGGAAGTACACCGGGAAGGGCCGAAGGTGGTGTATCACCCCACGTACTGGCTCTGGCTGGGGGCCCTGGCGTTTCACTATTGTTTTCTCACGGTGTTTGTGAGGCATTTCAGGTTTTTCGTGCCCCCGGCTTGCGCGCCCGGGCAGAGCGCGGACTGGTGTTCCGACTCGAGCCTGGTGGCCGGGGTCTGGCATGGACTCGGGGTGCTGGAGGGGGTGGACGGGTTCCTGCAAGTGGGTGCACCGCCGGTTCTGGTGTCGGGGGTGGTACTGTTGGCCGCGGTGACTTACCTGTTGCTGCGACGGTTTGTGATCCCGCAGGTGCGGTACATTTCTCTCGCATCGGACTATTTCCCACTCTTCCTCATCATCGGGATTGCTTCCACCGGCCTGCTCCTGCGCCACTTCGTTCGAACGGACATCGAGGCGGTGAAGGCGCTGGGGTACGGGATCGCTTCGTTTGCACCGTTGTTCGGCGGTGAGCAGTGGGCAGCGTTTCTGCACCCGGTTCGGGGGAGTGGAGCGGCGCCGGTCGTTGGCCTTCCGGACATCCACTGGCTCTTTTTTGGTCACCTGCTCCTGGTGAGCACGCTGTTCGCCTATTTCCCGTTTAGCAAGCTGATGCACATGGGCGGTGTGTTCCTGAGCCCCACGCGGAACATGGCCAACACGAACCGTGCTGAGCGGTATGACGTGGGCTGGAGCGTGAGGCACCCGGTTCCGGTGCATAGCTACGAGGAATGGGAGGACGAGTTCAGGGAAAAGATGAAAATGGTCGGCATACCGGTGGACAAGGAGTAGGCCATGGCGAGAGAAGCGAAGTTCGATGAAATCGAATACTACGACCACGAGGCCTTGTCGGCCGTCGATTTCACGCCTCCGGAGACGGGCTGGATGGATACGCCGGTGGACATGCGACCCGGCACGTTCATCTATCCCGCGAAGCCGCGCCACCTCGAGTACCTCGGATTTCCGAATCCCCGGGAGTGGAACCCGCAGGACGAGGACTGGAAGCTGCCGGAGAACTGGAAGGAGATCATTCTGAAAGGGATGCGGGAGCGTCTGGACGAGTACCGGTCCTTCCGCGTTTTCATGGACATCTGCGTGCGGTGCGGTGCCTGTGCAGACAAGTGCCACTTTTTCATCGGCAGTGGTGACCCGAAGAACATGCCGGTGCTTCGCGCCGAGTTGATTCGGTCGGTCTACCGGAACGACTTCACGACTGCGGGCAAGATTCTCGGGCGACTGGTGGGGGGACGTGAGCTGACGATCGATGTGATCAAGGAGTGGTTTTACTACTTCTATCAGTGCACGGAATGCCGCCGGTGCTCGGTGTTCTGCCCCTACGGGATCGACACCGCGGAAATCACAATGATGGCGCGGGAGTTGCTCAACCTGCTGGGGTTGAACGTCAACTGGATCATCGAGCCGGTGGCCAACTGCTTCCGTACCGGGAATCACCTGGGGATTCAGCCGCACGGACTGAAAGACACCCTCGAGTTTTTCGCCGACGACATCGAGGAAGCCACGGGTGTGAAGGTGGATATCCCGATCAACAAGAAGGGGGCGGAGATTCTGTTTGTGACCCCTTCGGGCGACTTCCTGGCCGACCCCGGGACGTTCACCTGTATGGGATACATGATGTTGTTCCATGAACTGGGGTTGGATTACACCTGGAGTACCTATGCGTCGGAGGGGGGGAACTTTGGGCTGTTCACGAGCCACGAGACGATCAAGCGGCTGAACGCGAAGATCTACGCCGAGGCCAAGCGCCTGGGGGTGAAGTGGATTTTGGGCGGCGAATGCGGGCACATGTGGCGGGTGGTGAACCAGTACATGGACACGGTGAACGGTCCGGCCGACTTCCTGGAAGTGCCCCGGTCTCCCATCACCGGGACGGTGTTCGAGAACGCTCGATCGACCAAGATGGTGCACATCACCGAGTTCACGGCCGACCTCATTCGGCACGGGAAACTCAAGCTGGACAAGAGTCAGAACGACCACATCCGGGTGACGTTCCATGACTCGTGCAACCCGGCCCGCGCAATGGGGATCCTCGAGGAACCCCGGTACATCCTGCGGAATGTGTGCAACCATTTCTACGAAATGCCCGAGAATACCATACGGGAGCAGACCTTCTGTTGCGGTGGCGGCGCTGGTCTGGGGACCGACGAGAACATGGAGATGCGGCTTCGGGGTGGGCTGCCTCGAGGCAACGCGGTGAAGTACGTGCACGAGCGGTTTGGGGTGAACCACCTGGTGGCCATGTGTGCGATCGACCGGGCCACGTTGTCCACGGTTTGTGAGTACTGGGTCCCAGAGGTTCGGGTGGCCGGTATTCACGAGTTGGTGGCCAACGCCCTGGTGATGAAGGGGCAGAAGAAGCGCACCCTGAATCTGCGTCTGGAGCCCATCAACGGGGAGGAGGGCGACGACGATGAATGACAAGGCCAAGATCATCGCAGGGCTGGTCGTATTCCTGGCGCTGTTCACCGCACCCTTCTGGATCAACATCGCCACCGGCCAGGACTGGAGCCGTCCCAATCGGGTCGTGGAGGAGGAGATAGCGAGGCTTCGTCAGGACCCGGGCCTCCCGTGCGCCTTGAAGCAAACCGACGAGGAGAGGGCCCAAGGACTTCCCAACATCGAGATGACGAACCGCCACATGGCACTCCTGCTCGAATGGCGGGACGAGGTTGTGCGGGACGGAGACCGGACGATCCCCGAGTGGTGGCAGGACCGGAACGGCAACCCCATCGTGGTCCACGGCCGGCCACTGAAGAAAAGCCTCTCGGATGGTTGTCTCGTCTGTCACACGAAAAAGAAGCCCGGTGAGTCGGAGGACAAGTTCTGCGACGTGTGTCACACCTACGTCGAGATGGAGCCGTACTGCTGGGATTGTCACGTCGTACCATAGGGAGAACGAGAATGGATACGACCAGGAGAGACTTTCTGAGAGCCGCCGGATTCACGGTCGTCGGTGCCGGAACGGTGGTGTCTGCGCTCGCCGGTGCTTCGTCGGAGGAGGTGTCCGGGGAAGGAGGACCTCGTTGGGCGATGGTCGTGGACCTCAAGAAGTGCCAGAAAGACGCGGGCTGCAACCGGTGCCGGGAGGCCTGCCACAGCAGGCACAACGTACCGGACCTGGAGGATCCTCGCCACGAAATCAAGTGGATCTGGAAGGCGCCGTTCGAGCACGTGTTTCCCGGGCACGTGGGTGAGTACTACGACCCGAAACTGAAGGACCTGCCGACCGTGGTGATGTGCAACCATTGCGACAATCCGCCGTGCGTCCGGGTCTGCCCGACCAGGGCCACCTTCCGCCGTGCGGATGGTGTCGTGGTGATGGACCCGCACCGTTGTATCGGCTGTCGGTATTGCATTGTCGGCTGTCCGTACGGGTCTCGAAGCTTCAACTTCGTGGATCCGTGGCCGGACCGGAATCCACCCAACAAGGATTATCCCACCCGGATGCGCGGCGTGGTCGAGAAGTGCACGCTCTGCCCGGAACGGATTGCGGCAGGGGAGGTGCCATATTGTGTCGAGGCCTGCGAGAAGGCCGGAATCGGCGCGCTGACGTTCGGCGACATCGCCGACCCCAACTCCGCAGTGAGAAAGCTCGTCGAATCCTCTGGCCGGACGATTCTGCGCAGGAAACCGGAACTGGGCACCCGCCCCCAAGTGTACTACCTGCTGTGAGGTTACCATGCTGGAGAAAGCCCTGAAAGGCAGTCCTCGCTACTGGAGTTGGCTCGCTTTCCTGTCCGTCTTCATTCTCCTCGGTGTGGGACTGTTTGTGTTCGTTCAGCTTCAGGAGGGGTTGGGTAGCACCACCGGGCTGCAGCGCGATGTCCCGTGGGGATTCTATATCGCCCAGTTGACGTTCCTTGTCGGCGTCGCCGCGTCGGCGGTCATGGTCGTCCTCCCCTACTACCTTCACGACTACAAGGCGTTCGGGCGCCTCTGCGTGCTCGGAGAGTTCCTCGCCATTTCGGCGCTCACCATGTGCCTCCTTTTCGTTCTCGTGGACCTCGGGCAGCCCATGAGGGGGCTGAACATCTTCCTCCATCCCCAGCCCCGCTCCATGCTGTTCTGGGATTCCGTGGTCATCTTCGGCTACTTCTTCATCAATGCAGTGGTCGCGTGGGTGACCTTCAAGTCGGAGCGGGCCGGGGTGGCTCCCCCAGCGTGGATCAAGCCGATCATCCTGCTGTCGATTCCCTGGGCCGTGAGCATTCATACCGTGACCGCCTGGCTGTATTGCGGTCTCGGCGGGAGGCCCTTCTGGCTCACTGCGATCCTGGCTCCGAGGTTCCTGGCCTCCGCGTTCGCCTCCGGACCTTCACTCCTTATTCTGCTTTGCCTGATCGTGAGGCGGTTCACCACATTCGACCCGGGTCAGGAAGCCATCAAGAAGCTGAGCGTCATCGTCACCTACGCGATGTTGCTGAACGTCTTCTTCGTCATCATGGAGGTGTTCACGGCGGCGTACAGTGGCATCCCGGAGCACATGCATCACTTCAAGTATCTCTTCTTTGGTTTTGAAGGGGTGGACAACCTGGTGCCGTGGATGTGGACGTCCGAGTTCCTGGCCGCTGTCGCTCTCGTCATCCTGGTGGTGCCGCGTCTGCGTCATCAGCAGGGTTTCCTGGTCGCGGCTGCGGTGTGCGTCATTGCTTCCATCTGGATCGACAAGGGCATGGGCATGGTGGTAACCGGATTCGTGCCCTCGCCCCTGGGAACCGTGCCCGAGTATACCCCCGCATTTTCGGAGGTGATGATCACGGTCGGGATCTACGCCATCGGCGCCCTCATGCTGACCCTGTTCTACAAGATTGCGACCGAGGTTCGGGCAGAGCGGAGTCTCTACCAGCAAGCCCGGACCGACGCCTGATCTGGTGCCCACCTCCAGAACCCCCGTTCCTTTCGGAGTCACGAATCCATGTATCCTGTCATGCTTGATGTCCGGGACCGACCTTGCCTGGTCGTGGGCGGAGGTGCGGTCGCTTCCCGTAAGGTACGGGGGTTGCTCGACGCCGGCGCCCGCGTAACCGTGGTCGCCCTGGATCCGGTGGCTGAATTGCAGCGCATGGCCCGGGAACGTTCCGTGACGATCGTGACCCGGGGGTACCGTTCGAGTGATCTCGAGGGGATGGTCCTGGCGTTTGCCGCCACGGACGATCGGGGGGTGAACCGGCAGGTATGGGAGGATGCTCGACGCCGGGGTATCTGGGTGAATGTGGCGGACGATCCCGAGTTCTGCACCTTCCATCTGCCGGCTCGAGTCGTGCGGGGGCGGTTTCAGGTGGCGATCGCCTCGGATGGAGATGCTCCTTTTCTGGTGCGGCGGGTGCGGGAGGCGTTCGAGCGGCGGATTGGTCCGGCCTGGGCCGAATGGGTGGAGGCCGGGAAGCGCTTGCGAGAGCGGGTGCGTATCCTGGCGCCGGAAGAGCGGGAATCGAGGTTTGACGCCTTCTTTGCAAGAACGTTCGATCCCCACACCTGGTCGGTGCGGGTTCCGGACGAGGTCGAACTGGAAGGACTTGCGGGGTTGAGTCCGGGCGATGGATCGAAGGGGTCCCCGGAGCCGATCCGTGAGACGGGTCCTGTGTCGGACGAGGCCGATCGAGGCGGACCCGGCCTGGTCTCCCTGGTTGGGGCGGGTCCGGGGGACCCGGGGCTGTTGACGGTGAAGGGCAGGCGTCGACTGGAGCAGGCAGATGTGATCGTCTACGATCGGCTGGCAGAACCCGCCTTGCCTGCAGACCTACCTCGAGACGTTCCGTTGGTGCGGGTGGGCAAGGAGGCCGGCCACCATCCGGTACCCCAGGACCGCATCAACGAACTCCTGGTCTCGTTGGCACGAAAGCACGGGTTGGTCGTGCGCCTCAAGGGGGGGGACCCGTTCGTATTCGGGCGCGGTGGCGAGGAGGTCGAGGCGCTGGTGGCCGCCGGGGTTCCGTTCGAGATCGTTCCGGCACCGACTGCGGGTGTGGCGGCTGCTGCCTATGCCGGAATTCCGGTGACTCAGCGAGGGGATGCGGTCCGGTTGACCCTGTTGACCGCGCATGAGTCGGTCAAGGGCCACACCCAGGTACGGTGGGACCTTCTGGCACGGGATCCCCATGCCACGCTGGTCGGGTACATGGGGGTGGGCAACCTGCGCGACGTGGTGGCTCGCCTGCTTACCCATGGCATGCCCCCGGACACCGAGGCTGCCATGATCGAGCGGGGGACCACAGCGGTCCAACGGACCGTGCGTGCGCGGCTGGAAGCCCTCCCGGATGCGGTGACCGAGGCAGGGATTCGGCCCCCGGCCCTGTTCGTGATCGGGTCCACGGTTCGTTACATGGAGCAGATGGCCTGGTTCGAACGGCGTCCCCTCCATGGTCAGCGCTTGCTCGTCGGCCGCGCCGCGGAGTCGATCCAGGCGCCTCTCGAGCGCGCTGGAGCGGCGGTGGTGCCGGTCCGCTTCCCGGTCGGGGAGGCTGCCCGGGTTGCGGTGAATGCACTGCCGGTCTCCGGGGTGGTGGTCGAAAGCGTGGAGGAGTTGACCGGGTTCCACGAACTTCTCGCCGGGAATGGGCGTCGGGAGCGGGTGATGGCCTGGTGTATGACCCGGGCGTCGTGGGAACAGGCCCAAACCCAGACGTGGCAGGAGGTGGTTCGCCTTCCCGAATCTCCTCATCTGGCCGGGCAGGCCATCGTGGATCGTCTCCTGGACAGGTCCGACTAGACCGGTTGCGGCCCTCTCGAACTCGTCTCACACGTCAAGTTGAGTGCGATTTCCTCCCCATCGTTTCCTGGAGTCGTGTCGGTGGCACGATTTTTGCAACACCTCCTGGATGTGGACCGGGACCCAGGTGTTGCAGGCTCGATGTGTGGAACCCTTCCCAGTCCCCCTGTTCAGGTTGTTTCCAAACTCCCCACATCGAGCCTGCCTCTTTTTTTCCCCCAACTTTTTTTGCATGTCTGAAGTACCGAGGTCAAGTCGGAGGCGACCGTCGCTCGGAGTGGGGAGTATCGCTTGTGCGGCCGCTTCCGCGATGACATCGGGCTGAACCGCGTTTTTCTCGGAGTGGGGCGAATCAGAACAGTGCCTTGAACGTGGCGGTCGGGTCGGCGTTCGAGCGGGTGCGGAGGACGTGGAGCACGATGGTTTCACCGCCGTCGTGGCTGATGGCTGCCGGGGGGCCGAGCGCGGCGCGGAGCCCCTCGAGGACGGTGGTGCGGTCCGGTTCTGGAAACAGTTCCAGGTGGACGGCGACGGCGCCGATTCCGAGGTCGGCGAGCATGTGTTCGATATTGGAGGTACCCGGGGAGGTTCCCCTGGCCACGTCGCGCTGCCAGTCCATGAGTTCAGAGAGGAGTGCTGCCGCCACGGCGTCGCGGCAGTTGGTGCCGTGGGTGGGGAGGGCTGCTGCGAGTACGGGCCGTCGATGGACCGTGTGGTAATAGGTGGTCAACTTGGTGACCCGCGTATTCATGTCTCCCAGTACGACAGGCTGCTCGGCGAACAGGTCGAGGACGGCGCGGTCGGTGGGCGCGGCGTTGTAGGCGGACGGGATCTGGGCGAGCACGGGGCGTGCGCGAAGGGGGGCGCCGGTGAGGGCGACGGCATCCAGCAGGGCGACGAGGAGGAGGGGGGCGGTCCGCCATGCCCCCACCTGGTGGGCGATTCTGGCCGCGGCGCGTGCTGCCACGAGACCGCCGCACAGGTAAGTGAGCCAGAGGAAGCGGACGGGAAAGTGGAGGAACCTTGGTATCGGGGTCCCGGCGAGCAATGCGAGTGGGGCCGGGAACGACCAGGTGCCACCCATCCCGGGGGACACGACCGTCCCGAACGAGAGCAAGACGGAGACCGAAGCCGTTGCGAGCAGGGGTCTCCAGGCGCGCTCATGTCGGAGCAATGTTGGAGCAAAGGCACAGAGGGTGAGCATGCCGAATCCAAGAGGGGTTGCGATGGAGTGGTACGTCTTGCCGTCCACTCCAGGCCACCAGGTGACGAGGCCGGCCAAGGTGGCGCCGCCAGAGGTGGACGCCCGCCACAGGTCAGGGGCGCGTTGGCCCGATCCGCCGAAAAAGAGCCAGGCATGCACCAGTGCGAAGGGGAGGAATACCGCCAGGGGTACCGAGCACCGGAGAGCGGCCTCCCGGCGGTTGGTTGCCTCGAGCAAGGCTCGTACGAGGTAGACGGCCGCAAGGACGGTGGCGAGGATACCGGTGTAGGCGCTGGTGGCCAGTGCGAGGGTCCAGTAGAGCCCCGCCTTGATGCCTTCCCTGCGCGGAGCCCCGGGGCGCGTGGTTTGCACCAGGGCGAGGAGAAGCAGGGGGAGCCAGGGGTTGAACAGGAAGTAGACATGCCCCTCGAGCCACGCGGTGGCGGCCAACCCGTTGAATCCGTATGTGATGCCAGCGAGAAGAGACCAGGGACGGCGTATGTGGAAGCCGCGGGCGGCGCAGCGTTCTGCTGCGAAGGCGTTTGCGACCGGCCCGAGCAGTACGATCATGCGGACGAGGGAGAGAGGTGGGACGGCGTTTCCGAGCAGGAGGGCCAGGCCTGCCATGACGTAGGCGTCTGGTCGGGTGGCGTTTTCGCCCAGTGGGAAATTGGTGGAAGAGACCAGGCCCTGGAGCAGGACCTCGCGCACGTGGTGAAGCATCCACAGGACGCCGTAGAGGTCGAACTGGCGGGTGTAGAAAGTGGAGGAATCGAACCGTGCGGTCGGCCAGGTGAAGAGGGTGGCGACGGCGAGGAAGAAGCCCAGGGTGGCCGCATGAGCTGCCAGGTGTCTGGCCGAACGCGCGAAGTTCATCGTTTGCGCCCCAGCAGGACCAGGAAACCCACGTAGAGGAGCACCAGGAACCCCCACCCGAAAGCCAGGGTGAGCGTGATTTCACCTCCAAGGTACTCATCGCTGCCCACGGAAGGGAGCCAGGGCACGCGGTGTGCCGCCAGGCCGTGGTCGGTGGATTCCAGGAAGAAATCGAGCGCCACCTCGTCCTGAGCCGGCACATGCACGACCCGGTGGTACAGGACGCTCGAGCCCACCTCGTTCATGGCGGTGAGTTCAACCTCGACGAACCGGGATTGCCCGATTGGACACACGGCGGTCCACAGTCCGTCCATGGGAATGTCGCCGGGAACCGATCCGTCATCGACCAGGGCGTAGTGGCCGGTTTCTCCCGATTCGGTGATCGAGACCACAAGTCGACCGGGAACCCGACGGTGTTCCACCGCCGCCTGGACTCGGATCGTGCGCGCGTCTTCCGCCACCTTTCACCTCAACCGTGAACCGGCTTCAGGGGGTCGAGCGGTGTGCCCTGTTCGGTGACGAGTCGCCCGGTACCGTCGCGCCGCACCTGGACGAGAGTCCAGGAGTCGACCGGGACAGGGCTTCCGGTTTCCATGACGATACAGATGGGTCGGTCCGCAGCGGTCACGAGGTCCTCGAGAGCTGCAAACGGCGTGTCGGGATGGGCCTCCTCCAGGGCATCGACTCCTTCGACCACCAGCGTGACCAGCAACCCCATGGCCTCGAGCATGCGGGCGCCGGCGACCACGGTTGCCGGGGACGGCCGGTCTTGCGCCGGGATCCAGACCGGGAACGGAGTGGGACCGAACAGGCTGACCAACCGTTCCCGGTGTTCGGGTGCAGGAATCAGGAGCACGGCCCCTCGACTGGTCAATCGTTGAGCAAGTATGGCGATGAGGTCCGGAAGGTCTGGTCCGGGGGCCGTCCAGAGAGAAGGCGTTTCGGTGTCCGGCAGCGTGTCGCCCAGGGGCCGCATGGGCCGCCCTCTTCCGATCCGAACCAGGCCCTTTCCGCCGCGGAACACGCCGCGCGCGTGGTAGAAAAAGGCGCCCAGAAAGCCGCCTGCCATTCCGAGGAGCCAGGCCCACACGAGGGACCCCCACGGACTTCCCCCCCCGGTCGTCTCCCGGCCCGACCCGGGCGCTCGCCCCGCGGGGCCGGCTCGCTCCTGCACCTCTCCACCTCCTGGACGGAGGCTCAGTTCGTTGTCATTCGTCCCGAAAGCGGCGCCGTCCTGCTCCACGAGCACCACGAGGTTCCGCTCCAGGTTGTCGGGTGAGAAAGCGACGTGCCCCTCGCTTTGGAATGCGCCGTCTCCTTCACCAGCCTCGAGGCGGATGTCGAACGAGGAACCGGGGAAGTCTGCCACGCCCAGCGCATAGGAGCCGTCTCCCGCCTGGGTGTCTGGAGGCTGGCCGTCATCGCGCGGCAACAGGGTACGGGTCGTGATACCGTTGTCCAGAATGACTCGAGGTTGTCTGCCCTTCAGGTGGCCTCCCGGGTCCAGGATCCGGAGCACAAAGGGGAAGACATCCCCGGGTGGTGCATCGTTGCCCGGGTCCGCCTGGGAATCCGGCGCCTGTTGGGCAGGCAGAGGTGGGTCGGGTTCAGCGCCGGCCAGGGCAGCCGGGAGCCAGGAGAGAGGGGCGCAGACCAGGGCCAGGAGGAGGGGATGGGGGACCCTCGAGGGAGGCGCGGATGGTGACCCGGCGCGTATCCATTCCTCCCTGCGGAGGAACCCGGGGGGCGCTGTCTTGCAGCGTCCCGAGGGACGTCCGTGCACCTGGCGTTGTTTGCCGAGAGACGCGACTACGTGTTGTTTCAAGAACATGAGCACCTGGTACAGCGCTTGACCTCTGCCGACTCGTCACAGGGAACGCCTCGATCTTATCGAAGCCTTCCCCGACCTGTCCAGCCAATTCTCGTCGCTACACCGGTGTGATGAGCGCCCCTGCCCGGGCCTCCGCAGGGGCACTCGAGTCCCGGTGTGAGCATGTGGTCGGGTTGTAGCCCTGGTCTCTGCCAGACAGGGACGCGACTGTGCTACACTTGAAATGGGAACCTGCGCTGCGTGGAAAGGCAGCGATTGAAAGCCGCGGGGGGCGAGGAGTGCCTGTGGGTGTGATGGCGCGTTGCGTGTGGGGCGAGGGGGGGGCGTGAGAAAGGCTGCGGAATACCTGGCGCTGACGGCGGTGATGATGACCGTCACCTGCGTGGGGCTGGCCTGGTGGCTGGGCCTGTTTCCCGTGGTGCACAGCTCCACCGGGGCCTGGATCATGGCACAGGTGACGAGGGCCCTGGATGTGGGAGATTATGCAGCCGCGGCCACGATCGGCCGTGTTCCCAACGCGACCTACAACGTCCTCTATCCGTGGCTCGTCACCCTCGCGGCCAAGGTCGCGCCGTTGCACGATGGGGCCGGTCCGGTGGTCGTGGGTCACGTACTCTCCGCTGCATTCCTTGGGCTTGCGTTCGTGCCCCTGCTGGCCTTGTGGCGGGCCGTGGGCGGGTGGCCGGCCGGTATCCTGGGGGGACTGGCACTTGCTTTTCCCTCCATGGTGGCGACGGCAGCCCTGATCCGGTACGAAAGTCTGGCTGTGGCGCTGATCCTGTTGGCTGCCTGGACAGCATGGGGGGCCACCCGGTCCGATTCCTGGTGGCGATGGTTGCTCGCGGGGACCCTGGTCGGGTGGGTGTACAATACGCGCGAGTACCTGGTGGGGTCGGCGCTGGCCGCGGTGGGAGCCGCCTGGATCTTGGCGACGCTGACCCCCCCGGTGGTGGGAAGGAGTCGGCGGTTGCAGGCCGCGGCGAGCCTGTTTCTGGTGCTGGACGGGCTGATCCTGGGGACGGTGGTGGTGCCGGCGGCCCTTGGGTTCTGGCCTCAGAACGGGCTGGTCTACCTCCTGAGCTACGCCGAGGGGCACGGTGCCGGTCCCAGTCGCTTTGCCACCGCGCAACTATATGACCTACCTCGGTTCGCCGTTCCGTTTGCAGGCGGATTCACGGGGTTCGTGGCTGCCGGCATCCGGTTCAAGGATGAGAAACGGCGAGCCGTTCTGGTGCTGGCAGCCGTTCTGGTGCCGTTTCTGCTGTTCCCTTTTTCTCGACAGCAGTCTCCTCAGTACTATTTGCTGGCCAAGGTCGTACTTGTTTCGGGCTGGGCCGGCTGGATCGCCCTGGTGCCCTGGCCGCGGGTGCGATGGGCGGCCGCAGGACTGATCGCCGCCGCCGGATTGCCCCTGGCCTTGAAGCTCGTGCCGCCCCTTGCATCCGGGGACCAACTGGGAACCATCGGTATGCACTCGGAGGCGTGGCCTGCTCGGCCCGGGGGGCCTGCTGCGGTGGTGGATTGGGCCAACGACCAGGCCGGGAAACGGCCACTGGTGGTGGTCACGAGTCATATCGAGAATCTGGATGCCCTGTTCGTGATTCGTCACCATCGGCCGGTGGCGAGCCTCTACGATCGAAACTGGCGTAACCAGATCCCCCAGGTGGCGCTCATTTATGACGGGGAGGACCTGCTGGTGCTGACGGTATCCAGCGCGCAACGCCTGGTCGATCCACCTGATAGCGCCGAACTCGTGGGCAGCCACACGGAACCGAATCTCCTGGCCCGCCTCTACCGCGTGGAAGGCCGAAAGCAGCCCCCCAACTGGCGTCATCCGGGCTACCCGTGCCTGGATTTCCGTGGCGTCTGCCTGCAACGGGATTGGCTCCACGGCGGTCCGGAGGCGGTCCGGCAGACAGCGTTGCACCCGGGGCCGGAATATGCTGGCGGCCTGGGCCCCGGGCGCCTTTGGTGACCCCTCGCAGACCCCACCAGCTCGAACGAACTCACGACTCCCGTCGCAGGCATTCCAGGCTTCGGGTGGCCACCAGCAAGATCCGGCGGAAGGGGAACAGCGTCCCGAACGATTCCCGTGGGTAGGCCTCATCCAGCTTTTGACCGAGTTGCTCGAGGAACCTGTTCTGTGCGTCTTCGGAGCCGAGTTGCTTGAGTACCGGGCGGAGGGTGGTTCCCTTGAGCCACTCGAGCACCGGGCGTTCCCCGTGGAGGATCTGGTAGTAGACCGTTTCCCAGGCGTCCACGTGGAAACCCTGTTCGATCAGGGTCCGCACGTACCAGGTGGCGGGACGCACGTGGGAGCGCTCGGCGACATCGCCGAGTGTGGGTTTCCACTCCGGAGCCGCCGCCACCTCCCGGACGAGCCGGTGGGAGGGCGCGTCCTGGTTGTAGGGAATCTGAAGGGCGAGCGTCCCCTTGGGACTCACCATGCGGGCGAGTCTGGGAATCAGCTCTTCGTGACGCGGAAGCCAGTGTAGCACGGCGTTGCTGAAGACCAGGTCCACCGGTTGGACCGGCTCCCAGGTGGTCAGGTCGTGTTGCACGAATTCCAGTCGCCCCGGGATCGTGTAGTTCCTGGCGATCTCGAGCATCTGGGGCGAGCTGTCGATACCCAGCACCTGGGCCTTGGGCCATCGCCTGGCAAAAAAACGGGTCAGCTCCCCCGAGCCGCATCCAAGGTCCACCACGGTGTCAGGGGTGCAGGCCTGTACCTGACTGAAAAGGTCGAAAAACGGCCTCGATCGCTGGGCGCTGAAGCGAGCGTACTGGTAGGGGTCCCACATGATTCCCACCTTCCGGAACGAGTTGACCAGGGGTCGGGCTCTCTTCCCTGTTATCGCAGAAGTTCTGCCTCGAGGCAAGCCGTGTCGCGCGCCCATCGGCACACCGGTCATCCCAACAAGGGTTTCAGCGAAAAGCGGCGGCCGCCGGGCACGTTGACAACGGTCTCCCAGACAGTCGACAATGACTCACGGATGAGATCGCCCCGGCCCGGAACCCGGTTCCGGAAGGGAGCAAGGCTCGAGGTTCCGCGAGGGTACGAACAGCGGGCCTGGGTGTCCCGCTTGGCGTTGGTGAGGAGGAGGAATCATGCACTGGCCGACGACCTGGACTGGTTTGAATGGGCGCCTGTTCGTGGGGATATTCCTGGTGGCGTCCTTCGTTCCCGGGCCGGCGGCGCACGGGGTGACCGCGCGCTACTGGTTCGAGGACGCCTACGACAACGTCAACGGAGGGGACTGGTATCGCGACTACAACAACGAGTCGGCCACCCTTGCCTGGGGGGAAAGTTACGTGATGATGGCGCTGGCAGCCATGTACCGTAGGACCGGGGATCCCCTCTACCTGGACCGGTTGGCGTATCATGCCGACGGTGTCTTGGCACAGACCGACGAAGCTCGAGGCGTTGTCGACTATCACGGGGAATCCAATGCGTGCTGGCAGGACCGGCACTATCAGCCGAACGGGGAGCCCTACTGCTATGTCGTCCACTCGGGCATGATCGGGTATCCCATTGCCGAATTCGCCCGCCTGGTGCGGGACACGCCCTCTTTGAGGGACCAGGCGACGTGGGACGGGACCACGTTCGAGGAGAAAGCTGCTGCCTATGTGGCACAACTGGAGGAAGTGATTGCCACTCACGACGACGAGTTCGTCGACCTGGGAGATGGCGGGGCCTATGCCTTTCAACCGGACGCCACATTCACTTGCTGCCCGGGGCAGCCGGTCCCGCTGAATCAGAGCAACGCCATGGGCCGGTTGCTCCTGGCCATGTGGGACTTGACGGGTCGGTCGGACTACCTGGACAAGGCCGTGCGACTGGCGCGTTCGTTCCAGGATGCGCTGACCCTCGGTCTGGAAGGCGAATATCTTTGGAACTACTGGGGAGGCACCTATTCTCCGCCCGGCGAGGACATCTCCCACGCGGCCATCAACGTGGGATTCGCCCAGTTGGCGTCCAGTCTTCGAGTCGTGTTCGACGAGGTGGACATGGCGCGTTTCGCCCGCACGTTCATGGTACGGATCTACGTGGATGCAGAGACTTTTTCCGACTATGTGGGGGGAGGGAGCACCAATGGGGCGTCGTACAAGCCTCAGAGTGCCCGGTGGCTCGTTCTCGCTCCCTACCGTGCGGGGGTCTACCAGGCGGTGAGAGACTACTACGATCGCGCGTTTCCACCGGACGCGGTCGGGTCCGGGTCGGTTTTGCTGGGGGTGGCGTATCTGGCCGAGCACGAGCCCTGGCTGTGTGAGCCCTTTTTCTACTATGTAGATTGGGCGGAGTTTGACGGATACCGGGAAGCAACCGCGTACGGTGCCAACATCCTCACCGTGCCACCGTCGCCCGACGCCGCCTGCCTCATGCCTGTCACGTTCGAGGCGATGAAGGAGACATCGGTGAGTCAGTGGGACGGGGAGCAATATCATCGCGCGGCGGTGTGGCCTGCCACCACGGAATGGACGAGGCGGTTCGTGGCATTCGAGCCGGCGTGGTGGTACGAGTACTGGGAGGGGGGGGCGCTGTTCGAGTTCGAGGACGACTTCGTGGAGGGGGAAGGGATCAAGGTTCAGGACCCTGAACCGTTGACACCGCCGGCGATCACCTCTGAGCCGCTGCTGGAGGCGGATGTGGGAGTTCCTTACCACTACGACGCCGACGGTGTCCCCGAGGCGGCAGGGGACGCCCCGTTCTGGTGGTCCCTCGTCTCGGCTCCCCCGGACGCCCGGATCGATTTCCAGACCGGGGAGATCTTCTGGACGCCCGGCCAGGATGGGACCTACGCATTCGAACTCCAGGTGGAAAACGATTCCGGCCGCGACTTGCAGACGTTCGTGGTAACCGTGGGGACCGGCTCGAGCGGTTGCGGGGGTGAGGAGGGCGCGCGTGGTCCTGGAGTTGCCTTTGGGTTGGTCACCTTGGCCCTGTGGCCGTGGGCCAGGCGTCGCCGGTCGCAACGGACTTGACCGGCAGACCGTTTTCGGGCTACTTGTGCCAGTGTGGAAAATCTCCGTGCCGCCGGAGTCGGCAAGGGGGGACCCCGGTCGGGCGCTCGGGCACGGTGGCGTGGGTCCGGGTCGGCCGGACATGCTCTTTCAGAAAGGACTGCGCGGTGGCGCGGCATACAACGCCGTCCGGTACCGCCGGATGGGGACAGGAGGCGAGGTTTGAAAAGGCATTCGGAAATCGTGAAATGTCCACGGTGTGGAGAAGCCGGGACCCTCGAGCTGGATCCGTTCGTCCAGAATCTCGAGTTCATCGTGTGTGAGTCCTGCGGGTATCCTGTGCCGGTTGCCAACGGGATTCCGAACTTCGCGGAGCCCTTGACTCCCGAGACGGAATCCCTCTCCATCAAACAGCGCATCATGGAGACGCGACTGTTCGCCACCATCTACGAGACCCCCATCTGGCGCCCGCTCCACACCTATGTCTCATCCGGAATGACCATTCCCGAGCAGCAGGCCGAGTTGCTCGCCCTGGCCGGCGGCAATGACAAGGACTTCATCGTCGACCTGGCCTGCGGCACCGGCCATTTCACTCGAGCGTTTGCCGAGCGGTGGCCGGGTGCGGCGGTATTTGGCCTGGATTTGTCCATGAGCATGCTGCGTCAGGGGCGGTCGTTGGCGGTGAAGCGTGGGGCGAAGAACATCCTCTATGTAAGGGGTAGTATCTTCGAGTTGCCATTTGCGGACAGCAGCGTGGACCTGGTGAACTGTTGTGGCGCGTTGCACCTTTTCCACGATCAGAAGACCATCTGGCGGGAGGTATCCCGGATCCTGCGCCCTGGTGGGGTGTTCACGGCCGAGGCCGTTGCACCGGATTCCAAGATCGAGAAGATCCAGGAACTCCTGTCTGCCCGGCGCGGATTCCGATTCCTGGATCCCGAAGTCGTCCGGTCCGAACTCGCCGAGGCTGGGCTCGAGGACATGACCTGGACGAAGCGCAAGATCATCCTGACGTTCCGGGTGGTAAAGCGGTCGGATTCGGACTGACACCGGGGTGTGGTCGGAGGGGGATGATGAGTATCGGAGCAAGCGGATGAAGGACGCTCTGAAAGGCAAGGTGGTGGTCGTGACCGGGGCTTCATCCGGGCTGGGGCATGCAATAGCGCAGGAGGCTGCGGCCCAAGGAGCACGGTTGTTGCTCGCAGCGAGGCGCCTGGAACGGCTCGAGGCCCTGGCGTCGCGGCTGGGGAGGGGGAATGATGTTCGGGTATTGCAGGTGGACGTGAGCCGTGAGGCCGACAGTGAGCGATTGGTGGAGGAGGCCGAGCAGGCGTTTGGAGGGATCGATCTCCTGATACTGAACGCCGGGGCTGTGGGGCACGGCACTGTGGTGGAGACTTCGATGTCGGAAGCCCGCTACCTCATGGAGGTCAATTACTTCGGTCCTCTCGCCAGCATTCGGCGGGCGGTCCCGGGTATGCGGTCCCGCCCGGGGAGCCACGTGGTGGTGGTTTCCTCCTATTGCGCCTACACCCACATGCCGCTCGCCGGCGCCTACTCGGCCAGCAAGGCCGCTGTGGCCAGTCTGGCTCGAGTGCTGTCCACGGAAGGGCCGCCGCCTCCGTACGTCACCGTGGTTTATCCCGGGGTGATCCGGACCGAGATGTTTGACCGGGTGCAGTCGAGCGTACCGGTCATGGAGCGGTTCCGGAAAACCGGCATGGATGCCGACGTGGCGGCCCGGAAGGTGCTCAAGGCGGTGCGTCGCAGGAAGCCGGCTCTGTTTCTCACGCGACCTGCCATCGTGATGGACGGACTCATGCGCCTGGCTCCCAACACGGTGGATCGAACCACCCGGTTGATATTCACACGAATTCCAGAGCGGTTGCTCTCACCTCCGGGCGATGGACAGGCGGTCCCGCGATCCGACGCCAAGGAGTGATCCGCCAGGTCGCCCCCTTTTGCTCCCCACGTTGGAGAATGGAGACAGGTCATGGTCAAGAAAGGGGATCTCGTCGCTGTCACCGGCGCCACCGGGTTCTTCGGCGCCCACATCGTGGAAGCTCTGCTCGAGCGGGGCCTGCGCGTGCGTGCCGTGGTTCGCAACCCGGACCGACTGCCGGCACTGGGCCGCATGCGAGGGGTGGAGATCGCCCGGGCCGATCTCCTGGACCGGGAGGCGCTCGAGGCTGCTTTTCGCGGGGTGGACGCGGTGGTGGGAAACGCTGCCATGGCCACGCCCTCGGTCAAGGGCTGGGAAGAGAACTACCTCCCGAACAAGGTAGGCACGGAGAACGTGCTCGACGCCATGGAGCGGGTGGGCGTGTCTCGCTATCTGCACATCAGCACCATCGGCGTGTACGACATCCCGCCAACCAGGCTGTTCGGGCGGCGACCTTTTGCCGAGGATCATCCCCTCGTGACGCTCAAGCACCGCTACCTCGTGGGCGCCTACCGGGTCACCAAGGCCCTTGCCGAGCAGGTGGCTCATGACCGGTGTGGGCTCTACGGCATGGACTTGACCATTCTCCGCACGTCGGCAACCTATGGATACCGCGATCCAACCGTATTGCCGGCGGTTCGACGAGCCATGAAACTCCCGTTCCTTCCCGCACCACGACTGGCTTTTTCCCTGGTGTATGCCGGTGACGCTGCGGCTGCGGTGGCGGAAGCGGTGGAGAGAGAGCAGGCCGTGGGGAAGACCTACAACGTGGCCGGCGCGCCGGAGAACACCTTGCACACGTTGCTCGACGCCTGGCAGCGGGTCACGGGCCAGCGCACCCGATTGGTTTCCTTTCCTGCTCCGATCCGTATTATGTTCGATTCGAGCGCTGCGGCGCGTGATCTGGACTTTGTCAACCGGCCGATGGAGGAAGCGCTTCGGGAGGTTTTGGAGAAGGAGCGAGAGAATGGGTGAACGCCGGGAAGGGTTCGGGGCTACTTGACCATGGAGAAGGTCACGCTGGGGATGACCAGGAATCCGAACTGACCCACCGCGGCCCCGATTCGCTGGGTTCCGAAGTAGAGGTCCAGCTCCGGCGTCACGTTGAGCCGCTTGCCACGCCGGGTGTAAGAAACGATGGTCCCAATCGCACTGCCGGTGCGGTCCGACACATCGTACTCGGCACTATCGAGATAGGCGTTGCTGACCATGCCCGCGCCGCCGATCTTGAGCAGGCGAAGACCGAGTGTGAATTCCCTGGCGGGGCCTCCGAAGGAGACGAGGGCGGTCAGGTCCGGGGCCACTGTGGCTCCTCCCAGGAAGGAGTCCCCGTTGACCTCGAGGACAGCCAGGCCCATCCCCAGTCCGACGCCGACCATCATGTTGAGCCGCTTGCGATGGAGGAAGCTCCAGTCGAGGCGAGGGGTCACCCCGATGCTTCCCGCTGCCACCGAGAAGTCGAGACTGTTTGTCAGTCCGTACCGGAGGAAACCTTCCGCTGCGCCCAGTTCGCCGACGTTCCCCTGCACCACACCGAACGCGGAGAGGTTGGAGTACCCGAAGCTGAAGCCCACCTCCATCTGCTTCTTGCCAACCGGCCGTGCTGAACGGTGCGCGCCCAGGCTCACGCATCCGGAGAGGAAGAGAAACGCGCCGAGCGCCAACGCAACCCCGTGCCATGTCTTCATCTCATCCTCCTGCGCAACGATTGTGCATCATTCCATGACCCACCGCGCGGCGGGACCGCCTCACCCTCCTCGATCCGCACTGAGCGTTCCGGACAGGACAAACGGGTGCTGGCCGCTAGTCTATCATTGCGGGGGGGAGGAGGGCAACCGCTACCGGGCTTTTTTGCCGACAGCGAACGCTGAGAGCCTGTATGATTGTGAGACGCCGGGGGGCAGGGCCGGTGTGCCGGAGCACCGGGGCGTTCGGCATGGGCAGGGTCCGCAGTACGCTGGGAGGCGCTCGAGGGGCATGGGGTCCTGGCAGTTCCCGGAGCCGGTGGCCGAGCACGGGCGAGGTGATGTGTGAAAACGAAGAAGAGCCGTCCACGATGGCGGATATTGGTGGACATTCTGTTGGTGGTCGTCGTTTTTCTCGGTGTGCGTGCGTGGATGCAGCGAGGCACGGTGAGCGGGGAGGCGCCAGAAATCAAGGGGCGGTTGACCACCGGTGAGTCGGTCTCCCTGTCGGATATGCGTGGCACGCCGGTCATCGTCCATTTCTGGGCGACCTGGTGCCCGGTATGCAAGCGGGAGGAAGGCTCGATCGCATCGATTGCCGAGGAATACCCGGTCCTGACGGTGGCGACCGGGTGCGGGGACCTGGCCGAGGTCCGCCGCTACCTGGCCTCGAGGTCGGTCGCCTTTCCCACCATCGTGGACCCGGACGGCAGGATCGCCGCGCGATACGGAGTACGGGCCTTGCCCACCACCTTCGTGGTGGGGCCGGAAGGCCAGATTCGGTTCACAGAGACGGGATACACCACCGAGGTGGGATTGCGCGTGCGTCGCTGGTTGGCGGAATGAGCAGTTTTTTTCTTGCAGGATGGCTGCCGGGCACTCGAGTTTCTCTGGCAATGGCCGATCAACGGGGGAATGGTTCGACCAGGAGAGAGGGAGGTCCACATGCGTCCTTGGCGAGGATGGCTTGTTCTGTTGGGAATTGTCCCGGTGGTTTGGGGCGGGCCGCAGGCTGCCGCGGCCCGGGAGGGGCGGAACCCGCTGGACCTGGCCCTGGTCATGGGGGTCAATCAGCATTTGCGGGAACCTGCCTATGTGTTTCAGTATGCCGATGACAGTGCCTTGCTGGCAGTCACGACGATTCAGATGGTCATGCCGTCGGCGGAAATTCGGGTCCTGGCTTCGGTGGACGACCCGGACACGGCGGCAGGGTTCGAGGCGGCAGGGGTGACGCCTCAACCACCTACCGGCGCCGGGTTCGATCATCTCATTCAGACCCTCAGCCAGGCAGCGTATCAGGCCCGGGCGGCCTCCAGGCCGGTGAGGCTTTTCATCTATTTTGCCGGTTTTGCAGATCCGGGTGGCGTATTTCATCTTGCGGACCGGTCCCTGGAGATGGAGGCGCTGTTGTCGGCCGTTGAGCAGGTGCGTCCCGACGCGGCGTTCGCCCTGTTCGACGCAGCGTTTCCCACTCGAGTTGCGCCCGGTACCCGGGCCCCTCTGGTTCCCCCACCGGTGATTCCGTCTGCGGCTGAACTCGGCTACCGTCCTTCGAACCTGGGGTACCTGGGAGCCACGACATCGGTGGTGCAACTCAACAACAGCCGTGGCGGGCTGCTTTCGTCGGTGGCGCTCACGGGGTTGGCCGGTGCAGCGGACCTGGATGGGGACCAGCGTGTATCATTTTTCGAGTGGCGCCAGTTCGTGCGGATGCAAATTGATCTGAACAAGCCGTTTGCGCCGTCCGTGCGTGCGGTCGCCCCGACCCGGGATCCCCTGGCCACCGTTGTGGACTTGAGCGGGGTGCTGTCGAGTCGCCTGGTGGTGGCCGACACGGTGCCTGGAGGCATCATGGAGGTACGGGCCCCTGGGGGACGCATCGTGGCGCAGTGGTATCACCATCAAGGGTTTGCGGATCGAGTGTGTGTGCCTTCGGGGCGTCTTCAGGTGGACCGTTACTCGGATCGCACGCCGCGCAAGGTTCACGGGGCGGATGGGCAGGTGCTCTACGTGTCCAACCGGATCTATCCAGTTGAGCGAGCGTTGATTGCGGTGGGGTCCGGGGAGGTGGTGGGCTACGATCTGAACACGGAAACCACGCAGCTTTTCCTGATACCAGAGGATCGAGGGGACGGGGGAGCGTTTCCCGAGGGGAGTGAGGTGGTCCCCCTTTCTGCAGAGGAGGAGGTGCGTCTGATCGGATTGCTGTTTCGGAACGTTCGGACTCGGGAACAACAACTTCCGGTGCCGGGATGGTATCTTTCGGCCCGGGCGGCGGTCCCTGCCGCGCTGGAGGTCGATTTCTCTTCGGGACTCGAGGTCCATGGTCCGGACCCGGCCTTGCCCCTGGTCAGTGGTGGATCGTTCCGCATCGCGCGCACCGTGCCTCGAGCCCTGTTCGACCGGTGGTATCGGTCCCGGTGTTTTCTTTTCGAGTATGGGCAGTACGCTGTCCGCAACGTGGACGCCCGGGATCTGGACGGCAACACGTATCATCATGACTCAGCGCGGAGTCATCAGTTTCGCTTCGGGCCTGGACTCAGGCAGACGCACGTGGGCGCGGCTGTGCGCTGGGACTTTGAGCAGTCCTTGACCTATGGGCCGCTCTGGGTGGTGGATGAGACCGGCGCAGGGGGCCTGCACATTCTTTCCCTTTCTGAACTCTTGATCGAGACTTCGGCTGCCATGATGGTCCGGCTTGGCGCTGCCCTGGAGGTGGGGCCGGTAGTCGGCGTTCAGTTGGGCCTGTTCCACGAAGGTTCCCCGACCCGCTTGCTCATCCAACCCCAGGTGGGCCTGGTGCTGCGGCCTCAAGTCGTTCGCGAGTAGCTGTCTTTCGCGGTCGATCGCCCGCCTGGTTCCGCGTGTCGGCATTCCCCAATCTGTCGAAGGCGTCTCGAGCGGTCCGGGACGACGGGAACGGGCGGTTCCTGTTGTCACCAGCGCGACACAGCGGCATACTCTGGAAGCAATCACAGGTTATCCCGTGTCCGGAGAACCGAACTCACCGTGGCGTCCCGGGCACGGCGGTGGATTCATGTCTCCTGCCGTCTGGAGGTGTTCCATGACCTGTTCGCGAACACCGGCTGCCATGGGAACGACCGCTGCCCTGGTGGCCGTGGTCTTGAATGCCGTTGTCCTCTTCTCGAGTCTTGCTGCGCAGGCTGCGTCGTCGGACCGTGGAGACGACGCGGGCGGCTCGGACGCCCGAAGTTCGGATTCCGGGCACGGTCTCACCGCGAGCGTCCAGGGCATGGTGCCCGGCGTGCCCGGTATCTGTGGGTGCAAGGACCTGCCGCTCGACTATCCAGACTACGAAATCAGCTACGCCACCTATGATTCCGAAACCGGGACGTGGAACGAGCAGACCCGGACGGTATCCCACCGGACAGTGGAGACGGAGCACTTTGCCATCCACTATCCCGATTCCACCTCGAGACGCCCACCGAAGGAAGGCAGCGGCGGCACGGAGCGTACCAACTGCCGCTGGGACTGGGGCATCGAGGAGGTGAAGGATTTCGGTGAGGACGGGTTTCAGGTCGACTGCCTTGCCGAGGAAACCTTTGCCATCGCCCTGGGCCCGATCCTGGAAACCGTTTGGCAGACCGAGATCGGCATGGGGTACCCGGAGCCTGACATGCCTGGAGGCAAGATCGATGTCTACGTGGGAGACCTGGAAGCGCTGCTGGACATTCAGGCCGTGGCCGCAGCCGAACCGTGCTCCGAGTCCACAGGAGGTTCGACCTCGAGCCGCCTGTTCGTGGATAGTACCCTCGGGCAGGGAGAGGAACTGGAAGCTGCGCTTGCTCATGAATTGTTTCATGTGATCCAGAATGGCCTCGACCACAAGGAAGGGCTGGCGTGGTCCGAGGCCACGGCCCTCTGGATGCAAGGCATGGTGACCGGCTCGATCCCTTGGGGGTACGTGGAAGAGGGGCTCCAGAATGCGGACCGTGCCCTGACTGATGTGGCCGATCCGTGGGACATCCGGTATGCCCAGGTGGTGTGGCCCGAGTTCCTGGCCCGTCACTATGGCCCGGAGATCATTCGAGACATATGGCTCGAGGCAGGTGCGGAGCCGGGGGATCAGGGCATGGAGCCCGCTTACGAGGTGCTCAATCAGGCCATCGACGGTTACTCTGCAGCCATTCACCAGTTTCGGTACGACCTCTGGGCTGTGCAGGGGGCGCCGGTATCCGCGAGCTACGCGCTCTCACCAACCTCGAGCCAGATGGTGGAGGAGTTCGAGGTGAAGGAGACCGCGGCCTGGTACATCGAACTTCGGGGCGACCCGAGTCGGTCCGACGGCACGCTCAAGCTCTGTGTCGAGAACCTCGATGACCGGGCGGGACTGTGGACTCGAGTCGCCTACCAGGAGTCGGTGGCGCTGACTCCGCCGGGCGGGAGCAAGCAGGTGCGGCCGTCCGATCGAGGCGGTGCGTTGTCGCTGGAAGCGGAGAAATCGGCGCCGAGGGCGTGGTCGGAGGGGGACACGAGCTGGTGCGAGGGCGCGCGGGCGCTCGGTTCCGCTCCGGCTGGTTACGTGTTGCCTTTTGCCGGCTTCATGTACATCACGTACGGTCCGGGGGAAGGCGATCATACCGGTTCCTCGTCCCAGGCCATCGACTATGCCAATGGTGCGGGCGACAACTGGGCGGTGCTGGCCCCGGCCCCTGGGACGGTGCTGGACGTCACCGAAATCCGTGACAACAACGGGGACATGGTGGGATTTGGGCGACTTCTGCGTATCCGGCACCACGATGGGCTGGTGAGCCTGTACGGGCACTTGAATTCGGTGGCCGTCGAAGCGGGCGACACGGTGTCTGCGGGTCAGGTGGTCGCCCATGCCGGGACCGAGGGCAATTCCACCGGAATCCACCTCCACTTCGAGGTTCGGAGCGGTGCCACCGACGACAATATCTACTCCGGCTCATCGGTGGACATTCGTGGTCTCCCTGGCACGTGGTGGTGTGAGTGGTACCCGCCCGGCGAATCGGAGAAGTTCAGTGGATATGCAGACCCATCCACCGCAGGCGGGATCGACGATTCCGCCATGGTCCCGGGTGGGGAGAGTCCTCCGGACGACGGGACGGCATTCGACCCCGGCGATACGTTTACCAAGAGCTGGACCCTGAGCAATTCCGGAACCAGTACCTGGATTCCGGGAGACTACTATGCAACTCGAGTTTCTGGAGACTTTGGGCCGAGCACACTGCCCCTGGACGGGGAGGTGGCGCCAGGAGAGACGGCCGTTCTGACCGGGGATTTCGAGGTTCCGGACGCGGAGGGGGTTCTTCGGGTCACGTACCAGATGACCGGCCCGAACGGACTGTTCGGAGTACAGTTCTGGGTGGAAATCGTGGTGGGAGACGGCGTCGACGACGCGCGGTTTGTGACCGAGAGCGAACCGCATGACGACACGGTATTCGGTCCGGGCCAGACGTTTACCAAGAGCTGGACGTTGCAGAACATCGGCACCACCACGTGGGACCCCTACGGCTACCGGGTTGCCAACACCACGAACTTGTTCGGACCTGCCTTGCTGCGACTGGGTGGCGAGGTGGCTCCGGGGGCACAGGTAGAGGTACAGGGGAACTTCCTGGTTCCCACCGAGCCGGGGACCTACCAGGATGTGTACCAGATGGAAGGTCCGGAGGGGCTTTTCGGGGAGCAATTCTGGGTCCGGATCGTGGTTTCCGAGTCTGGTGTGGACGATGCGCGACTCGTATCCGAGACTGCACCCGACCCGGGTACCCAGTACTCTGCCGGAGACACTTTCACCAAGCAATGGACGCTCGAGAATACCGGGACCTCGGTGTGGACCACCGGATACTACCGCGCCACGCGAACCTCGGGCACGTTCGGTCCGGCCTATTTCCTGCTTCCCGAGGAGGTTACCCCGGGCGAGCAAGTGAGCCTTGGCGGGGAGTTCACGGTGCCCACGATTCCCGGGTACTACGAGAGTACCTACCAGATGCAGGGAATGGCGGGTCTGTTCGGTGACGTCTTCTCCGTGACCATCGAGGTACTCGGATCGGTGCCTGGTGACCCTTCCAGCCCGGTGTACGAGGTCTCCCTCGACATGTCCGACCCCGATTGCCCGGGCGGGTACCTCGAGATCGATGGGTTTGGCGGCGTCGTGCCCTGGGTGGTCCTGGTCGCCTCCTACGCAGGCGACCCCGGCACCGGCGACCTCTGCCAGGGCCATGGCCCGGACCCGGTGTGCGGTCACACACAAACCGACCCGGCGTGCGGTACGGCGAGGTTCCGGGTGACCGCCACCATGGACTATCCCGACGAATCCGAGCCTGTTTGCAGCTACCAGACCGCGGCGAGAGGACAGGTTCCGCCCAACTGGCCAGTGCTGCTCGGCCTGGTCCTGGGCTCGGCTGTCTGGATACGGCGTCGCGTCCGAACCATCACCCTTGCCCCGGATGGAGCCGGCGACTTCCCGGAGAATTGAGCGTGGTACCTCCAGGCTCGGCGTGGAACCGGGACTGAGAAAACGCTCCAGTGTCCCCGAACCAGGCCCAACACGGTGCCGGGTCGCCGCTCGGCGAACGGCCGGGGTCCATGAGCCGGGAAAAACAGCCGGCGTCGAGGGTTGGGCGCTCTGGTGGGAGCGTCGGCCCAGGCAGGCTTGCCACCAGGAGAAGTCCCCTCTGGAGGAGATGGTCCCTTTGTCTAGAAGGTGACACCGGTCTCCAGGCCGGCGAACCAGTTCAGGTCTCCAGAACCGTATCGCGCGCCCCCGGCGCGTATGCCGAAAAGCCATGGTCCAGCCAGGCGCCACTGGGTCGCAATCCAGGCGGTGAAACCAGCGGACATGTACTTGTCAGACGTGTGATTGGCATAGGAAACCTGCGTGGACCCCTCCGGTGCTGTGAAATGAGTGGACGGTTGAATCGTGGCTGCCGCAAGCAGACTCGGACCCGCGCCCAGCTCGATGCGGTGTCTGGCGCGACGTACCAGGGAGAAAGAGAAGCTGAGGTCCACACTGGTCATCTGAGAGAACCAGTTGTCATTCAGTCCATCCGAATTGGACTGAATCCGGGCCGCATGGGCATGCGCGAGCCCGAGGCCCAGGCTGAACCTCCGGGTGATGTCGCGGGAATACTCGTTGCGGAAGTAGAGGGCTTTCATGTCGCCGTCACCCAGAAATGCAGGTCCCGCAGTGAGGGTGAATCGGGTCTGTCGTCCTCTCGGAGGACCTTTGGCCAGTCCCACGGGTTCCACCAGCAGGCACAGGAGCAACGCAACCACGAACCGTTTCATGCGAACCACCTCCCATTGCATGGTTTCCCTCCAGGGCGTTCCAGGAGATTGCCGGTCGTCCTCGAATCTCTCGGGTCGTCCCGGAATGGTGGGCTGAGCCCGAGGCCCGGGCCGAGTCCGATGGGGACGTATCCCCGGGAGCACCCGCCAACAACAGCTTGTCTGGTGTCCCTGTCCGAACGTCCAGGATACGTGTCCCCGGCCAAGACCTCCTCCTGGCGCCCCCCGGGCTGGCACGTGATTTTCACCCACCTCCCTGCACCGCACTGCAGTCTCGAGCCCGGCAGGACACCGTGCACGGGAGCGGGAACCGGCCGGTAGCGGGAGGTCGGTGATTCAGGTTTGGGTCCGCTTGTGGACGTGGCGCATCCTGCGTTGGGTGGATTATAGTGCAAACACAGAGAGATGGTCCAGAAAGTATCCAGGTGTTTTTCTCTCGAGAACCGGGGAAGACCGGAATGGGGCAGGCCGGGTCTGTCCTCGCCGCTCAGTCCTCCCCGCTCAGTCCTCCCCGCTCAGTCCTCGCCGTAGAGCACCTGCCACAGCCTGGGATTGAGGTGTCTGAGATCCTTTCGCGGGTCCGGAAGCTTGAACACGCTGGAGGGATAGATCACCTCTTTGCGCACCAGTTTGACAAAGTAATCGGGCCGGGTGATGTCGGGGCGGACCGTCCAGGTCGACTTGTCGTCGGGATTGTAATAGACGGAAGCGACGCGGATCCGTTTGTGGTTGAGGTTTCGGCGGAGGACCTCCTTGAGGCGAATGACCAGGTCGTTGACCAGGCGGCCTGCGCGAAATGTGGTATCAATAATCAGAATGTTGTCTTCCTTGTTGATATGGGCCTCGAGGTACTGGATCCCGATGATCTGACTACGGAAGCTGTGACGGGTCGGCTCGGTGTTGACGCTGATGTGGTCCGGCATCTTGCCACCGCCGGATTTTGCGAGGAAATACTTGTGGACCTCGTGCACGGGGAGGCCGGAGATGACGCCACCGGGCCACAGGGCCACGATGAAGTCGGGGCGGAACGCATGGTCGTGGCTGATGTTGACTCCGAGCTGGATACAGTCGAGCAGCAACTCGCGGGGCTGGACGTAGAGGTAGTCACCAGGCACATCCACCTCGACGGGGTCCATGGGTCCGCCGCGGAGCGTGCGCCAGATGGCCTCGTCCTTGGCGCGAATCCGGGCGTCGGTTGTGTCGTCGGGGTCCACGAGGTCGGCGAGTTCGTGTGGGTAATCGATCCAGATGTCGGGGTCGATGGTCTTGAGTGCGATGATGGGGAGGTCGGTGTAACGGCTTCGTTCCGGCTTGTGGTGCACGGTTCCGACCACGATCCGCTCGGGTGTGTTGGCCCGTGCGCGCTGGCGGAGCAGTTCCACCACCCGTTTGATGGTAGTCCCTGATTCGTACACGTCGTCCAGGATGAGCAGGTCGTCTTCCGGGCAGACCGCCTGAACGAGGTGCTCGAGGTTCTTGACCGTCACCTCGGTCCGCTTGTGGATGCCCAGGTAGGAGTCGGTGGCGATGGTGGTGTGGTTGATGGTGAGCCCGCGGCTCCGAAAAAAGGCGTCCACGCCCAGTCCCACCGGGGTGCCGCCTCGCCAGATGGAGATGGCGTGCCGAGGGCGGAATCCGCTCTCGTAAATCTTCTTGCCGAGCTTGAACGAGTCGATGAGGTAGTCTTCTGGCGTGATGTGCAACAACGTGGGCATGATCCGCACCTCCAGCAGAGCCAGCCGGTCGTTTTGGCGAAGTGAGACAGTATAAACGATGTCGAAGCGTTCCGGGATGAAACATTTGCCCCGTTGTCGAACTTCCAGCCTCATGATAGAGTGAAACACCACACCGGTGGACGGTGTTCATGGGATGGCGTCGACCTGGGACGCAGGCGTGGGGCCGGGTTCCAGGGGGGGCGGCGCGAGGGTATGGGCCTCGTGGGCGCCGTTCGTGGAACGCCACGTGGGAGGATCCATGGGTAGCAACAGCAGGGATGGTGGGGGCCGCGCACTATTGAACTCGGTAGAGCGATTCATCAGTGATCCAGAGTGGATCATGGGCCAGGTGGAGCGGTACAAGACCGCTGCAGGGGGGCCTCCGGACGAAGGGGCCGATACGTGGCGCCGACAGGTCGCGGAGAAGATCATCCAGCACTACTGCTCTTCCGCTGCAGTTTCGGGAGGGATCACCTCGCTCCCTTCACTCGTGCCCGGGGCGGGGATGCTCATCTCGGTTACTGCCGGAGCCCTGATGGACATGGCCGCGTTGCTCAAGCTCGAGGTGGAACTGGCCCTGGCCCTTTCCTACCTGTACGGGTTCGACATTCGCGACGAGGAAGAGCGTCAGGTGGCGTTTCTCCTGGCCTCGGTCAGTACCTATGAGAGTGAGACCGGGTCGAACCTGCTGGATGACATGATTCGGACCGAGGGCACTGCGCTGTGGAACTATGCCTCGAGAGAGGTCGCCCGGGTGCTGGCCGTGGTGTTGGGTCGGCTTGCAGCCAGGGTGATGTCTCGAGGCCCGTTGCGGGCTGTCCCGATGGTTGGAGTCATCGCTGGTGCCACCATGAACATGATCCTCACAGCGCGGGTGGGCAATCGGATTTGCGAGGAACTCGAGCAGCGGCGTGCTGCCCGGAAATCCCAGATGGATTCGGACCAGGAAGACGTGGTAGACGGCCGAACCGACGAATGACCCCGGTGTGGAAGGGTCTGCTCGTGCTCTTGGTCCTGCCCAGGGCGGCGTCCCGGGGGGCGAGGCGGGGTATCTGGCTCCCGGGCGTGTGCGGAGCGGGCGTCGCGTCGGGTGTTTTGGCCGAATCACCGCGTGCCCGGGCGCGGCTCGTGCATTGACCATGGGGAAGGCGTTGTGATGCGTGACGTGGGACTCCAGGGAATCGGGCATGCCTTGTGGCCTCCGGGACGCGAGGTTCCCACGAAGATCATTCATTGCCGGCATTGCGGGCAGAAGAATCGAGTCCAGGTGCCTTCCGCCGTCCTGAAATCTCTCACGTGGACCTGCGGTCGGTGCGGTCGGGCCCTGTTCCTCGGAGTCGAGGAGCCGCTGACCGGGATCGAATCCCGGGCGTATGAGCACGACCTGGACCGCAAGTCCCTGGCGGCGCTCAAGGCCGTTCCCGGGTTCCCGGCGATGGTCAAGTGGATCATCGCCAATCTGGGGGAACGCAGGGTGAAGATCCATCAGATGTCCAGCAGCATTCGGTGCAGCAAGGACCAGTTTCCGGAGCTGTTGGCGTTGTTGGACGTCGCCAGGAAAAGACTTGACATTCAGGTCAACCCGGACCTCTACCTCTCCGAATCTCCTCGCATGAACGCCATGGTGGCGGGGGTGGAACAGCCGACCATCATCGTCTGGTCCGCCCTGCTCGACCAACTCGACGACCAGGAATTGCTCGGTACTTTCGCCCACGAACTCGGGCATGTCCATGCCGGGCACGTCCTCTACAAAACCATGGCCCGTGTCGTCGTCGAGGGCACGGCACTCCTGGGTGGCTACGCGAAACTCCTCACCATTCCACTTCGAAAGGCCCTCCTCGTATGGGACCGCTGCTCCGAACTCACCGCAGACAGAGCTTCCTTGCTCGCAACCCGAAATTTGCCGGCCGTGCTCTCCTCATTTCTCAAGTTCGCCGGCGGGCACCGACCCGGTGTCACACGACGCACCACCCTCCAGATGGCTCCGTTCGTGGAACAGGCCAGAGAACTCGCTCGGATCGAGGCAACGAGCTGGCTCGATGCCGTGTTCGCGACCCTGCTTACCATGGACCAGTCGCACCCCTACGTGGTTTGGCGTCTCATGCACCTGGTGGAATGGGTTGAGACAGGCAGCTACCTCGAGATCCTGGCCGGACAGTACACCCGGAAGTAGCCGGGACCGGTGGACCCCGGGCCGTGGGCGAGGTGCGCCCAGGCAATGGCGCGATTGAAGAGGGCGGTTTGCCAGAGAACGCCCGGCGGGCCGGGGGGAGCCCGAGCCTCCTCGAACAGGTTTGTGCCCCGGTTCGAAATTCGATGAACGCTTTCCCCGGTTGTGCGTTTATTGATGTCGAGACGATATGATGATGATATCATATCGATAGCGACCAGGGGGTCGCGGCTCTGGAAAGGAGGCATGACATGAGGCAGACGACTGAGACAACCTACTGGAAGGTGAACGGATTCCTGGCGTTGCTCGTCGAACTGGCGTTGTGGGTTGGCGCGCTTTTCCTGTTCGTCCAGGTCGTGCAGAGGGCGGAGACTGGCGGGTTCATGGGGTTCCTGTGGGGGGCGCTTGGCGTGTCGTTGGTGGCCGGCGTCGGGATCAGTGGTTTTTTCCTGAATCAGCCGAACGAGGCTCGAGCGTTGATATTTTTCGGGCGTTACCTTGGGACGATTCGGGATGCAGGGTTCTGGTGGTCCATGCCGCTGGTGGCTCGTCGGCGGGTTTCGTTGCGCATTCGGAATTTCAACAGCGAACGGTTGAAAGTGAACGATGCTCGAGGGAACCCGGTCGAAATCGGCGCGGTGGTGGTGTGGCGGGTAGTGGACACGGCCAGGGCGTTGTTCGACGTGGACGACTATGTTTCGTTTGTGGCGATTCAGAGCGAGACGGCGATTCGGGGTCTGGCCACGAGTTACCCTTACGATGGTGAGGAGGGCGGTTTTTCGCTTCGGGGGAGTCCGCATGAGGTCGCCGAGCGGCTTCGGGAGCAAGTCCAGGAGCGGCTGGCGGCGGCCGGAGTGGAGGTGACCGAGGCGCGGATCAGTCATCTGGCCTATGCGACCGAGATTGCGCAGGCCATGTTGCGGAGGCAGCAAGCCGAGGCAATCATTGCGGCGCGGAAGAAGATCGTGCAAGGGGCGGTGGGGATGGTACAACATGCGCTCCAGATGCTTGCAGATGAGGGAGTGGTCGAACTGGACGAGGAGCGGAAGGCTGCGATGGTGAACAATCTGCTGGTGGCACTGGTGTCCGAACAGGACATGCAGCCGGTGGTCAACACGGGAACCCTGTTTGCATGACCCGGAAAAAGCGTTTCTTGCTCAGACTGGACCAGGAACTCTACGACGTGCTCGAGAAATGGGCTGCGGACGAACTTCGGAGCGTCAACGGCCAGATCGAGTTCCTTCTTCGGGACGCGGCAGGGCGGGCGGGACGGCTTCGACGTCCGCGTTCCCGGCGGCGGAAGGAGGGGGCGTGACCCCCGCGTCAAGGCATGGTCCGCTGGCTTCGTCTAGAAACCCCACAGGGCTTCTATCGTGGAGACCAGGGTCATGAAGACGAAGAGGAGCAAGATTCCGCCAATGGCGGAAAGGAGATACATGAGAAGCGAGCGGAAGTCGGTCCGGAACAGTCTGGGCATGTCCATCTCCTGGTACCCGGGTGTTGCCACGTCTCCTGGCTCCTGGGACGGGCGCGTCGCAATTGGGAGTCGAACATCTCGATTGAAATAGTATAGCTTTCCGTCTGACCCTGTAACCTGCTTTGTCCAGGACCTCCTCGGTGTCGCCGACCGCGTTTTCTCCCCATCCTCCCGTCTCGGAAAAGGTCACCGCCTGCTCCGACCCCCACCGGCAGCCGCGCGCCCTGGGCCCTTCGGTCTCGGAAGCCCTACCCATTCAGAACGCTGGGGGATTCGAATCCGTACCCCGGGAGGACCTGGAAGCCCGTCTGTTTTCCGGCCCCTGGTGCATGATTTCAGTGTGGCTGAAAACCATCCGGTGTGAACAGCACGGGGCGCAATCAAGGGGGTCAGTCTTCCTGGCATGAACGTTGCAACCGGTTCCAGTAGCCCGGTCGAAGCAGACCGGACCTGGGCTGAAACCCCCTGCAGGGAGGACGACCGATGAGACGTATCACCTGTTGGACACTGGTGTTGTTGGCGGGATTGTTCGGATTCTCCGAATCAGTGGAGACCGACAACGGGACACTCGAGTTTACCGTCGACCAGGGCGACCTCGTGGTGGACCATCTCCACTATTCGGGTTCGTGCGACCTGACCTTTTCCTCGTCCGTGCGTGTAGAGGCCGACACGGTGGACGTGATGGAATACGTGGACGAGGTAGGGACCTGCTGCATCTGCTACTACGATTTTCGGACCGTGGTGGAGGGGTTGGCGCCGGGCGCCTATCTGGTCCGGGTCTGGGATGGATCGAGCATGACCTATCTTGGCGGCGCCGAGGTTGTGATCGAGGGCGAGAGTGCGAGTCGGGGTGCGGCCGGGGAGGTGCTTTACACCTACTCGGACAGCGGGTGTTACACCGACTACTGACGGCCGGGCCGCGTCGGCGAGCGCGCATGAAGGGCCGGGAATTGCCTGGAGGTGACGGGGGGACGGGCCGTCTTCGCATGCGCCGGAGGGGGAAGGTCAGGTGGTCTGGTGTTGTGGAGGGGGGTCCGGAGCCCGGGCACCCACCATGGCGGCGCCGATGCGGGATTCCGTGGCCTCGTCTCGAGCGAACTCGGCCGCGATCCGGCCTCGGAAAAGCACCAGGATACGGTCGGAGAGGTCGAGGAGTTCCGCCAGGTCGGCGGAAATCAGGAGGATGCCGGCACCGGCCTCCCTTGCGTTGCGCAGGCCCTGGTGGATGGTCTTCATGGCGCCGATGTCCACGCCTCGAGTGGGTTGTGCCGCGAGAATGGCCACGGGATTGCGTCCGAGTTCTCGGGCGACCACGACCTTTTGCTGGTTGCCGCCGCTCAGGGCCTGTGCAGCCGCAGCGGGGTTGGGTGGACGCACGTCGAATGCCCGGATGTGCTGGCGGGCGTTGGCGTCGATCCGTTTGATGAGCAGGCGACCAGGCCGCGAGAAGGTCGCCTGAGCGCCCAGGATGAAGTTGTCGGCGACAGAGAACTCGAGGACGAGTCCGCGGTGCTGACGGTCCTCGGGGATATGGGCCAATCCGGCCTGGAGGCGTTCCCCTGGGGAGAGGGAGTCGAGGTTGCGGCCGGCGAGTCGGACGTGGCCCGAGTAGGGGAGGAGTCCTGCGATTGCCTCCACGAGTTCGGTCTGGCCGTTGCCCTGTACCCCGGCGATGCCCACGATTTCGCCTGGGGCCACCTGGAAGGTGATGCGGTCGACCGCGGGGCGACCGTGGCGCCCGACGACCTGGAGATTTTCCACCTCGAGCGCGGTGCGGTCCCTGTGTGCCGGGATCGGTTCCCGGGGCTGGGCGGCGGGGGGGGAGGCAGGGGTCGTTGATTTGCCGACCATCAGGTCTGCCAGTGTGTCGATGGAGGTATCGCGGGTCAAACTGGTGGCCACGACCCGGCCTCGTCGGAGCACGGTTACGCGGTCGGAAACGGCCATGACCTCGCGTAGTTTGTGGGTGACGAAGATGACGGTACGTCCCTGGTCGACGAGGGAGCGCAGGACGCGGAAGAGGTCGTCCACCTCCACGGGAGCGAGCACGGCGGTCGGTTCGTCGAGGATGAGGAGTTTGGCGTTTCGATAGAGGACCTTGAGGATTTCGACCCGCTGTTGTTCTCCCACGGAGAGGTCTTCCACGCGGCGCGTGGGGTCCACGTGGAGCCCGAATCGTTCGGCCAGTTTCCGTACCGCAGCCTCGGCCCTGGCACGGTCGAGCAGGGGGCCGCGATGGGGCTCGGCGCCGAGCACGATGTTTTCCGCCACGGTGAACGGTGGGATGAGGAGGAAGTGCTGCTGAACCATCCCGATGCCACGGGCGATCGCCCGGGCGGCTGAAGGGCGGGTGAGGATTTCGCCTTGCACCAGGATCTCACCGGCGTCGGCGGTCTGGATTCCGGCGGCGATCTGGAGGAGGGTGGATTTTCCTGCGCCGTTTTCCCCAACCACGGCATGGATTTCCCCGGGGTACACCGTGAGGTCGATGGACCGATTGGCAACGACCGGGCCGAATCGTTTCGTGATTCCCTTGAGTTCCAGTGCAGGTGCGTTCATGGGGACCTCGAGACCGGGGTTATCGACTGGGCACGACGATCTCGCCGGCGATGATGGCGGCCCGCAAGGCCTCCACGTGCTCCCGGACCGCCGGCGGGATCAGATCGCGGTTGCGATCGTCGTACACGTAGTCGACCCCGTCCTCCTTGAGTCCGAGTGTCATGATACCTCCGTGAAACCGTCCCTCCTGCACGGATCGGACAGCCTGGAGCACGGCCTGGTCCACGCGCTTGACCATGCTGGTGAGCACGTGGCCAGGCGCCTCGTCGTACTGGTCCGAATCCACGCCGATGGCCAGTCGGTCCTTTTCCCTGGCTGCCTCGAACACACCCAGGCCGGTGGATCCGGACGCATGGAAGATGATGTCTGCGCCTCGAGCATACTGGGTCAGGGCCAGTTCCTTGCCCTTGCCCGGGTCCTTGAACGCCTGGGGGCTGACACCGGCGTAGGCGACCAGCACCTGGCAGTCGGGCCGGACATGGTGGGCGCCTGCCCGGTACCCGGCCTCGAACTTGTGGATCAGTGGGATGTCCATGCCGCCCACGAACCCGATGATGCCGGTGGTGGAGGTGAGCGCGGCCAGAGCGCCCACGAGAAAGGCCCCCTCTTCTTCCCGAAACTTGAGCGCCAGCAGGTTGGAAGGGGGTGGAATCACGCGCCCCGATTCATCCACCTGCAAGGCATAGTCCACACCTGCGAAAAAAACATCGGGATACTCTCGAGCCACCAGATTGAGGTCGTCCGTGAACATGAACCCGATGCCCAGAACGAGGTCGACCCCCTGGGCGGCGAGCAGGCGGATACCCGATTCCCGGTCCGCGCCATCACCCGGTTCGATGTACTCGACCCCTGCCCCCAGTTCCCGGCGGGCCAGGAGAAGACCCTGGTATGCGCTGTCGTTGAACGACTTGTCTCCAAGTCCTCCCACGTCGAACACGAGTCCGACTCGAGGGGTTCCGTCTCGCATGGAGGGCGTGCCGGAGGGGGTGATCCAGAGCAGGGCCACATCCAGGATGGCCAGGCCCATCAGGGTTGCAGTGAGCGGCCGTACGGTCATGCGTTCGTGCCTTCCAGAACGGGACGATGGCGCCAGGGGGTCGCCGGTGCGGCGGCGTGAATCACGAGACGACACGCTCGACCGAAATGACCCCTCGGACCCGCTCCAGGGATGCCATCACCTTGTCCAGGGTCTCCCTGTCCGCCACCGTGACCTCGAAGTTGTTGATGGCCTTCTTGTCGGTGATCGCCTTGCACTCGGCCGAGGTGATGTTGACGCCGTCGTGGGCGATGGCCTTGCTCATGTGTACCAGCATCCCGGCACGGTCCACACATACGACGCGGATCTTGACGTTCCGGAACGGCTTCACCTTGTCGTCCCAGGCCACCTCGATCCGTCGGCCCGCCTCCATGTTGAGCGCGTTCGAACAGTCCGCGACGTGAACGGTGATGCCGTGCCCCAGGGTGATGATTCCCACGATGGGGTCGCCGTGCAGCGGGTTGCAGCACCGGGCGAACGAGACCATGATGTCCCCCTCGCCCTTGATTCGAACCGGCGTCGTGGAGGCGGAAGGCTTCTTGAACTTGAGTCGCTCCTTGAGCTTGTTGACCAGGGACCCCTTGGTCTTCTCCGTCTCCAGCTTCTCCTTGGGAATGAACTCGAGCAATACCTTGTCCACCGGCACCTTGCCATAGGCCACGTTCAGGTAGAGTTCGTCCATGTTCCGAACGTGAAGGTTCTGCAAAGGCTGATGGAAGGCATCGTCCTTGATGAGACGGTTGAGGTTCAAACCGTGTTTCTTGAACTCACGCTCCAGGATTTCCCGGCCCAGCTCACGGCCCCGGATCCGCTCTTCCTGCCTCAAGAAGGCCCGAATCTTGGTCTTGGCCCTCGAGGTCACCACCAGATTGAGCCAGGAGACCGAAGGCTTGGCCGACTGGTTGGTAAGTATCTGCACCGTCTCCCCGCTCTTGAGTCGGTAGTCGAACGGGACGATCCGGCCGTCCACCTTGGCGCCCGTACAGTGCAGACCCACCTCCGTGTGGATCGCAAAGGCGAAATCCAGCGGAGTCGCACCCTCGGGAAAAGCCAACACCGCCCCGGCCGGCGTGAACACATAGACCTCATCCGAGGTGAGGTCGCTTCGAATCGATTGCATGAACTCGCTCGGATCCTCCACCTCCTTGGCGGATTCGACGAGTTGCCGGAGCTTGGCCACGTCTTCGATCTCCCGACGGTTCAGGTGAAGACGGCCTTCCTTGTAGCGCCAGTGGGCCGCGATTCCGGTCTCGGCCACCGCGTGCATGTCCCGGGTTCGGATCTGAATCTCGATCTGCTCGTTGTCCGGGCCAAACACAGTGGTGTGAAGGGACTGGTATCCATTCGACTTGGGAACCGCAATGTAGTCCTTGAAACGAGAATCCAGCGGACGAAACATCGAGTGGACTTGCCCCAATGCCTGGTAACACTGCGCCACGGTGTCCACCAGCATCCGGAACCCGGTCAGGTCGTGAATCTGCTCGAATTCCACCGAATTCCGCACCATCTTCCGGTAGATGGAATAGATGTTCTTGACTCGCCCGATCACCTCGCAATCCAGGTCCGACGACCGCATGGCGTCCGCCAGGAGTACGCGGACGCGCTCCATGTAGGCCTCCCGCTCCTTGCGGGTGGCGTCGAGCCGTTTTTCGATGTCGCGATAGACATCGGGGTGCAGGTATTTGAAGGAGAGGTCCTCGAGTTCGATCTTGATGGTCTGGATTCCGAGGCGGTGGGCGATGGGGGCGTAGATCTCGAGGGTTTCCCGGGCGATGCGTTGTTGCTTGTGCGCCGGCATGTAGTGGAGGGTCCGCATGTTGTGGGCCCGGTCGGCGAGCTTGACGAGCACGACGCGGATGTCCCGGGCCATGGCGAAGACCATCTTGCGGAAGCTTTCGGCCTGGGCCTCCTCCCGGGATTTGAACATGATCTTGGAGATCTTGGACAATCCGTCCACCATGTTGGCGATGTCCTCGCCGAACTGGTTCCGTACTTCTTCATAGGTGATCAGGGTATCCTCGATCACATCATGGAGCAGGCCGACCGCGATGCAGTCCACATCCAGCTTCAGGTCCGCCAGGATGTCGGCGACCGCGAGGGGATGGACCAGATAGGGCTCTCCCGACCGGCGCTTTTGCCCGTCATGGCAGTGGGCCGAGAGAACATACGCGCGCTCGATCAGTTCCAGATCGGCGCCCGGGGCATAGGTGCTCACCTTTTCCTGAATGTCGGCCAGTCTGATCATGGAATCCTGCTGTTGTCGTTCGTTCAGGCAAGAGGGCCTCCGCAAGCCTCGGCCTCACTCCCCACCCTGATCGAGCCCGTAAGCGGCCAACAGTCGTGCGGTGCGGGCGGGCGTGCGGTGAACGCGACACCTCTCTGCCACAATAACGGCGACGAACTCGTCCACCGCCGTCGAAAGATCGTCATTGACGATAATGTAATCATACCACACCGCCTGTCGAATCTCGTTTCGAGCCTCGTTCAGGCGGCGGGCGAGCGATTCCGGGGTCTCGGTGCCCCGCGCCCTCAATCTATTCTCGAGCGATTCTTGTGAAGGGGCAAGACAAAACACGAATACAGCCTCGGGAAACCGCTTCTTGATCTGGGCCGCCCCCTGGGAGTCGATGTCCAGGATCAGGTCCGCCCCGGCCGCGGTCCGACTGCGGATGAACTCGAGCGACGTGCCGTAACGGTTCCCGTAGACTCGAGCCCATTCGATGAACGCGCCTTCGGCCACCATGCGGTCGAAGGTTGAGTCGTCCACGAAGAAGTAGTCCCGGCCGTGTACTTCCCCGGGCCGTGGAGGGCGGGTGGTGTACGAGATGGAGAATTCGAGGTTGCTTCGGCGGTTCATGGCTGCGTGGCACAGGGTGGATTTCCCCGCACCGGATGGACCGGAAAGCACCACCATCAGGCCCGGGTCGGCTGTACGGTGTACGTTATTCGATGTTCTGGACTTGCTCACGGATCTTCTCCAACTCCACCTTGATCTGCATGGTGTGCTGCAGTGCCTCGGAAAGGTTCGTCTTGGAGGCAATCGTATTGGTTTCCCGCACCATTTCCTGGAGCAAGAATTCGATGCGCCGGCCCACTGCGTCCGGACTCATCAGCAGGTCGGCGAGTTGCGAAATGTGACTCCCCAGTCTCGTGATCTCCTCGGTCACGTCGGCCCGGTCCACCAGGTGAACCACTTCCTGGAGTAAGCGGCCCCGGTCCATCTCTCCCTCGTTCACCCGGCGCAGGGCCTCCTTCACACGTTTCTCGAGGCGCGTTTCCAGCTCCTCCTGGAGGTTGGCACTCAGCGTGGCAAGGTGCCGGTGGGAAGAGTCGATGATCTCGAGTCGGTCCTGAATGTCCCGTGCAAGGACCTTTCCTTCCGCCCGGCGGACCTGGAGAGCGGTGTTGAGCGCGGAGGTGAGGGCCTCGTTCACCACGGGCCAGTCTTCCTCGGGGTCCAGGGTTGCCTCCACGGTGGTCACCACACCGTCGAGCCGGAGCAGGTGGGTGAGTGTCAATTCGCTCTGGAGACCCAGGGTCTTGCGCAAGGCCTCGAGTCCAGAGAGGTAGGCGCGGGCCAGGTCGAAGTCGATCCGGACCTGGGCGCCGGACCCGGACAGGCGCACGCAGGTGACCGTCACATCGATCCGGCCCCGTCGATGCACTTCCCGGACCCGGGCTGCAATTCGTGGCTCCAGCAGGGCATGGGTGCGGGGCAGTCTGACCTGCACATCACAGAATCGGTGGTTGACGCTTCGGACTTCCACCCGGACATTCACGGTGTCCGATCGGGCCTCTCCCTGCCCAAAACCCGTCATGCTCGTGACCATCGTCAGGATTCCTCCCCGGTTGCCCCGTGTTCCTTTCTCCCGTAAGCTGCGGCCAGTTCGTCCGGACGGACCACGGCCGTTCCAACCTTGCCCACGACGATTCCTGCGGCAGTGTTGGCGAACACCACCGCGTCATACCAGGAAGCCCCCGAAACCCGGGCCATCGTCAACGCGGCGATCACCGTGTCTCCTGCTCCGGTTACGTCGAATACCTCCACGGCTCGAGTCGGGATGGTCAGGGCGGGTACCCCGGGCCGGACCAGTTGCATCCCGTCCTCCCCCAGGGTCACGAGCACAGCCTCGCAACCGAGCCGGGAGAGCCACACCCGGGCAGCCGCTTCCGTGTCCACTGGGCCGGCCAGGAATCCCCCAACCCCTTGAAGGACCTCGGCACGATTGGGCGTGACCACGGTGGCGCCCGCATAGCAGCTCATGTGCGAAACCCTGGGATCCACTGCGACCAGTTTCCCGGCCTGACGCAAGGCCGCCACCAGGGTTTCGATCCGCCCGGGAACGATGACGCCCTTGGCATAGTCCGACACCACCACCGCATCCAGCGTGTCCGCAGCGTCCAGAAGGCGGGCATAGAGCGCCTCCGCGTCCCCGGCGGCCAGAGACGCGGTCCTCTCCACGTCGAGCCTTACGATCTGCTGCCCCTGGGCCACGACTCGAGTCTTCACCGTGGTCGGACGATCCGCCACCGTGGCCACGCCGCCGGGATCGATACCAGATTCCCGGCACAGGGCACACAGTCGTCTCCCCTCCTCGTCTTCCCCGGTGACGCCGAACAAGGTCACTCGAGCCCCCAGAGACACCAGGTTTGCCGCCACATTGGCCGCACCTCCTGGGCGATCCCCCGGCTTCCGACTCCCGTCCACCTCCACCACCGGGACCGGCGCCTCGGGAGAAATCCGCGTGACCCGGCCCCAGACAAACCGGTCCAGCATCAAGTCTCCAACCACGCCGACACGCGCACCGGCCATCTTCGGCAACCACCGGGGTGCTCCATGTGCTGCGACCGGGCCTGCCGTTCCTTCCTGCCCTGGCACGTGGTCCCTCCTGTTCCGCCTTGCCTCGCTGCTCCGTCGCCTCCACCGGAACGGCGCCTGCATGCGCCCGCAAGGCGCGCGCTTCCACGGATATTGCGCCATGATAGGCTTCAACCGCACCAGTGTCAATCGCCCCCCACGGCCCGAGCGCAGGTTCGTTCGATTCCCCGCGCACTGGTAGTCCTCGGCGCCCGGCCGACCACTGCGCGACAGTGCGGACCAGGTCAGGCGGACCGCGCGGAGAAGGGACGAACAGGAGCCCACGGCGTGGCAAGACCGGGTCGAGGCCGTTCCAGGCTACCGGCTCAGCTCTGCGAGCAGGTGGACCAGTGCCGGGTTGTAGTCGATCGCGTTTTCGTTGGTTGCGTAGGACTCGGCGTTGTCGACCCAACTGAGTGGGCCGCGTCCCCGGGGAGCCACCCCATCCTCGGCCCGTGCGTTCGGGCCTCCCACAAGGAAGCCGGGGAGACGCACGCCTCGAGCCCGGGCAAAAGCGTGGGCCAGGTGCTGGACCGGATTGCTGCCCACGCCGGTGACGAACGAGACGCCGAAATGGTTCGTCCCGAGCAGGTAGTCGGCCTGCGCCACTGCTGCGTCCAGGTAATCCCGCTGTCCGGTGATGCGGTATGCAAGCGCCAGCGTTACACCGTCCTCGGCCGTGTTCCGGTTGGACCCCCAGACGAAGTTGCTGGTGGCGATCCGGTAGCCGCTGTTACGGACGTTCTCGAGCAGATATCCTGCCCGTTCCATGATCCTGGCGGCGATGGCCCGGCGCCAGGTTTCCGGAATCTGATTCGAGAGGTAGAGGTCGAGCATGCCGAGGGCCGAGGGGTCTCGCCAGCCGAACAGTGTGTACGGCAGATTCCCGACCCGTGGCTCGAGGTAGCGGCGGAACGTCGGCTCTCCGGTGGTGAGGTAGAGTTCCGCAGCAGCCCAGAACCGGTCACCTGCGTCGGTGTGAGGCCTCGTCTTTTCCGGGTCGTCGAAGGTCATGTAGCACCCAGACCCGCGGTCGTCCTCGGGGTGCCGGTCCAGGATGACCTCCGGATGGCGCTCGAGAAAGCCCCAGGCACGCCGGGCGAACTGGATGGCGCGGTCTGCCAGGTCAGGGTCCCAGGTACGGAAGACTCGAGCGGCCATGGCGGTTGCAGCAGCAGCCTTGGCGGTTTCGTGGGACGAGATACCGTAGACGTACTGGGGCTGGGTGTCGTTTTGGGGCGGACCCGGAGCAGGCCAGTGGCTACCCGCCACCTTCCGGTAGACGGCGCCGTCGGGCCGTTGCATGGCGAGGAGCCAGCGGAGGCCGACCGCGGTCTCGTCCAGCAGGTCGGGGATTCCGTTTCCGCTTTCGGGAATGTTCAGGTGGTCGTGAAGCAGGCCGGGATACTGTTCGGCCAGGTGCGACAACCGGCCGACCACGACTGCGGTGGTGCTCACGTAACGACCATAGTCTCCGGCGTCGTGCCAGCCGCCGACCACGTGGAGACGGTCGCCTTTCCTGTGGTACGGGTCGTCTCGAGCGAGCCGTGGGTCCTGGAGATGGCAGGGGGGATGGGCGATGCCGGTGTGAGGGTCGGCGAGGGGCACGCCGCAGCGCTGATAATGGTAGGCGCGCATGAGCTGGTCGATGGTGGTCTGGAACGGGTTGCTGTCCACGAGGAAGGGGGGGGAACGGAGGCCGCCCTGTCGGAGGAAGTAGGTCCCAGGCTGGTCGAACCAGGAGAAGTCCACGATCTGGATGCGGTCGCGTGTTTGAGGGTCCCGTTCGGGTGGACCAGGCGGTACGAGGGCGACGATTTCGTCGGTGGCAGCGTCGACGAGGGCCACCTCGTCCTTTCCCGCCCGGCGCACCTGGTTGACGACCAGGGCACGTTTGCACAGTCCGAGCCGGTAGCCGACCTGGTTGACCACCAACAGGCGCGGATGGCGCACGAGAGGACGCCCTGGGAGGCACCCGGTGCCGGCCGTGGGCCGACACCCACACCCGGTCCACCGCGATCCGGCCACCAGGAGCAAGGCGAGGGCCAGAATCAGCTTGAGAGGCTCGTTGGTGCGTGTCCGGTTCATGTGCTCGTGCCCGTGGGCGCCGTTTCCGAACCCGCGAGCGTTCAGATGTGGATGGGCCTGCCCTCGACCGCCAGACAGGCCTCCTTGACCACTTCCGCCAGGGTCGGGTGCGCGTGGCACGTTCGAGCCACGTCCTCGGAACTGCCCTCGAACTCCATGGCCAGGGCCAACTCCGCAATCAGATCACCGGCTCGAGGCCCGATGATGTGAGCGCCCAGGATGCGGTCGGTCCTGGAGTCGGCCAGGACCTTGACCCAACCGTCGGCCTGAGCCATGGCCTTGGCCCTCCCGTTGGCCTGGAACGGGAAGGTCCCGCGCCGGTAAGGAATTCCCTGCTCCTGCAACGCTTCCTCGGTGGCACCGACCGAGGCGATTTCGGGCTGGGTGTAGGCAATGGCCGGGATGGCCTCGTAGTTGACCCGGGCCGCATGCCCGGCCATCATCTCGACCGCGGCCACACCCTCTTCCTCTGCTTTGTGGGCCAGCATGGGACCGGCGATCACGTCTCCAACCGCAAAAACGCCCGGGACCGAGGTCTCGTACCGATCGTTGACCTCGATCCGACCGTGACGGTCCAGGGCAACGCCCACCTCATCCAGACCCAGACCGTCGGTGAACGGCCGTCGCCCCACCGCAACCAACAAACGATCACAGGTGACGGCCTCGGCACGCCCGTCCTTCTGGTATCCGATTTCCACCTGGTCGCCGCTCACCTCGGCTCGAGTCACCCGGGCGTCCAGGATGAACTTCAGACCTTGACGTTGCAACAACTTTTGCGCCGTCCCGGCCAGTTCTGCATCAAACCCGGCCAGGATACGGGGAAGCAGTTCAATCAAGGTCACCTTCGAACCCAACCTGGCCCAGACCGTGCCCAGCTCCAGCCCGATCACCCCGGCGCCGATGATCACGAGTCGATCCGGTACAGCGTCGAACTCGAGCGCCTCGGTGGAACTCACGATACGCTTGCCGTCAAGCTGGATACCTCGAGGTACCACCACGGTGGACCCGGTGGCGATGAGGATCCGATTCGTGTTCAGGGTTGTCTTCTCCCCCTCGAGCCCCGTCACCTCGACGCGGCCGGCCTCGAGGATACGTGCAGTGCCGGTCACGCGAGTGACTCCGTTTTTCTTGAACAACATGGCGATGCCCGAGGTGAGGGTTTTCACCACCCGCATCTTTCGGGCCATCATGGCCCCCAGGTCCAGCGAGACCCCCTCCAGCCGGATACCGTGTTGCCGGAAGTGCTTGCGCGCCGCATGGTAGTGCTCGGTAGACTCGAGCAGCGCCTTGCTGGGGATGCACCCGACGTTCAGACAGGTGCCGCCCAGGGTGCCCTCCTTCTCCACGCAGGCCACGTTGAGACCGAGTTGGGCAGCACGGATGGCTGCCACGTATCCCCCAGGTCCCGCTCCAATGATGACCAAATCGAACCTGTCTTCTCCACTCATGCAACTCTCTCCAGAAAAAGGCATCCCACGGCGGCGCCCGCCGCCCGGGAATCCCACCGGGTCAGACCTCCAGCAGGATACGCTCAGGACCTTCGATGCACTCCTTGACCCGAACCAGGAACGACACCGCCTCTCGCCCGTCTATCACCCGGTGGTCGTAGGACAACGCCAGGTACATCATGGGCCGGACCACCACCTGCCCGTCTTCCACCACCGGCCGATCCATGATCTTGTGCATGCCCAGGATACCGCTCTGCGGAGGGTTCAGGATCGGCGTGGACATGAGGGAGCCATAGATGCCTCCGTTGCTGATCGTGAACGTGCCGCCGGAAAGCTCCTCCAGGCTCAACCGGTTCTTGCGCGCCTTCTCGGCCAGCGCGGCAATGGCCAGTTCCACTTCTGCAAAGCTCATCCGGTCCGCATCCCGTATCACCGGAACCACCAGGCCCTTGCCCCCGCCCACGGCCACCCCGATGTCATAGTAGTGCTTGTACACGATCTCATCGCCGCGGATCTCCGCGTTGACCCCGGGATAGGCTTTCAGCGCCTCGATGCACGCTTTCACGAAAAAGGACATGAACCCCAGCTTGATCCCGTATTTTTCCTGAAACGGCTTCTGGTACCGCTTCCGCAATGCCATGACCGCCGACATGTCCACCTCGTTGAACGTCGTCAGGATGGCTGCAGAATGCTGAACCTCCACCAACCGCTGCGCCACCTTTTTGCGAAGAGGACTCATCTTGACGCGCTCCTCCCGACCCGCGGTGCGCGCAGACGACCCCCCGGCATCGGCAGGCGGGGTCCACGAGACCCCGGGAGCAGGTGCCGGAGGTGCGGGTGGCCTCTCTCGTGGAGGGGAGGGTTCGGCCGGCCGGGCCGGTCCCCGGGAACCCGAAACTGACCCGGGCGTGGGTGCGGGGGACACGGACCGGGCTGCACCGGGCACCATCGGCGTGGCCTCGGCCTGGGTTTCCTCTCGAGCCAGGTGCGACAGCACGTCCGCCTTGGTAATCCGGCCTCCCGGGCCGGTGGCGGTGATCTCCTCTGCTGAGAGATGGTGCTCGGCCAGCAGGCGTCGCACCGCAGGTCCGGTGGCAGGGGCACCTCGAGCCGGCTCCGGCGTTTCTTCAGGTTCCGGTTCCGCCGCTCCCGGTTGCGCCTCCTCGCCGGTCCCGGCCGTGTCCCCCCCGGAGGAAGACACCTCGGCACCTTCCATCGGCTCCAGGTGACCGATGACCTCGCCGACCGAGACCGAGTCGTCGGCCTTCTTCAGAATCGCCACGATACGGCCGGTGGCCGGTGAGGGGAGATCCTGGTTGGCCTTGTCGCTCTCGATCTCGCAGATGGGCTGGTCCTTTGCCACGATGTCTCCCTCCTGGACGTACCATCGGGCAATGACCGCCTCGGTGACAGATTCGCCGAACGGCGGAACAGTGAGGTTGATGGCCATGGTTTGCCTCTTCTCCTGTTGAGTTCTCGCACGCTTGCAGTGCGCCTACGGGTTGTTTCCAAATATGTCGTCCAGCAGCATCCGCTGCTCGATCAGGTGCGCCTTGTGAGACCCGGTCGCAGGACTGGCCGCCTCGGAGCGGCTGAAACCCTCGAGTGGGATGCCAATGTCCATGGTATCGGCGAAGTGACTTCGGACGAACGCCCATGCGCCCATGTTGCGCGGTTCTTCCTGGCACCAGGAGATCCGTTCCAGGTTCGGGTACCGTGCAAGTGCGGCCTCGAGTTCGGTCTTGGGGAACGGGTAGAGTTGCTCCAGGCGGATGATGGGGAGGAGGGATTCTCCCCTTTTCTCCCGTTCCTCGACCAGTTCGTAGTACAGCTTGCCGGAGCAGAGCAGGACCCTCCGGACTCGAGCCGGGTCCGCGTCGCGCGAGTCGGGCCAGACTTTTCGGAATCGCCCGGTGGTGAGTTCCTCGATGCTGGAGACAGCTCGAGGATGGCGAAGGAGGCTCTTGGGGGTGAGCACCACGAGGGGTTTTCGCCACGGGCGCAGCACCTGGCGTCGGAGGAGGTGGAAGTGCTGTGCCGGCGTGGTGGGGACACAGACTTGCATGTTGTCTCTGGCGCACAACTGAAGGAAGCGCTCCAGCCGGGCGCTCGAGTGTTCGGGGCCCTGGCCCTCGTACCCGTGAGGGAGGAAGAGTACGAGGCCGCTGAGGCGCCCCCACTTGTCCTCACTGGACGCGATGAACTGGTCGATAATGACCTGGGCGCCGTTGGCGAAGTCGCCGAACTGGGCCTCCCAGACCACCAGGCCGGCCGGGGCGTTCATGCTGTAACCGAACTCGAATCCGAGAACGCCAGCCTCAGAGAGGGCGCTGTCGTATGCCTGGAACCTTCCCTGGTCGGGCTTGAGATGCGCGAGGGGCATGTACTCCTTGCCGGTCTCGATGTCGGTGAAGACCACATGACGGTGGCTGAAGGTGCCACGTCGAGTGTCCTGGCCGCTCAGGCGCACATCGCGGCCTTCCCACAGAAGCGTTCCATAGGCGAACATCTCGCCCATGCCCCAGTCGAGGGGAACCTCCCCTCGAGCCATCCGGTCCCGCTGGGCGATGAGCCGTTTGATCTTGCGATGTGGATGGAACCCGTCCGGAAGTCTCTTGAGTCCCTGGGCCACCTGGTGGAGGACTGCCCGGTCCACGCCCGTGTCAATCTCGGGCACGGCCGACCATGGGCCACCGTGATACCCCTCCCACAGGCCGGTGAGGACCGGTCGGTAGTCCGGGGCCGAGGTCTGACCGTCACGGATACGCGCCAGTTCCTCCTCGAGACGCCTGCGCTCGCGCAGCACGATCTGGTCGGCCTCCTCCTGCGTGATCTGGCCGCTGTCCACCATTTGCCTGGAGTAGATACGGGTCACCGAGGGGTGGTTGTCGATGATCTTGTACATCAACGGCTGGGTGAAGCTGGGCTCGTCCATCTCGTTGTGGCCATACTTGCGCCAGCAGAACATGTCGATGACCACGTCTTTCTTGAACGTCTGGCGGAATGCCATGGCCAGGTGCGCGACCTGGACCACGGACTCCACGTCCTCACCGTTGACGTGAAAGATGGGTATTTGCATCATGCGCGCCACGTCGGTGGAGTAGGGCGTGGAGCGGGAGGACGACGGAGGTGTCGTAAACCCGATCTGGTTGTTCACGATGATGTGGATCGTACCCCCGGTGCGATAGCCCTCGAGCCCGGCCAGGTTGAGGGTCTCGGCGACCAGGCCCTGACCGGCGAACGCGGCGTCTCCATGGATGAGCAGAGCCATGGTCTGCTCGTGGTCGTGGTCGCCGCGGCGGTCCTGCTTGGCCCTGCACCGTCCCTGGACCACCGGGTTGACGGCCTCGAGGTGGCTGGGGTTGGCGGTGAGGGAGATGTGCATGCGGTGGCCGCGGCGGGTGACGTGGTTGTTGGTGCAGAAGCCGAGGTGATACTTGACATCGCCGGAGCCGAGGGTGGCGGTAGGGTCGATGTCTTCGAACTGTGCGAAAAGCCGGGAGGGTTCCTGTCCCAGCATGTTGACCACCACGTTGAGGCGTCCGCGATGGGGCATGCCCATGACGATCTCGTCAATGCCCTGGGCGCCGGCGAGTTCGATGAGCACGTCGAGGAGTGGGATCAGGGCCTCTGCCCCCTGGAGGGAGAATCGTTTGGTGCCCACGTACTTGGTATGAAGGAATTGCTCGAGACTCTCAGCAGCGACGAGTTTGCCCAGAATGGCGGTCTGCTCGGCCCGGGTGAGTGGCCGTCGATTGCGGGAACGCTCCATGCGTTCGAGCAACCAGTTTTTTTGCACCGGGTCCTGGATATTCATGAACTCGACGCCGATGTGCCGGCAGTAGGTGGTTCGGAGGGCCTGGACGAGTTCCTTGAGTTTCATGACCGGGGGGCCGTGAAACCCGCCATTGGGCACCACCGCCTCCATGTCTGCGTCGGTGAAACCGTAGTAGGCCATCTCGAGTTCGGGGGGTGGGGAGATCTCCCGTTGTTTCAGCGGGTCCAGGTCGGCGAGAAGGTGGCCGCGCACGCGATAGTTGTTGACGAGTTGGAACACGCGGGAGAGGCGCACGGTGGCCCGCAACGCCTGACCGCACACCGGGGAGCAGGCGCTGGCGCCTTCCGGGCCTTCCCACCCGGGACAGGGGCGGGAGGGGAAGTCCGGGTTGAAGATGCTGCGCTGCTTGAGTTCCCGCCCCCGATAGTGCTGGCGTTCCCCAGGCGGGATCTGCTCGTCGAAATAGGCGCGCAGCGATGGGTCCACCGACTCTGGGTCCTCGAGGTACCGGTCATACTGTTGTTCCACGAACGCGAGATTTTCCGCATTCAACAAGAGGTCTTCGTCCATGATCTCGTTCCCTGTCCTTCTGCCGGTCGCGTGCTGGCCAGAAATGCCCCCCCTGTCCGGGCCGGTTCAGGCTCCCCGTCGCGCCCGGATGTGCTGAGCAGTGGGCCGATGTCAAGAATCAGGCGCCGGGGTACATGGCATCGATCTGTGCCCGGAACCGCTCCGCGACCACGTTCCGTTTGACCTTGAGCGTGGGGGTCAACATGCCATTCTCGATGGTGAATTCAGGCACGATGGTGAACCGCTTGATGGTCTCGAACGAAGCCAGTTCCTTGTTCTTTTCGGCGATCTCCGCCTCGATCAAGGCTCGCACGCTGCTGTTTTGCAACAGTTCGCTCGGATCCTGGTAGGAAATCCGGTGCTCGGCCGCAAACTGCTGGATGTTGTCCATGTCCAGCGTGACCAGCGCGGTGAGGTACTTGCGCCGGTCGCCGATGACACACACCTGGTTGATGTACTTGCTCGTGGCCATGATGCCTTCGATCCGGGCCGGGGCGATGTTCTTCCCTCCGGCCGTGATGATCAGGTCCTTCTTGCGTCCTGTCACACGCAGGAAGCCCTCGGCGTCGATCTCCCCCAGATCTCCCGTGTGCTGCCACCCGTCAGGTTCGATGGTCGCCGCGGTCTCCTTGGGCATCTTGTAGTACTCCTTCATGATGTTCCGGCCGCGGAACAAAATCTCGCCGTCCTCGGCGATCTTCTGCTCGATACCCGGACCTGGGAGACCCACCCACCCGAAGCGGTAGTTGTCCACCCGGTTCAGATTGGTGAAGGAAGTGTTCTCGGTCATCCCGATGCCCTCGAGAATCAAAATCCCGGCCGCATGGAAGAACCGCGCGATGTCCGGATTGATCGGCGCTCCACCACTGATACACCACCGGACACGGCCGCCGAACGCAGCCTGAAGCTTGCTGAACACGAGGCGGGTGGCCAGGCGATACTGGAGGGCGAGCAAGGGCGGGATGGGTTTCCGTGCAAGTTTCCGGTCACTCACACGGTATCCCACCGAACGGGCCCAGTCGAAGATTTTCAGCGTGATGCCCCCCTTGGCCTCGGCGCCCCCCACCACCTTGGCATGGACCTTTTCGAAGATACGCGGCACGCTCGCAAACCAGTGCGGCCGCGCTCGAGCGATGTCCTCGATGATGGTGTCCATGCTGCGGGAGAAGGTGGTGGCGCTTCCCGCCAGGAGGGTGGCGTAGGCGCAGGTGCGCGCGAACACGTGCGCGAGGGGCAGGAACAGGAACACCTCGTCGCCATCGTGGATGTCCGTGGCCCCTCGGACCGACTGGGCTGTGAACGTGATGTTGTCGTGGGTGAGCACTGCGCCCTTGGGCACCCCGGTGGTCCCCGAGGTGTAGACGATCCCGGCCGGATCCTCGGGCCGAACAGTCTCCACCCGCTCGTCGAACGCAGCGTCCGAGATGTCCGAGCCCAGGGCCAGGAAGGCGTCGAACGAGAGGACCCAGTCGTCCTCGAAGTCCCCCTCGAACAGAATCACCTTGCGCACGGCCGGAATATCGTCCCGGATGCTCAGGAGTTTCTCGAGCTGCTCCTTGTTCTGGGCAAACACCAGCACGGCATCGGAATGGTCGATGATGTACCGGCAATCCTTTGCCAGGTTGGATTGATAGATCCCCACCGTGCACCCGCCCACGCTCATGATGCCCATGTCGGCGAGGATCCAGCGGTAGCAGGAGTAGCTCAGAATGTTGACCTTGTCGCCTTTCTCGATGCCCAGCGCCATCAGCGCCTTGCCCACCCGGCGAACGTCCTCGAGAAAACCTTTCCACGTCACCGATTCCGTTGCCCCGCCATCCACGAACCAGCGGTAGGCTGCCCGGTCCGGCCAGCGGGTCACCGTGTCCTCGAGCATCCGGTACACGCTGTCGTAGTCCTTGAATGTCATCGTACCCTCCCGTGGTGTGTTCCCTGCCTCGGCCGCCTGAGTTCTCCAAATATAGCAGACTCGAGCCCGATGTGACCCCCGAGTCTTGCAAAGTGTAGCTGAGATTGCAAACAGGTGGCAGGGAAGAGATGGGCGAGGTGGGAAACCCGGGGCTACCGGGTGCTGTGAACGCGCTTTGACCCGGCCAGGTCTGTGGGGAGCGCCGGGCCGGCGTAACCGGTCCGTGCCGCACCCGAATCGGCGATGCCGTCGGTGGCCCAGGCAAAGAGGTAGCCCTCATGGGTCATGACCACCACCTCGTTCAGACCATCCCCGGTCACGTCCCCTGCGGCGATGGCGGACGAGACCATGCCGCCGGTGAGTCTGGGCCATCCCGGCACATCGAAGCCGTCGATGTCGAAGGCGTGGACGAGGTAACCGCCGGAGCTGGCAATGATCTCGGGCAGCCCGTCCCCGTCCACGTCGGCCATCGTGGGTTGCATGTACAGGGCGAGATCCTCCATCACCACCGGCCAACCCGGGAGGCTCTGGCCGGTCTCCGCGTCCCACAGGCCGAGCAGGTGGTCGATGTGGTCCACCCACGTGGAACTCAGCAGCACCAGCGCATAGTTGAGTCCAGCCAGCGCGCCGGTGATCTCCAGGTGGCCGTCCCCGTCCACGTCGCCGATCCAGAGGTTGGACACGAACGAGAGACCCGCAAGCTCCCGGGTCGCCGGGTCCCGCCAGGCAAATGACGAGCATTCACACTGGGTGGACCGGGATGCATCCGCTTCGTAGAAATGGGGGCAAGACACGGTGCCGCACAGCGCGATCTCGGGCAGGCCCTTCCCGTCGATGTCCGCCACCTGCGGGCTCATGTTGACGCCCTCGGCGAGCCAGGGGACCAGGTCGTTCAGAAGGCCCGGCACCACGGCGGGCCAACCGGGCAGGATGGGGCCCGCCGGGTCCAGGTTGCCCTTGCCGCTCACCGCGTAGGCGTATCCGGGAATCGGGTCCGGCTCGGTCTGAAACTCGTTGGTGCCGATGACGATGTCCAGAACTCCATCGCGGTTGAGGTCCACGACCGCAGGCGTGCTCACGATCCGCCCCTTTCGATGCGTCGCCGACTCCTCGTGCTCCAACTTCACCGGGAACCCGGGATGTCGACTCCCGTCCGCTCGCCACACGTAGAGCTTCTGGTCCATGCCTGCCTGGATGATCTCTTGCCGGCCGTCTCCGTCCAGGTCGGCAAGCACCGGTGAGGACATGAACCCGGGGTCGTACCAGGTGAACTCGTCCGTCTGATCCTCTGTCACCACGTCCCGAGAAACCGGGAAGCCGTCCCGAAGCTCCCCCTCCGCATCAAAAACGTACAGCTTTCCTTCCATCGTGGAAACCACCAGGTCCTTGCCTCCATCCGGCTCCAGGTCCCCCACGGCCACGGTGGCCACCACCGCTTCCCGGCTCCTCGGTATCGCCCCGGAAGCGTAGGCAGGCGCATAGGCGTGGCTGGTCCAGCTCAGCGGATCCACCACCCCACGGAACGGCATCTGCACCGGCCACCCGGGCAGATCCACGCCGGTCCGCGCATCCAGCACGTGCACGACCCCGGACGACGTGCCCACCACAATCTCATTCACCCCATCCCCGTCCACGTCCGTCAGGACCGGACTCGACTGCCCGGACGCACCCAAAAACATCGGAAAGCCCGGCAACAGATCCGGATCGTCGTGCAAGAAAAACGACTTGCGCATCTCCGCACGCCGCCCCATCTCGTCGGTGGCGCTCAAACGCAACGTCACCGTGTGCGCATTGGCCAGGTCAAACTTGGTCGGTACGTCGTCCTCGGCAAATACTTGCTCCATCGGCGACGACGGATCCAGTCGATCCCGAGGAATCTGGGCAATGGGCCACGTGAACAATGTGCCCTCGAACGGCGTCTCGCGAACCCCCCGGGCCAACTCCTCGAAAGCGTTGTCCGCAGGTCGTCCTCCAGGCGCCCACTCGAGCACCCATTCATAGTGCCGCGCGCGCGGCGCCCCCATGGTCGCCTGAATCTCGATCGCCGTCGTCAACCCCGCATCCACGTACTCCCACCACACCGGCGACGTCAGGTGCACGCGCGGAGGTACTGCAAACGATTCCACAGCCTTGCCCGCATTGATCCGCCCGTACCCAAAAAACAGGTCCCACCCCGGACGACTGGGAAAGTAAGGGGTGGTGTGGCCCGAAAACGGGACGTCGATGTCCGTGGCCGTGCCCAGAATGAGGCCCCGAATCTCGTCCGGATGCAACTCCAGGCCCAGATCACGGGCTCGAGACACAATCAACCCCGCCGTGGACGCCGTGATCGCTGTCGCACCGGTGGCACAGGCCACCGTGGCACCCACGACCGTAAGATGGCTCCCGAAGTTGTTGCACCCGTTGTAGGCCAGGAACGAACGTGCTTCGTTCCAGTCCGTCGGCGGCCAGTAACGGATCGAATGAACCGCCATCAAGTAGTCCGACGCACCAGGATAGAGATGATGATAGCTCAACTCGTCCCCGATCGCAGACACCACCAACACTCCATGATCGTAGGCATACTTGATGGCTTGCCGCAGGATGGCCGGGTTGGTCGTGGTGCCCGACGCCATGGAGATCACCGATACACCCGCGTCCGTGGCATAGAGAATACCCTGCGCCAGCCTGTCCCCGTCCGCGATGAAACTGTCTCCCGTCCGGAGCGGCAGCACCGAGCAGTTGGGGCAATAACCAATGCTCGAGTCCGGCTCGCCACCCTCGGCGAACATGTCCCGCATCACATCGGAACCGTGATCGAACCGGTTGCTTGCATACGGGTTGTTGTCGTCCCACAGGAAATCCCAGCCGCAGATGTCGTCGATGTATCCGTTGCCGTCCCCGTCGACGCCGTCCGAGAACGCGGCGATGAGATCTGAAGCGTCCAGGTACCCGTCTGCAACGTCTGTGCCGTCCTCCGGAGAGACTCGAGAATCTTCGCGGTAGTCCTGCACGTTCACCAGACCGTCGCCATTGCAGTCGTACGTGGCGCACGTCGACCCATCTGCACGCCGGGGCAACGGGAGTTCCCCCGTGTTGAGCGCCACCTTGTTGACCAGCGACCGTTCGTCCCACAGGATACCCGCATCCAGCACCGCCACGGTCACGTCGAACCGGCCCGTGGTGTACCGCCACGCCACGTCGAACCCGTTGCCCGCTCCCAGGGCCCACTCCTGGGCACGCACGTGGCTCTCCATGTCCTCCGGAATGAACGATACGAATTCCCACGTGCTCCCTTTCCACGTCCCGTCCGTGTGCGTCAAATCCGGTGGACATTCGGCCACAGACCGATCCTTGCCACAATCAGGATAGGTGGGCAGCGGCAGGACCCCGAACGACCGGCCCGGGACCCAACCCCAGACCACCAGGGCCACTCCCCATGTGATCCATCGATGTGCTCGCTTCATGTTCGCTCCTCTGTGGACCTGGTACCCGAAACCAATCGGCGCACCCGGAACACCTCCTTCATGCGCCAAACGCACCGATTGTGCCTGGGAAACCGAGGCGGTGATCGGCCCGGGGCGGGGTCCCCTCCCCGTCCCGGCCGGGTGGGTTGCCACATTTCAATGTAGCATCGGCCTTACACCCCCCGAAACACCCCCGCCGGTCGCCGCGCCGGGCTTCCTGTCCAGCCTCCAGGCTGTGTTCATGAGAGGGTTCAGAAAGCCCTTGACGTGGTTTCTACCGGCTGGTAGAGAACATTCTAACGAATGATAGCCCTGGGCGAAACCAGCCTGAACCCGCCGGGGGGACCCTTGCGCGCGACCAGTGGATTCGAGCACGTGACCAGGCAGGAACGGTCCGGCGGACGCCGGGACAATGTGAGGCAGCGGATTCTGGACGAAGCCACCCGTCTGTTTGCGGAGAACGGGTACGAAGGGACGACGCTTCAGGCGGTGGCGGATGCCGTGGGGGTTCGGAAGCCTTCGTTGTTGTATCACTATCGTTCCAAGGAGGCGTTGCACGAAGCGGTGATTGGGGCGCTGCTGGGCCACTGGAAGGAAGAGATTCCGCGTCTTCTTCTGGCAGCGACGGACGAGCGGGATCGGCTGGCAGCGATTGTGAAGGCGTTGCTGCGGTTTTTTCAGGAGGATGTTCACCGTGCCCGGCTGGTGATTCGGGAGGTGCTGGATCATCCGGATCGAGTGAGTGCAGCGGTACGGGAGCACCTGTTGCCCTGGATGCGGTTGATCACCGACTACATCCGGATGGACCAGGTACGGGGTCGTGTGAGGCAGGAGGTGGATCCAGAGGCGTTTGCGTCGCATGTGGTGCTGATGGTGGTGTCCATGTTGGTGGCGCAGGACGTGCTCGCCGACCTGGTGGGGGTGGGGGCGGCGTTTCCGCCTCGCATGAGCGATGAACTGGTGCGAATCACCCGTGACGCATTGTTCACGGATGCATCGAGGACTCGAGGCCCGCCCGGCGGACATGAGGGACCGGGTGGGGAGGCGAGTGGTGCAAGGAGGAGGGCGTGATGATGAGCGTGACACCCGTCCATGTGCTGCGCCAGGGGGCGGTGATCGCTGCGCTGTTGCGAGCGGTGCGGACTTCCCGGCGAGCGATCGAGGGGGGGCCGGCACCGGAACTGCCGGTGCCCCTGGTCGACACGGTGCCTCCGCGGCATCCGGGTCTGGTGCGGGATTACGTGCGGCACGTGGGGGGGGATCCCAGGAGTTATCGAGGGATCCTGCCGCCCCACCTGTTTCCCCAGTGGGGTTTTCCCCTGATGTCCCGGCTGTTGGAGGGGCTTCCCTACGATCTCACGAAGCTTCTCAACGCGGGTGCCGCGTTCGAGGTTCGGCGACCCTTGCCGGCGGATGAGCCGCTTCGGTTGCGCGCGTCGCTGGAGAAGGTGGACGACAACGGCCGGCGCGTGGTGATCGAGCAGCGTCTGGTGACCGGGACGGAATCGGCGCCGGAGGCGCTGGTGGCCACGGTGACAGCGGTGCTCCCGTTGGCTCGAGGCAAGCGAGAGCACGGGAAGAAGGGGGCGAGCGGTCGGGAGCGGCCGGTGGTGCCGCCTGGAGCGCGTGAGATTGCCGAGTGGCGTTTGCATGCGGGCGTGGGGTTGGAGTTTGCCCTGTTGACGGGGGACTTCAACCCGATCCACTGGGTTCCTGCAGCGGCCCGTGCGGCCCGATTCAAGGGGTGTATTTTGCACGGGTTTTCATGCATGGCCCGCACCGTGGAGTCGTTGAACCGGGATTTGTGGCTGGGTGATATTCACCGGCTGAGCGGGTTCGAGGCGCGGCTGGTGAAGCCCATTGTGGTGCCGGCTCGAGTGGGCGTGTACATCGACGGAACCGGGGGCGTGTTTGTGGGGGATGCCCCTGGTTCGGCGGCCTACCTTGTGGGTCGGTATCGAGAAAAGGAGGAGGGAGCATGAGCGATTTCCTGGTCGAACTCGGTGCGAACCGAACGGCTCGAGATCTCATCAAGAAGCTGGGGCTTCCCATTCCCCTGCCGCAGAAGCTTCGGCGAACCACGGCGCCATGGGAGGAGCGACCTCTGCACAACCGGCCGGTGGTGTTCGGGGCGACGGGCACGCCCGGTTTGGCGGACGTGGTGGCGACCTCGCTGGCTCGAGCCGGGGCGAACGTTTACGTGGTGGGGGACGAGGAGGCGCTGGCTCCGTTCCAGGATGCGGGGGAGGCCTGGGCGAGGCCGCCTGCGCGTCTGGAGCCTGGGGAAGTTCAGGCGCGCTTGAAGCCGCATGCGTTGGTGTTCGATGCCACCGGGATGGAAGGGCCGGAGGGGCTGGACGATCTGTACGGGTTTTTCCACCCCTGGATCCGGTCGTTGGATCGGTGTGGTCGGGTGCTGGTCCTGGGCCGGACGCCGTCGTCGTGCGCGACATCTGGAGCGGCGGCGGCCCATCGAGCGCTGGACGGGATGGTGAAGAGTCTTGGGCGTGAGGTGGGCAAGCGGGGGGCCACGGCGCAGACGCTCTACGTGGATCCAGGCGCCGAGGATCGGGTGGAGCCGGTGATACGATTCTTTCTCTCGGACCGTTCGGCCTATGTGAGCGGGCAATCGGTGCATGTGTCCGGTCGGGTGGGACTTCCGGAGCAGGTGCCTTTCATTCGGCCCCTGGACGGCAAGGTGGCCCTGGTGACCGGTGCGGCCCAGGGGATAGGTGCAGCCACGGCCCGGGCGCTGGCCCGAGAAGGGGCTCGAGTGATCTGTCTGGACCTTCCGTCTCAGGATGCGGCCTTGGGGGTGCTGGTCAAAGCCATTGGCGGCACCCTGTTGGTGGGGGACATTGCCGAATCCGAACTGCCGAAGCAGGCGGCGGATCTGGTGCAGGAGCAGTTTTCTGGCCTGGACATTGTGGTGCACAATGCCGGAGTGACCCGGGACAAGACGTTGGCCAAGATGAAGCCGGAGCAGTGGGAACTGGTGCTGCGCGTGAACCTGGTGGGACTCATCCGGCTGAACGAGGCGTTGCTGCCCTTGATGAACCCGGGCGGGCGGATCGTCTGTCTTTCATCCATCGGCGGGATTGCCGGGAACATGGGTCAGACCAACTATGCCGCGTCCAAGGCCGGGGTCATCGGGTATGTCCAGGCGTTGGCCCCGACGCTGGCGGAGCAGGGGATTGCCGTCAATGCCGTGGCACCCGGATTCATCGAAACACGCATGACCGCAGCCATGCCGGCCGCGCCCCGGGAGGTGGCGCGTCGGCTGACCAATCTCCAGCAGGGTGGGTTGCCTGTCGACGTGGCCGAGGTGATCACGTTCCTGTCCAGCCCGGGAGCCTCCGGACTTTCGGGCGAGGTGTTGCGGATTTGCGGAGGCAGTTACGTGGGCGCGTGACGCCCAGGTCCACCCAACCCCTGTTCCGGCCTGGCGCCGGTTTCCACGAGGGCCGGGGCCAGGTCGAGCGTCGAGGAGAGGAGCAGTCATGGGAGCGAGGAACACGAAAAGGCCGAAGCGCCGGGCGGTCATCGTGGGGGGCGTGCGCACGCCGTTCCTTCGCGCATTCGGCGCGTTCACCCGGTTGGACGCCATCGCACTCGGGGTGGCCGCAGTCAGGGGGCTGTTGGACCGGTTCAGGGTGCCCTGGCGCGAGATCGACAGCCTGTTCTGGGGAGGCGTGATCCTGCCGGGAGACGCCCCGAACGTGGGCCGCGAGATCGTGCTCGACCTGGGCCTGCCTCGCAGCGTCGAGGCCATGACCGTGACGAGAGCGTGCACATCGAGCCTGCTTTCAGTCACCTTGGCCGCAGCGGCCATCGAGCGAGGTGACGCAGAGGTGATCATCGCCGGCGGTGGGGATTCGACCAGCAATGCCGAGGTCAAGATGCCCCAAAGCCTGGTCCACAAGATGGCGCCGGTGGTGATGAGCAGCAAGTCCACGGTGGTCGACTATTTCAAGCTGCTGGCGTCCATCAACCCGGCCCGGGACCTGGTGCCCCGGCAACCCAGCGTGCGCGAGCGCACCACGGGCGAACTCATGGGCGAGGCCGCCGAACGCATGGCCGCCCGGTGGGGCATCTCCCGGGAGGCCCAGGATGCGTTCGCCGTACAGTCCCACATGCGCGCTGCCAAGGCCTACGCAGAGGGTATCTTGCCCGCCGAGATCGTCCCCGTGGAAGCCCCGGGCGGCAGGCGCATCCTGCGGGACGACATCGTGCGAGGTGACACCTCGGTGGAGAAACTCTCCAGACTCCGCCCCGCATTCAAGCGGGACGGCACACTCACCGCAGGCAACTCGAGCGCCCTGACCGACGGGGCGGCTGCCTTGCTGCTGATGAGCGAGGAAAAGGCTCGAGCCCTTGGATTCCGACCCCTGGCGGCGTTCCGAAGCTGGTTCTACAGCGCCGTCGACCCTGCCGACCAGTTGTTGATCGGCCCGGCCATCGCCATGCCCGAAGCGGTGCGGCGCGCAGGCATGACCCTCGAGGACGTGGACCTCATCGACATCCACGAGGCGTTCGCAGCCCAGGTGCTTTGCGTACTCAAGGCCATGGGCAGCGACCGGTTCTGTCGCGAGTGGGCGGGCATGGAGCGGGCGTTCGGCGCCATCCGTCCCGAGGATGTCAATGTTCATGGAGGCTCCGTTGCCTTGGGGCACCCATTCGCAGCGACCGGAGGGCGCATGCTGATCACCATGGCCAACGAGCTTGTGCGTTCCGGAAGGGCCACGGCTCTGCTCGGGCTTTGTGCAGCCGGTGGGCAGGCGGGCGCTGCAGTGCTGGAGGCGGTTGCCTGACGGTTGGGGGTGGGGGGTCATCGGTTGCGGAGCAGGAGGTAGATGAAGAGTGGGCCACCGGCCACAGAGGTGATGATTCCAACCGGGAGTTCAGACGGGGCGAGCAGGGTTCGGGCGATGCAATCGCACAGGGCCAGCACGCCGCCGCCGAGGAGAAAGGAAGCGGGGAGCACCACCCGCTGGTCCACTCCGGTCAGTCGTCTGACCGCGTGAGGGATGATCAGGCCGACAAAGGCGATGGGACCGGCAGCCCCCACCACGGCCGCGGTGGCCAGGCCTGCCCCCAGGAACACCCGTCGTTGCACGGCACCCACGTCCACGCCGTGCCCCAGGGCCAGTTCATCACCGAGGGCGAGGTGGGTGAGGTCCCGCCCATGCAGGAGCACCGTGCCGAGCGCCGGGAGGAGCACGGGCGCCATCGAGGCCAGGTCTGCGAATCCAACGGTGCCCAGCCCACCCATGACCCACCGTTGAAACACCATCAGTTTGTGAGGGGACGTGAGGTAGGTGAGCAGGACGATGGCGCCCATGCAGACCACACTGACCGAGACGCCTGCCAGGAGCAGGGTCTGGAGCGCCATGCCTGAACGTCCGGCGGCCATGCGGTAGACGAGCCAGAGGGTCACGCCCGCGCCGGAGAGCGCGAACAGTTGGGTGGCGTCCAGCGGTCCCCATCCCACGGCCAGCACTGGGAACGCGATGGTGAGGAAGGCGCCGAGTGAGGCTCCCCCGGTGATTCCCAGTGTGTAGGGCTCCACCAGTGGGTTCCGGAAGAGTACCTGGAGCGCTGCGCCCGAGACGGCGAGTGTGCCCCCGGCGACCAGGCCGAGCAGGACCCGGGGGATCCGGAGGGAGAAGAAGATGTGTCCCGCTGGATCTCCTGACCCTGTCAACCAGGCCGAGACTGCCGTGGGTGACACGGTCTCCGGTCCGATCCAGGGTGCCAGGGCGAGCACGGCGAGAAAGAAGACGATGTAGGGCGCGAGTCGATACCTCACGGAGCCTCCAGCGAATCAAGGGCGCGGGAGCACCATCGGCCGTGGCAGTGACGGGTGTGGATGAACCATCACCTGTCGGCCGTAGAGCCGGTCCATGGCATCCTGAGTCAAGACCGCGTCCGGGGCGCCGTCGTCGATGATGCGGCCGTTCTGGACCAGGACCAATCGATCGAAGAACAAGGAGGCCAGATTGAGGTCGTGGGTCACCGACACCACCCCGATGCCCTGCTCCGCCAGTCCGGTCAGGAGTCGGTGCAAGCGCACCTGATGTTCCAGGTCCAGGGCGGCGGTGGGTTCATCCAGCAGCAAGACTCGAGGCTCCTGGGCCAGGACCGATGCGAGCAGAACCCGCTTGACCTCCCCCCCGGACAGGCTCGAGAGCCGACGGGTCTTCAGTCCCGCCAGTTCCGCAGATTGCAAGGTCGCGGCCACCACGGCCTCGTCTCGAGCCCCGGTGCCCCCCAATCCCTCGAGGTGCGCGTATCGGCCCATGCGCACCACGTCCTCCACCACGAAATCGAACATGGGCGTCACACTCTGGGGAAGATAGCCGATTCGACGGGCGATCGCCCGTCGTTCGAGAACCCTCAAGGGCGTCCCGTCCTGGAGCACGCGGCCCCGCTCCGGGGTCAGCACACCGGCGCAGATCTTGAGCAACGTGCTCTTCCCGGATCCGTTGGGGCCGACGATCCCCACCATCTCCCCTTTCCGAATCCCGAAACGCGGTACCTCCAGGCGCCAGTCACCCTCGGGATAGGTGTGCGCCACGTCGATCAACTCGAGTGTCCATTCACTCGTCATTGGCAAACGACTCCGGATGCAGGGCCCGGGCGAACGCCAGGGCGACCTCCGGGACTCGAGGCCCCGGAACCTGGTACACATCGCCTGCAAGGTGGTGAATCCTGTGGTGCACCACGGCAGGCAGCGAGGGCAAGGATGCCCAGTCCTGATCGAGCCTGCGCCGGGTGTCCTCGAGCAGTTCGGAAGCATGGAGTTCCAGGATCACCTCTGGTTCGCGTCTGAGCAGGGTTTCCTTTGAGATGACCGGCCATGCGCCTGTGGCATCGTGGAACACGTTGTGGCCCCCTGCAACCTCGATCAGGTCGTCCAGGAACGAGCCCGGGCCGCAGGTGTAGAGCGTGTTCAGATTGCCGGGGGTTCGCCCGAAGGTGACGAACACCGGGATCTTCCGGGTGTGGCGAACGGCCTGGCGCACCTGGTCGAGTCGAGATTTCAGTGTGTCGCGGAGTGTGAGCGCAGCAGCGCGCGCCTGGAGCCGGTCGCCCACGGTCATGATCGCCCGTTCCAGGTCGTGCAAGGAATCGAGCGGCCCGATGGAGAAGAAGTCCACGCCTTCGCGCGCGGCCCACTGTCGGAGAGGTTCGTTGCGTCCCTGGACCAGGATCAGGTCTGGGTGGAGCAAGGCCAGCCGTTCCAGGTTTGGATTGTAGAGGCTCCCCACGCGCGGGATGGAGGAGATCTGGGGGGGGAAGTGGGCGTCGTCGCCCACGGCTGCAACCCGGTGTCCCTGGCCCAGGGCGAAGACGATTTCGGTGAGGGCGGGGCTCCCCGGCACGATACGGGTGGGGGAAGCATGCCCGTCGTGCTGGTTCTGGGATCGGGAGCGGTTTGTGGAGCCGCCGTGTGCCTGGATGCAGGCGTCCAGTCGAAGCAAGGCGAAGGAGAGGAGTATTCCGGCCAGGGTCAGGCCCGGGATGAGTGCACGAGACCAGCGAATCACGGAGAGCCTCCTGCTGCGTGGCCCCTGCGCCGGAGGGCCTGGAGCCGCGCCAGGAGCGGTTGCAATGTTGGAGATTGCACTGCGGCCGCGGCGGATTGAAAGAAATCGTCCACGGGCGTATCGAGCTGTTGTTCATAGATCAGGGCCTGGACAGCCATTTCGAGCCGGTCCACCTCGCGGACGAATCGTGCCTCGGGGGTGGATTGGCGTTCCAACTCTTCCCAGAGGTCCAGGTAGCGTTGGCCCTGGGGCAGAGGGTCGAGCAGGCGGTGCAGAGCGTCCCGTTCGAGCCGAGCCTTTTCGCTCGAGGCCACCTGGTGCGCCGGGGTGATGTCCCCGGCGTGAATCTCTCCCAGGTCGTGGATCAAGGCCAATTCCAGCACGCGGGTGCGGTCCAGGTCGGGTCTGAGGTGGTCCACCAGGAGCAAGGCGAGGAGTGTGACGGAGAAGATGTGTTCGGCCACGGTTTCGCATCGGGGTTCCGGCACGGCGCGTTGCAGCCATCCTTGGCGGAAGAGGTGCTTGAGGTGTGCCGTCTCGATCGCGAGCCGGACGAGTCGGTCGGGCAGGGTGTCCCCCGGGTGGGGGATGGTCGTGGCCGGGTTGGGCGCCTTGACCGCCATCGTTTTGTCCGGGTTGTTCGACATGGTGCTCCTGCTTGATGGGTTCCGTTGTGAAGGACCGTTGCCTGAGTGAAGGTCACTCGTCACTGAGCAGACGGTAGAGCGTCTTGCGGTCGATCCCCAGGATTGCCGCGGTCCGGGATTTGTTTCCGCCTTCTTCTTCGAGGACCCAGCGAGCGTATCGGCGGTTGAGTTCCTCGAGCGTGGGACGGTCTGAGATCATGCTGTCTCCGGCGGGGGACAGTTCGGGTTTGCCGCCGATGGCGGAAGGCAGGTCCGAGGGCAACACCACGCCGCCGTGGCAAAGGACCACGGCGCGGGCCACGGTGTTCTCCAGTTCTCGCACGTTTCCAGGCCAGTCATAGGCCACCAGGCGGTCCATGGTTTCGGGTGCCACGACCACGGACATCCCATTTTCCCGTTCGTGCCTGGCAAGGAAGTGTTCGACCAGCAGCGGGATGTCTTCCCGGCGTTCTCGAAGGGGGGGGAGATGGATGGTGACCACGTTGAGCCGATAGAAAAGGTCTTCGCGGAACGTGCCCTGTTCCACCATGGACTTGAGATCTTCGTTGGTGGCGGACAGGACCCGCACGTCCACCCATTGTGTCCGGTTGGCCCCGACCCGTCGCACTTCCCCTTCCTGGAGGACCCGAAGAAGTTGCGTCTGCATCTTGCCGCCGATGGCATGGATTTCGTCCAGAAACAGGGTGCCCCCGTTCGCCTCCTCGAACAGGCCGGGACGGGACGAAACCGCCCCGGTGAAGGCGCCCTTTTCGTGCCCGAACAATTCGCTTTCCAGGACCCCCTCGGCCAGGGCCCCGCAGTTCACTGCGATGAACGGGCGATCCGCCCGGGCACTCTCCGCATGGACGGCTCGAGCCACCAGTTCCTTTCCTGTGCCGGATTCGCCCGAGATCAGGATGGGTACGTTGGATGGAGCGATACGGGCCACCATCTTGTAAACCTCGAGCATTTTGGGGGACCGGCCCACGATGCTGGCGATGTGGTACTTCTCCCGCAGGGAGCGTTTGAGCAGCCGGTTTTCCCGGGCCAGCCGGCGTTGGGTGATGGCCCGTTCACACACCTGCTTGAGTCCTTCCACCTGGTAGGGCTTGGACAGGTAGTCATAGGCGCCTTTCCGGATCGCTTCCATGGCCCCGTCGATGTCTCCAAAGGCCGTGAGCAGAACCACGGGCGTGTCCGGAGCCTTTTCCCGGGTTGCGGCGAGTACCTGGAATCCGTCACCGTGGCCCATCCGAATGTCGCTCACCACCAGGTCGAATCGGTCCGGTTCCACAAGCGCCACGGCCTCGTCGCCGCTGCTTGCGCTCGTGACCTCGTAGCCGCATCCGCTCAGGATGCGTTGGAGCAGGTCTCGAGCCGCCCGGTCGTCGTCCACGACGAGCACTCGAGGAGAAGGGGTGGACCTGGCCATGGGAGCGGTACCTCCGGCTGCGGGTGAGACGGTCTGATTCGCCGGCTATTCTGACCCAACCGGGGCGCGCTGTCCAGGGGGGTGTGTGGCGGAGGAGGGGGGCGCCCGGGAAGCCCGGCGCTCATGGCCCGTTCTCATCATACCTGTTCGCTCGCTGCCGGAGCTTCCAGGGCCGGGAGCGTGAGGGTGAACCGTGCACCGGTTCCGCTTCGCGCGGTTCCCGCTTCCAGGGTACCCTTGAGCGCCCGGGCGATTTCCCGGCTGATGGCAAGCCCCAGACCGGTGCCTCGTCCCGCCTGCTTGGTGGTGTAGAACGGCTCGAAGATCGCCTCGCGCTTGTCTTCCGGTACCCCGGGGCCCTCGTCCTCCACTTCGATGAGAAGCCTGTCCCCGGCGCGACCGGCGCGGAAGGTGATCGTACCCTGGCGCCCCGAAGCGTCTCGTGCGTTGGTGGTGAGGTTGATGAGCACCTGTCGGAGCAGTCCGGGGTCGGTGACCCAGGTCCGTGCCTCGGGGGCGATCTCGAACCGGGTGCTGAGGGGCCGGGCTGTGCCTGGAGGTTGCACGAGTTCGACCACGTTGGTGAAAAGGTGCTCCAGGTCCACCGGTTCGGGCGCAGGTTTCAGGCCTCGAGTGGAGTCGAGAAACCTTCGGATGATACGGGTCATCCGTTCCGCCTCGTTGGCCGCGATCTGGAGGGCGCTTCGTTGATCCTCGGTCAGGCCCGGATCGGCCAGGGTGAGCTGAAGGTATCCGGAGAGCGTGCTGAGCGGAGTACCGAGTTCGTGGGCGATGTTTCCAGCAAGCTGACCGAGGGCGGCCAGTCGTTCGTGGCGGGCCACCTCTTGACGTGCGTCGATGAGCGCCTGGTTCTTGTCCGCCAGGGCAGTCGTGGCCTCCTTGATCCGGGTCTCGAGTTCCCGATTGAAGCGTTGGGACCGAAGCAGGAGGCGCTGGTTTTCGTCTCGAGCCTTTTTCAGGGCCGCCATCATTTCCTGGAAAGAGCGCGCCAGGACGCCGATTTCGTCGTTCCGGCGCAGGAGTCGGCTCGCTGGCGCCCCCTCGAGTTCGCCTCGAGCCACCTGGCGGGTGAGTTGCCAGAGTTCGTCGAGTGGTGCAGATACGAAACGGTGCGCCAGGGCGTAGATCGTCCCCACGAGCAGGATGAGCCCGGAGCCGGCTGCCATGATGAAAATACGGGAGAGCTTGTCGGCCAGCCGGTCGGCCTCGACCAGGGAGGCCCCCAGTCCGAGGCGCACGGTGACACCCAGCCCGGCCTTGAGCCAGTATTCCCGGCGGAGCGTCCCCTCGGGCACCCTGATCTTGCGGCGCAGATCCAGTTCGCGGTAGAGCGGACCGGAGGGGGTGAGGGTGAGGGCGAAGCCGCGGGCCTGGTTCCCGATCCAGTAGGTCAGGTCCAGGTGGGTCACCCCTGCATGAGACGACAGAGCACTCCGAACCACCGCCGCCGCGTTGGTGAGCGTCAAGTAGCCCCGCCGGCCGATTTCTCGCGCCAGGGCCTCACGGGTGTCTGCTGCAGCGTCGTCCAGCCGTTCCGTGATGTCCGCGCGTACCGTGAGTTCGGCCACGTGACGCACCGCCAGAGCGGTGATGGACATCAGGATCACGAGCGTGCCGGCGAAAAAGAGCGTTACCTGGTGTTTCAAGGACATCCGGGCTTCGTCCATGCAGGGGTGCCTCAACGCGGTCGCACCCGGGGCTGTTTTGGGGTATCATACATTACAATCGATGAGCCATCGACGGCCCATTGGCTTTTCTCCACTACAGGAACTGGTTGAGGTTGGTGAATGGTCGTTGAAACGTCGATGCCCGCCCAGGTGGGGCTGTATCGAGTCCTGAAGCACCTTGAAACGGACGAACTCGCCGAAGTCTACCTCGGCGAGGACACCAGTCCGAGCTTCAAGGGGGATCGGGTCGCCATCAAGAGGCTTCGGCCCGAACTTCAGGCCAGGGACCCACTGTATGCTCGAGGCTTCGTCGCCGAAGGGGAGGTGGGGCGACGGATCAGCCACCCCAACGTGGTGCAGACCTACGACGTGATCGTGCAGGAGGGGGTCCCCTACCTGATCATGGAGTTCGTGGACGGTATCTCTCTCACCGACCTGGCCAGCGCGGCCGATGGACGAGTGGAGCCTGCCGTGTTGGCCGAGGTGGCCCGCCAACTTTGCGAAGGACTGGCCGCCCTTCATGACGCCACGGACGAGGACGGCAATCCCCTGGGCATCGTACACCAGAGCGTGCGGCCGACCAACGTGGCCATCAACAAGCGAGGGGACGTAAAGCTGCTCGACCTGGGCGTCACGCGCTCCAAGATCCAGGGGCGGGGAGGCGTCAAGCTCGCCTTCGACGACCCCACGTACCTCGCCCCGGAGCAGGTGCGCGCCGACCCGGAACTCACCCCCGCCTCGGACCAGTACGCGGTCGGGGTCCTCGTGTTCGAACTCCTTTGCGGTATCCCGTTCCTCTCCGCGCTGGAGGCTCTCGCGCGCCTGGCGGAGAAGCGGTTCGCGCGGGAGGCCGAGGCCCCATCCGGGGGCGACCGGTCCCTGGAGCGGCTCGACGATGTGCTGGAAAAAGAAGCGCGGGAGGGAACGGTGCCGTTCCAGTCCCCACCTCCGAAGGATCGAGAGGGGCGGCTGGACTGGGCGCGGCGTGAGCTTCCCGGCCATCTCCAGGACCTGGAGGAACTGCCGGGCGGAGGACTCGACGAGGTGCTCGCCCGGATGCTCGCCTACGATCCGGAGGAACGCTATCCGACCATCCGCGAGGCCGGGGCCGACCTGCTTCGGTGGGCGTGGGGCACGGGTCACACCATTGATTTCCGGAAGTACGTTGCGGAGCTGATTTCCCGTTTCCGGGGAGAGGAGCCGGAGGAGCCGGAGGAAAAACCCCTGGACGAGGAGGCCATCAAGGCTGCGGCCGAGTCGTCGCTGGTCCCCAAGAGCATCGTTCTGGGGGTCGGAACAGGCGATTCCGCGTTCGTGCCGCCCCCTCAAAAGCTCGAGGCGGAGCCGTCCGCCCGTCCTGCCGCCCCGGTGAACCTTGCAGATCCGGCCTTCTCGGCCCCTGCGGACCACACCCCGCCTCCCGGGGCCCTGCTCGATGACCCCACGGGGAAACTGCCCGTGCCGCCAACACCGCCCCCTGAACCCCAGCACTCGAGTACACCGCCATTCTGGGTTCGGCACCAGGTGGCCATCCTCTCCGGAACCGTGGTCGCCCTCCTGTTCGTGGTCGTTGGACTCTACCTGCTTCGCGATTCCCTCGGATTCGGACCGGCCGACACCCCGCCTCGAGCCCAACCGCTTGCCGTAACTTCCCGACAGGCAGCCCCGGCCGCGTCCGGACAGGGAACCGATTCCCTGCGGCAGATGCTCGCTTCCGCGGAAAAAAACAACCCCGAGGCCCCGTCGCCCCCATCGCCCCCATCGCTGGACGGATTTCGCGGCTTGCGCGAGACCGAACCGGGCGCGTCCAGCAATGCCCAACCGGCCGACACCGGCGACGTGCCGCGTCTGCCACCCGAAAAACTCGTCCCGTTCAAGGGCCGGAGAACCTACGGCAGTGGCAGTCTCACCATCGAGACCAGTCCTCCCGGCGCCCAGGTCATCCTGAACGGCGTCAACGTCCAGACCTCACCGGTCACCTTCGAAAACATTCCCGCCGGCCAACACCAACTCATCCTCCGATCCGAAGAACTGGGCCAGCGCGACGTGGTGCTCATCGAATTGAGAAACGGCCAGGATTGGCGCGGCACCTGGAGCTTCTTCCAGAAAAGCTGGATCTCTCGCGAGTGACACATCCGCCGCTTCGCTCCGGCGTTTTGCTTGCCATCAATGACAGCCTGATCTATGATGCCATACGGCGCGTTCTGCTATTCGATGGAGCGAAACGTCCATGCAAGCGTTGCACCCTGCCCGCATCGGACAGTACGATGTGGTGGCTCGACTCGGCGGCGGCGGCTTCTCCGAAACCTGGCTCGTCCGGGACCCCGCTCGAGGAGACCTCGTCGTGGCCAAACGGCTCAGAAGGGGATTGATCCACCGCGACCCCGTGTTCCTCGACAGTCTGCTCACCGAGGCCGAAATCGGCATGCTCGTCAAAAGTCCTCATGTCGTACAAATACTCGCCGTCACGGACGACAGCGGCGAACCCGTCGTCGTGATGGAGTATGTCGACGGCCTGAGATTGGACCACCTCATCCGCGCCGCGGCAGAACACGGCATGCCGTCCGAACCGGTCGCCGAGATCGTGCGCCAGGTCGGCGAGGGCTTGATCGCGATTCACGAGGTGTGTGGCGCCGATGGTACCCCCCTCAAGGTCGTACATCAGGATGTCAAGCCTTCCAACATCATCGTGACCAGAGACGGCCTCGTCAAATTGCTGGACCTGGGACTCGCCCGACCACAACGTGAAACACACGACCACCTCTGGGTCCGCCAGGGCACGCGAGGCTACCGCTCACCCGAGCAGAACCGCGGCGACGACCGCCTCACGCCCGCCTCCGACCTCTACTCCCTCGGGCTCATCATGTGTGAGGCCCTCCAGGGCTCCCCACTCCTCGAACCCGTCGACCTCCCTCCCCCCGCCGCGCTCGACCGCCAAAAACAGATCGCCATCCAGATGGAGATCCTCGCACCCAGAATCGCTGCACCAGGACTCGACATCATCTTGCAGCGCCTCCTCGCGTTCGACCCCAGGGACCGTTACCACAGCGCATGGGACCTGGTCACCGACATCGCCCGGTGGCAACGTTCGTGGCGCAGCGAGCGAACCTTGCCCACTTACTTGAAACGTATCGCCCCTCGAGCCGAAAAGTTCGCACAGAGCGACTCCGATACTGCGCTGCTGCACAGGGCCGACACCCTCCCGGGCGACCGGCCGACAAACTTCCAGCACACCCGCGCCAGCCAGGTCCAGGAGCCCCAGGTCCCCGATGGCCAGGGCATGACAGCCGTCGCTGCCCATTCGTTCGAACGACCCACACCCCAGTCCGGACCCCACCGGGGTCCCGGGATTCCGGCCTGATTTCCCCCGGATGAGCCTGCCGGACGGATTGTGAGGCGGAGGAGTCGGCGGGGCAGGGTGTCTGTCTACCCGGGGCGCGCTGAACCCCGGGGTATATTTTTCTAATCGTTTCATGAAATATACCGATTACTCACACAAGGGTGGGGACCCAGACCGGGCCAGGTCCAGGGCAGAGGACCTCGCAGTTGTTGCGTCGCCTCCCGACCCACGGGGTGCAGCCTTGGTGCTTCCGGGCGACCGGGGTGAGGTGGGGCGCCCGGCGGAGAGGGTCGGAGAAATGCCGTTATCGTCCCGGGGAACCGGGTTTACATAGCTTGAGGGGAGACGGAATCATGAGGACGCGGGTGGGCACCAGGGCACACAAGAATGTGGAAGAAATGTCTCTCCAGGAGGTGATCGAGGCCTATCTCCCCCTGGTGAAATCCATCGCTGGGTCGATCATTGCGCGCTGTCCTGCCAACGTGGAGTTGGATGATCTGGTGAATGTGGGTGTGATTGGGCTGATGGATGCGGCGGAGCGATTCAGTTCGGCGTATGGGAAGCCATTCCGGAGCTATGCGGAGCTTCGGATTCGGGGGGAGATACTGGATGAGCTTCGGAGCAACGACTGGGTTCCGCGTTCGACGCGCAAGAAGTTTGAGCGGATCAACAAGGTTCGGCGGAAGCTGGAGCGTGAGCGGGGACCGGGTGTGAGCGACCGGGAAGTCGCGGATGCGTTGGGGATCAATCTGGAGACGTATCATCAGGTGACGGGTCGTTCGCAGACGGGGAATTTCCTGAGTTTTGAGGATCTCGGGGTTCATGACGACGAACATCGAGACTTGTTGGAAGCGTTGAAAGGAGACAGTCCGGAGCCGGACGCCCTGTTGAGGGTTCAGGAGCTGGAGGGCATCTTGGCGAAGGCGATCAGCGAACTGCCTCACCGGGAGCGGATCACGGTTTACCTCTATTACTATCAGGAGCTTTCCCAGAAGGAGATCGGACGGATTCTCGGAGTGACGGAGTCGCGGGTGTCTCAGATCCACACCAAGGCGCTGGGCATGCTGAAGCGCAAGGTGTCGAAGATGTTTGCATGACCGACAAGTTCGGTTCTTTTCTTTGAGATGGAGCCGGAGTGCGGACGGCCGGTGCAGGTTGTGCGTGGAGCCGTCCGGAGGGATGGAGCGCAAGTACCCGTTTCCTGGCGAAAGGGGTGCTGACGCGGGACTTGTCCGAAGCAGGGGTGGACGGTTTGAGTGGAGGGACTATGACGTTGCGTCTGTTGCGACCACCTGGTACCACGTCGAAACAAGGTCGCTCCCCGCTGGTGTCGATGGGGGGGCAAGGGGGGGCGAGTGAGGAGCCCAGGAGTGAGCACCGCGCAGCGCGTGTGGAGGTACTGCGGGAGCAGTACATGAACGGCACGTTGCGAATCGACGCGCACGAGGTGGCGCGGCGGATGTTGATCCGGCTTCTTGCGTGACCCGTCGGCCGGGAAGCTGAGGTGATTCGGCGCCCCCTGGTCATCCGCAGGCGCCTGGTTCCCTGCCGAGCATGGCGTCGATCTTTGCCCTGAGCAGGGCATAATCGAGGGGTTTGGCCACGTATTCGTCGCAGCCGCAGTCGATGGCGCGTTGACGGTCCCCTCGCATGGCGTGCGCTGTCAGGGCGATGATGGGAATTGATGTCCCGCTGGTCTGGGCCTTGATGCGGCGGGCCGTTTCCCACCCATCGAGCACCGGAAGGCTCAGGTCCATCAGAACGAGATCAGGTAGGTCGCGAGCCACCCTTTGCAAGGCCTCCTCGCCATTGGTTGCTCCCGAGACCGCATACCCGTCCGCCTTGAGCAACTTGGTCGTCAACTCCCGGCTGTACTGGTCGTCGTCCACCACCAGAATGTGCGGTTTCACCCCTTCGTCCTCCTTGTTGGCGTATCGACCGGATTCCCCCGGTCGCCCCGGCTCACAGCCCCTGGAGGGCCTCGTTGCGTGGTGTTGTTCAGTATAGCATCCGCATGCAGGCCACTGAACCGACCACGCCCGCAGAATTTTTTCTTTCCTGGCCGTTCCGGGATCCGGGCGGGGGCCGCCCGTGATCCGTGTGCGCCGAAAGAGGGCAGCGTGGCCTCGGGGTGGATTGTCCATCCGGGCCGTATCACATCCCCGGTGACGCGGGGCACACCACGAACGGATACTGAAGACGGGTTCCGCGGGCACTCGAGGATGACGACGGACCGTCCCATCGAACCGGTGGGGCTCGGCCGACTCTGGACCGGTCCACCGCCCCCGCGTCGACTTCGGCTCAACCCGGGGTCGTCCAGCAGGCCCAGTCCATGAATCACACCCGACGCGCACGGGCGCCGTGTTCTGGACGCCATCCCGCAGTTTCGCGCTTCGAGCAAGTCCCGCGACCCGGCAGCACGGCTGCGGCGGGGCGGCCCTCCGCGGAGCGGCCCCTTCTTTGGCTCTGCGGGGTCGAATGGGACCCGGATTCATCCAGGCGTTCATTTGACACTCCCTGTCCTGGGTGGTAGCCTGAATCTGCTCGACGGCCCGGAGCCGGGCCGGAACGGGATTCCCTTCGGAAGAGAAGCGCATGGCCAGGATCCTGATTGTCGAAGACGACCCGAACAGCACAGCCATACTAACCAAGCTCCTGACGCACGAACGGTACGAGGTTTCTTCTGCCTCGGACGGGGTGGAAGCCTTGAAGCGCATCGAGGAGGCCCCCCCCGACCTGGTGTTGTTGGACATCATGATGCCCGGGATGGACGGTTTTGCCGTCACGCGGAAGCTGCGTGAGGATTCCCGGTTCGAGGACCTCCCGATCATCGTGGTGAGTGCCAAGGGACAGAGTCAGGACATCGCGCAGGGACTGGACTTGGGGGCCAACGACTACCTGGCGAAGCCCATCATTCTCGAAGAGTTGTTGGCTCGAGTTCGAACTCAGCTTCGGCTCAAGGACGCCCAGGATCGGCTCCGCCGCGCCAACGAAGAACTGAAGCGCATGAGCGACATCAAGGGACGGCTGGTCACGGTCGTCTCTCACGAACTGCGCACCCCCCTCACCTCGATTCGAGGCGCGTTGGAGCTGGTTTTGAAGCGTGCTGGACACATTCTGCCGGAGAACTGTCTTCAATTGCTGGACATTTCGATCCGAAACACCGACCGACTCATCCGATTGGTGAACGATGTATTGGACTATTCCCGGATCGAGGGAGAGGGGCTGGCCTTGCGCAAGGTTCGTTTTCAGCTCGGACCCTTGTTGAAGCGTGCGGTGGAGGAGGTGCTGGCCATTGGGGAGCGTGACGGGATCGGTGTACGTGTGGAGATTCCGGAGGATCTTCCCGAATGTTACGGTGATCCGGAACGTATCCACCAGGTGGCGATCAACCTGCTTTCCAACGCCATCAAGTTCACGCAGAGCGGGGGAGAGGTCGTGGTCCGTGCGGCGGTGGAGGGGGAACGGTGGATCCGGGTGGAAGTGGAGGATCAGGGGCCGGGCATCCCGGCGGGAGATCTGCCGCGGGTGTTTGAGCCGTTCCAGCAGCTTGCGAGGCCGGGTGGGCGTACGGGTCGGGGAACGGGGTTGGGGCTGGCCATCAGCCGGGACATCGTGGAGCGTTGTGGCGGGCGTATGGGCGTGGAGAGCGAACCCGGGGCGGGGAGCACCTTTTCATTTACCATACCCAGGCACGAGGCGAACACGGTCGCCCGGCCCGCTTCGAGCGGGCATGGGTCATCCAACGGAGTGTCCGGCAGGTCATGAGCATGTCAACAGGCACGATCAAGCGAAGCCGCCGCGTGGTGGTGGTGGACGGTGAGCCGGCCTTCCGTCGCAAGGTCGTTCGCTATCTGGATGAATCTGGACATCGGGGGGCGGGATTCTCGAATGTGGAGCAGGCGTTGGCCGACATTCGGCGAGACACGCCCGACGTGGTTGTCGCGGACATCAACCTGCCTCGAGGTGGTGGGGTGGCCCTGTTCCGCTCGGTCCGGGCCGACGCGAATGCTGCGCACGTGCCGTTCATGTTCGTGGGTCGTCGCGGACACCCGCTCGAGGTCGATCGGGGCATCCGCCTCGACCCGGTCGCACTGCTCCGCAAGCCTTTTACCCGAAGGCAGTTGGCCGCCTGGTTGGGACCCTTGTTCACCCGTCTGGACCGCATTCATGCACTGGGCAAGTCCCGGACCTTTCGCGCGGACCTCACATTTCTGGACCAACACGATCTTCTCGGGTTGATTCGAGCGTTTCGTCTTACCGGGCTGCTCCGTATCCGGCGGTCTCCGGAAGACACGTGGGCGGAGGCTCTGTTTCTCGAGGGCGATCTCGTTCATGCGGCATGGGGGGAGCTGAGAGGTGGTGACGTGCTGATGGAGATCATGCTCTGGTCTCGAGCCGAGTATGAGTTTTCCGCCGAATCGCCTGGCCGGGTTGGTCGGGCCAGAACGGTTTCGAAGAAACAGTGGCGGGAGATTGCCGCCTCCATCGAGTTGGTGGACCGGGGAAGGCTGAATCCCTTCCCGGTACGAGCCACCAGGGTTCCAGCCCGGTCCTCGAGGGTTGTGAGCCGCGCCGACCGGGGGGGGCGGGAATCGGAATCCGGGCCGGGGGCACGCGGCGGAGCCGGTTCGGAGGACCTTGTTGGGACCGGTCCAGGGGAGCCGCACCTGGTCCTGGAACCACCGCCCCCCAGATGGGAGGAGGACGATGATGTCGAAATCCTCGTGTGTGACGAACTGAACGGATTGCCGGATGAACCCAACATCGATCTGACCCCCTTGCCCACCACGTTCGAGTTGGCTGGAGCCACCGGACCGGAATTGACGCCGACCCGGGGCAGCGTACTGGCCTACCTGGTGCGACGCGGCCAGGTGGCCGAGGGTCGCTCGTTCGCGGACCTGCTGCAGGAAGCTCGGGGGCGGGTGGCTGGGGACTGGCAGCTTCAGACGTCGGACGGAGGGGTGGTGGCGTCCACCGTGGGGTCCGGCGGTGGCCGGCGGCGTCGGTTTGCGATGTGGGGAGGCCTGGCGCACGAACTGGCGGCCGGGGCGGGTCGGCGTGCCATGCCTGGTGGGGTCCAGGGAATCGGCCAGGCATTCGAACGTGGCGTGGTGGTGGTCTGGAGCGTCACGGACGAGTTGCAGTTGTTTTGCCATGCCCATGGTCCGGTACGACTCGGCGCGGTCATGATCGAGTGTCGGCGACTGGCGGCCCGGCTGGCTCGCGCGGTGAGACGGGGGCCGGGGGGAGGGGAACAGGCCACAGCGGTGGCCGGTACGGACCCCAGGGGTCGCGACCGTGGTGGCGGCGCGGTGATGACTCCTTCTCCACGCGCCCCGCTGTCTCCTCCGGGGAAGCAGCGCCTGTCCGCAGCGCTGCAGTCTTTGCACGTCGCGGTCCACGCCCTCGAGGCCTCGGCGGTGGTCGATCGGAACGGTGAGGTGCTGGCTGCTGCCGGCTCTCCGGATGTCCCTGCCGACGCTCTGGGGACCATGGTCGTTTCCCTTGCCGCGTTGGCCGAAACCATTGCCGGCTCTCTCCCGGTGGGCGCCTGGCGCACGATGACCGTTCACGGTGTGACTCGATTTCTCGCCGTGGTACCTGTGGGCCGGGAGGCGATGTTGGCCTGCGTGAGCGGCCGCGCGGTGCGGCCCGGCCTGGTCCTGCTCAAGCTGAACCAGTCGGTTCCGGAGGTGTTGCGGGCGTTGTCGATGTGAAGCGGTGCGGCTGCCGACTCGACCCGGATGGAGGTCGGAGGGAGGCGGGGCCATGCGGGCAGGGGCGGCGGTGCGACTCGATGGGCGAATTGGCTAAACCTGGTGTGTGGTAGAGCCGATGCCACAGTTGCGGACTCCAGCAATGAGGAGGGACGGGCATGCGTCGCGGTGCGGTCGAGAGACTGGGCTCCATCCTGCTGCAGTACAATCTCATCAGCGAAAAGGCCCTGTACGAGGCCCTCGAGGTCCAGCGCAAGGAACGAGGACGCCTCGGCGAGATCCTGGTACGACTCGGTCACCTGAGCGAGCGTGAGCTGACCTGGGGGCTTGCCAACCAGCTCGACCTTCCCTGCGTTTCCTCGATCGAAACCCGCCCCGGCTACTTCGATGTCAAGGCCGTCAAGGTGGTTCCCAGGAAACTCGCCTATCGCCACCACGTGCTGCCGGTCATCTGGAACGACGACGAACTCACGGTTGTGACCGACGATCCCCTGAATCAGGAAGGCCTGGAGGAGATCGCACGCGCCACCGGACTCCGGCTCAACGTGGCGGCCGGGCCGACCTCGGAGATCCTCCAGGCCCTGGACGCCCTGTACGGGTCCATGCAGGGCCAGGAGACCGATGACAAGGCCGCAGAGGAGGGGGAGGAGACCCATCCGCTGGAAACCTGGTTGGCCAGGGCACGGGTCGCCGGACACCGCAGAATGATCGTCGACCCCGGCGGCCGTCGCGGTCGACCCGTGATCCGTTTCCGCGGCTACCCGGGGGAAACCTCGGAGATCGATCTGGACACCTACCGGGCCATCATGGGCGCGCTGCGAGAAGCGAGTGGGCACAAGACCGTGGTGGGACCCACCATGGGACCTTTTCGGTTCCGCTCCTTTCGTGGCGTGGTCGCCTTCGCTCACACCCGTGGGGGCCTGGCCGCAGCGGTCAACGTGACCCTGCCCGGGGAGGATGTGGACTGGCCCGAGTCCTGGTTGACCACGTTCCGCCAGGGCCTTTCCGGACCCGGCCTTTGGTTGGTGGCAGTCGCCTCGGACCACCTGTGGGCTCCTTTCACCTATGCCGTGCAGGAGGCGTTCGAATCCCATGGCCGGGTCATCGCCGGGGGGCTCGTCCAGGAAGGTCCCATGTTTCCCAAGACCCCGGATTCCTATTCTCAGGAAAATATCGCAGCCCTCTTCGCCCTCGAGCCCGAACTCATACTGTTTCCGTCGTCGGCACGCCTTGCACTGATCGAACACCTGCGGGCAGGGATGCCCGATACCACCGTGCTTCTTCAGGTGGCCGCCCGGGATCCCGTCCGGGCCCTGCAAGTTTTTCGCGGCTACGGAGTGAGTGGGGCGGAGATTGCAGAAATGGTCCGGGGCGTGCTGTGCCTCCACAGCGTGCCGCGACCCGAGGGCAAGAGCGGCGCGGGCGGAGCAGCCGTACCGGTGCTCGGCTGGTATCTCTTCGACGGTGCGACCGAGCAACATCTTGCCGAGGGTGGCGCGGTGGAGAAGATCGGGCCGCTTCTCAAGGCAGGCCCGATGGCCCCCCCGGAAGTGCAGGTGAAGGCGTTGGTGGCCGAGGGGGTGTTGTCCGGAGCGCATGCTGACCGGCTGCTGAAATGGCTCTCTCCCGGAGGAGAGGTGCTTGCAGGGGTAGAACGAGTGGAAGACGAACCGGAGGTATCCGATGGCCAATATTGACGTTTTCTTCAAATTCATGGTGGAGCAGAAAGCGTCTGACCTGCACATGAGCGTCAGCGCCCCGCCCATACTCCGCATTCATGGCGACATGATCCCCATGAAGTTTCAAACGCTCACCGATGAGTACCTGCGGGGGCTGCTGTACGAAATCATGAGCGAAGGACACCGGGCACGGTTCGAAAAGACCGGCGACGTTGATTTCGGGTACGAAGTTCCGGGTGTTGGGCGATTCCGGGCCAACGTGTTCAAGGACCGGAACGGAGTCGGCGCGGTTTTCCGGTTGATTCCTTCCGAAGTGCTCAGTGCCGGAAAACTCGGGCTGCCCGAGGCCATTCTGAAGCTTGCAGACAACAAGAACGGCCTGGTCCTGGTCACCGGTCCCACCGGGAGCGGCAAGTCCACCACGCTGGCTGCCATGATCGACCACATCAACGCGACGCGGCGGGAACACATCATCACGGTGGAAGACCCGATTGAGTTCGTTCACAAGAACAAGCTGAGCCTGATCAATCAACGGGAAGTGGAAAGCCACACGAGGAGTTTTACCACGGCTCTCAAGGCCGCGTTGCGAGAGGACCCGGACGTCATCCTGGTGGGCGAGTTGCGGGACCTGACCACCATCGAGCTGGCTGTGACCGCTGCTGAGACCGGGCACCTGGTGTTCGGCACCTTGCACACCAACTCGGCCCCCAAGACCCTGGACCGGCTCATCAAGGTCTTCCCGGAAGGCCAGCAAGAACAGATCCGGACCATGCTCTCAGAGTCCCTTCGGGGCGTGGTCGCCCAGGCATTGCTCAAACGTTCGGACCGGCCGGGCCGGGTGGCGGCATTCGAAATCATGGTGGTCACGCCGGCCATCGCCAACCTCATTCGAGAGGCCAAGACCTACCAGATCAAGAGTGTGATCCAGACCGGGAAGCAATACGGCATGCGGACCATGGACCAGTCCCTGATCGAACTGGTCATGCAGCGCATCGTGACGCCTGAAGCAGCGCTGCCCTACGCCGAAGACCGCAAGTCGTTCATTGCGGCCACCGGGGAACGGAAGAGTTCACCACGGCAGGCGCTTTGACGTCACAGGCTCAGCGGAAATACCGGTAGACCAGGTAGGCGACGAGTGCAAAAAAGGAGAGGGGCGTCAGTGCCAGCAGGAGGCTGCTGCGGCCGGACCTGCCTGCGGTGAAAGCGGTTTCGGCCATGGCGCCGATCAGAGCGCCGAGCAGGCCGAGCAGGAGTCCTTTTTCACCCCAGCGCATGTAGCCGATTGCTGCTCCGGCCAGGCCGCCCAGCACCAGGCCGGCGTTGGAGTCCCCATATCCTTCAGCCATACGACCCCCGCTGTGTTTCACGAGGTTCCGGACACATTGTTGTTGCCTTCGCGTACAGTATACTCCGAGGAATTCATCGGGTCGAGTGCGGCTCCCGGCTGGGTCCGGAGGCCGGACATCACCTGTCCAAGCAGGTATCGCAGTTTCTCCACGTTCGTGCTCAGGTCGAACGCCTCCCGGACTCGAGTCAGCCCGGCGCGGGCAAGCCGGGTGCGGAGCATCGGGTCGTCCATCAGCGTGGCCAGGGCGTTTGCCAGGGCCTGATCGTCATTCGGAGGCACGAGCAGTCCGTGCACCTGGTGGGATATCAACTCCGGGATACCGGAGACCGGGGTGGACACCACCGGGACCGCGCGGGCCATGGCCTCCATGAGTGCCACCGGGATCCCATCCCGGTCCCCATCTTCTGCCACCCGGCAAGGCAGTGCAAAGGCACCCACGCCTCTCTGGTAGAGTCGCCCCAGCGCGTCCTGGGTCATTGCCCCGGGCAGGTGCACCTGATCCGACAGCTCGAGGCGACGGACCAGGCGGGTCAGGTGTTTGCGGAGAGGGCCTTCGCCGGCCACGGTCAAGCTCACGTGGCGACCTTCCGCGACAAGCCGGGCCACGGCGCGGACCAGCGTGTCGATCCCCTTTTTTTCCACCAGGCGACTTACGCTGAGCAGCCGAAATTCATCAGGAGGGGAGGTCGGGGCAGGCTCGAAAGCGCGGGTGGGTACCCCGAGGTGCACCACGTGGCACTTTTCGACCACCTGATCAGGATACCGGCGCGCGATCCAGTCCTGGTTGAAGCGGGAGATACAGACCAGGTACTGGGCCGCCTCGAACAGGTCTGGAACACTTGGTCGCGGGACGAACAGGTCTCGAGCATGGATCGTGATACCGTAGGGAATGCCCGCTGCCCGGCGGATCACCTCGGCGATTTCGGCGCCTTCCCCCGCAAAGTGAATGTGCAGCAGGCCGACCCCGTATCGCTGGAATCGGTCCGCCATCCAGAGGGCCTTGAGGCACTCCTTGAATTTGAGATGGCGCAGGCCCCATCGGACCGCTTCCAGACATTGCCGGGGCCGTCGCCGCACGGCGCGCCACACGCCGGCCAGGATCGGAAGGTACAACGGACGGCGCGGGACTTCCACCAGGTCTCCACCCAATTTCGATTGAGCTGCCAGGGCTTCGAACCGATGGTGGCGCACCGCCACCACGTGCAACGCCTCTCCTTGACGGCGCAGTTCCGACACCTCCCGGTATACGAACGTCTCCGAATAGGTGGGATAGTAGCGGAGGATGGTACCCAGCATGAAACACGCTCCCCGGGGGGACGACCGTCGGCTCATCCGCGCAGGCCCGGCCACCGTGGTCTCGATCCTTTGCTGAGTCTACAGACCTGTTCGAGGCAGGCAAGCAGTTCCTCTCCACGATTGCGCCATGTTCTCGAGGCTGCCAGGCGAAGTCCTTCGGTGACCAGCCGGTGTGCCCGTTCGGGGTTGTCGAGCACTTCCGCCACGGCCTTTGCAAGCCCGGGTCCATTTCCCGGGGGGACCAGGATACCGCTTTTTCCGTTCTCCACGAGTTCCCGGACCGTGGGATGGTCGGTACTGACCACGGGCAACCCCGCTGCATGGTACTCGAACAGCTTGAGGGGGGAGGCGAACCAGCGCATGTTCACCGTGTCTGCAAAGGAGGCGACCGCCACATGGGCCTGAGTCAGGTGGGCACGGGCTTCAACCGGGGACAGGGGACCGGTGAAGCAGAGGGTGGGCGGAGCGCAAACAGGCAAACCGGGATCGGGCCCGTCCGGTGCGACCTTGAACCGGGGCGTCAGCCCTCGGATCTCCGCGGCTCGAATCACTTCGTGGAGGCGGTCCCCGCCGTCGTCTCCGCCCAGAACAGACACTTCCACTCCCGGAGGCAGGTGAGGAATGGCCTCGAGCAGGGGTATCAGGTCGGCCGTTCTTCGGAACAGGCCGGCATAGGTCACCCGGATTCGCTTTCGAACTTGGCTCGCCGGTCCACCTTGTCCCGGAGTCCGGAAGGGGAAGGCCACAGGGGCAGGGCCGCCGTTGGGTACCACCTGGATGGGACCGGGAAGGTTCCGGCGCCTGCGCAAGAATTCGGGGAACCGGGGCGAGACCGCCACGTGCCCGTCCGCGAGCGTCGCCACGGTGTGCTCGAGCTTCGCATATCGGCGCGCCTCCTCGACCCGTCCTGCCTCGAGAGCGTTGGCCGAGTCCAGGTAGTGCCACTCGTGCACCAGGTGGACCGGCAGATCCCATCGCGCTCGAGTTCGGAGAAAGGCCGCGGCATAGTCGACTCGGCGGGATAGGAGGACCACGGGAGTCCTTTTTCGAACGGCGTGGTACAGTGCGGCCCCTACCTGTGTGCGGTACTCGAGCCCGGCGACTGGTGGATGGGGGTACCGGAGCCACCGGATACGGAGGCGAGGATGAAGCGTGAGGCCGTGGCTTGCGAGGAGGGACGCCGGGTCAGGCCTGAACCTGGAGGGCTGGCGCGGGTGGCCGGGCCTGGACAGGTTCAGCGGTTCAGCAAGCGCCGGGGAGCCGCCCGGTGCGAGGCAGGGGAACGGGACGCCGGCGGGAGCGGGCCGGTCAGGGAAGAGGTGGACCGTGGCCCCGGCTTCTGCCAGTGCATGTGCCGTGGCCAGGATCTGGATCGCCTGGGGACTGAACGATGGGAGGCGCAGGCGCGTGAGATAGACGACGGTAAGGGGGACGGTCATGGCGGGAGGATAGGTTGGGTGACCAGGAACGTCAAGCCTCTTGTCGAGCGGGATCGGCCGCGGCTTGCCCTTGGCCGGGCGAATGCGTACAATGGGGCGACCTGGACCCTGGAAGAAAAACCGGTGCGCGGGTGAGCCGGGCGGTTCGTGCGGTCGTCTCACGGTGGCGGCGGAACACGGGCCCCCCCAACCTGTGGCGCGTCAAGTGATGGAACTGCTGCTCATGCCTCGAACGGACCCGGACATTCCGCTGTCGACCTTGCTGCAACTCGCCCTGATTCCGTATCGGGGTCTGTGGGATCCGGGGCGGGACGGGTTGGGGGACGAGGTGCTGCAGGGGGCCATCGTGGACGGGCTGGCGGCCCTCCCGGATCTCAACCGCAGGTGGCGTCTCGCGTGGGGACCATCGCGCTACGATCCACGTTTTACCCTGTTCGACGACCACCTGATGTTTGCCGCCCAGGACCGCACGAAGCCGTTTCGATTCGTGTTCGTGGTACGGGCCACCAATCCCCGTTCCCTGCTCGACTGGCTCCTCGGAGATCCCTGGATCGGGCGGACCGTACGCTGGCAAGGGGAAATGTGCCCCGGGTCCAGCGCCCGCCACACCGATGGGCGGGTATCGCTCAGCGCAGCACTGGGGTTCGTCATTCTGCGCAACATGCGGTCGCACCCGCTTCCAGAGGATCCACTCACGAGGCTATGGCGCCGGATCGAAGACGGCGCCGGGGAACGGGTTCGGCGCACCGCCCGTTGGATGGCGACCCGGATACGCGGAAAGGGGGGGCGCGGCCTGCGCACGCTTCAGGCCCCGCTCCGGGAAGATGTGCGCAACCTGGACCCCTCGAGCGCGCGCAGGCGCGAGGAGGCGGCCCAGGCATACCTCGAGTGGCTCGCCTCCGGGCTTGCGGCCGGCCGCCGCCCCATATTTCCCCGGTTCGTGGACAGGTGCAGCCGATTCGGCGTGACCGGCCCGTTCGATCTCCTTTCGTTCCTGGAAGGCAACGCCCACCTGCGTCACCGGGTCGATCCCGGGCTGGGCAGTCTCGCCTTTCTGCAGGAAGTGCTCGAAAAGCGGGGAAAAGTGGAAGTGGTGGTGACCGGCCATGGAAAAGGGGGGACCCTCGCACTGCTCTTCGCCCTTTGGCTCACCGAGACTCGAACATCTGACAGCGGTTCCGGCAACGGCGGTTGGGATCGGGATGGCCAAAGCCGCATTCGGTGCATCACCTTTGCTGCCCCTCCCGCCGGTGACGCCGCATTTGCTCGACATGCAGAGCGCATGCTCGGCGGGGACTTGATCCAGGTCGCAGGAGAACGGGACATCGTGCCCAACGCATGGACTCCGGGCGGGCTCGAAAGCATCCTCGAGTGTTTCCCCGGGTACCCGTTGCCTCCGGGGCTCGAGTCGGTGGTGCGCGAACTCTCACCGGTCCTCGACAGGGTGGGGTACACACCGATTCCTTCAGCAGCGGTGCGCGTTCCTGGACATTTGACCTCGCAGGTGCGTTCATTCTACCAGCAGGCGCTCTATCAGCACCTGGAGGCATACCTGGAGGACGCGCGCGTGGGCGCCGACGCCCCGGTCCGGTTGTTCCTGGATCGCCGTCACCGGGTGGAGCGCTCCGCCGAGAACGCCCGGGTGTAGCTCATGGGGGGGCGGTAGGAGACATCCTCGGCTGTCAGCGGTGGGCGGTACACCGACCATGCCGCGGGGTGACGGCGGGTCGTTTCGTCGGCGCCCGGAGGGGGCGCCAGGGAGCGCGCACACCGAAATCCCACGCCGTTGCTGTTGGCGTCCAGCGGTTCGGACCAGCGGCCCCATACCGGCATGGCCATGGCCGCCCAGACACCGCCTCGAGCCACGATTGCCTCGAATCCGTCCGGGTTCATCGGGTCTTCGGCCCAGCCGCTGTCCGGTCCCTCTGGGTCCACGTCGGGCGAAGAGGCGTAGTAGTCGGCACGGTAGAAATCCGATGTGAATTCTGCCACGTTGCCGGTCATGTCCAGGAGCCCGAATGGGGAAGCGTTGGGGTAGGAGCCGACCGGCACCGTGTCTCCGACGCACGGGTCGTTGCTGACGATACGCCCATCGTCGTCCAGGACCAGATCCGAGAAGTTGGCCAGATCGCAAGTGGGCGCATCGTCGCCCCACGGATAGTCCCGCATGTCCTGGTCGCCTCGAGCCCCTTTTTCCCACTCCGCCTCGCTGGGAAGGCGCTTCCCGTGCGCGGCACAATAGGTCTCCCCGCTCCACTGGTACACCTCGGTCACAGGGTGATCCTCGTATCCGTCCAACACCGCGTAACCCCCATGACCGTCCCGCACGATTCGTTCCGGGATGTCGTCGTCCTGGTCGTCGAAGTCGAACAGGGGAAGCCCGTCCGCGGTCTGTTCCCCAAGCCCCTCCGGCACTCGAGCATTCATGAACGCGGCGAACTGGGCATTGGTCACCGGCACCACGTCCAGGCAGTAGGCCGACAGCCAGATCTGGCGCATGGGGGCCGTGTCCTCGAATTCGTCGTTGCCACGCCAGAACCAACCTTCCGGAACCAGCCGTTCCACAGTGGGATTGACCGCGGGGTCCTGGTCGTCGCAGTCGGCGATCTCGGGCGTGTCGAGTGCCAGGTACCAGACCGGATATCCGTCCCCATCCTGGTCTGTCGGGGCAGTCGGCGTGGGCGCCTCGACCGGGGTGGGCGTCGGATTCGGCGGAGTCGTGTCGTCGTCATCTGAAGCATCGTCGTCCCCGGGCGTGTCGTCGTCGCCTGCCGGGGGCGTCCAAGGCGGGGTGGTGGCGTCTTCCTCCGGGGGCGTCGGTGCGACCGGGGTGGGCGTGCCGTCGTTGGTCGGGGTGGTGGTCTGGAATTGAGAGGTCGTGTCGTCGTCTGTCTGGGACTCGTCCGGAGAGCACGCGGTTCCGTGTCCAAGGAGCGTGAGGACCGTCAGAGGGATGACCAACATTGCGGTTCTTGCGCCTGCCATGGAGCCTGTCTCACGCTGCGTCATGTGGGTATCCTCGGTCAGAAATTCCGCCCGCCGGTCCGCTGGGTTCGGCCTCCGCGACCGCGTTCATCACGCCCGGCCGGTTCTGGAGACAGCATAGCATTGTGGGCCGGGGTTCACCAGTCCTTGAAGGCGTGGCGGTGGTGCCCTTGTCGTGGCGGGGCGGGGCTGGTATGCTGGACCGGGCTGTCCGACCGTTCCGAATGGAGGGCGAGCCGAGGGGCGGTTGGGAGCGGTGCGCGGGTCTGGCAAGGGGTTTCGGGAGATGGACGAGCGGACGGAACAGGCGACAGCGGAGGGCGCGGACGCGGGCGTGGGGATGGGCGAAGCGAAGCCGGGCACGGGCGTTCCCAACCGTGAAGGTCTGGTGCAGGGACGTGCCGGGGACTCGAGACCCGCGTGGTGGGCGATGTGGCTGCCCTTTTCTGTGTGGCTCGGGTTGTTTGCGTTCGTACCCTATGCAGGGCGCTATCCCACCGGGGACAGTCCGCACATTCTCGGTATCTGCATGCGGCTGGGGCGGTATCTTCGGACCGGACACTGGGACCGATTCCTCGAGCGATGGTTGGAGTTGTTGGCCCCGCACCCTCCTGGAGCGTACCTGGTGCCTTCGGTCGCCTACGGGGTTTTTGGGAACGAGTACTGGATTCCGTGGGTGTGTGGCGCCTTGCTGCTCGTGCTGGTCTGGGATGGCGTGGTTCGGATGTTGCGTGCGATGCAACTGGGCGGTGCGTGGGGGGTGGGGGTCGCGTTCATGGCCGCCCCATTGATCTGGGGCCAAGCGGAAGGCTACGGAATGGACCTGGCATCCGGGGCTGCGGTGTCCCAGTGTCTCTCGCACCTGATGGCGTCTCGAGGCCTTCGTCATCGGAGGTCTGCAGTGCTCGCAGGGGTGTGGCTCGGCATCGGGTTTTGGACCAAGTACACCTTTCCCATATTCCTCTTTCTTCCTTGCCTGGCCGTGATTGTGGGACTGGGGTGGGACGTGCTCATGAAGCGGCCCGGGATGGGCCGCCGGGTCCGGAACGGGATCTGGCTGGTGGGGGCCTCCGCCGTGTGCCTGATTCCCTTGGGGGTGCTCAAGGGGCGGGACATACTCAACTATGTTCAGCGGTCCCTGTCACCGACCGAGGAGGAGCGGGTGCTGATCGACGCCCTGTCCGGGCCGGGGCCGACGGCTGTGTCCGGGTTTGAACGCCGGTATTTCTACCTGGCCTCGCTCAAAGACCTGTGGGGGTGGCCGGGCCTGGCACTGCTGGCTTTGGGGCTGCTGATTCTGAGCTTGCACACGGTCCGCGCGGTGTGGCGGGGAGACGAGGAAAGCACCAGGCGGGTCCGAACCGCCTGGCTCGGACTGTCCGCCGCCATGTTCGGGATTCTGGCGCTTTCCACTTTTTCCCAGAAAGTGGACCGGTACATGCTTCCTGCCCTGTTCCCTCTGGCAGCGGTCCTGGTGCCCCAGGTGTCGAGTCGGCGATGGGGGATTCCGCTGGTTCTGGCGGTCATGGTTCCTCCAGCGCTTTTCGTGTTCAGCGACTATGCCGGGTTCACACAGCACCAGGCGTTCGACGCCGGGGTGAAGGCGGTGGACCTTCAGTTTCGGCGCCGCGGACCTCCTCCCGCAGCGCGTCGGCTCGATCACGCCGTCCGCAAAACACTCACCACGTGGGGGAGATACCCACTGCTCGAGGAACCGTACCGGCCCTATTCCTCGGACCCTCGCCGATGGCAAATCGATGCGGTGCTCGCCCGGGTGGCCCGGAATCCTGCTTTCGACGGGCGACACGTGGGCGTGCACATCGCACCCTCGTTGCCGGCAACCCTGCTCGGTGTGTTTCTCATGCGGGCCGAACGCATGGGGTATCACTGGACCTTTGTCACGGTCAAACTTCGGTGGGATGGTACCGGCGCTGTGCGTGCAGACCTGTTCCAGGCTCCGTTCGTGGAGACCGATTCCCCGACGTTTCGGGTACTGGTGGTCCTGGATACGGGCGATACTGCCGGTGGTCTTCTCTCGAGCTTCGTGAGCCGGGAGGGGTTCCGGGAGGTATCCAGGAGCGACCTGGGGCACGGTCGGGTGCGGATCCTGGTGCGCGATACTTCTGGAATGGGGGGCGGCACGTTCGACGAGGGGGCCGGGTGAGGGGCTGGCCGACATGTGTGCGCCCGGGACGAGGTCGAGCGGGTGTTCAGCGTCCCTTTTCCAGGGCGGACCAGGAGGATGCCCGGTACGCGGTGTCACAGAAGGGCGCCAGAACTTCAGCCCGGGAACCCACCAGGACGCCGTGGACCCTGAGCGCGGAGTAGGCCCTGGAATCCGAGATCAATCGTTTCTCAATCGGGCCGAGGCGTGGGTCCGTATCCGCCACCAGCACGAGATCGGCTCGTCGCCACGCATGCTCGTCGATGGCTGCCAGCACTTGCCGGAGCGGGGCGAGCGGCCGTGCCTCTCCAGGGGGTTCGAGTGAAAGGAACTCGAGGAGCGTGGTGATCGTCCGTGGGTCGAGGCCGAGGGGGAAGGGACGTGGTGAGTCCGCCTCGATGGTGACGAACCCCCAGCAGGGGCGCCCTTCCAGTTCGGCCAGGCGGAGCGCCTCGAGGGCGACGGCTCGAGCCACACGGCTGGCAACGTCGTTGTCCGGTCGGGCCATGCAGAGGCAGACCAGGACGGGGCCGGGGCGCTTGCGTCTGGAGCCGGAGGTCGTGGCAGTGTCCGTCCCGCCGTCCTGGGTGTCCAGGTCGAATTCTGAACCGGTCCAGCCTGTGCGGACAGCGCCTCGAGCGCGCTGGGCGAGGTGGAGGCGTTTCAGGGTTGGATGTCCCGGTATCCGCGCCATGTGAGGGAGGAGCCGGTCCAGAGGAGACCTGGCCGGCGGCCTTTCCTCGGCCCCCTTCTGGGCTCGGCGCCGGATTTCGAGCCTCCCGAAGTCCTCCCTGGGGACCCCGGCAAGGATACGGGAGGCGCCTCCCGGTTCGGAGGCGCGTGCGGCCGAGAGTTGCATCCGACTGAGGGTCTTGAGTTGGCCGTGAATGGCCCGTCGTTTCCGGTGCAGCGTTCGCAAGCGGTCGATGTCGTGCCACTGGGGGTCCTGGAGAACGAACCGCGTGATGTCCCGCCGCCGGCCGATGAGTCGATCAAGGTCGTTGAGCACCCGCGCGACGTCGGTCCACAACCGGGCCCAGGGTCCCCACCGCTCCCTGACCAGGACCCTGGCGGCCGCCACCGCCTGGGCTCCAGCAGCCTCCATGGCCTGGTGTCGAAGTTTGCCGCGGTCCGGGGCGCGCCCCTCCCCAGCCGCTCCGTCCCGGTCCGCTCGAGTGCCCGAGCGAACCGCTTCCAGGAGGGCCGCCTCCTCCATGCGCCGCATCTCCCGGGCCTCGAGGCCGCTCAGGTGCTCGCCGAGAGATTCGTCGGAAACCCGGTCGTGGCGGGCGACGGCCTGAAGCACCGTGAGGATGAGGGAATCGGCGAGGCTCTCCTGGTCGCGACACAGACCGGCGATTTCGATGTCCTGGAGTTCGTCGAGCAGGGCGTCACGACAGGCGGGAGCAGGCCACTGAAGCTCCAGGCGCGGCGGCAGTTGTCCTGCCAGCAGGTACCGGCGGAAAACCAGCACGGCCTCGGCCCGGTCCGGAAGGCTCCCGTGCGTGTGTGTGGCCACGGCCGCGTACAACGATTCGGGTATCCGGTCCAGCAGGTCATAGCGGGCTCTGGTCCCGGAGCGTGGTGATGACTGCGCCATGTGCGACCTCCCGTGCGGTTCCGATCACTCGGTGAGCTTGGGAAGGGCGGCGAATCCCTCGTGGATGGCCTGAATGCGTCGCTTCAGATCCTCGACGGCCTCCCGGGTTTCCAGCAGATTCCTCTGGGCGATGGGCGTGAATCCCGGGCTGATCCAGAGGTGGCCCTCGATGAGAATTTCGAGTTCTGAAATCTCGGCGTCAATGGTGGCCAGCATGCTGTCCGCCTGCTCCAGGAGCTGCGCAGTCTCTTCACACCGTGCCTCGATGTGTTTTCTCGAGTACCTCGCCGGCTCCACGATGGGCTCGAAGTTGACCTCCTCCATGAGCCAGTTGTCCTCGTTGGCCAGGTAGGCCTTGAACTCGTCTCCTCGAGCAAAGTAGTAGTGGTAGCCGAAGAACTGCATGAGTTCCGAGACGGTATACCCCTTGCCATCATTGGAGCGATTGCGCTGGTCCGGGGGGAGAAGGTAGAGGGGTTCCCCGTCCTCGTTGTGTTTGTGGCGTGTGCCCTTGGACTCGGTGGTGGGTTTGCCGAGGAAGTCGCGGTAGTAGAGCTTCCCGGCGCGGTCTCGAGCCTGCCAGGTGCTGTCCCGTTCGTCCTCGTATGTCTTTTCCCAGGCCGATACGAGGCGGGAGAACCGGACCGGATCCACCGAGGTGTCCGCGCCCAGGTGTTTTTGGTACCACTCGAACACCATCTCCCGTTGATCCGGGGTCTGCCATACACAGTGCTGGAGGAGCCAGGCATCCCAGATCGATACGGCCTCCCGTCCGTTGGTGTAGGCCGAGACCTGCAGGAGCGATCGAATCCGGTGCCAGCGCCTGTCCGAGACTTCCACCTCCTTTTCCTCCAGATACCGACGCAGGCCTTTGAGCAAGGTCCGGACCTCGTCGGGGACCTGAACCTTGCGCGCTTCCGCCTGAATCCGGCGCACCTCCTCTCGAGTGAGTCTCAGGGGTTCCGGCGGCGGTGCAGGCCGTTCCTCGGGGAGGTCCAGCAATCTGGCGAATCCTTCGTCGGACAGGCGTGGGAGGTAGCAGCGCAGGAGGAACCGGTCGTTCAGTGCCCGGAGTTCGTCCCCTTCGGGCAGATCCGTGCTGGCGCCCACCAGGCAGATGAGAGGCACCCGAACCCGTTGAACCCCCATCTCGAATTCCCGCTCGTTGATCAGGGTGAGGAGCGAATTCAGCACTGCGCTGTTTGCCTGGAATATCTGGTCGACGAATGCGATCGATGCCGACGGGAGATAGCCTCGCACCTGGCGGACGAACCGGTCTTCCTCCAGCGCCTTGACCGAGAGAGGTCCGAGAAGTTCTTCGGGGGTGCTGTGCCGGGTGAGGAGGCGCTCCACAAAGCTGGCGTCTCGAAAGGCAGTTCGAAGCCGGCGTGCAAGCTCGCTCTTGGCCGTTCCGGGGGGACCGATGAACAGGACGTGTTCTCCTGCGAGTGCAGCGAGGAGCAGCAGCCTGACCGGCGTTTCCCGTTCCACGAGGTTGATTGCCAGACGATCGCGCAGTTCTTGCAGCCGCAGCTTCAAATTCGGAGTCTCCATCACCTGCTCCGCCATCTGCACCGGTTCACGTCCGCGTGGTTCGAGTTCGTCTCCGGGTGCCCTCGGAGGGGACTCGAGGCGAGTGTAGCGCGAAACGGTGCCGGGTGCCAGTGCAAGGCGCAGGATTCGCCATGGCGTTGCGTTTTGGTCTGTATCCGGCTAGACTCGCATAGGTGGTGGCGGATTGGGTTCGCAACGCCAAGAAAGGGGGGCAAGGGTGGTTTGCTGCACCGCATCGGCCGCCACCCCCGGCGAGGATGGGGCGCTCCAGGGGTTGCATGCCAGACCAGGAATTCAGAATCGAGTTGGACTTTCCCATGGTGCGTGCCACCTTTGGGACCCGTCGGGCCGAGGCGCCTTTCTCGGTAAGGTTCGAACAGAATTTCCTCCTGACCGTTCTTGACGAGTTTGACGACTACCGACCGGAATTTCGGGAACGTTTGCTGTTGCCGGTGGGGCAGCAGTTGTTCGAGGCTCTGTTTCCTCCCCCGGTGCTGGCACTCTATCTTCGCGCCCGGGCAGGCATGAGGCAGAAAGGACGGTCCCGGCTGGTGATTCGCGTCGTCTCGAGCAACCCGCGGCTCCTGACGCTTCCGTGGGAGTTCATGTACGATGTGCGGCACGGGGTGTTTCCGGCCACTGCGCTGGAGACGCCGGTGGTCAGGACCTGTGGGGATGTGGCCGGGGGCGTCGCCCTCCGTGCCCGTCCGCCACTGAGGATTCTCCTGGCTGGAGCGAGCCCGGACGAGGAGCCGCCCCTCAATTACGAGGACGAACTGGGGACCATCCAGCGGGTGGCCAGGCAACGGCTTGCCGAGGTTCGGGTTCTTCTGCGGGCCACGGCGCGGGGGATCGAGGAGAGTGTGGAGCGTTTCAAGCCCCATATTCTTCACATCGTGGCCCACGGCTATGCCACGCCTGGTACTTCGGGGATTCATCTGGACGATGGGGCGGGCTATACGCACCGGGTGTCAGCCGATCGGATCGTGGGTTGGTTCTCCGGGTGGCGGCCGGACCTCGTGGTCCTGAACGCCTGTGAGTCCGCCAGGCTCGACCCGGAAGCACCTCGAGGGGGGCTTCCACTGGCATTGCAGGAGCATGTGCCGGCCGTGGTGGCCATGCAGTACCGGGTACCGGACGAGGCCGGGGTTTCGTTCGGGAGGCGCTTTTACGAGGCGCTCTTTTCCGGGCTCACCCTGGAGGAGGCGGTGCAATCGGCCCGGCACACCCTCCTCGTTGGAGGAGGCCTCCTTCAGCGGCACTTCGCCACGCCGGTCCTCTACCTGGCCTGTGAACGGGGCGGTCGGCTCAGGGAGGTGTCCCATCCTTCCACCGACCGGACCGCACTTGTCGTGCGTCAGCGCCGTTCACCGTTCAAGTACCTGGACGCTTTCAGTCGGGAAGAGCGCGCGCTGTTCTTTGGTCGCACGGAAGCGATCGAATCGCTGGTCACCTTGATTGCGACCCATCGTCTCTCGGTGGTCCACGGAGCGTCCGGGGTGGGCAAGACCTCGCTGCTCAATGCCGGACTGGCACAGTCCATCGCCGAAAGTCTGTATTCTTCGGTGACCTTGCGGGTCATGACTGACGCGGTTCGTGGGTTGGTTCGCGCGATCGGGGCGCTGGAGCCCCAGGACGCCGTGGATGGGTGCACTGCGTGTCACTGGAACTCGACCGGGATGGGGAGGAGCGGTCCTGTGCCGCCGCTTCCAGTGGACCTGGCGTCCGGGTCTGCCGAGGAGGTGGCCAAGGCACTGGCCCGCCGCATTCGGCACGTCCAATCGGTGGACCATCGGACGCTGCTCCTGGTCCTGGACCAGTTCGAGGAGGTCGTGACCCTGCTGGACGAGGAGGAGCGCACACGCTTCCTGGACATCCTCGAGCGGTTGTTTGTGGACCCGAGCCTCCGACTCCGAATCGTGCTCGTGGTCCGAGACGACTTCCTGGCCGAACTGGACCGGTTCAAACGCTGGTTTCCCGGCATCCTCAGCAACCGCTACCGCCTGGCCCCCCTGTCCGAGTCGGGGGCCCGAGAGGCCCTCGAGGGACCGCTCAACATGGCTGACTGGCCATTCGAGCGGGAACTGGTGGACCGCATCGTGCGTGACCTGGGCGGGGAACAAGTGGACCCGTCGTCGTTGCAGATCGTTGGCCACATCCTGGTGGAGGAGGCCACGGCCCGGGGCGACGAGACGCTGACACTCCGACGCTACCACGACCTCGGCGGTGCGGGCGGCCTGATGGAGCTTCACCTGGGCCGCATCGAAAAGGGCCTCTCCTCCTCGGAGAAAAGCCTTCTCTATCGCATCCTCCACGTTTTTGTCGGAAGCTACGGGACCCGTAGACCGGTCGACCGGACCCTGCTCTCGCGGGAGGTGAATCGACCCTGGCAGACGTTGGAGCCGTGGCTGACCCATCTCGAGAAGGCGCGTGTGATCCGGCGGGCAGAGAGCCAGGGCAACGGCGAAATCGCAGCGGACCTGACCAATCCGGTGTGGGAGTTGAGCCACGAGGTCTTGATCAAGGCGGTGGAACGGCGGGCCGAAGTCCTGGGTTTCCGCTCCGAGGTGGCCCGTCTCATCCGGCGGATGTGGGCCCTGGGAGGTATCAGCACCATTCTGGCCTCCCTGATCCTCTGGGTCGTGGTGAGCTATCTCGGGGCACGATACAGTTTCCGCCTGCACCTGGTGGCACCTCACCCGGGGAAATGGCACTACCACTTGAATGCGGGCCAGGAAACCTGTCGGGATTTTCAGGCGGACGGCCACGACTGGTCCGTGGATGGAACCTTCACCGGCCAGGAAAAATCCTGGTGGGCCCTGCCCGTGGGAACCTACGAGGTGCGCCTCGAGGAAACCACCCCCGGGGTCGAGCAGGCGACCCCCATTCGGTTCGCCGTGCGCCTCGAGGGATTCGGGAACGTATCGGTCACCTATCCTCCCGACCCAGTCGTGACATTCCGCGGACTGGAAATGGTCTACATCCCTGGAGGAGAAATCACGGTCGGGGACACCTCGATGGCGGTCAAGACGAAACCGGCCTGGGCCATTCGTCGGGTGACCGTCGACCCGTTCTACATCGGTCGGTACGAGGTGACGCAGGAGCAATACCTCGCCTATCTGGAGGCGGTCGGGTCAGCGGGAAATCTTCTCGATGACTCCGTGTCCTGTATCGCTTCGGACGACGAACCGGCGCTGCGTCCAGACCCCGGCCGGGTCGATGGCGAACCGGACGTGCCGGTGGAACTGTGGCCGAAACTCCCGGTGGTGGATATCTCGGTGGACGAGGCTCGAGCCTATGCGGCGTGGCTGACCCGCCAGTCAGGGGGGCGGTACCATTTCCGGTTGCCCACGCAGGAAGAGTGGGAATTGGCGGCTCGAGGCGTGGATGGTCGGGAATTCCCATGGGGCAACTGTTTTTCCTACAAGGGCGAATGGTCGAACTGGATGTCGAACGCCTCGCAAGACCCTTACAACAGGCGGGCGCCGGTGGGGAGTTTTCAAGAGTACATGTCCCCTTACGGAATTCTGGACATGGCCGGGAACGTGTCGGAGTTCACCGCCGGGTGCGGGTTGGGCGTGTCCGACGACCTGAATGAGGGGGGGGAGGTGGAACCGTCCGGTGAAGACTGCCCCTCGGTCATTCTGCGGGGAGGCAACCACACGCATCTCTGGTACGATGCGATTGCGGCCCGCGTCCGCCAGGTCCCTCGAGAAACCTGCTCGACCTACGTGGGCTTTCGGCTGGCCATGGACGTGGCGCGTTCGGACTGATCGGCCTGGCACCGGGGGGCGACCCAAGGGACCCGGGAGCACCGGGAAGAGCAAGCCCCGAGCCCGGGCGCGTGTTGCCATCAGGTTCCCGAAGACGCGATATCCCAGGAAAATTCGATCGTGCCGAACACGCTGGACAGCCGCAGGGTGACCTCTCGGCCGTCGAGCAGCCCGGGGGGAGGAGGCACCCCGGGCCGGGGTGTCGGTGTCGGGGAGGGCGTGCTGGAAACGGTGGCCTCGTCCGGTTGATCCGCCGGGTGGTCTCCGGTCTCCGGGGTAGTCCTGTCCTGCGGAGCATCCGGGTCTGTCGCGGATTCCGTGTCGTGAGTGGATTTCCCAGGAGGCTCCCATCCGGGGTGGAGCGGGAACCGAACCAGGAACATTCTTCCGAAGTTTCGGGTGTATGGAAAGAAGTAGTGGTCCTCCGGACCGGGGTCGTTCACCCGGGTCACGGCATAGGGCCCCACCGGCCCGGCGCTGTCGCTCACGAGTGTCAAGGTCCAGAGGCTCCGGTCGGGCTCGAGTTCTGCATTGGCCGGGTCCGGGGTCTCCAGGTGGATGACCACGGGAATTCCTTGCCCGAGTCGCTCCTCCACCGGGCGCCACGCCTGGTCCAACCGGTCCCCCTCCAGATGTCGGATCCGTGCGAACTCATCGCGGTAGGCCTGCCGAAGGTCTGGTGTGACCAGGGTGGCATGGACGATCACGCGGGTGTCCAGGCGGTGGTACAGCGTGGCGGACCGGGTGAATCTGTCCAGGGTGTCGAAGTAGCCCCGGGCCTCGACCGGGATGGGGTCGTTCAGCCGAGCAACGGTGCTGCAACCCGGTACGAGCGTCAGGGCGGAGAGCCACAGGGCCGAGAGGAAACAGGCGGCAAGGGCGGACCGGAAGGGCATGGTTAGAGCGTATCCTCGGACTTCTTCTTGATAATGATGGCCTTCTTGACTCCCACGAATTCGGGGGGACGAACCACCTGGGACGCATACCCGGAGGAGGTCTGGGATGACGAAGACGCTCGAGGCGTGGGGCGGGCTACCGGCTCGCGCGTGCCTTCCACCGGCGTGGCCATGGTGCTCGAGGCCTGGGTTCGCCTGGTCGGGGTGGGTTGGCGCCCCGGCCGAGGTTGCTCGGCCCCGGGTTCCCCGGGTTCGAAACCGACCATGTCCACCGTGCCCTTGTAGGCTGCACCTTCATTGATGAGGAACCGGGGAGTCCGGACGTCCCCCACCATGCGTCCGCCGGCGGCGATCTCGATCTTGTCCACCGCGGTGGCCGCCCCGACGAGGATACCCTGGACAAAGATGTTCCGCGCCGACACGGTCGACTTCACCTGGCCGTCGGCCGCCACGTGCAGGTCACCCTTGATGGCGATCTTGCCTTCCACACGCCCTTCCACGATGACATTGCCGTCGCCCTCGATATCGCCCTTGACCAGGATTGCGTTTCCCACGCGCGTGTCGACGACGTCCGCGTCCACGAGATCGTTCTTGCTCATCGGGCCTCCCCGCTCGACAGATGTTGTTCGGCGTCACCGCTCCATGTCCACGGTGCCCCGGAACAGCGCACCGTCCGCAATGGTGACTCGAGGCGCCTTGAGATTGCCGCTGACCCGACCCTCCGCCAGGATCTCGATACGCTCGGCAGCGACCACGTTGCCGGTCAGGCTTCCCGAGATGGAAATGGACCGGGTCTCCAGGTCCGCCTCGACCCGTCCCGAGTTTTCGATCACGACGTTTTCCTTGAGAAGTATCTTGCCCTGGACAGAGCCCAGGATGACCAGATCCTCGTCGCCGTGGATCTCTCCCACGATCTGGATGGTGTTTCCGATGACCGTACTTGCCATTTGGCTCGCTCCCATGACCGGCAACCAGGCGCCGGTATCGAACCGCGTTCGCCCGGGGCCGAGTCCGACGGGTAATCCGGCGTCCTCCCGGACTTCACCCGTCCCCTCGCCCCCCAGCATGGTTCAGAAATCTCTCGGTAGCGGCACGTCCATGTTGATCGTGCCCCGGAACTTGGCGCCGTCCGCCAGGTAGACCACGGGCGCACTGATGTCGCCCACCAGCCGCGCCGTCTCGTTCACTTCCACCTTCGACGACGCGCTGACGTTGCCTCGAACCTCCCCGTACACCGTGAGCGCTTCGACCTGAACCTCCGCAATCACCACCCCGGTCTGGCCGACCAGGAGACGATTCTTGAGTTGTATCTTGCCCTCGATGCACCCCTCCACCACGAGGTCTTCGGCCCCGGTCACGTCCCCCTTGATATAGATCCCAGGGCCGATGGTGTATCCGGATTCACTGGTCATACAGCGCTCCTGATCGATGAGAAACCCGACACATGCGGCGTGCGAAAGGCCGGCGTGCTGAACTCGAGCACCCCCTGGACGGCCGTTCGGGCAAACGACGCGCGGCTCCTTCGAGATCCGATTGCAAGCAAATCAGGCTCGAAAGTACAGCAAAACCCGGTGGACTGTCAAGACCTATTCCGCGGTCTCTCCGCGCACGAGCTGCGCTTCCATCCACTGGACCACGTCGGCGAAAACAGTTTGCCTGTCAGCTTCGTTGAAGATCTCGTGGTACCACCCATCGTACACCTTCAGGGTCTTGTGCGGGGTGGTGAGCCGGTTGAACAGCCGCTCCGACGCGGTGTGATCGGTGAGACGGTCTCCGGTGGAGAGCAGGAACAAAGCAGGAAGCCTCAGTTGCCCAACGGCCCGGGCATGCGTGTCCTCCAGAGCAGCGTTCATCTCCGTGAACCAGCGCGTGGTAACCCGGTGATGCACCAACGGGTCCGCCATGTAGGCCTTGCCCACCGACGGGTCGCGGGCCAGGTGATCGGGGTTGATTTCGTTCGCCATGGACAGGGTCGGCCACACCCGCGAGAGCACCCGACCGACCAGCGCCTTGAGCACCGGAACCTTCATCGACAGGCCCAGAAGCGGATTGGACACGATGAGACCTCGATACTGCCCCTGGTTGCGAAGCGCGTAACGAAGAGCGATGAGTCCCCCAAGGCTGTGCCCCAGGACAAACCAGTCCTTCACCTCCGGTTCCTGGCCTCGAACGTGCGACACGAATGCGTCCAGATCGTCCACGTACTGGTCGAAACGCAGAACATGACCCCGTTGCCCGCTCGAGCGCCCGTGGCCCCGTTGGTCCGGTGCAACCACCAGAAATCCTTTGCCGGCAAAGTAGTTCCCCAGTTCATCATACCGGCCTGCATGCTCTCCAAACCCGTGAAGCACCAGAATCCCCGCGCGCGCCACTCCCTCGGGCCGCCAGGTGTACCAGAACATCTCCAGGTCGGGTTCGACCCGCAGGGACCTCGTTGTCGCCGACACCTTGTCCACCGTCACCTCCGTCGTTGGGTTTCGCTGCTCTTGGTTGTGCGCCATGTGACCTCGCCTGTCAACAGGAACACGCCGGGGAGGTACCGCCAGCGCCCGCACCGAGGCCCCGCTCCTGTCAATACGACTCGAGCGCCCGACAACATCCCGATCACAGGCCCCCGGCATCAACCTTGTCGCCCGCCTCCAAAGGTGTTCATCGTACCCCACCGGCCGGTGCGAGGCAACCTCGGCGGCCCCCGACAGGCCGGGGACGTTGCGACCGGCCCGAACGTGAGCTATCATCGATTGTCGGCATGTGTCGTTTTTTTCCTCGAGAACCGGAGTGGTAAGATGCCGGTTCCTTGCCCAAACTGTCAGTACGAGCGTCAACCCTGGGATCCAGAACCGATCACAGAATGTCCCAGGTGTGGCCTCGTCTACGAGAAATATCGCCAGGAGTCAGACGGCGGCGACAGTCGGGACGAAGGAAATGGCGATCGGGGCGCACGACCCGCGACCGGAGACCGGCCGGAAGGCAAAGGGGCGCCCCGGCCGACCCTTGGGACCGCAGGTATCCGTCTCCCAGGTCTCGGCGGGGACGAGGAAACCCTGCGAAGGGAACTCGAGGCTCCACCCCGCACCTCCTGGTTCTGGGTCTTGGTCATCCCGGTGACGGTCGCGGTGATGGCGGCTGCAGTCCATTTTCAGAACCCCTCCAAACTCCTGGTCTGGCTGACCGGTTCCTGGACCGAGGTGACGCGCCCGGACGGATTTCGGGTGGACTTGCCGGACCGGTTGCAGAGGGTGCGGGGCACCCTTCCCGTCGATCCGGGAAGGCAGGCGAAAAGCGTCACTCTGTACCGGACCGGTGTCTACGGCATGGATATCTACTTCGCGGAAATCGAAACTCGAGTGCCTGCCCAGGGTATCCTGACCTGGGGGGCAGACGTGGGGACCCAGCTCGCTGCCGTACTCCTCGGTGTCGACACGGTGGAGACGACCGAAGCTGAGAACCTGTTCGTGGGACCTGAAGCGGTTCGCTGGGAAGGCGCGGATCTGGAGGTGGACAAGGACCCCTACCTCGTGGACGTCATCGCCACAGGACGTGCGCATACCCTGTATGTGATCGCATGTGCGTACGACGATGCGCCTCACCTCCAGGAGATCGCCGAGCGCATCCTCGATTCCGTCTCCTTCTCCCCGTGACCCGCCCGCGCCTGCTCCAACCCATGTGAACAGCGCGGGTCTCCCCGGGGCCGCTTGCCGCCTCCTCCTTCGCGTGCGTCACCCCGCTCCCACCAGCGCAAAGTAGAACTGGAATGCCGAGGAGAAGAACCAGTGCAGGAAAACGCCATACCAGACCGACCGGGTGCGCAGTGAGAGGTAGCCCAGGAAGTATCCCACCAGGAGCGACCCGTAGCACTCGAGTTCCGGCTTACCCAGGTGCGCCATGCCATAGGGGAGCAGGTGCACCAGGATGGCCGTGTTCGGACCCATGCGTTTGCGCAGGCCGAACAGGAGGAAGCCGCGGAAGAAAAACTCGGTTCGCACCATGGTCGCCAGGGATACCAGCCGCTTCAGGCTCCAGGCCTCCCAGTCGAGTGACCCGCCAGCGTTCCGGACCATGTAGTATGCGGAGAAACTCTCGTCGTGAATGAGGAGCAGGAAAAACGGGAGATAGAGGAGTACGAACATCCCCGTGACCAGGACGCCGGTTCGGACATCTCCCAGTCCCAGTCCCCAATCCAGGGGATTCTCACGGTAGACCAGTAGAATGAGCAGCAGCGGCGCTCCGATTTGAAGCACCGTGTGCTGGTTCACCATCGGAACACCAACAGTGAACCGGTGGTAACGTGGCACCATGACCAGGAGCGAAAACAGGAGAAGAAGCCGCGTCGGTTCAACTCCCCCCTCGAGAAATCGCCATTCCCGGGCGAGCGCCCGCGTGACTCGTGACATGACCGCCTCCTGTTGCAGCAGGGTCCCGACAACGTCCGAAAAGGCCGGGTTACCCCCTCGAAGCTCCATGCTCCGACACGAACGTCCCCTCCTGACTCGCATACATCGCGACCCGGACACCGTCCTCCTTCGGGTCCAATCACCCCGGGCATGATAGCCAACCAGTGCCGTCCTTGCCACCTGGTTTCCACCCTTCTCTCACGCTATTGCACCCATCCATGCTACAGCGGACTCCAGCTCGAACGAACAACGCCCGGTCTACATCGCCCAGCGCCCCATGGCATACTGGGCAGAGAAACCCAGGAGCGCGGCCAGAGAAATCACCACCGCCACCCACCGCACCGGCTTCCCCCTTTTTGCAAGCACAATATAAAGGGGAAAAATCATGGCATCGTATCGAAGAACACTCTGCCAGCGAGACTGACACGTGATAAAGGCCGCGGACAACAGCGCGTAGCCAGCGTGGCTGCGTCGTTCGGTCCGGCAGGCAAGCCCGGCGGTGATCCAGGCAAGTGCGGCCCCGGCCAGGTTGGTGGCGCCGACGGTGAGCCATTCGGGCCATCCGGTCTGGAGTGCTTTCCAGGAGGAGACCAGGGCCGTGGTAGGGAAGGCGATTGCCCTGTGGAATCGGGAAGCCTGGGCGCTCAAGAACAGGAACGGATCTCCTGAAAACCAAAAGTTCATCAATGGATAGAAGAGGACGCCGACCATGGGCGCGGCGGCGGCGAGGAAGGCTCGAGGCCGGTCGTGGCTGGGCGTGCGGAGCGTCTCGGCGATGAGGAGTGGTGCGAGGAGCCAACCTGTGGCGCGGCTGAGGCCGGCGAGGATGCCGAGCAGGAGTGCGAGGGAGTAGCGTCTGCGGCGGAAGTGGTAGGTGGAGGAGATGAGGAGGTAGAAGGCGATGGCTTCGGAGTAGGGTACGGCGAAGAAAGCGGAGGCTGGGAACAGGAGGAAGAAGAGGACGGTCCATCGGGCGGTGCGGCTCGAGTGGTCGAGGCGGACGAGGCGGTAGAGGTTGACGGCGCCTGCGGTATGTGCGACGAGGTTGAGGAGGAGGGCGGCGATGAGGAGGTTGGCGCCGCAAGCGGCGATGGTTCGGACGAGGAGTGGGAACAGGGGGAAAAAGACGAGGAGGTAGTCGTCCCGGTATCCCTCGCGTGCGATTTGGAGGTAGTGGTGCGCGTCCCAGTGAACGAAGGCATTGGTCCAGAATGCCTCTCCTGAGCGGAAGTTGTCGGCTCCGTAGCGACTGACGAGAGCCAAGAAGGCGAGGAGGGTGCAGTGGAAGAGGGCGGTTCCGAGGGCGATGAGGAGGATCTCCCGTGCCCGGTACACCGGGGGGGTCATCCGGAGTGAGTCCGGGGGTGGGCGAGGGGGGTCCGGCGGTTGGGAGGGAGGGGACATGGTCTTTGGTCGAATGCCTGGAGGGTGAGTCGGCGCTTGTTCTTCGGACCGTCTCATCCTGTTGGGATGTTATTTCCTGGCTGCGACAACGGCTCGAGAACAGTATAAAGTACGGGAGGATGTGGGGGGGTGAATTTTTTCTGGGAACCACGCCTTGAGTCCTTTTTGACGATATGAGACAACCATGAGGGCGTGCAAAGGGGGGGAGGTGCGCGGCCCGGAGAGGTCGTCCCGTTGAGATTTCCTGGAGAACCGCCGGGGGGAACGGAGTAGGAGGGTGAGGCGCAGCGAGCCGGACGCATGGAGGAACCAGAAGTGGAGGTGGTGCAACGGGACGTTGTTGGCACTTCCGGTTTTTGCGTTTCTCCTGCTCAGGCTGGCGGTTCTCATGACCTCTCTGGACAGGCTTGGACACCTGGCGGATGGGGAGTTGGCCCATGCCGACCTGGCCTGGGACCTGGAACAGGGAAGCCTCCGGCCGTCGATCTGGGCCTACCAGGTCGTCCCGTTTCACGGCGGAACGTTCGTTTCTTCGCTCCTGTTTGTGCCCTGGTCGGCCCTTTTTGGGCGTGAGTATGCCTCGCTCAAGGGGTTGGCGTTGGGCTATGCCCTGGCGGCCATGGTGCTGTGGATGTGGACGCTCCACCGCATCGGGGGGACGCGGGCCGCGGTGACGTTTGGATGGTTGTATGCGCTGGCTCCGCCTGTGCTCGTGCGGATGCAGTTGACCTTGTGGAGCACCCACCCGGAACTGAACGCCTTCCTGGCACTTGGTCTCGCCCTGGCTGTCGCAACAGTCACCTCGAGGGGGAAGGGGCGTCGTCGGCGCGCCTTCCTGTTTGGCGTGGCTGCCGGATTTGCGGTGTTCTTCAACCTTTCGGCCGTGATATTCGTAGGGTTGCTGATCCCGGTTGTGCTTTCGCGACTCAGGACCGGCGCTGCAGAGGGCGCGCCATCCTCGCGGATGTCGGTTGTGGCCGGGTTCGGGCTGGGTATTGCGCCCATGGCACTGGCCGCCTGGGCCGGGGCCGGATCTGTCGCGGTGTACGGGCAAGGGCCGAGCCAGCTCCTGGCCGGCGCGCTGGGGCGACTTTCACACCTGCCCCGGCTCCTGGTGAGTGTGCCGCCCTGGTCTCCCCAGGTTCCGCCGGGGCAGCCGGAGAGCCTGGACCCGCTTCGGGTGGCCATTGGCCTGGTGCTCCTGGGTTGCTGTGTCGCGCTTGTCGTGGGCGGGCGCAGGGTGGAGCGGTCCGTGCGACCCATGATTCGTGTCATCGGTCTCTATCCGCTTCTGTTCCTCGTGGCGTTTGCGGCGGTACACCTGCCGTTCACAACCAGCACCGCCACCACGTTCGGATACTGTCCGAGGTATGCGGCCACGCTCTATCCAGGACTGCACGCCGCACTTGCGATCGCACTGGCACTGGCGGTTGGGAGAGGACATCGCTTCGGTGTGGAACGAACCGCGAGTCCTGGCTGCCTGGCGCGGGTTGGCCTGAGCCGGGGTCGGCGCCCCGCCCTTGCCGGGCGAATGTGGGACGTGACGGCGGCCGGACTGCTCATGGCGACCGTCCTGGGACTGACCGTTCCCGCCCTGGTCGACGACCTTTCGTTCATCGACCCCGAGACGCCGGACATGGCACGGAGGTTCGAGGGGGTGCGACTCTTTCGGTCGGGCCTGCGTGGCGTCGATCGCCGGTCCCTTTCGGCAGCGCTCACCTTTCTCGAATTGGAGGCCCGGGGCGAGGTCCCGCCGGAGACCGCAGCAGGGGTCCGGGCCGTTCTCGGCCCTCCCTGGTACACTGATTTCTGGCGTTTCCTCCGGAAACCACCCGATGGCCCCACGGCCCGGGAGGTGTTCCTGCGCGTCCGCGCTGCACAAGACCCTGCCCGGGGTCGAGCGTTTGCTGCAGGCCTGGCCTGGGGCGCCCGTATGGCCCTGGGCCGCGGACAGGGAGCCTGGGACGTACTTTCCATCCAGCCGCCGGACCCGTGATCCGGGGTCGGTTGGTGGAAGCACCGCTTGGCGGTTTCCACCTTGACGAACCGGTTGAACCGAACGTGAGAGGGAGAGGTTCGCCCCACGGCGCTCGAGAACCATGGGCCGGTGCAGCCCTCCAGGGGCAGGCAGAGCGGCCGCGTCGGCGAACAGAAGGCATGTGAACAGGCCGACCGGCCGGGAGAACTTCCCTGCTCACCCGGACCTGGGTGCTGGGTCGGCTCGCTGAACCCGCAACCCATCGCCATGGCCAAGTCGGTTTCGTCGCGGTTCATTCGAGTCTGGAAGCGTCCCGTCGTGCCCGCTGTTGTCGCATTGACACCCCTCCTCCAATCACCTACCCTTTCATCGCTCTCCTTCTCGCGGATGGACGTCTCGGGAAACCGCCCGGCAATATCCTCCTTCACGTGATCGAGGTGGCCATGAAGTTTTGGAATCGCACCACGCGCCGGATGCTGTTCGTGTTCGGCCTCCTCTTTCTGGTCATGAGTGCCGCTTCCTTTTCTGCGTTCAAGGCTCTCTCCGACATCCACGACGTACTCAATCGCGTGGTGCTCGACAACCGGGAACTTCGAACGACCTTGGCGTTGGCGACAGCGATTCGAGACCAGTATGCCCACGAGGCTCACACCATCATCCTCGGGAACACCACCCATCTGGGCTACCACGAGAAAGCGTGTGCTCGAGTCGCCGAGTTGAGTGCCCGGATGTCGTCGCAATGGGGCGATACGGAGGAAGGGGGGCGCATTCAGGCCATCGAGGAGGTGGCGAGGACCCAGGCGCGGATATTCCTTGACGAGGTGGTTCCTGCCGTGCTGGTGGGGGACGAGGCGGCCGTGCAGGCGGAACATGCCAAGCTCCTGGCCATGGTAGATACCATTCAACAGGAACTCGACGCCATCGCCGCAACCCTGGGAGACCGCGTGCGGTCGGCCGAGCAGGAGGCGGACCGCATCGCCCGTTCCGCACTCCTCTGGCTGTTTCTCTCCCACGGACTGGCCCTCGCGTTCGCGGTGGGGGCCGCGCTCTACCTCCGAAGGTCGATCGCCTATCCCCTGGCCGTGCTCGGCCGTGGTGCGCGGCGCCTGGCTCGAGGCGACCTGGAGACCGTAATAGAACTCGACACCAAAGATGAATTCGCCGCGCTGGCCGGGCAATTCAATACGATGACTCGAGCCCTGGCGCGTCATCAAGCCCAACTGGTTCAGCAGGAGAAGTTGGCCGCAGTGGGGCGCCTGGCCGCCGGGGTGGCACACGAGATCAACAATCCCCTGGGCGTGATCCTGGGCTATGCCCGGTTGATGAAAGAGCGGGCCGATGGCCAGCTTCTCGACGACCTGGTGGTGATCGAGGAGGAAGCGGTACGGACCCAGCACATCGTGGAGGGGTTGCTGGACCTTGCGCGTCCCATTGCGGTGTCGAATGACCCGGTGGATCTGGGAAGTATGTGTCGGGAGGTGGGTGAGCGCGTCGCCGGTTCCCTTCCGCATCCAGCGCCCAGGCTGACCGTGAGCGGCGAGGGGACGGTGACAGGGAACGAGCACGCCTTGCGCCAGGTGTTGGGAAATCTCCTCAAGAATGCCATGGAAGCGGCGGGCCCGGACGGAACGGTCCAGGTCCGGATCGAGCAGGCGACGGAGGAGGAGGTGTGCCTGTGCGTGGAGGACTCTGGTCCAGGGTTGTCCGAGGAGATGGCGTCTCGACTGTTCGAGCCCTTTTTCACGACCAAGGCTCGAGGCACAGGATTGGGGTTGGCGGTGTCCCGGGTCATCCTGGAAGCGCACGGTGGTCGGATCGAGGCTGCGAATCGAGCGGAAGGAGGGGCCCGGTTCATGGTGACACTTCCGGTGGGGCGGAACGGCAAGGGCCGCGCCGGCGGTGTCCACCCATAGGGAGCCGAATCCGGCATGCGTGAGGAGCGGGTTTCCGTGGGGGCTTGTACCGTCTTGACGCGGTCGTACCGCTGGACCGCATCTCCACAACAAGCGAGGATACAGATAGAGACCGCCTGGAACGTTCCTGGATGAGATGGATGAACGTGGCCCGAAACGGGCGTTACCTGGGCGTGGCGTCGCCGATCGCGGCGATCTTCCTGGAGCTGTAAGTGCTCAGCTCGGTCCGGTTGTCGTTGCTGTAGCCGTGCGTCGTGCCCCAGTAGACGTAGGAGGAGGTGGCATAGGAAGATCCGTTGTACTGGTTCGGGAACACGATCTCCTCGAGCCCGTCCCCGTCGAGGTCGGCCACGTGCGCGGAGAAGGGGCCGTAGGTTCTCAGCGAGACCCGGTCGGAATCGCTGAACCCGGTGGGCGATCCGTAGTACACGAAGCTGTTGGTCGTGTAGTCCCCGTCATAGTATGTGGCAAAGACCAGGTCCTTGTATCCATCGTCGTCCAGGTCCGCCACCGCCACATCCATGGTGCGGTTCATCCTGAGCGCGGTGCGGTTGCTCGAGCTGTACTCCCCGGACTCCGAGCCCCAGTAGATGAAGCTGTCCACCGTATCGTCACCGTCGTAGTGCTCCGCCAGCACGAGGTCCAGGTGGCCGTCCCCGTCCAGGTCGTCGCATGCGACTGCTCGAGTCCTGTAGACAGTGAGCGCGGTGCGATCGTCCGTGGAGTAGACGGCGCTCGATCCCCAGTAAATGTAGGTATTCACGGATTCGGGGTTGTCTTCGTCGTAGTAGCCGGGCAACACGAGGTCGGCGAACCCGTCATCGTTCAGGTCCCTGACCACCGGGGTGCCAACCACGCCGGAGCCCGGAAGCGCCAGGCGCTCGCGCTCCGAGAACCCGTTTTCCGAGCCGAAGTAGACGAAGCTGTCCACGTTGTAGGAGGAGCCGTCGAAGTACCCGCCGATGATCAGGTCCGGGTAGGTGTCTCCGTTGACATCCGCGGAGGTGATGGCGCGGGCACCGACGGTTGGAAGCTCGGTCCGGGCCGCGGTGGAGAAGTCCCCTTCCTCGTTCCAGTAGACGTAGGACGACTGGGAGAAGGTGCTCCCGTTGCGGTAGTTGGCGAAGGCGATGTCGAGGTCGCCGTCCAGGTCGAAGTCGTCGAGGATGCAGGCCAGGGCGCCCAGGGTGGGGAGCTCTGTCGGCCCGTCGAATTCGCCGTTGTTCCCCCAGTAGATGTAGGACGAGGTGGCGTGGGTTGACCCGTTGTAGTAGTTTGCGAACACAATGTCGGTATCGCCGTCCCCGTTGAGGTCGCCGAGGCAGATGTCGTAGGCGCCCTGGGTCGCGAGGAGGGTGCGGTCGAGGTCGGAGTAGCCGGCCTCGCTGCCCCAGAGGACCACCGAGTTGAGCTGGTAGGTGCTCCCGTTGAAACTAGAGTTGAAGACCAGATCCTGGTACCCGTCGTGGTTCAGGTCGTCGCTGGCCGCCACCAGGGCGCCCCAGGTGGAGACCGTGCTGCGAGTCGACTGCTCGAGGCCTCGGGACGAATTCCAGTACAGGTAGTTCTTGGTGTTCACATCTGTGTCGGAGCCGCCGGCGAAGAGCACCTCGGGGCGCCCGTCTCCGTCCAGGTCGTGGATCTCCACGTCCCAGGCGCCCAGGGTCGCGAGTGCGGTCCGGCGCGTGGTGAAGAAACCTTGCGGGGTCCCGTAGTAGACGTAGCTGGTCGTGGCGTAGTCGCCGTCGTACCACACCGCGAAGGCGATGTCGTCGTAGCCGTCCGAGTTCACGTCGGCGACCTCGAGGTCGAAGGCCCGGTTGCTGGGCAAGGACTGGCGGAAGTCGGCGGAGTAGCCTCGAGCGCTGCCGAAGTAGACGTAGTTGTTCACGGAGTTGTCACTGCCGTAGCCGCTGGCCACCACGATGTCTTTGTACCCGTCCTGGTCCAGGTCCTTGACCACCGACCCTGTGTTGCCATGGGTGGGGATCTCGGTCCGGCTCTCCACATCGTAGTCCGGGCCCCAGTAGATGTAGCTGTTAGCTACATCTACTGGG
>CAYQMG010000047.1:0-36564 GCA_964418585.1 uncultured Gammaproteobacteria bacterium | reverse complement strand
CGTTTTGCCCTGTTTGGAGAGCCAACGATGAGCGTGCGAGCGAGCGCGCGAGAAGCAGGGAGGAATCGATGAGTGGGACGACACCTGGTTCACTATTGGTGATAGGTGGAGGGATAGCGGGCGTAACGAGCGCCGTGGAGGCTGCGGAAGCGGGCCACGAGGTGATACTGGTGGAGCGTGGTCCGTCGATTGGAGGTCGGGTGCTTCGGAACCACCGTTATTTTCCGAAGATGTGTCCACCGTCCTGCGGAATGGAGATCAACACGCGGCGAGTGGAGCGGAATCCGCGGATACGGGTTATGACGTCGACGGAGGTGGTTGAGGCGAAGCGAAGGGGGGGGAGTTGGCACGTGCGTTTGAAGCGTGGGCCGGAGTATGTGACGTCGCGGTGCACGGCGTGCGGGGACTGTGCGCAGGTGTGTCCGGTGAAGGTTCCGGACCCGTTCAATCTTGGGATGAGCGAGACGACGGCGATTCGGCTTCCGAGCGGGGAAGCGTGGCCCTATCGGTACGAGCTGGAGCGTTCATCGTGTGCCGAGGGGTGTGAGGAGTGTGTGAAGGCGTGCAGTTACGGAGCGATTGACCTTGGAGCGGAGGAGAAGGAGGAGCGTTTGGAAGTGACCGCCCTGGTGGTGGCCACGGGGTGGGAGCCGTATCCCCTGGAGCGTCTGCGTGAGCTTGGAGGAGGGGAGTTGGCGGACGTGATATCGAACGTGCAGATGGAACGTCTTGTGAGTGGGAGCGGTCCTACGGGAGGGAAGATCGAGCGTCCGTCAGACGGAGTGGAGCCGAAGCGTGTAGCGTTTGTGCAATGTGCGGGTTCGCGGGATGTGAACCATCTGGCGTACTGTTCTGCGGTGTGTTGTCTGGCGTCGCTGAAGCAGGCTCTGTACGTGAAGGAGCAACTTCCGGAAGCGGAGGTGACGATATACTACATTGACCGTCGAGCGCCTGGGCGGAACGAGGACGTTCTGACGAAGGTTGCGGCGATGGAGGGTGTCCGTCTTGTGAAGGGGAAGGTAGGGCAGGTGACGGGGAGTGGAGGTGTTTTGAAGCTCCGGGTAGAGGATGTTGAGAGCGGGCGTCTGGAGGAAGCGGAAGCGGACCTTGTGGTGTTGGCGACGGGGATGGTTCCGAGTCTTCGTGGTAAGGAACTTGGGATTGAGGGATTGAAGACGGACGAAGACGGATTTGTACTGGACGACTGGGAGAACCGGATATTTGCCGCCGGTGTTGCGCGGCGTCCAGAGGACGTTGCGGCGTCTGTTCGAGATGCGACGGGAGCGTCGGCGAAGGCCCTGATGTCTGGGAGGAGTGCGTAGATGGAAAAGCTAGGCGTATTCCTGTGTACGGGATGTGAGATAGGGGAGCACCTGGACGTTGAGCGTATTCGGGAGGCGGCGGAAGAGGAGGGGGTTGAGCGATTTGAGACGCACCCGTGTCTGTGCTCGGCGGAAGGGGTTTCAGCGTACCGTGCTGCGATAGAAGAGGATGGGCTGGACGGAGTTTTGGTGGCGGCGTGTTCGCCGCGAGAGAAGGTACAGGAGTTTCAGGTAGACCCTGAGCGAGTGGTATTGTACCGGGTAGGGCTTCGAGAGCAGGCGGTATGGAGCCAGGAGCGGCCGGACGAGGAAGGGGAAGAGAACCAGCACATGCTTGGGGAGGACCTTGTTCGGATGGGACTTGCGCGGTTGCAGCGTTCGACGTTGCCGAGTCGTCTGAAGGAGGGGGTTGAGCGGAAGGTTCTGGTAGTAGGGGGTGGAGTTGCGGGCCTGAACGCGGCGCTTGCGTGCAGCCGGATGGGGTACGGAGTGGTTCTTGTGGAGAAGACTGAGCGTCTGGGAGGGTACCAGGCGGGATTGAAGTACGTGGTACCGGAGGAACCGCCGTATGGACGAGTGCACGAGAACCGGATAGGCGAGTTGGAGGAAGCGGTTCGAGGTGCTCCTGGTGTGGAGGTGTACACGGGAGCGGCGGTTGAGCAGGTGAGCGGGCAACCGGGTCAGTTTGACGTGGAAGTGAAGACCGCGAGCGGGACATTGAGGATACGGGTTGGAGCGATTGTGCAGGCGACGGGTTCCCGTCCGTATGAAGCGAGTCGACTGGGTCATCTTGGCTACGGGAAGAGCAGTCGGGTTGTGACGTCGGTGGAACTGGACGCTTTGCTGGCGGAAGGGAAGTTTGGGGCTCCCGAGAGTGGTGGGATTCCGAAGCGGGTTGTGTTTGTGCAGTGTGCGGGTTCACGGGACAAGGAGCACCTGCCGTACTGTTCGTCGGAGTGTTGTGTTGGGACGTTGAGGCAAGTTTCGACGTTGCACCTGGAGTATCCGGAGGTGGAGTGTGCGGTTGTGTACCGAGACCTTCGAGCGCCAGGGCAACTGGAGCATTTTTACCTGGGAGTGCAGGAGGAGACGGGGTGTCTTTTCACGCGTGGGGAAGTGGAGCGTGTGGAGACGGAGGGAGGTCTTCGAGTGCACGTGAAGGAGAGTCTGCTAGGGGAAGAGATTGTTCTTGGGGCGGACCTTGTGGTTTTGGCGACGGGACAGGTACCGACGTCAGCGGACGGGGAGTCGATCCGAGAGTATCTGGACGCGAAGCAGCGGATGGAGACGGGGGATTCGGAGAAGCAGCGGAAGGACGCTGCGGAAGTTGTGGAGCGTCTGAAGGAGCACGAGGGGACGGAGATTTTGCATCTGACGTACCGGCAGGGTCCGGATTTGCCGGTATTGAAGTACATGTATCCGGACTCGCACTACATCTGTTTTCCGTACGAGACGCGGCGTACCGGGATCTACACGGCGGGGACGGTGCATGCGCCGATGGACGCGGCGCAGGCTGCCGAGGATGGGTACGGAGCGGCGATGAAGGCGGTGCAGTGCATCGAGTCGACGGCGAGGGGCGAGGCGGTGCACCCGCGTTCAGGGGACATTGGGATAGCGGACTTTTTCCTGCAGCGTTGCACGCAGTGCAAGCGTTGCACGGAGGAGTGTCCGTTTGGGACGTTGAACGAGGACGAGAAGGGGACGCCGGAGTACAATCCGTTGCGTTGTCGTCGTTGTGGGATCTGTCTTGGAGCGTGTCCGGAGCGGATCATCTCGTTCCCGGACTACTCGGTGGACAGCGTGGCGAGCATGATCAAGGCGTTTGAGGTTCCGGACGAGTTCGAGGAGAAGCCTCGAATGATCGCGTTTGTGTGTGAGAACGATGCGTTGCCGGCGCTGGACGAGGCAGCGCGTCGACGACTGAAGTGGAACAGTTGGATGCGCGTGATCCCGGTGCGGTGTCTTGGTGCGGTGAACGTTGTGTGGATAGCGGACGCGCTGAGCCGAGGGATCGACGGGATACTGCTGATGGGTTGCAAGAAGGGGGAGGACTATCAGTGCCACTACATCCGAGGTTCCGAACTGGCGGAGCGTCGGATGGAGAACGTGAAGGAGACGCTGGAGCGCCTGACTCTCGAGTCGGACCGGGTGCGAATCGAAGAGGTGGAACGCCACGACTGGGCACGAATCCCCGAAATCTTCGAGTCGTTCGCCGAAACCATCGAAGAGGTCGGGCCCAATCCGTACAAGGGCTTCTAGGCTACCCTCGCCCCGCTCCCCGCCGCGACCAGATCGGGCCGTAGCAACCCACGATGTCCTCCAGCGTGAACTCTGCCTTGCCCCACAGGCCGTCCAGCAGGTAGATATCGAGCCGTCGTTCCACCGCACTCAGGACCTTCGCCCGCAACTCCGGGTCGGTTCGAATCCGCGCCGCGAGGTCCTCGGGAACCGGATTTCCCGTCGTATCGCCCAACACGTCTTCCACCACCTCGCGCACGATCGCTCTCACCCCTTCCCTGTCCCAGCCCATACCCACGCTCCCTTCCCCCCTTGCACCGCCGTTGCACGTCCACGCCTGTATGGTACAATCGGTCGGGCCCCCTGTCACCGGTCAGGACCAGCGGGCGGCGAACCTCCTGGCCGCTGGCTGGTCCTGCGAACAGGACCCATGCGCCGGTCAACCGGCGAACCACCTCGAAAGGATCCATCGCAGGACGAGGGATGACCAGTTCAGGAGCGGAGTGCAGACCAAGGGCGGGAGCGGGCATGTTCACAAGGCGCACCCACACATCGATATCCACATGCCCGGTCCGTTCAAAGGGTTTGACCCCTCCTCCACGCGAATCGTCCCCTCTCCGATTGCGGCGCTGGGTCGCGGTCACGCTTCCCCTCCTCCTCTCGACGTGCGCCCCTGCGGTCCATGGCGAGGAGGGCGTCCCCACCGTCCAGACGAACCCGGACTGGGAAGTGGTTGCTGCGAGTCTGTTCATCGCACTCTGTCTCGCCGCGCTCGCCTTGCGCCGGTGGTTCCTCAGGAAGCGTTCCGTCCTTGCTCGCGTCCCGCGCCTCCAGGTCGGCGCGCGGTGGCAGCGAATCGCGCGTCGGGTGGGACAGTTGCCCGGCTGGAGCCTGGGCGCGTGTCTCGCCGCAGTATGGGCCGTGTTGTGGGCGTTTCTATACCACCGGGTCAACCCGGAGTGGATTGCGAGCGGCGTGGACTGGCACGACTCCTACCTCTGTGCCTATGCGTTCCTGTTCAACGACCCCCCGTTCTATTCATTCTGGCGCTATCCCCTCTACCCAGGTCTGGCCGCAACCCTCACCTCCCTGTCCGGGATGGACCTCTCCATTTCGCTCCAACTCATCAGTCGGGTGGCCATGACCGGCGCTGCCGTACCTCTCTATCTGGTCGGCCGTCATCTCTACGGCCGTCTTCCCGCCGTGCTCGGAGTCATGCTTCTCCTGAGCCTCGCCACCTACCACCACAACGCCGGAACCGTGACCGCGTACCCCATGTTTACCTTTGCTGGCGCCATGGCGGTCGCCGGCGCCGTGGCCGCAGTTCAGGGAAAGGTCCTGCCTCTGGCCGTGTCCGCCATCGGCACTGCCATGCTCTTCGTGCTCGAGCCCAAAGGGCTGGCCCCCGGGCTGACCATGCTGGCGATCGACCTGGCCATCGCCCTGCTGGCACCCGGCGCCCCCCTCCGACGACTCGGCCGACTCCTGCTCGTCCCCGTCCCGGTGGTGGCTGCCTACCTGTGGATGCACGCACTCCCCGTCCGCCCCGTGTCTCTTGAAGAGCAGGCTTCCAGCGTGCTCCTGTATCGCCCCGAGGGAGGGGGGCCGCAGCAGTGGGAAGGCCCGTCCTACGTCTTCGGCAAGTTCGACGACTGGCTCACCATCCCCCGAACGCTTTATACCATTCGCACCGCGACCTCCAGGCCCGAATTCCAGGCCGAGCGACGACGACGACGCACCAACTCCATCAATCGCTTCAAGTCTGACTACGCCGGCGTGTCGTGGCGTGTTCCTCTCCTCTGCGCCCTCGGCCTCGTCCTCCCCCTCTTTCGGCCCGGATTGCCCTGGCGTTCCAGAATCGTCCTGGGCGCGCAACTCGCCTGCGTCGCCGCCTATGTGGGCAGTGCCATCCCTCTCGCCGAACTCGACTACCAGGAGAGATACGTGGTTCACGCAGTCGTCTTCCTCCCCCTCCTTGCCGTCGGTGCACTTGCCGAGGTCGCCCGGTTCATCTTCTCCGGAGCCGCGTGGGACCGGTGGCTGCGCGGAGCCGTCCTCCTCGGTGTGGTGGCCTTTGTCATGACCTGGCCCGGGTCGGCCTTCCGGATCGGCCACCCCACCAATCAGTTCGACCCCAGGCGGGGCGGCCGTCAGGAACGGGACATCTACGAATGGGCGAAACAGACGATGCGACCCGGGGATATCCTTTTCGACACCACCTGGATGATGACTGCGACCCTGCTCGCCGGTCAGTACCCCGTGGCACGGCCGCCGGACAGCTACCCACCGGGCGGAGCCCCCAACCCCTCGTCCCACTGGCGAGTGACACGGCCCTGGCCTGCCAGGGCCGACGGAGTACGCTACGCGCTCGTCGGGCTCATTCCAGACCAGCACTTGCAACTGCAGGGAGGAGGAGCCCGGGGCAGACTCCCGCCGGACCAGATCCCGAGGTCCCCGGAAAACCGACTTGGCGCCAGGCTGATGGCCTCCTCCCGGTGGACCCGCGTATTCCAGACCGAGGATGGGTTCGCGGTGGTCTTGAAAGACACGGGCGAACGCCCTCCACCCTGGTGGGACATCCCACCCCGGTTGCAGCCCGACCACTGACCTCTTGCGCCATTGGCACCGACCCGGAGTCCCCTGACACACACCCGGCGTTGTCTCCCCGACCCGCCCTGGGTCCCCGGATTCAACGCCCCCCATCAAAACACCCAGGCAAGAATCGAAGCATGTCTCGAGGACCAGGAGCAGGATGCCACGCCCCCGTCCTCCGCCGGATCGTTGTGGTTTACAAGGACACCTGCTGGACCTACGATAGGAGTCAGGAGCTGGGACCGAGGACATTGCCCGTTTCACAGGTCGGATGCCTCAACATTCTTCCAGTTCGACCTCGAGCAGTTGCCACCGGCCCCTGGCGTATTGCGCCTTGAACCGCCCGGAAGGGTCACGAGGCCAGGCTGCCATCCAGCACGTCGGGAGGTACCATGAATCGAAAAAGGCCGTCGACCAGTGTTTGTGAACCACCCACTACGAAACCCGGGTCGAGTGCCATGTTTGGCACGGGCACCCTGGTCGCACTCCTGCTGGTTACAGCGGGTTGTACAGACGTTCCCGAGGTTCCCTCACCCTCGTCCGGTTCAGTAGCCTTTTATGAAACCGGGGGATCTCCGGCCGCCACTCCCGGGCCGTGCCTGGAGCCGGGAGACCCCACGGAGGACGCCTACGACGTGGCGACCGGCCCCATGGAAGGCGAAGTCATTTTGCCCAACGGCCGGGCCGTGGCGCCCTGGGGGGATCAGGTCTTCATCGGGATCTTTCCGTTCAACGTGGTCGTCTCCCCGGACGGGCGCTATGCCTACACCAGCGCCGGGGGCGATGGGCCGGACAAGATCGAGCAGGTGGACATTCTCCAGCACCGTGTGGTGGCGTCCTTGCAACTCAACCACGTATTCCATGGCCTCGCACTCGATCCGTCCGGCACCATACTTTACGCTGCAGCAGGCACATCCGATCAAGTCCACGTGATTGCCGTCGATCGGCCGGGGCTGACCCTGGTCGACACCTGGGAGACGGGCCGGCTTCCCACCGGCCTGGCGCTCACGCCGGACGGGACGAAGTTGCTGGTCGCGACCACATTTTCGAACAAGGTGGAGATCTGGGACGTGGCAGAAGGCGAAAAGATCGGCTCCATTTCCACCGATCCGACTCCGTACCAGATCGTCGTCACCTCGGACGGACGCACGGCCTACGTTTCCCAGTGGCGGGAAGCGGAAGTTTCGATCCTCGATTTGACCACCCGACGCGTCCGGTCGGTCATCGAAACCGGAAAGAATCCCGCTGGCCTGCTTCTTTCACCGGATGAGAACTATCTCTACGTGGCCGCTTCGGACCATGACACGGTGGAAATGTACGATGCAGCAACCGGGCGGCTTGAGCGCATGACCGAGGTCGGCAGTGCAGCCCATGGACTGCGTGGCGTCTCCCCGAATTCAATGGTTCTGTCCCGCAACGGCACGCTTCTCTACGTGGCGAACGCCGGAGACAACGCCGTGGAAGTGTATGACGCTCGAGACCTCGAGTTCCAGGGTGCCATACCCACTGCCTGGTACCCGACTGCGGTGACAATGACGCCGGATGGGTACACCCTGCTGGTGACGAACGGGAAAGGGCTGGGAGCAGGCCCCACGCCCAACGGGATCGAGGCGAGCGACCTCATGCCGGGCACCCTGTCGCTGGTGCCCATCCCCTTGACACCGGCGCAGCTTTTCGAGGGGAATGCCCAGGTGGAGGACAACAACACACGGCCCATGAGGCTTCACGCCATCAACTGCGAAGGCAAGATGTTCCCGATCCCCGAGCCGGGCGGCACCACGCCGATCAAGCACGTTGTGCTCATCTTGCGCGAAAACAAGACCTACGACGCCTATCTGGGGGACCTCGAGGTGGGGGATGGGGACCCGGACATGGTCCTTTTCGGGGAACTCTACACTCCGAACACGCACCAACTGGCCCGGGAGTTCACCGTGCTCGACAACTTCTACACCGATTCCGAGGACAGCGACCAGGGCCATTTGTGGACCACTGCGGCCTTTGTCAACGACTTCTCGGAACGGATCAACGCCGAGGGCATGATCCTCGCCACCGGGATCGGCCCGGGTAGCGACCCGGAAACCCGGTACATCTTCGACGCACTGCTCAGAGCCGGAATCGACTGGGTCACCTACGGGGAGGCCGTGGGACTCGAGTTCACCACCATGCACAACATCGACTTCCACTACCCCGGTATCTTCTTCAACCTGGCGATCCCGGACGAACGCAAGGCCCGCTACGTGGTCCGCCAGATTCAAAAAGGCGTCATGCCGTCCTTCACCTACATCTCCCTTCCCAACGACCACACGCATGGCACTGCGGAATGGCGACTCAGTCCCGAATCCATGGTTTCGGACAATGACTACGGAGTAGGGCTGCTCGTCGAAGGTATCTCTCACAGCGAATACTGGGAATCCACCGCCATTTTCATCTTCGAGGACGACCCACAGGACGGCGCCGACCATGTGGAAGCCCATCGCTCTCCCGCACTCGTGGTCAGTCCCTGGGCCAAACGCGGCCACGTCTCCAGCGTCCAGTACTCGATCGCGTCGGTCCTGCGTACCATCGAACTCATCCTCGACATGCCCCCGCTCACCCAGTATGATGCCAGGGCGACCCCCATGTACGATTGCTTCACGGCCGTGCCGGACTTCACTCCATACGAGGCGATCCCAAGGCAGGTCCCGGACACCTACAACATTCCCGGCACAGTCGGAGCGGCCGAGTCTGCCCGGATGGATTTCAGCGGCCCGGATCGGGCCGTCGGCCTGGGACGGGTCCTCTGGCGCTACATGAAGGGTACCGAGCCGCCTCCCATGTTCGGTTCTCGAGGCCTCCCGGATGACGATGACGAGGCGTTCGAAGACGAGGCCGAGGAGGTACGCGAATACCTCGACCGCATGTACGGCCATCCCTGAACACCCAGGGCCGAACGTGGAACCTGCCCGCCCTCCTACAACCCGCGCCGCGCCTCTCCCTCCCCTCACGAGCCACCCTGCGACGCCCCCTCCAACCTTGCTCGAGCGTGTCCGCCGATATCGGGCACATGAGGCCTCGTGATTCTCTGTCCCGTCGTCCTGTGCTATCCTTGCACCCGAACGTGCTCCGCGAGGGGAGGATTGCGGCGTGGCTCAGGACATCTCGAACGAAATCACAACGGAAAGCGGTTTCCAGGCAAAACGCCTCCTGCGGGACGACGCATTGCTCGAGATTCATCTCGGCGCCCGGACCCGACGGGGTCAGGTCGTATCTCCCGCCTTGATCCTCACCCCGGGCTCCGACCCGGCGGGCCGGACCCTCCTACAGCAGCTCTGGAACACAGGAAACCGACTCCGGCACCCGAATATCCTCCGCATGCTCGACTGGATCGAGCTCGAAGGCCGCCCCTTCCTCCTCACAGAACACGCCCCCGGAATCACCTTGCTTCGACTCATGCACTCGTACCGCTCCCGGGACGAGGCCATGCCCGCCGCGATCGCCATGGAGATCGGTCGTCAGATCTGCGCGGGGCTGTCCCGGGCCCATGGCGAAGGTACGCCTCCCCCGGCCCCCGACCCCATCATCCACGGAGCACTGCACCCGGGCCTGGTTATCATCACTCGAGGGGGCGTGGTCAAGATCGCAGGCTTCGGCGCGCCACCCCCTCGATCCGGAGAATCGATCTCGGCCGGATCAGACCTGCAGGTGGTGCCCCTCGCCTACGCCGCTCCAGAAGTCGCTCGAGGCGATCCCCCTTCTCCGGCCTCTGACCTGTTCTCTCTCGGCGTGCTGCTGTTCGAAATGTTGGCGTCGACCCCCCTCTATCCGGTCGGCGACACCCCCCTGCTCACCCAGGTACGCCGCGCTGATATCGACGACCGACTGGCCCTCCTCGAGCACTGCCCCGTGGACGTGGTGGCCGTGGTGGCCATGCTGCTCACCCCCACCCCCGCAGAACGGTGCACCTCGGCCCGGGAAGCCGGGCGGGCCATGGGCGCCGCAATACCGCCGGGCTCGAGCGAACTGGGGGCACTCAAGGAGACGGTACGGGCCACCCTTGAGAAGTCGGAAACAGAGGGGGAAGACCAGGACACGCTCTCCCTGCCCCTGTACCACCACGGAGGGGAGGAGCGGAAGCCCTCCGAGGAGGCTGCGCCCCAGGTCGTCCCCCCCTCCGGGCCGGCTTCTCCCCCAACGTCCCGCTCACAAGTCCCCGAGCAGGGATCTGCGCAGGCCGACCTCAAGAACCCGACGCATCTGCTCGAGCACCAGGACACCGCCCGGGACGACCGCCCCGACCAGGAATCGGAGACTCCGACCCCTCTGGTGGCGCCCCAGGGCGCCGCCCAGGACGACCCCCTGACGGCCGACCATCAGGCGCACAGTCGGGACAAGGCGGCGGGGCACGCGACCCCTGTCTCTCCTCAGGAATCAGGGGCGGAGGCCGAGGCTGCTCAGGCACCGGCAGGCATCGTAAGCTGGCCGGTGGACCCGGCGAGCCCCCATCCGGAGGCCCTGCCCGGTCCTGAGCGAACCGGTGGAGACGCCTGGATAGACCTGGCTCGAGAAGGGCCGGCTTTCGGGACCGAGCACTTGCCATCGCCCGAGGAAGACATGGCCGCCTACCGGAGGTCCAGGCGACTTCGACGCTTGCTGTTGCTCCTGTTTTTCACCATGGTTCTCGCCGCGGCATCCTGGGCGGCGAAACAGCCCACCGGCCAGGCGCTTCTCGACTACGCCCGGTACCGACTCCAGACGGTCGCAGCGGACGCCGGTTCGGACAGGGACAGCGAGTCGACCGGCATGCCGGAGGATTTGCCTGGCCTCGAGCCGTTCCCGGTCGCATCGATTCAGCCGCGAACAGATGGCGAGGACAACAGCAAGGAGAACGCGGGACAGACCATTCTTCCCGGCCTCGAGTCTCAAGGTCAACAGGCGGAAACCGCACAGGCGCAAGCCGGCGAAGACGGGAATCCGGAAAAACCGAGGCACCTCGTCAACAAGGCGGTGGGGTACCTCTACCTGAAAACCGTGCCACCCGCCGACGTTTACATCGACGGGGTCAAGTTGCCGGTCCGAACGCCCCTCAAGGGGTACCCTGTGGCGCGGGGCCGGCGCAAGCTGGTCGTGAAGACGGACGACGGGGAAACTCGAGGCCCGTTCACCATCATCGTGAAGGCGGGGAAGAGGAAATACATCAAGACGATTGTGATTCGCAAGAAGCGACGCAAGCACTAGCGGTCGTTTCTGAGGCGGTCCTTTCTGGGCGTTGATGGCTTTTTGGGGATTCTCGGCGCGGGGTCTGAGATTTGTCGAGTCTGGGGCGTACCGGGAGCAAGCAGATGGCGAAGAGAACGAACTTGGGAACCGTTTTCACACTGGTTGTGATGTTCATTGTGGCCCTCGTTTTCTGGGACTATCCATTTCTCTATCCGCTGAAACTATTTGTAGTGCTGTTGCACGAGCTTGGGCACGGGACGGCGGCGGTGCTCACGGGTGGCCACATTCATCGAATCGAGCTGTCGGCGAATCTTGGGGGAGCCTGTTGGTCCACTGGGGGGATCCGTGCCCTGGTATTGCCGGCGGGGTACCTGGGGAGCATGCTGTTTGGCGGTTTGATTTTGGTGGGAGCGGCCAGGTCGCGCCATGACAAGCTGATGGCCATCGTGCTTGGCGGAGCGGTGCTGGGGCTGACGGTGTTGTTTGTGCGGAACACGTTTGGATTTTTGTTCGGTCTGGCATTTGGGCTGGTGTTGATGGCGGCGGGGAAGTTTCTGTCTCCGCGCGTCAACGACTTGATGTTGAAGTTTCTGGGGCTGACGAGTTGCATGTATGCGGTGGTGGACATCAAGGAAGACCTGATTTCGCGGACGGTTCCCGGCTCTGATGCCTACCAGATGTCGCAGGTGTTCTTCTTGCCTCCGGTTTTCTGGGGGGTGCTTTGGATACTGATTGCCCTGGTGGTCTCCGCGTATCTGATTCGGGTTGCTGCTCGAGGTTCTGGGTGACAGGAGGCGAACTTTCCAGCGTGAAAAGAAAAAGCCCACACGTGATGGCCAGAAATCTGCTAAGATGGGGTGTTGCCGAGGTTCCGGAGGAGTGTTCGGCCAGCCGGGTCCCGCACTCTGAGGGACGACACGCTCGAGCTTGCAGACATGGATCGACCCACCGTAGAGTCCTCCGAGCAGGAGGTTCGTAATCCGATTCTGCCCCAGGAGCCGACGGTTACGGCCGAGGCCACGCCGCAGCGGTGGCTTGCCCGGGTCCGTCACTTTACGGGGCTTGCCGTCCCGGATCCCTACAAGGAGGACCTGAAGTCCGCTCTTCGGGTGACCACGGCGAATGGGCTTTGGGTACTCTCCATTCTTGGCGCGGTCCTGTTTCCCCTTTTCCTGATTCTTGACGCGGTCCTCTATCCGGAAAAGGTTGCGGAACTGGCGATGGTCCGTGCGGTGACCACGGCGGCCGGCACGGTGCTCATCCTGGTCCTCTACGTCACGGACCAGCAGGGCACCTTGCCCCGATATTCCCGGATCCTGGCCTGGGTGTTTGCGGCCATCTACGCAGGTGGCCTGGACGGCCTGATTCTCATTGCAGGCGGCATGGACACCCCTTACTACGCCGGCATGAACCTGGTGCTGCTTGCCACGTCCACCGGTCTCCCGCTTCCCATCTGGGAAATGGCCTTGCTCCTCACCTCCATCATCGTGCAGCTCAACCTCCTGATGCACTTCCTGGACCCGGTGCAGACTTCCGAGTTGATCATCAACGCCAACTTTTTCCTCGGTTCAACTCTGCTCATCGGCCTGATCATCAACGCCAACGCACAGCGGCTCAGGGTGATCGAATTCCTCCAGCGGCGGGAGATCGAAGCCGAGAAGGCCAGAAGCGAACGCCTTCTCCTGAACATCCTGCCCAAGGAGGTTGCGGACGAACTCAAGGCCCACGGTAGAGTCCAGGCCCGCTACATCCCGTCATGCACGATCCTCTTCTCGGACTTTGTCGGTTTCACCAGCATGTCCACACGGGTAGACCCATCGGACCTGGTTCAAGGACTGGACAAGGCGTTCTCCCAATTCGACGAAATCATCACCCGAAGGGGGCTCGAGAAGCTCAAAACCATCGGCGACGCCTACATGTGCGCAGGAGGCGTGCTCGGCGACAGCAGGGACCACCTCATCGCCTGTATCCTGGCCGGACTGGAGATGATCGAGGCGCTCGAGTCGGGGGACCTGATGGCTCCGGACGGGTCGCAATGGAAGATGCGACTGGGCATTCACACGGGACCGGTGGTTGCGGGTGTAATTGGAAACAAGAAGTTCACCTACGACCTGTGGGGCGACACGGTGAACATGGCGAGCCGTATGCAATCCACGGGCCAACCTGCCAGCCTGAACATGGCCGCGGACATCTACCGGAAGGCGCAGCGATTTTTCGAGGGAGAGGATCGAGGTTACATTCCGGTGCGAGGCAAGGGGCCGGTGGCGATGACTCGGGTCACGCGGCTACGGCCGGAGTTTTCTGCGGATGCGTCGGGGCGGAAGCCGAACGAGCATTTTTTTGAGGAATTGGAGCGTTGGCTGTCCGAAGGGGATGAGAAGCAGGTGGCGGAGGAGAGTCGGGTGATGAGTCCTCCGCGGCAGATACTGCCCGAGGAATTTGATCCATTGAGCACCTTTGCGATGCTGATCCCGGAGGATCGGGAGCGTCTGCTGGAGGTTGCGGACCATGTGCCGGTGCAGGAGGGTCAGGTTCTGATTCAGGAGGGGCAGGATCTGAGTGTGTTGTTCCTGGTGGTGAAGGGTCTGTTTGGGGTGCGGATCAACCGGAACGACGTGGACATCGAGGTGGCGTTGCTGGGGCCGGGCGAGATCATCGGGGAGCTTTCCTTTGTGAGCATGGAGCCGGCGAGTGCCACGGTGGTGGCGCTCGAGGACGGTTCGGTGCTTCGATTCGACCTGAACCGGCTGCAACGCATGCACAAGGATCTGCCGGGGATTGGCGCGCGGCTGTTCCATTCGTTCGCCCTGGTGTTGGCCAAGCGGGTTCGTATCGCGAACGCCCGTCTATTTTCCATTGGGACGGACACGGCGCCGGTGCCTACCGGCTCGCCGCGCCCATTTCCGGACTCTGCGGACACATCGGAGTTGCCCGTGGATTTGCTCCAGGCGCTTCGGGGTCTCCAGATCCACCTGCATCCGCTGGTGGGAGCCGACCCGGACACAGCGCGCCACGCCCGGAAGAAGGTGGCGGAGGCGTGTAACGCACTGGTGGAAGCGTTTGCAGCCGACCCGGAGGCCACCCCGGGGGACCTGGCGGCTCGAGCCTGGCTGGCCCAGCGGGAAGTGTACCGGTTCCTCATGCGAAGCGAGCTGCTCCAACGCTGTCATCAGCGGAGCCGATTCGATCATTCCGTGGTGCAGGCAGTGCTTTCCAGGACCCCTCTCAGTGATGACCCTCTGGGCCGACTCATCGACGAGTGGTTCGTGGACAGCCCGCTGGCTCAAGCGATCCGGCAGAGCGCGCAGACCATTTCCGACCATATTGTCCGGTCGTATCGCTCCGAGAAGCCCCTGTGGCGCATTGCCAGCTTCGCCACTCACTCTGCTCCAGAACTCTTCATGGCCCTGGAGAGCCTCGGGCGGCCTGGAAACATGCGGCTGACTGTGGTGGACGACAACCTTGCCAACCTGTCAGCAGCGGGGCAACAGGCCGAGGCCCTGGGATTGCGCAAGCAATTCACCTTCGTTCGCGCCGAGGTGGCCGGTGTTGGCCGTGTGCTGAGGACCCGGTTGCGCCTGGTCCCGCAGGACATGATCGTGGTGCAGCACATCTGGGGCGAGCAGGACGAGGCGGGCCTGATAGACTTTCTGGAGGAGATCCATTCCCTGCTCGTCCCAGGGGGAACCCTCCTGCTGGGCCAATTCGTGCTGCCGGACACCTTCAAACTTTTCATGGAGTATATCCTGAACTGTCCGATCAAGAATCGAGACGAAGATGCCATGACCGAAGTGGTTCAAAAGAGCAGCTTCGGATCCAATGTGGTGCATCTGCCATCACCAGGCGCGGGTGGGTGTAGTTTCATCGAGATGTGGCGGGAGACGTGAGCTGAGCAGCGTCGTGGGGATGTGACGGCCCGATCCAAGAAGGCGTGGCGAACAGGTGGTGCTGTATGCTACGTTGTTACAAATTCCGGGAAGTGGTGTGACCAGATGCCACGACCCGGGCGGGCCTGGCTTACGTTGAGAATGACCTGACACTGCACGGCGTGTGAAGATCGGGTCCTGGCAGCGGATTGGTTCCTGGAGAGGCGACCTGGTGCCGGGCCGATGCTTTTCCGGGACATGGGTACGGTCGGCACGTGGGTGCTCGCCCGGGGTCGACCCCCCTCCGAAAACCTACTCGAGTTCAGTCAGCAAAGAGGAGTCCATGAACAAGCTAGCAGAACTTCTGGGCGCATTGACCAATGAGCAGAACCAGCACCTTTTCGAGCTTGGGACCGAACAAACCGTTCCCGAAGGTCGCGTGCTCGTGGAGGAAGGCACCCCGATCAACACGCTTTACTTCGTACTCGAGGGTCTGTTCCACATTCAGACCCGGTCCATTCCCGGGCCCCTGGCCATTCTGGGTCATGGCGAGATCGTGGGCGAAATGAGCTTCATCGACCCGCACGAGGCGTCTGCCTCCGTGGTGGCCGCCGAGGACTCGAGAGTCCTCGCCCTTCCCCACGAAAGCCTTCGATCCTTCCTTGAAACGGATCCGGTTGCAGCGGCCAGCATGTACCGCTCCCTGGCCGCCATCGTATCCCGGCGGCTTCGCAGAACGATGGGGTACCTGAGCCGTCAGTCCCAGGAGCGTGCGGCGAGTCAAGACTCTCACTTCAACCAGATCCGAGAGTTCCTCGACACCTTCAAGGACACCATGCTCCAGTACGACAAGGCGACCCTCAAGGACGACACGGCGCGAAAGGAACAGTTGGGCCGTGAAATCCGAAAACGGTTCCTCGAGTTCTCTCGCATGCTGAACGACACCATCGGAGTGGATTCCGAACTCAGCGAAGTGGCACGTACCCTCATCGGACAGATGGTCCAGCGGGAACTCCTTCCATATGTCCAGATGACCGAATGCGCCAGGAGGTTCTACTCGAAGCCTCGAGGCTATGCCGGGGACTTCTTCACCATCGAACTCATCTACCGAAACGCAGGCGCAGGCACAGGGCCGGTCGGCCCACTGCTGGACGACTGCTTCCTTGCCGAACCGGCCGCCCAGGCGGTAAGAAACCGGCGAGCGCTCCTGGCCGGCAAGATCAAGGAAACTCTCGGCCAGGTGGACGGGCGCCCCGCCCGGGTCACCAGCCTTGCTTGTGGACCGGCTCGAGAAGTCTTCGATGTCTATGAACAAATCGACGACCCTGCCAACCTCGAAGTCACCCTCGTCGACATGGACACCAAGGCCCTCTCCTTCGTCTCCAACACGGCCATGGAACGGCAGGTGAGCCGGCACATCCGACTCATTCCGGAAAACCTCATCTATCTCGCCGTGGGCAGGCGCAACCTGGACATCCCCCCTCAGGACCTCATCTACAGCATCGGCTTGATCGACTACTTCGGCGACCAGCTCGTCATCAAGCTCCTGGACTACATCTACACCATCCTCGCCCCGGGCGGCCGGGTGATCCTGGGGAACTTCCATCCCAGGAATCCCACCAAGGCGCTGATGGATCACGTGCTGGAGTGGAACCTGATTCACCGTTCTGAAGAGGACATGAACCGGCTGTTCCAGGCATCCAAGTTCAACCGTCCTGCGACGAATATCATGTTCGAGGAACAACGGATCAACCTGTTCGCGGAGTGCGTGCGCGAAGGGACGGAATAGGAATCGGGAAAGGGTCCGGGAGAGATTCCGGGCGAAACGCGCACAGAGGGGGGTGACCCATGCCGTCTCGGTCGTCTCGTTCCGCACCCGGGCGACACGTCCTGGCAATCGACCTGGGGAGTGGGGGTGCCAAGGTCGGGGTGGTCTCCGAGGTGGGGGAGGTGCTTGCCCAGGCGGCGCGCCCTGTTCCGCTGACCGTGCTCGAGGACGGCGGAGTGGAGCAGGATCCGGAAGCCTGGTGGCGTGCGGTGGCGGCAGCGTCTCGAGCTGCGATGGCGGAAGCGGGGGTACCACCCGGGGCGGTGGTGGGGGTGGGTTGTACGTCGCAATGGTCGGTCACGGCGGCGGTGGACCGTGAAGGCTCGCCCCTGGCGCCTGCCGTTCACTGGCTGGACGGGCGGGGAGGGCCCTACAACCGCGCGTTGGTGCGTGGATTTCCTTCTGTGCAGGGATACGGCGTGTTCCGCACGTGGCCGTGGTTGCGGCGTACCGGCCTGGCCCCCACCCGGTCCGGGGTCGACGCCTTGGGCCACCTACTGTTCATCAAACACGAGCGCCCCGAGGTGTACCGGGAAGCCTTCAAGTTCCTGGAACCGATGGACTTTCTCACCTTCCGTCTCACTGGACGATGCACGGCGACGCAGCACACGATGGTCCCCACCCTGCTCGTGGACAACCGCACCTGGGGAACCACCACATACTCCCCTCCCCTGCTCAAGGCCGCCGGGATCGACCAGGACAAGCTCCCCACGCTGGTGCCCAACGACGCGATCCTCGGCACCATCGCAGAACATGCGGCTCGATCCCTGGGTCTGAGCCCCGAAACCCGGATCATTGCAGGCGCGAACGACACGAGTTGCTCGGCCATCGGCGCCGGGGCCGTGGCATGCTTCGACGCGGTCATCTACATCGGAACATCCCAGGTTCTGACCTGCCACCTCCCACACCGCAAAACCGACCCCTTGCACATGATGACGACCATGCCGAGTCCACTGAGAGACAGGCACCTCTTGCTCGCCGAGCAAGGGAGCGGGGGCAAATGCCTGGAGTTCTTCCTCAACAATCTCGTGTACGCTGACGACCCGTTCCAGCCTGTAGGCCAGCCCCCCTCGTCCGCGGGTCCCCCAACCGGAACCCTGCCTTCGGACGCCTACGAGCGGTTCGACCGCGCTGCGGCCGCAACCCCTCCCGGCGCCGGGGGGGTGCTCTTCCTGCCCTGGCTCACCGGCGCGATGGCTCCAGCCGAAAACGCCAGTGCTCGAGGCGCCTTTTTCAATCTCTCCCTTTCCACGGGACGCCCTCAACTGGCCCGCGCGGTGCTCGAGGGCCTCGCCTTCAACAGTCGCTGGACCATTGAATCATCCCGGTTCATCGTGGGACGCCGCTTCAACCGCGTGCGGCTCGCAGGCGGTGGTGCACGCTGCCGCTGCTGGGCTCAAATCCATGCCGACATTCTCGGCCTGCCGGTCCAGGTCCTCGCCGACCCCACCGACGTCACTCTGCGAGGTGCCGCGTTCCTCGCCCTGGACCGACTGGGTGTCGCTCCCATCCAGACCCTTGCTTCCCGCGTCGCCTTCGATCGTATCGTGGAACCGAACCCGAAGCGCCAGGCAATCTACGACCGGATCTATCGACAATGGCGACAGCTCCAACGACGCGCAGTCCCAATCTTTCAGGCATTGAACGGGTAGCTCGAGGAGAACGGCGAATCCCGACGTTCTCCGTTCCTTGCCACGGCCGTATCTCGCACTCCCAGGACCGACACGGTGCCATGCCAGGGCCCGAGGAGACGGGCAGCCCCCCCTTTCCGGGCGGATGGACCGCCAGCCGTGGACCAGGAAAGGTGCTTTCGACGCCTTGTCGCGGGCGCGCCGGTCTTCGTCGATGGCGAGGCTCAAGGCGGGCTGGGCGCGAACTCGGCAAGACCGGGAGAGGACGACAGGAAAACCGTTGGAATGTCTTCCATGGTCTTGATATCTCCTGCTAGTTCGAAGAGGGACACGACAACGGCAACTTGACGTCTGGTCATATCATCACGGGGACCGGGCCGGGTTTCAAGCCACGAAAGCCGCGCCTGATCGGTGGCGCGTCTGCTGCGCGAGAGGACGGTGCAGTCTCCTTCCCCCCAGGTGTGCGCAATGTGTTTCGTTCCTCGAGGGCACCTGTGAGTGTTTTGCCGAATCAGTCGCGTTGATGGGCCACCGAGACAGCCCTGGCAATCCGGAGGAGTGCTTGGGTTGGCGCGCACTTCTTCCGGGGCGCCTGGTGTATTGAGGCCTCGCCAGAATCACTCGAGTCCTCTTTCCGGGGGAGCGGGATCCGGGATTTGTTTCACGGACCGGCTCAGGGTGGTCGCTCTGAATGCCGGGTGTTCATCCTGTGGCAGGTCTGGGAGCCGACTCGGGAATCCAGGGACGAGAATGAAAACGTTGAACCGGGGGCGCGAGGAGTTACCTGGCCGAGAAGGGATGCGACCTGCTCAAGAAGCTGAACGTCCTTGACGATCCAGCAATTGTTGATAATACTTCACACTCTGAGCCTGGAGAGTGCACCGTGTCGACGCACCTGCTGGACAATGCCGTGGCAGCCAGAACATCGGACGGCCGTGCTGTTTCTGGAGTGTCGAAGCTCCTTTCCCGACGTGTGATTCTGGTGACCGGAAAGGGTGGGGTCGGTCGCACCACCACGGCGGCGGCCCTGGCCCGGCTGGGAGCGGCTCGAGGCCGACGGGTCCTGCTCGCCGAATTCGAAGAACCCTCGAGTCTGCGCAAGTCACCGCTGGCCGGTCTGTTCGGCGAGGACGTGTTTCCGGATGAACCCAGGCTGGTGGGCGATGGGGTCTGGGGGGTCACCCTGGAAGCGGTGAAGGGAACCGAACTTTTTCTGACCTCCCTGTTCCGAATCGCGGCACTCGCACGGCTGGCTCTCCGCACCGCGCCGTTGCGCCGAATGCTCCACGCGGGCCCCTCGTTTCACGAGATGGGAGTCCTCTACCACCTTTTGCACAACCTGCACGCCCGCGCGGGTGACGCCTGGCGGTACGACCTGGTGGTGATCGACATGCCGGCCACCGGGCACACGTTGGCGTTGACCGAACTCCCACGAACCATGTTGCGAATGGTGTCCCGTGGGCCGATTGCCCGGGCCATGCGTGCAGGTCAGGCGATCATGAACGACCCGCGCCAGGCCCTGGCCTGCGTGGTGACCCTGCCCGAACCCTTGCCTGTATCCGAATGCCTCGAGCTTCTTGAAGGTCTTGAAGCCACCGACGTCACCGTGGGTGCGGTCCTGGTGAATCGGGTACCGCACAACCCCTTCACGTCGGAGGAGCATCAGGCACTGGAGGCTCTCCTGAAAGGCCGTCCGGTGCGGGGTCAGACGCTTCTGGATCGGATCCGTCGCGCAGAGGCGTCCATCGCCCGGCTGGAAGAGTCGATTCACGTGCCGGTCATCCAGGTGGAGGAGATCGAGGATGGAGATCTGGTGAACCGAATGGTTTCCAGTCTTGACGCCGATACCCGAAGGGGAGTCGAGGAGGATATCCAGGACAAGGTGTCCGCCGGCTCGACAAGCCCGGGCCCAACGGCGAGCGTGAGGCCCCTGACGATTTCAGCACCCCAGTCGGTGCCGGAAGGGGCCGCGTTGAGTGCGGACACCGGGGAGGTGCCCACGTGAGCCTCGAGCCGCTGCTGGGAAGCAAGCGTATTTTCATCTGTGCCGGGACCGGGGGGGTGGGCAAGACATCGATCTCGGCGGCCATTGGCCTGGGGGCGGCCCGTCGCGGTCACCGGGTGTTGGTGCTGACCATCGACCCGTCTCGCAGGCTTGCGGAGGCGCTTGGAATCCGGAAAAACACGCCGGAACCCGTCCCCTTGGGGCCGACAAGGGAACGAATGGTCGGAATCGTCCCGCCTGGGGCGCTCTCGGTCTGGGTGCTCGATCCCAAGCGCGTGTCAGACCAGACCGTAATGCGGCTGGCTCCGTCGGAGGAAGCCGCTCGTCGACTCCTGGCCAATCCCATCTATCAGCAAGTGACCAACATGATCGCGGGAATGCAGGAATACACCGCGATGGAGGCGTTGCACGGTTTCGTTCAGCAAGGCACCTACGACATCGTGGTGCTGGACACCCCTCCATCCCGGAACGCCCTGAACTTCCTGGACGCACCCCGGCGGCTCGACGATTCCATCAACAGCCGCCTCATCGAACTCATGGTGCCCAGAGAGGGAGGCAAGAAGGGAACCACGCGCCGATTCATCGAGCGGGTATTGAGCGGTGTATTTGGAGCCGAGTTCTTTGGCGATCTCCAGGTGTTTTTCGGAGCCTTCGGCGGCCTGTTTGCACAATTGAACGGCAACGCTCAGGCCATGCGTGCCAGGCTTTCCGAACCGGACGTCGCCTTCATCCTGGTCGGCGTTGGGGGTGAGCAGTCCCTGGCTCAGGCCCGAGACTTCGAGCAACGCATACGAGAACTGGACCTGCCGCTCGAAGCCATTGTCCTCAACCGGTCCCTGGTCCCGCTGGCTCAACGGCCTTTCGTCCACCATGCCATGGCGGCCACGCCGCCCGGGCACCTGCGAGAGGCCCTGTCCAAGCTGAAGGCCCTCGCCGAAAAGGAGGCCCGCGAGATCGACCGTGCCTGCGTGGAAGCAGACGCCCTGGCAGCCCGCTCGGACGTGCCTGTGGTCACCGTACCCGAGCTTGGGACCGGCGTGGACGACCTTCCAGGCCTTGCGAGCGTTGCGGACTGGCTGTTCGAGCGGCAGGATTCGCCATCGCTCGAGGACCTGCCTCACGGAACTCTCGAGGCATTGGACACCGAGGAAGGTGTTGACGTACCTCGAGGCGTTCCGGTGGAGGGACCGGTGGTGTGAGGGTTTCGCCGAACCGGTGGACCTCCAACCTCGAGGGCCATGCCTGTGACACAGCCTCCTGGTGAGACAGACAGGACCCGATCCTGGCGCCCGGTGTCGCGGGCAGCCTGCCCCCTGCTCATGGCGGCATTCCTGATCGTCTGGTTCCGCACCGCCTGGGTGTGCGACGATGCCTACATCACCTTCCGAACCATCGACAACCTGTGGCGCGGGTTCGGCCTTGTGTTCAACGTCGGGGAGCGGGTGCAAGGGTACACCCATCCGCTGTGGATGGCCGCGATCGCCCTCCCCTACGGGTTGACCTCGTCGCCTTACGCCATTTCCCTCGTCCTTTCCGCATGTTGTACCATCGCCGCGCTGCTGGTGCTCGTACGGTCGGTCGCCCGAACCCACATCCAAGCCTGCCTGGCAGTGCTCCTGCTCGGCCTTTCTCGCGCGTTTGTGGACTACTCGAGTTCCGGGTTGGAGAACCCCCTCACCCACCTCCTCACGGCACTGTTCATCGCCTGGTGGTCACGGATGACCGGCCATACTCCGACCCGTGTGGGAGGCCGGGATACCGGATGGTCGGTCGGCTCCGAACATGGCCACGACGCCGGCCCGGGGGATCCATCCGGGGAGGCTTCCGGCAAGCAACCGCGGCGAGACATCGGAATCCTGTTTTTGCTGGCGAGCCTGATGATCCTCACGCGCCCCGACACGGTGTGGATGGTTGGACCTGTACTGGTCGCCGCACTTGTTCCGAGGGGTCTGTACCGAGGCGGATTGTACGCTGCACTCGGCCTCCTCCCTGTTGCGGGCTGGGGCCTGTTCTCCTTCTTCTACTATGGGTTGCCAATCCCGAACACGGCGCTGGCCAAGCTCTCCACCGGTATCCCCACCTCCTTGCTCCTGGCCCACGGAGGGCGATATTTCCTCGATTCGCTCACTCGAGACCCCTTGACGCTTCTCACCGTGGGGACGGCAATCGGATGGACCTTTGCGTCCGGAAATCGGTGGCGCCTTCCTCTCGGCGCCGGCCTCCTGCTCCATCTGGCCTACGTGGCCTGGATCGGGGGAGACTTCATGAGCGGCCGCTTCTTTTCGGTCCCATTTCTTGCCGCAGTAGCCATCCTGGCCTCCGCGCCCCACCTGCGCCTCCCTACCCACCCGTTGCGAATCGGGATTCTGGTCTCGAGTCTCGTGCTGCTCGGACTCATTGGAGGAACGCCCACGTTCCTGTCCGGTTCCACCCACGGCCGGGACGTATCCGGAGAGGCCACGGGGATCGCGGACGAGCGTGCGCGCTACTATCCGACCACGGGCCTGCTCCGTGCCGGAGGCGCGTTCCGGTCTCCAACCCATCCGTGGGTCGAGGACGGACTTCGTCTCAGGGAGGAGGCAGCACGCAAGGGCAGGCAGGTGGTGCTCCGGTTTGCGATCGGCATGACCGGGTACCACGCAGGTCCTGATGTCCACATCGTGGATGTGCACGCCCTCACCGACCCGCTTCTTGCTCGACTCTATTGCAATCAGCGGGAAGGAGGATTCCGTATCGGCCACTTTGCGCGCTGGATTCCGGGGGGCTACCTGGACACACTGCGCCTGGGCCGAAACATGATCACGCAACCGGACCTGGCCCGATTCTACGATCGCCTGGCCCTGGTGATTCGCGGCCCATTGCTCGACCTCGAGCGGGTCGAGACGGCCTTGAAGATGGAGCTGGGCTTGTACGATACCTGGCTCGACGCCTACCGGGACCCGCCTCGGCGCGAAATTCCATTCGACAGGGTCGCCCACACGCCCCCACCGGACCGAACCCGATGGGACGCGGCCGGGAACATTCTGCTGTCCCGACGCGGCCTGGTCATCAGGCTTCCGGAAGTGGTCAAGGCGACGCGCATCGAGGTGAGCCTGGACCGGAACGACGACTATCGTATCCGTTTCCTGCGGGGCGATCGAGTGGTGGGCGCCACGAAGGTTGTCCGGCTGGAGCGTGTGCACCGGGGGCTGGCCACGCGAATGGTGGCTGTTCCCGAGACTGCGCGCAAAGGAGGATTCGATGGGGTGGAGGTGACGCCTGTAGCCGGGGATCTGGCCTGGTCTCTGGGGCACCTCCGGCTGGTGAAGGAGCCATCTCCGTAGCCGGGACGAGCCGGGGGATCAGGATTCTCCGCGACGCTCGGAAAGCTCGAGCTGACGGGTGTAGCCCACCTGGTCGTAGGGCGCGACGATGGCGGTGCAGATGTTCTTGAGGCCGGCACTGGTGCGTTTCAGGTACCGTGCCAACATGGCGCAGACGAGCGCGTCCCTGGAGATGTCCTCGGCGGCGAAAGCCGCCTCGAGGGTGGCGTTGCAGGTCTTGCGCACCCGCTTGTGGTCCTTGATGACAGCGATGGCCAGATGGCGGTCTTCGCGGGCAAAGGCGTCTCGAGTCTTCCGGATGTTGACGCCGACGAGTTCTGCGATTGTGACGAGGGCGGCCGCGTCGGGGGTGGCTCTGAGGGGGCGGCTGTACATCTGTGCCAGCTCCTCGATGTTTTTTGCGTAGTCGCCCACCCGTTCCACGTAGCCGATCACGAACGAGAGGATGAGTGCGGAAGAGACCTCGACCTGGGGATTGACTGCGAAATGGCGCAGGATGTCCCCCCGGATTTGCATCTCCAGGTGGTTGACGCGCTTGTCCTCCTTGTGGATATCGAGGGAAGGCTGCGTCTGGTCCAGGAGATAGGCGACGGCCTGGTCGTAAAGGTCGGCGACCAGGTCCATCATCTGGTAGGTCTCGCCATAGCTGTGACGGATGAGACTTTCGCCCCGGATCAGTTTCTTGAGCATGCTCAACATGATGGTCTGCCACCCGTTTGGAAGTGCGTCTGCGGGCATTGTAGCCCCGAGGGGGAGTGGCAAACAAGAGAATTGACGCTCCGTGCCGATTTCCGGTTGAACCGGCGGGGGAGCGCGCTAGAATTGAGGCGACCAGGTCGGGGGGGCGGCCGGTTGGGATGAGCGGTCGAGCGGCGGCTCATCAAGACCGGAGGGATTCCCGGATGACGGGTTGTCCCTCCAGGCGAGGAACACCGTGAGTAGCGAGACGGTTGGGGGGGGAGCGAAAGGCGCGGGCCGGCCTTCCGGTCTGCGAAACGGGCAGTCGCGCGGTGGGCCGGCCCCTGTGCAGCAACACCTTCGCACTGCGTTCAAGGTGGTCGTCTTCCTGGTGGCGCTCTATGCCTTCCTGGTCAGTATCGAGACCATGGGGGCAGCGTTCAAGCTGTTCGGCAAGGGCTTCACCACCGCCTTGCTCGGCGCCACGACCCACCCGGTGATGGGCCTGTTCGTGGGCCTCCTGGCCACCTCCCTGGTGCAGAGTTCCTCCCTGACCACTTCCGTGCTCGTGGGCATGGTCGCGTCCGGCTCCATCCCGCTCGAAAGCGCCATCCCCATCGTGATGGGCGCCAACATGGGGACCACCATCACTTCCACGCTCGTCTCGCTCGGACACGTGACACGCAGCGAGGAGTTCAAGCGGGCGTTCGCCGGAGCCACGTTGCACGATTTTTTCAATATTTGCACGGTGGTGGTTTTGCTTCCGATCGAGGAGACGACCCACGTGCTCCAGCGTCTGGCGACGCATCTGAGCAGCCTGGCGGTGGGCATGGGAGGCGGCTCGTTCAAGAGTCCTCTCAAGGCACTGGTCAAACCCTCGGCCCATGTTCTGGACGCGATCTGTGAATGGATCTCGCAAGGACACCCGGTGGTGGCGGGCGTCCTGCTCCTGGTCCTGGCGATGGGGATCCTGTTCGCCGCACTGCGCCACATGACCGGCGTGATGCGGGGAGGGGTGATGAGCCGCATCGAACGCCTCACCCAGGGCTACCTGTTCAAGAAGCCCCTTCGGGCCATGCTTCTCGGTGTCCTGTTCACGGCCATCGTTCAGAGCAGTTCGGTCACGACCAGCCTGGTGGTGCCGCTGGTCGGGGCCGGTGTACTCAGCCTCGACCGTGCGTTCCCCTACTTGCTCGGCGCCAACGTGGGGACCACGGTGACCGCCTTGCTCGCCTCCACGGTGACCGGGAGCGCGGCAGCAGTCACGGTGGCGCTTGCCCATCTCTGTTTCAACATTGCAGGAATCTTGATCTTCTACCCCCTGCGCGTCATCCCCATCGGTCTGGCCACTGCTCTTGGACGGGTCGCCGCACGCTCACGATGGCTCGCAGGAGCCTACGTGGGTGCGGTTTTTTTCGGACTACCTCTCTTGCTTTTCCTCATTTTCTGACCCGATCCGAACCGGGACCCGAATCGGCTTTCCTCGATGGCCGTCGCGCACCCCGCATGCGGCGTCCCGTCGGACCAGGGGTTCCAACAAGCCTGGCCCCCCGGACCACTGCTCCTGTTCCTCACGCAGCGCCATTCTCACGGGTCCATCCTCAGGATGGAGGAACACCACTCCGCGCCGGACCACACCCATAGGTCTGACGAACCCGGATCACCTCCTTGTCGAACCGGGTCCCCTGCGCTTGAATCGTCTGCTCCAGCCCTTTCAGCGTCTCGATCATGTCTTCCGCCCGGTCCACAAAGGACTCGTCCTGCTCCTGAATGGCCTTCATCATCTCCTGGGCCAGGTCCATGGCCTGGGAAAAACTCTCCAGAAAACTCACCCCGTAACTCTTCACCCGACCCGTCTCCGGCGGCGCATTCCAGGCTCGAGTGCCTTCCAGTCGGCGGTCGACCTTGGTACGAAATCGGGCCAGGGTCTTGACCATGTTGTCCACGTCGGCCGGCTCCAGGGTGCCCTGGTTGTCCTTGGCCTCCTGGAACTTGTCGGCCAGTGCCCGGAACGTGGCCTTTTCCAGCGCGTTGGGCTCGGTGGCCTCCCACAAACTTCGGAGTTCGTCCATGGCTCCACACACGCCGCCGCCCGCGGAATAGGAACCCGGCAGGGTGTGGACTCCACTGACCCCTCCCATCTGTTGCAAGGCACCGGCCACGCCTTGCTGAACCGCCTCCATCATGTCACCGCCCGGCGCCTGTCCCCCGGCCCCCACGCTCCCACGCTCCCCGCTCGAGGAAGCGCCGGCTCCGCTCCCACTCTGATCTCCCACCCGATTGAGGGCGATGAGCCTCGAATCCACCGAATACAACACATTGAATTTCATGGCCGTCAGGATCGTCTCAAGAGTGTCGATCGGGAGGAAGGGAACGCCGGAGACGAGCTTTCCCTGGGCAGTGATGGGCGTGCCGTCCAGGATAAAGGTAATCCGGGCGGTCTTGAACCCGCGAATGGGCTTGTTGACCGGCTGTTCGGCTCCGGTCGCGATGACGATGTGCCCCCGGTCCGGACGGGTGTCCACGCTGATCTTTCCGTCCGTGCTTGCCACCACGTTGAGCAGCGCGGCGGAAACGAGCCTCCCGAGCGACAGGTCCTGGAGGGTCTCCACGTCGTGCAGGCGTCCTCCGATCACGAGGCTGAAGGTCTCTGTCGCCGAAGCAGGCCGGGCCAGGGCCAGCATCAGCGTCAGGGACACGATACGGAGGATCCACGGGTGCGGGGAAAACCGGAGCGAAACGGCTGTTCGAAACATGGCGGTGACCTCCAGAAGGTTTCTCGACACCATACTAGCAGATATTAGCAGATAATTCCGGGCAAGGCCGGGCAGGAAAGTGGACGGGACGGCGACAAGATGAGAAAATGCCCGGGCAGGCCCATCGAGCAAGGACGGGACACGAGGATGAACGGCATGACCAGGCCGACAGGGCAGAGGGGATGGCGGCTCGCTGCGATGGTGCTGAGCGCAACCTGGCTGGCATCAGGCGTCGCTGCAGCGGGAGACGGTGGTATCCGACTCGAAGCCGGTCCGGACACGAGCTTCGCACGGTACAGCGATGGAAGTACCCAGGGATGGACCGCTGCGGGTTCCCTGGGCGTGGATGCCTGGGGCGGCCCGTTCGGCATCACGTTCCACGCACGAAAAGGCACCAGCATCAGCCAGGTCACCCTCGGCGACGCAGGGCTCGTGTCCACCTTGACCTACACCACCCAGGTGGACCTGGGCCCCAGCTTCAACATCACGCCCGGCCCGATTCACGCCCGCGTGGCGGTCGGACCGTGGTTTCTCCGAAGCGAGGAGCGTTCTGACACGCTCTCCTCCGTGGACCTCTCGGGATTCTGGATGGACTGGTCCGGACTCCGCTTCATGGGGGCCATGGCCGAGGCTCGAGTCGACATCAACCTGCCGATTCTCTCCCCGTTCGCCATGCTCACCGTGCACTCCCAGCACAGTCTCTCGGTGGCGGGGCAGACCTACGGCACGGACCCGGGAGAGTACTTCGCCCGCGATGTCCGCGCCACCGCCGGGTTGCGCCTCAACGTGGTCCCATTCGTCAAGGTAGCAGTGGCCGGGTTCGCAGGGCAGAGCCAGCACGTACTGGAGACAGACCTCGAGACTGGCACCCAGCGGTGGGAGGTGGTGGGGCAATCCTATGGCATGTCCCTCTGGCTGGTGGTCAAGCTCTAGGTTCGGGAGGTTCGGGCCCACTCCGACCACGACGCGCCGCCGCTGCCACACGGTGGGAGAAACGGAACAGGAAACGGCCCCTCCAACGGCACGCAAGACGCTTCTGCGTGGCTTCTCTTCGGTGGCTCAATGGGCGGCCGGGGTCTTGTTGGCCTCCCCCTCGTTGGCGCGCCCCTTGCTCTCCACGTCAATGGTCTGGGCAGGTTGGGTGGCAAGCCCGATGGATTCCGGCCCCCACTCCTCGGGCGATGGGATGAGCGGACGGATATTCTTCAGACCCCCCTCCATGTAGGCCTGAAAGTACTTCTCGTCCCGGTACTTGTTGATAAGCTTCATGATCGGACCGCTCACTTCGTACTCAAGCGTCCAGGTGACTCGAGTCTCCTGGGGGCCGATGGCGACGAGCTTGACCTCCTGACGCCAGTTCTTGCGGCCGGGGGTGTTGTAGCCCACCATTTCGAGGCGGCTGTTCAGGTCGAAAGCCGTGACTTCCTCCTCCCACCAGGTTCCATGCGACTCCTCGGCATGGCGCACCGCGTGGCGTCCCGGTGCTGCGCCTCGAGTCAACACCGAGTAGGTCATGCGGGTTCCATCGTCGGCCCGGTACCAGGAGGGCCATCCCTGCAAGTCGGCGAAGAAGGGCCACACTCTTTCCGGGGATCCGGGCAGGACTGCTTGTTGGACGAGGACCGTCTTTCCAGAGGTCGCCGCGCCTGCGGCAATCAGCCCGAGAAACACGACGATGATGGCAATCACGGCAGAGAGTACTGGTCGTTTCATGGGTCGACTACTCCTGAAAGAAAACACCGGGACGGGTCATGTCCAGTCCCCAAACCCTACCATATTCGGACGCGGGAAAAAAGGGGTTTCAGCCCCTCCCGCGGCCCGCGACCGCCCGGACCTCACCGTTCGTAGAACGCCTCCATCTCCTGCAGGACCTCCCGGGCGGGCGCGGCCATCGGGCGGACAGCGGCGACAGCCTCCAGGAAAAGCCGGCCATAGGACTTGCTGATGATCCTCGAATCGAGCACCATCACCACGCCCCGGTCGTTTCGATGACGAATCAACCGGCCGAATCCCTGCTTGAATTGAAGCACGGCCTCGGGCAAGGCGATCTGTCGAAACGGATCGCCTCCCTGGGCTTTCACGCGCTCGGCCCGCGCCTCCTGCACCGGGTCGGACGGTACCTGGAATGGAAGGCGCGTGATTGCGACCAACCGAAGGGCGTCGCCTTGAACGTCCACCCCCTCCCAGAAACTGCTGGTGCCGAACAGAACGGCCCCGCTCTCGGACTTGAACCGGGCCAGCAACCGGTGCCTCGAGTCCTCCCCCTGCTTGAGGAAGGGGAACGGGAGGGTTCCCCGGTCCTGAAGTGCCCGCCAGGTTTCGTTCAACAGGCGGTACGAGGTGAACAGCAGGAACGCCCCGCCCTGGGACACGGCCACCGCCTCCTCGAGAATGTCCACCAGGCGTTCGCGAAACCCGGGCGCGCGCGGATCCGGCACATCGGTGGGAATGGCCAACATGGCCTGCTTCCCCAGGTCGAACGAGGTGGGGATGATTTCCTCGACCCGGCCCTCGTCCGGGACCCGCGACAGCCCGATCCGCTCGCCGAAGTAGTCGAACCGTCCCCCAACGCTCAAGGTGGCCGATGTGAGCACGACCGTTTTCATGGGCTCGAGCACCAGGTCATGCACCCAGTCGGACACATCCACCGGCGCGGTGCACATGGCGGCTCGAGGAAGTTCAGAATCACGACGTGAGATCTCGAACCAGCGGACGCGGTTGTCATCGTGCTCGAGGAACGCGCCCAACTGACTCGACTGGGCAGCCAGCCTGGCCCGGATGGTGGCCAGCTCGAGCCTCAAGTGGGCCTCGTCGCGGCGGAAATCGTCCGGGAGCGCCTTCCAGGCGTCCAGGACCTGGTCGATGGCGCCGGCCAGGTTGGAAACGCCGGCACGGAGTTCCTCGAGGCTGGGTTGCACGCCGTCCTGCCAGAGGGGGGTGGACTCGAACGCCGCGTCGACACGGACCTGGGTGCCGGACCGCCCCTTGCTCCCCCCGCCGCCGGTCAGCTTGAGCGCGATGTCGTGAAACACGCCGGCCCCGATCCGCTCGAGCGCCTCTGCACGCGGCATGACCGACCGCTCGAGGATCTCTTCCACACGCTCGTGCCCGGGCACGCGGGCGATCCGGAGCTTGAGCAAGGGGATGACGCTTTTCCACGCGCCCCGTTTCCTGCGGTCCGACTCGGCGCCCACCAACCGGCGCAACAGCCGTTTGAGCGCCAGGCTCGAGACCTTGCCGCTGGCGAACGAGGTGGCGACTTCCTCCAGATGGTGTGCCTCGTCCAGAATGATGTGTTCGTAAGGAGGCAGCACGAAAGCGCGGCGGTAGTCCCCGGTGGCGAACCGCACGTCGAGGTCGGCCATCAGGAGGTGCTGGTTGGCGATCAGAACGTGAGCACCGGCCGCTTCCCGCCTGGCCTGGTAGTAGAAACAATCGTCGTAGTGGGCGCATTTCACGCCGGTGCAAGTGGATTCATCCGACGCATACTGTTCCCACAGATCCGCGGGGAGGGGAAAGGCGATTTCGGACCGGGTGCCGGTGCCTGTCCTGTCCACCCAGGCGGCGAGGGCCTCCCGTGCTGATTCGAGGCCCTCGTCGAACAGGTCGCCCGGAAGCTTCTTGTGATAGTGAAACTTGCGCAGGCACAGATAGTTGGACCTTCCCTTGAGCATGGCGACCCGCAGTCCACCGAATCCTTCCGCCTCTTGCAACAGGGGACAGTCCTTGTGATACAACTGCTCCTGGAGGTTGATGGTTCGGGTGGCCACGATCACCGCGGTGTCGTTCTCCAGCGCATAGGCTGCGGCCGGGACCAAATAGGCCAGGGACTTCCCGGTCCCGGTTCCGCCTTCCACCACGGCGACTTTCTGCCGGTTGAAGGCCTCGAGCACGACCCGGGCCATGTGCAACTGACCTTCGCGGAACTCGAAGCCGGTCATGGTCCTGGAGAAGGCTCCTTCCGGGCCGAGCACGGCTTCCACGGTCTCCACGGAGACCTTGACCGCCGCTTTCCGTACGAAAGGCTTGACGACCTGGACCACCTGCTCCACCAGATTGTCCACGATGAGAAAGCCCACGCCACGGCCGCTGAACTGGGCAGCCAACGATATGTCCGGGTCGGATGGCACCAGGTGTCCGGAAGGATGGTTGTGGATGACCACGTCGCCCTGTCTGGCAGCCTCCAGGATGGCCGGTACGGCGTGGCTGTTCCCCTTGCACAGAACCTCGACCGCCTGGACCTTCCCGGTGACCGCGCCCACGTGGCCCACGAAAAACACCTCGTTTCCGCCGTGGTCGGCGACCCCACGCGCCAGGGCTTCCCGGGCGTGAGGGACGAAAAAGTCGGCGGCTGGCTCCGTGCGGATTTCCTTCAACGTCTTCTACCTGCCACTGGAGGAAGCGGTTCGGGTCCAGGTTGCCCCTGCTGCACTATCGCGTCGACGACCGGATTCGTCAACAGGGAACCGCGAGGCTCTGTCGGACCGCCTTGTCACGAACGGGCATCCCCCATGCTTGCCTCTGGTCGACCAACCGTCGTACAGACCGGCCGGGTATCCTCATACCTTGGACTGAGACACCTTGACCCCGTACCGCTTGGCCAACTTGATGGCCCACTGCTTGGTGATCCCCAGGTCCCGCGCCGCCTTGGTGAGGCTGCCCGTGCGGTGGATGGCGTCCACCAGTCGCTCCCGCTTGGCCCGTTCCTCCTCGGTCAGATCCTCCAGGGGACGGGTGAACTCGATCCGAGGGCGCCGCCGGGCCTGGACCTGCCTGGACAACTTGTCCGGGAGGTGCTCGGGCAGGATCTCCCCCCCATCCGGGCATTCAATCATGGCCTGAACGAGGCAGTTTTCGAGTTCGCGGATATTTCCCGGCCACGAGTAGGAGGCGAGCATGGCAAGCGCGGCAGGACTGATCCCCTGAATACGCTTTGGAATCTCCTCCGCCACACGTCTCAGGAGATGTTCCGACAGCTCGGGAATGTCCTCCACGCGCTCCCGGAGCGGCGGCAGGGTGATGGTCAAACGGCTCAGCCGGTAGTAGAGGTCGTCCCGAAGACACTCGGGCACTCCGGCCCCATCCTTTGCCTTGGCAGTGGCAGCCAACACCCGCACGTTGACCTTGACCTCCTTGGTCCCTCCCAGCCGGTACAGGCACTTGCTCTCGATCACGTCCAGAATCTTGGCCTGCTGGGCCAAAGGCATATCCCCTATCTCGTCCAGGAACAACGTGCCCCCATCGGCCAACTCGAATTTGCCTTTCTTTCCCTTCGGATCCGCGTTCGCTATACCGCTCCGAGGTGCATAGCCGAACAGTTCACTCTCGAGCAGCGTTTCCGGAATTGCAGCACAGTTGACCGGGACGAACGGCCCCTCCCGCCGGGGTGAGTTCCGGTGAATCTCCCGCGCCAGCATGGTCTTCCCGGTCCCGGTCTCCCCGAGCAGGAGGATGGGCAGGTTGGTCTGGGCGATGGAAGCCAGCCGGTCCTTGATCCGTCGCATGGCGCGCGTGCGTCCGTAAACGGGCGAATCGGCAGCGTTTTCCAGGGCGAGGGTCCTGCGGCGGGCAAGGTCATGTTTCAGCGCGTTGGCAATGGCGGTTCCAGCAAAAATACCCAGGAACGACAGGAACTTGAGGTCGTCCTCTTCGTATGCGTCCGCACGCTCCCGATCGTCCACGTACAGAATCCCGATGGGGGCGCCCTGAGCCAACAAGGGGCAACACATGGCGGAACGGACTCGAGCATGGACCATGGTGGCGGACGGAACAGGGGTGGAGGTGTCGGTCTGGGCGTCCCCGGTGATGAATGCGCGGCCCTCGCGCATGACCCAGTCCACCAGTTGGCGACTGCGGGAGAAGCTTTCCCGCTTCCTGCCCCGTTCGGTTCGTGCTTCCTCGTACTTCCACTGCTCGCCGTCGGCGTCGTAGACGCCGATGTACCCGCGCTCCGGCTTCACGGTGTTGAATACAACGCGCACCACGCGGTCGAGCAGTTCGTTGATGTCGTACGATCGGGCGATCACCTCGCCAAGTTGAAGTAGCAGCGCCAACCGCTGATCCGCAGGGGACAGGGTCCAGACTTCGTTCAGCCAACTCGAGCGTTCGGCCAGCATGGTGGGATGGATGGAGCGCACGACCTGCGAGGGGAAATCGTCGCCGGGTTCCATGGTGAGGTAGCGCAGGTGCACCTCCCCGAGCGCCACCGAATCCCCGTCATTCAGCAAGCAGGGGACGAACGGCTCGAGGCGTCGACCGTTCACCCAGGTTCCGTTGCGACTGCCCAGGTCCCGAAGCTGATACCCCTCCTCGCACCGGATCATCTCCGCATGCTTCCTCGAGATGGAAGACCGCTCATTGGGCAGGATGATGTCCTGGTCGAGGCCGCGGCCGATCTGAACGACATCTCCGCGCAAGGGAAAAACGTGACGCCGCGGCCCCATCAGCACCAAGTATGGCATGAATCGCTCCCGGTTGCTTTCTGGCGTGGATTGTACCACCCAAGCCCCCGGGACTGTCAACCGCATGCGCGGGTTCTCGTCCTGGTGGTGGCGGCGTGGGGGCTGTAGTTTCCGGGTGAAGGACCGCACCTGACAAGCGGCTGAGCACGTTCTTGTTGACACACGGTCCCCGTGAAACAACGATCGGGATGTCAGCTATGTTGCGGCGGCTCCTGTGTGGTTCACGGCAAGCGAGGTTCAATGTGAAAGCGAAAGCGGCTCCGCTCTGGGTTCGGGTGATGGCGGGAATCGTGGTCCTGGGTCTGCTGGATGCCTATGGTGGACTCCACACACTGGCGAGTGAGTATCGACGAAGTCGAGACATCGAGGCCTACAACGCCCGGGTCCTGGCCCGCATGGGCATACAACCTCCGCTGTCGGAACAGGATATCGCTCGGAAGAAGGCGGCTGCGCGTGCCCGCATTGCAGCGACACGAGCCAAGGACATCGCCCTGCTGGCTCGAGGCCGGGATGAACTGACACGTGGCGCTGCGGAAGTACGGGAACAGCAACGAGCCGCGGACCTCCTTGGCCTGAACCGGACGGTGTCGCGTATCACGGCGGTTGTGAAGCGGGTCACGGCGGGCTTCCGAACGGACGAAGCGCTCCGGCAAGATGGGCTCGAACTCTACTTCCATGCGAGGAACCTGGAGAGCTTCCTTCCCCGACTCGCCGAATCCGGCCTCCTTCCCGACCCGGTCCACGATCGGATCCAGGAGGTGCTCGAGCACCTGGAGGCCCTGGGCGACCTTCCGGCCGATGTGACGCCGGGGCGCACCCGGGAGGTGGCGTCGAATCTCGGGCGCGTGATGGAACGGTTTGTCGAGGAAGCCCGGGGCCGGACACGGCACCGGGGAGGTGACGGACCGGATCCCCGTTTCCAGGGGAACGACCCCCTGACCGGTCGGCCACTGTTTCCTCCTCGAGACACCAATGTGCGGGCGCTCAGGACACCGCCGCGGAACCAGCCGGCGCCCCCCGGGGCCCGTGGGCTGGACCGGTGGCGAGACGTGCCCGGCGCGTCGTTTGGCAGCGAGGCCACGGCGCGGATTCTTCCCTCGGACGCGGACCTGGAAGAGACCATCGATGCGCCTTTTTCCGAGGACATCGTGGCCCTGGCAGCGTCCCTGGACCACGATCCGCTCCAGATCTACAACTACGTGCTGCGCGAAGTGCACTATCGGATTTACTCGGGGTCCCTGTACGGCGCCCAGGGAGCGCTCGATCTGCGCGCGGGCAACGATGTGGACCAGGCCTCGCTCCTCATTGCCTTGCTCCGAGAATCGGGAATCCCTGCCCGGTATGAATCCGGCGTGGTGCGCGTTACTCCGGACCAACTTCGCCGCATGACAGGTATCCAGGACGTGGTGACCGCTGCCAGCGCGCTCTACACCGAAGGCGTCCCGGCCACGGTCTACTACTCGGGCAATGCGATCAGTTTCGTGCTCATGGAACGCACCTGGGTGCGGGCCTACGTTCCTTACACGAACTACCGTGGTCAGAAAGGCAACTCGTCCAGCGGAGGAGACCCTGTCTGGATCCAGCTTGACCCGGCGGTGGAGGACTACACCCTGGTTCAACGCCATGCCGGGGCCGGCGACGTGGCATTCGACGTGGACGGGTTCATCGACGCCCCGGTGAGCATGTCCCCCCTGGCCTTCTGGGAAGACGCAATCCGGGCCCACTTCCAGGCCACTGGAAACGCCTGCGAAACCCTCGACGACGCCCAGGCCCACCTGGAAAGCACCCTCGAGCCGAAAGACCTGCTGCCATCCACCTTGCCGTTCCTCGTGGAAGGAGACACCACGAGTTCGCCCACGCTCGCCGCATCGGACCGACACAAGATGACCATCCAGGCCGTGGACGCCTACGGATGGCCGGTCTTCTCGGTCTCCCTCTCGCTTCCCGAGGCCTACGGCAAACGCCTGGCTTTCACATTCCCCTCGAGTTCCGGCAGTATCTACTCGGCACTCAGCGGCTCGGTCTACCCCACCCTGTCCCTGGACGGGGAAATCCTGGCCCAGGGTGCTTCGGTGACCGCCGGCACGGACGTGCCTCTGTACGTCCAACTCACCGGACCGGGGGTCAGCTCCCCGGCACGAGAGCACCCGTCCATCGCCGGCGGAACCTACGTGATCAGCGCCTGGCGAAGCGAAGTGCCCGAAACCCTGGTGGCTCGGGCCCGGGAACGATGGCGCTCCCTCGTCGAATCAGGCGCTCCCGCCAACCAGGTGGATCTGGCCATCGCCGAGGTGGCGGCGCTTTCCTACCATCAACACGTGGCTGCCGACGACCAGCGTATCTACGGCCTGGCAGGTTGGCTCCCATTCAACGACCTGGAATGCCTGGCGGGTGTGGACGTGTTCCCCATCTCCTGGTGGGGCATCGTGACCGGCGCCACGACAGCCGGATACATGATCGACGCCGAAAGCTTCTTCTTCGCCGTGCCCTTCGAAGGCAGCCCCGATGGAGCCGAGCTTGCACGAATTGCCGAAATCTCGGGGTACAGCGGTTCGTTCTACGAACAACGGATCTGGGCGGAAAACAACAACCTGGGCGCATTCTCGTCCACAAGCTGCCTGCAAATGGCTCGAGAAGAAGGCCAGACCATCCACTTCCTGGAAAGTCT
>CAYQMG010000046.1:0-15756 GCA_964418585.1 uncultured Gammaproteobacteria bacterium | reverse complement strand
CCGGAGAGAAGCCGGGTTTCGGCAGCCGGTCAACATCAGGAAGGTGTCATGGCAGGCTGCCGGGTTCCCAAACGTTCTGCCGAAGACGGTGTCGATTGCAACCTCGAGTAGGTGATGGAATCCGCGACATACATGCCACAGTTTGATCCGATGTCGTTCTCTCGAAGCTCCCCGATGCTGAGGATTGTATCGAATCCTGCGGCGCGAAACTGTTCCACGATGCGCGTGTTCGCTACGGGGTCGGCCGGATCTACCAGGCTTTCCATGCCGGCTCGAGCCGCGGAATGAGTGGGGTTGACGGGCGTGAGCTTGACGAGGAATCGTTCCGGAGAAAAGGTTCGAGCGAGCACCTCCGGGTCGATGGGAACGCCTCGAGGTGGGGCGAAGTTGAGCGTGATCTTCCGGTCGCCCGGCGCATGGAATCGATCTCCGAATTCGGCGATCTGCTCGAGAGACCAGGTTCGAGTCGGGATGAGCCACTGTCGAGCCGACTCGTCGGTGGAGTGGATGGAGAACTGCATCTGGAATCGACCACCGGGGTATCGTCGGTTCTTGATCTCGAGGAGCGTTTCCAGAAAGGCACCCCGGTTTGCTGGCGCGACTGTAGAAATGCTGGGGAAAACGCAACTCCCCGGGTAGCGTTCCGGTAGACGCTCGAGCACGTGGAGCACGGCGTCGTTGAATGCGGGGTCGCCCATGCGCGCGAACTGGATTTTCCACATCGCGGCCGGGATATCGCGTGACGGGTAGCGTCGACGCACCATGAAGTCGATTTGTGCCAGAATCTCTTCCTCGGACAGTCGGCCTGCATAGGCTCCACCGGCGTCGCACATGGGGCATCCCACCGGACACCCCTTGAGCGTGGACACGATCAGAACCCATTTGCGCTCCCGTGGGAGCGGCGGCTGCACCGATTCCACGCACTCGATGCGGGCGCCGTCCGAAGTTTCAAGAACGAAAACGCGGGCGAGCACGTCGTCACCCGTCGTGTAGAGCAGTCTCACGGATCTCTCCTCCGCACAGGAACTTGACAGCAGCCATGGCGGCCTCGAGGCCGTCTCCGGTGGCCATGGATGCCTGGCCGAGGGTTCCTCTGCGTGCGTCTCCGACCACGAACAGGCCGGGTTGCTGAAAGCGTATCGTACCGGGAATCCAGCCGGCGTGCAATTCAGAGGACAGCACCCCACGGATACAGGCGCGGCGGCCGATGGCCACGACCACCGCATCGCACCTCCACGGTTGTACCCCATCGGGTGTCTCGAGGTCCAGTTGGATGTGAGGCGCACCAGGGTTGAGAGACACGAGGCGACCTCCCACGACCCGGGTACGGGTTCGGATATCAATCCTCGAGGACGAACGGGCGAGTCGAACCAGACGACCTCGTGCCTTGAGCCCGTCCGAGCGCACAAGTACGGTGACGTGGACCCCCGCCTTGGCCAGGGCCAGGGCATGGTCCAGCGCGGCTTCGCCCCCGCCCACGACCACTACCTGCCCGGGTACAGGCTGATCCGGTGACAACAAGGAGACGACACCGTGATGCACCGGCACCGGACCACAGGCGGTTGAGGGCACGGGCGCTGCGCCTCCCACCTTTTCGCCTCCCAGGACCGGATGATGCACCGGAGCCGTACCCACCGCAATGATCACCGCTCGAGCCCACAGCAAGCCGTCGTCCGTTTCCACCGCAAAAAGAGGGACGCCCCCCCACTCTCGTCTCCTCTCTGTCCGGGCCCCGAGCCGGACGTGGTGCACCTCGACCCGCTCGACCTCCACGCCGAAACGGGCCAGGTGCTCTGAAATTTGCTCCACAAAGGACCTTCCCGAGCGGGGAGGAAGTCCAAGATAGTTCTCCACACACCAGGCGTTGGCAATCAGGCCCCCTGCACGTCCCGTCCTGTCCAGGAGACGAGCACGCACCCCCAGGCGCGCACATTGGATGGCCGCAGCACACCCCCCAGGCCCCGCTCCAACGATGATCACCGGCGCTTCATGGCCTTTCACCGACTCCCCCTCGTCAACCCACCTGGGCCGCCCGGAACTCGAGACCGGAAACGCCCCCGTTCTGCTCCGACGGCCACACCGTCAGCGTTCCTCGAGCACGTGGGCGTTGTGACTGTCAACCAGCTCGAGAATTTCTTGCGTCTTGAACACCACCGCCACCGAGTCAGCCATGGCCATCAGGGAACCCACATGCAAGCTTTCCCGGCTGGAAGCGGTACCGTCTGCTGCCACGAACACCTCGAAACCCCGACAGAACGCGGAACGGGCACTGGTCTCGCAGCACATGTGGGTCAGCACGCCGGTGACCAGTACCTGGGACACGCCCTGGTCGAACAGGTAGGACTCGAGGCCTGTTCCGAGGAAAGCGTCGTAGGTGGTCTTGCGGAACACCCGTTCCGACGGTCGTGGCGCCAGGGCCTCCAGGATCTCGGACTCGAGTTTTCCACACCGGATGTAGTCGGAGAAGAACTTGCCCAGCATGCCCAGGTCTTGCGGACCCTGATGGCAGTGTCGCGTGAACACGACCAGTCCGTTCCGGGCGCGCCACGCTTCCAGGAGTGCCTGAATGTTGGGCACAATTGCAGACGATGCAGGGAGGTAGGAACGCCCATCCGGCGAACCGAAGTAGTGGAGCATGTCCACGATGAGGAGTGCGCAGTCTGGAATGCGCGGTTTCAGGTGCGGGCGAGGCGCGACCGTACGCCGGATGTGGGTCAACCAGTCGTCAGTGCGGGCCGCCAGGCTGTTTTGTTCCGTGTAGGCTTTTGCTCGCATGGCTTGTGTTGGCTCCCGTTCGGATACCGCAGCACGGCCCGGGGGCTCCCGGACATGGCACGGGGAAGGGGGCCGCGTCCTGCGGTGGTGGAATCTGTTGGGTACCATTGGGCTGCCGGTCCGGGGGGCCGACGCGAGGCATCATTATGCCAATGGCGTTCCGGGGAGTGCAACCGTGGATTCACAACCTTGCCGGTGATCTGGTACGATCCGTGAGGTAGGCCACCGGCTGCTGGGGAGCCGAGCAGGGAAGGGAGGTGGTGCCTGTGTCGTCGAGGGAACCTTGCTACCTGGAGTCACATCGTTCCGGGATTCTGGCGGCGCGGATTTCGGAAGCGCTGGAACGGTTGCGGCATTGTACCCTGTGTCCGCGTAGCTGCGAGGTGAACCGCCTGGAGGGGGAGACGGGAACGTGCCGGACCGGGAGGTGGGCGCGCGTTGCCAGCCTGGGGCCCCATTTTGGCGAGGAGGCGCCGCTGGTGGGTCGGGGAGGGTCGGGGACCATCTTTTTCTCGAATTGCAACTTGCTTTGCAGTTTCTGCCAGAACTACGACATCAGCCACGGCGGGGAGGGCCGTGAGGTCTCCGACCTGGAACTGGCCACGATGATGCTCGAGTTGCAGCGGCTGGGTTGTCACAACATCAACCTGGTAACCCCGTCCCATGTCGTTCCTCAGATCCTGGCCGCGTTGTCCCACGCGATCGAGGCCGGCTTGCGTGTCCCGTTGGTGTACAACTCGAGTGGGTATGACAGTCCGGCTGCCCTGGACCTGCTCGACGGGGTTGTGGACATCTACATGCCGGACTTCAAGTTTTGGAACGAGGAGCCCGCGCGGGTCACCTGTGGAGCCCCCGACTATCCCGAAGTGGCGCGAACGGCATTGCGAGCGATGCACCGGCAGGTGGGAGATCTGGAGATGGACGCGCAGGGCCTGGCCGTGCGGGGCCTCCTGGTGCGGCACCTGGTCATGCCCGGCGACGTGGCCGGTACGGCGCAGATCATGCAGTTCGTGTCGAGCGAGATTTCCGCGAACACCTACGTGAACGTGATGGCACAGTATCGACCTTGCTGGCAGGCCCATACCTGGGCTCCGATCGCGCGTCGCGTCTCCCTCGAGGTGTATCGTGAAGCGGTTCGTGCGGCGCGGGAGGCGGGGTTGGTTCGCCTGGACGGGCCATCCGGCTGGTAGGTCATGCATGCGAATCCGCGGGCGCGGTCCTGCTACCGGTGGAGCGAGTGCGCGCTGGCCCCAAACTCCTTGACACCGGCATGCCCGCGTGCTAGGAATGCGCAGCCCTTACTTTGGCAGCAGTCCCATGGAAAACCAGGGATTTCTGCGACGGAGGATGTAATGGATCGAGGGCGTTGGTGTTTCATATTGGTTGCCGTCTCCCTGATGGCTGGATTCGCACCCCCCTCCCAGGCCGCCACCGAAGTCTATCTCGACGGGTACTTCCGCCTTCGAGCCCGCATCTACGACAATCTCTTCCTGAAGCGTGGGGTGGAGCTGTCGGATGCCAGCGATCCGCTTCAGGTGGGCGATGATGGGACCAGCACCTATTTCGAGCAGCGGTTGCGGATCGAGCCTGAGCTTCGGGTGAACCAGTACCTGTCCGTGTTTTCGCAATTCGACTTTCTTCCGGACCTGATGTGGGGGACGGACCCCGAGCGGATTCCCGGGCTCAGCGGGTACTACGATCCAATCGGGCAAAGTCAGTCCTTTGGGATCCCTTCCGATGTGCCCATGGTGGTGGCACGGAGACTGTGGGCGGAGGTCTACACCCCCTTCGGCCGATTCAAGTTTGGCCGGACCGGGATGCAGGTGGGGTCCGGGATCTTCTTCAGCGATGGAAACGGTCTGGACGCCGACCATCCCGGGGACACCGCTGACCGGCTCCAGTTCCTCACTCGGCTCGGAAGCGTGTTTTTCCTGGTCGGTTACGATATGGTGTACGAGGGCGACGTGGATCGGCCCTACGACGCCCAGGCAGCCGCCGCCGCAGTCGCCTATCGAAGCGAGTTGCTCTCCGGCTCGTTCTACACCTACTACCAGGACGACCGTTCGTGGATCGAGGAGGGCGACCCGGAGGCGGACGACACGTACCGGAACGACATGAAGACCTGGACGTTCGACCTCTGGGGCAAGTCGGTGCTCGGGTCGGTCGAACTGGAACTCGAGGCCATCTACCGTTACGGCGGCGGGGACGGTAGCCGGATGGTGTTCGAGTCCGAGCAGGATGGCGTGGATCCTCGAGTCCGGGAGAACGTGGTGATCAGCGCCTTCGGAGGCATGGCGCGGGTCAACTGGAGTTCGCGTACCTGGCGCGCAGGGGTGGAAACGGGGCTGGCTTCGGGGGACGAAGACCCTGCGTTCGACGACCAGGACGGCAAGCTCAAGACATTCGAATTCGACCGCAACTACTACGTGGGCCTCCTCCTGTTCCGCGTTCCCATGCCGGCTCGCGCAAGTCTGGCTTCCGACGAGTCACCGTCCGACATCTACGAGGGCGCCATCGTGGGTGACCGGATCTCCAATGCATTCTACGTGGCCCCCTCCCTTCGCTTCAACATCTTGCCCAACTTCACGGCCCGCGTCAGCGGGGTGGGCGCCTGGGCCCTGACCGTGACCGACGCTTTCAACGGCTCCAAGAACTACGGGTACGAGTTCGACCTCGAGCTGGCCAGCCAGCTCTTCGATCGGTTCACCTTGAGTGCAACCACGGCGCTCTTCTTCCCGGGTGAAGTGTTCGGCTCCAATGACGAGTTCGCATTCGGCGGACAACTTCTCGCTGTCGTGGAGTTCTGATTCCTTCAAAAGCCATCACAGGATCGTCACCATGCACTGGAAAGGTCTGATGACAGCGCTGGTCACCCCGCTGCGGGAGGACCGGTTCGACGAGGAAGCGTTCGACCGGCTGGTCGAACGTCAGTTGGAGGCAGGCGTGTCGGGGCTGGTCCCGTGCGGAACCACCGGGGAAGCTGCGACGTTGACCACGAGTGAGTGGGAGGCGGTCGTGGGCCGCTGCGTGGACCGTGCTCGAGGTCGGGCCGCAGTGGTGGCCGGGGTCGGTTCCAACAGCACCCGTGCCACGGTGGCAAATGCGCGTCGAGCGGAACGGTTGGGGGTTCAGGGCGTCCTGGTGGTGACGCCTTACTACAACAAGCCGACCCAGGAGGGGCTGTATCGCCACTTTCGAGAGGTTGCCGAAGCGGTCTCCGTGGATGTTTGTCTCTACAATGTGCCCGGACGGACCGGGGTGTCGCTCCATCCCGATACGGTGGCGCGCTTGGCCGAGATCCCCAACATCGCGGCCATCAAGGAAGCGAGCGGGGACATGAAGGTGGCCACGGAGATTCGGCTGCGGACCGATGCGATCGCCCTGTATTCCGGGGACGACTTCACTGCACTGCCTTTCGTCGCCCAGGGAGGGGCCGGCGTGATATCCGTGGTATCCAATCTGGTGCCCGACCTCATGCGGGAACTGGTGGATGCCGCCGACGTGGGCGCCCTGGAACATGCCCGTTCGGTCCACCTTCGGCTCTATCCCTTGATCCAGGCCCTGTTCGTGGAAACAAACCCGATTCCCGTGAAATCTGCTCTGGCCATGGCCGGATTCATGCTCGAGGAATTCCGTCCTCCCCTCCACCCCCTCTCCCCCCCACATCGCGCAACAATGCTCGAGATCCTCGCAACCTTCGGACTGAGGGGGAACAGGTCATGACCGTGCAGGAAGAGAAGACACGGGTGGCCGTGGCCGGTGCCGCAGGACGCATGGGCCGCAAGGTACTCGAGACCTTGTTGGATACGCCGGGCGTGACCTTGACTGGCGCGTTGACGCTTCCCGAGGAGTCCTGGGTGGGCCTGGACGTGGGACCACTCCTGGGAAGGGAAACGACCGGGGTGTCCGCGACCGGGGACCCCGCGCGTGCATTCCAGGACGCCCAGGTGGTGATCGACTTCTCCTCCCCCCAAGGCCTTCTCTCCTTCCTCCCTCTCCTCCGGGAAAAGCGGATTCCCCTGGTGTCGGGAATCACGGGGCTCGAGCAAGACCATGTGGCGGGATTGGACTCCCTGGCTCGAGAGGTCCCCGTGCTTTGGGCGCCCAACATGAGCCTCGGCGCCAATCTCCTGGCCGCACTCGCCCGTCAGGCTGCACGTCGTCTGGGTCAGGGGTTCGACCTGGAAATCCTCGAACTCCACCACCGACACAAGCAGGATGCGCCGAGCGGAACCGCCCTTCACCTGGCCCAGGTGGCCAGTCAGGCTCGAGGGGTGGACGACCCTCACGTAACCCTGCGTCCCCGCGGTACCATCGGGGCCCGGGGCGGGGTGGACGAGGTGGGGGTCGGGGTGCTGCGGGGGGGAGATGTGGTGGGAGAGCATACGGTCTATTTCTTCGGGGCCGGGGAACGGGTCGAAATCGCCCACCGGGTCGTGGACCGAACCGCTTTTGCCCGGGGGGCTGTCCGAGCGGCACAATGGCTCGTGCACCGACCGCCGGGCCGCTATTCGATGGCACACGTGCTCGACCTGGAATAGGCCGGGCAGGTGCAGGGCAGGGGAGCACCTTCATGCGGATCATTCGCTACCGGCGTGCGCAGGGCGACCAGACCATCCGGTACGGTTTCCTGGAGGGCGACACGGTCCTCGAGTTCCGCGGCAATCTGTACGAGCACTTCGAGGTGGGGCCGCCGGTGGCGGGACTGCCAGATGTGACGCTCCTTGCTCCGGTGATGCCCCCCAAGATCGTGTGCGTGGGACGCAACTACGCTGCCCATGCGGCCGAACTCGGGAACGCGGTGCCTGCCGAGCCTTTGCTCTTTCTGAAACCGCCGTCCGCGGTGGTCGGTCCGGGCGATCCCATCGTGCTACCCCCGGGCGTGGGGCGCGTGGACTTCGAGGGCGAGTTGGCTCTCGTGATTCGTCGCAAGACCCGGCAAGTCGCCCCGGACGAAGTGCCCGACCACGTGCTGGGCATCACTTGCCTGGACGACGTCACGGCACGGGATTTGCAAAAAAAAGACCGAACCTTTGCCCGTGCCAAGGGGTTCGACACCTTTTGCCCACTGGGTCCCACCCTCCTCGTCGACGACATTCGACGGCCTCGCCGGATCGAAACCCGGGTGGATGGGACGGTGCGACAAAGCGGCTCGACCGAGGACATGATCTTCGATGTGTGCGCACTTGTATCCTACATTTCACACATCATGACCCTGGTGCCCGGAGATGTTGTGGCAACCGGCACGCCGCCCGGTGTGGGACCGCTGGCGCCGGGTCAGGCGGTGAGCGTGGAAGTGGAGGGCGTGGGCGCGCTGGAGAACCCGGTGGTGAGTGGGCGCAACCCCGGGGCGATCACGGCATGATCTCGGACGGGAGGATCAGGGAGAGGGGCGGCCCCCATTCGTCGACCGGATGGACGCGCGTTTTCGTGGGGTTGGGAAGCAACCTGGGCAGGCGGGACCTCCACCTTCAGGCCGCAGTACATTTCCTGTCTCGAGCCCCGGGGATTCACCTGCAACGGCTTTCCCGGGTTTACGAGACCCGGCCGGTGGGACCGGTAGCCCAGGGTGCGTTTCTGAACGCTGTGGCTGAACTGCTGACCGCCCTTTCGCCCAGGGACCTGCTGGAACGCCTCCTGTCCCACGAGCGCACGGCCGGGCGGGTGCGAACCGTACGTTGGGGTCCGCGAACCATCGATCTCGATATTCTGCTGTACGGGAACGCAGAAGTGGATGAACCCGGACTCCGGATTCCTCACCCGGAACTGGCGCACCGCGCCTTCGTGCTCGTGCCCCTGGCCGAGCTGGCACCCGGACTCGAGGTCCCCGGAATCGGCGCCACTGTGGCGGCCCTTCGCGACCAGCGCCCGGACCTGGCAGACGTGGTCCCGGCCCCCGACGTGTTTCTGGCATGGGCGGACAGGAAACGCTGAAACGATTCGGCTTCAGCCCCGGAAACGGACCAGCGTCGCGCTACTCCAGCACCTCATCGCCACGGTACTCGAAGTTCTGGCGCAAGGCGTCGTCGAGTTGATCGAGGACTCGAGTGAGGTGCTCGCTGTTCTCCCGCAATCTGGCCGAGAGGACCTCGCACAGACCCCACAACATCTTGACAGCGATGCGAGGCTCGTTCCGGATGATCGCGTAGAGGCCGGCCTGGGAGAGGGACATGAGACGGCACGCCTCGCCGACGGTGGCCGAAGCGGAACGCGGCGCCCGGTCCACGATGGCCATTTCGCCAAAGTGCCCACCAGGCCCCAGTTCGCGCAGTGGTCGTCCATCCTTGGAGATGATCACGGTGCCGGACAGCAGGATCATCAGCTTGTCCCCCTCGTCCCCCTCCCGGAACAGAACCTCGCCCGGCTTGCCGTCATAGAACTCCACGGCCCCCACCACCCGGAGCATCTCCTCGTAAGTGACATAGCGGAAGAGGTAGGTCTGCTGAAGCGCCTGGAATTGAAGGGAAGTCTCGTCTTGCTCCCCAGCTTCCCCCCGAACCCGAATCACGATGGCGGAAATGTTGTCCTTGCCATACCGCTCGTTGGCCAGATCGATCATCTCCCGCAACAACTCGGCCCCGTCTTCTCGAGCCAGAATGGGAAGCATGGCCTCGGGGTCCTCGAAAGCGTCGTGCAGCCCATCCGTGCTGAGGAGGTAGGTGTCTCCCGGCAGGATGTCGAACAGAAGGGTGTCCACGTGGACATTGGATTGAAGCCCCACGGCCCGGGTGAGCAGGTTGGCGAACGGACTCATCCGTCCCTCCGCAGGGGTCATCCGTCCCTTGCGCACCATCTCCCCCACGTAGGAATGATCCTCGGTGAGCTGGTAGAGCTTGTTGTCCCGCTCGAGGTAGATACGAGAATCTCCGACGTGGGCCATCAATCCCTTGGTGCCCACGGTCAGGAGCATGGTGAGGGTGGTGCCCATGCCGGCCTTTTCCGGGTCCTCGGCGGCCATGCGGGCCACGGTTTCGGACGCTTTCTGATACGCGCCCTCCACCACGGCGATGAGCTTGTTCCACTCCTCGGCAGGACTGTTCGGGTCCAGGCTTTCGATCAGGTCTCGGTGCTCGAGCAGCACGCGGTGAACCACGTCGACTGCGGTCTGAGAGGCCACTTCTCCCGCCGCATGGCCTCCCATGCCATCGGCGACGATATACAACCCGAGATCGGGGTCACGAAGATATGAATCCTCGTTGTTCTGGCGCGTGCGCCCGACATCGGTTCGACCCCAGGACATGATCTGCATGGGTATCCTCAGAGCTAGTGTGACGACAGACGACCACTCAAGGCGCGCAAGATCTCCTCGGTGACGATTTGCTCCAGGCCCCCGGTGGTGTTGGTCGAAAAGCGATCCACCGATGCCAAGGCAGAACCTCGAGTCTCCGGGGCGGAGAGGGTGGCCCGAACGACTTCGAAATCGGGCCGGTCCTGCCAGGGAATCCCGGTCGGGCAACCGTCGCAACCGTCGCACGACGGTGTGGGCGCCCCCCGGGCTCCGTACTTCGCCCCCAGTTGGCGGAGCCGCTCGACCTCGGCACAGTCGAGTTCCCGGACCTGGCCCAGGGTACGGGCTCGGTGCGTGATCATGGCTGTGTGCTCCACCTTCTCCATTTTCCCAAAAGCGTCCACCAGGTCCCGGCCCGCACAGATCGCCCCGTGCCTCTCGAGCAGCACGGCGTCGTAGGTGACCATCAGATCGCCGACGACCTGGGCGAGATCGCGGCTCCCTGCGGTCTGGTAGGGGGCCGTGGGAATCTGCCCAAGGGTCAATACCACCTCCGGGAGCACGCACCGGGCCAGGGATTCGCCGGCAATGGTGAACGCCACGGCCGTGGGGGGATGCGCGTGAACCACCGCATGCACGTCCGGCCGGTTCGCGTACACGGCGAGGTGCATGAAGATCTCGGAGGTTGGCTGGCGGTCCTCGGGGCCTTCGAGCTTTCGTCCAGTGGCGTCCACCACCAGGAGGTCCTCCTCGGTCACGAACGCCTTGTGCACCATGGTGGGCGTGGTGAGAAACCGGCCACCAGGAAGTCGACAGGACACGTTGCCGTCCGTGCCCGAGACGTAGTCTTTTTCTGCGAGCAGGTGGCAGACCTGGACGAGCCGTCGTTTGAGGAGCCGTGGGTCTTGCATGCTGAAAACTCGGGGGCCGCGGTTGAGTTCCCTCGGGTGAGTGTAGATCGGCGAGGTCTGAAAGTAAAGGGATTTGTCGGCAGGTCTCGAGGCCTCGGTGCGCACGTGCCCGTTCCTCTGGCGCGCGGCCGGGCCTGCCCCGGCTCAATCGACGAGGGAAGCCTTGAGCCGGTCCCGGTTGAGGCGTGCGATGAAGTTCATGGACACCTCCTTGGGGCATGCGGCTTCGCACTCCCCGTGGTTGGAGCAGGCGCCGAACCCGGCTTCTTCCATGGCCTCCACCATGGCCCGGGCTCGCTGGAGCCGCTCGGGCTGACCCTGGGGCAGGAGGCCGAGGTGAGAGATTTTGGCGGAAGTGAACAGCATGGCGGAAGCATTGGGGCAGGCTGCCACGCAGGCCCCGCATCCGATGCACTGGGCCGCGTCCATGGCCAGGTCCGCGTACTTCTTCGGGACCGGAATGGCATTGCCGTCCGGGGCGCTCCCGGTTCGCATGGAGATGTAGCCTCCGGCCGTGATGATGGCGTCGAACGCACTCCGGTCCACCACCAGGTCCTTGATCACCGGGAAGGCCTTGGCCCGGAACGGTTCGATGTAAATGGTGTCCCCGTCCTTGAACTCACGCATGTGGAGCTGGCACAGGGTCGTGCCCTTCTGGTGCCCGTGCGCGTACCCGTTGACCATGCAACCGCACATGCCGCAGATACCTTCCCGGCAGTCGTGGTCGAACGCGATGGGTTCCTCGCCCTTCTCCAGCAGCCGCTCGTTGACGATATCCAGCATCTCCAGGAACGACGTGTCGGAGCTGATGTCGCGTGCCTCGTATGTGACCAGACGCCCCTTCTCGTGAGGACCGGCCTGACGCCATACCTTGAGCGTGAAATCCATTACTTGTAGCTCCTCTGGCTCGGTTTGACGTACTCGAACGTCAAGGGCTCGACGTGCCTCTCCGGGACCTTCCCATCGCCCTTGTACTCCCACGCGGCGACATGGCTGAAATGTTCATCGTCCCGCAGTGCCTCTCCGTCTTCGGTCTGGCTCTCCTCGCGGAAATGCCCCCCGCACGATTCGGTCCGGACCAGCGCGTCCCGTACGATTACCTCGGCGAACTCGAGGAAGTCGGCGACGCGCCCGGCCTTTTCCAGGGTCTGGTTGAGCGTCTCCGAAGAGCCCAGGACGCGCAGATTCTGCCAGAACTCGTCCCGGATCCGCGGGATTTCCTCCAGGGCCTTCCGGAGTCCGGCATCGTTGCGGGCCATGCCGCAGTAGTCCCACATCACCTTCCCCAGTTCCCGGTGGAAAGAGTCGGGAGAGCGCGTGCCGCCGATGGACAACAGTTTCTCGATCCGATCCCGCACCGCCGATTCGCTCGCCTTGAACGCCTGGTGCGATTCGTCCACCGTGCTCTGTCGATGCTCGGCCAGGAAGTCTCCAATCGTGTAGGGCAGCACGAAGTAGCCGTCAGCCAACCCCTGCATGAGCGCGCTGGCGCCCAGACGATTGGCGCCGTGGTCCGAAAAGTTCGCCTCTCCAATGGCATAGAGTCCCGGGACCGTGGTCATCAGGTTGTAGTCCACCCACAGACCGCCCATGGTGTAGTGCACCGCAGGGTAAATTCGCATCGGCACTTCGTAAGGATTCTCGGCCGTGATCTTCTGGTACATGTGGAACAGGTTGCCATACTTCTCCCGGACACCGTCCACCCCCATCCGGGCGATCGCATCTTTGAAGTCCAGGTAAACCCCAAGACCGGTCTCCCCAACGCCTCGACCTTCGTCACAAACCGCCTTGGCTGCTCGCGACGCCACGTCTCGAGGCACCAGGTTGCCAAAACTCGGGTAACGACGCTCCAGGTAGTAGTCCCGTTCCGACTCGGGGATGTCGTTGGGCGGGCGTCGATCCCCCTTCTTCTTGGGAACCCAAATCCGCCCGTCGTTCCGCAACGACTCGCTCATCAAGGTAAGCTTCGACTGATGCTCCCCCGTCACCGGAATGCACGTGGGATGAATCTGAGTAAACGCTGGGTTGGCAAAAAACGCCCCCCGCTTGAATGCCCGGTAGGCGGCACTGACGTTGCACCCCTTGGCGTTCGTGGAAAGGTAGAAAACATTGCCGTATCCACCCGTGGCCAGCACCACGGCATCCCCGGCCCACGACCGGATCTCCCCGGTCACCATGTTCCGCGTCACGATGCCTCGAGCACGACCGTCCACCACCACCACGTCGAGCATCTCGTGACGGTTGTGCACCCGCACCTGCCCGGCCGCTACCTGGCGCATCAGGGCCGAGTAGGCTCCCAGAAGGAGCTGTTGCCCGGTTTGCCCTCGAGCATAGAATGTTCGCGAGACCTGGGCGCCTCCGAACGAGCGGTTGGCCAGATTCCCACCGTATTCTCGAGCAAACGGCACGCCCTGCGCCACGCACTGGTCGATGATGTTGTTGCTCACCTGCGCCAGACGGTAGACGTTGGCCTCCCGGGACCGGTAGTCACCGCCCTTCACCGTGTCGTAGAACAGGCGGAAGATGCTATCTCCGTCGTTCTGGTAGTTCTTGGCCGCGTTGATACCCCCCTGGGCTGCAATCGAGTGCGCACGCCTCGGCGAATCCTGGTAGAAAAAGCACTCGACATGATACCCCAACTCCGCCAGCGACGCGGACGCAGACGCCCCGGCCAGACCGGCTCCCACCACAATGATCCGGTACTTGCGCTTGTTCGCCGGGTTGACCAGCTTCAGCTTGAACCGATGCCGGTCCCACTTTTCTTCGATCGGACCGTCTGGAATCTTTGCATCAAGGACCATCTCAGACCCCTTCAGTTGTTTGGCCGGCACCCATGCTGCCCCGAACAGCTCTTCAGAGTCGCAACCGCCGGCCGGCTCGCTCGCCCCCGGGTCTCCCCCCGGGCCACTGGACCAGGCCTGCTCCCTCGCCCGGAGGGAGAGGCGCGGGGTATTTTCGTCGCCTCACTTCAACGTGATAATCCCGGCCAGGACCGCCAACGGCATCGACACGTTGCCCACAGTCACGGCGACGGCGAATACAATCGCGAACACCTTGCGCCACCGGTTCCATCGCGGGTGGCTGATACCCATCGTCTGCAACATGCTCCACGCCCCGTGGTAGAGGTGGAACCCCACCGCCAGGGAGGCCAGAATGTAGAACCCCGACACCCAGGGGACCTGGAAACCCACGACCACGTTGTGGTACACGTCGGCCTTGTCGAAGTGGCCGGCATCCGGGTGCACCACCCCAAAGGTGTAGTGAAGCAGGTGGTAGATGATGAAAAGCAGGATGATCGGGCCGCCCCAACGCATCGTGCGCGCTGCATAGGTGGTCTCCCGGTACTTCTGCACCGCGTAGCCCTCGGGACGGGCAGCCCAGCTCTGCAAGGTCACCTGGGTCGCCGCCACGATATGGAGCACGACGGCAACGAGCATGATCGCTCGCGCCAACCAGAGGAGCCCACCCAGCCCCTGGAGGAATGCGGCATAGTGGTTCAGGACCTCCGGGCCCTGAAACACCTGAAGATTCCCCAGCATGTGGATGACCACGAAACCAAAGATGATGACCCCCGTGACGGCCATCACCATCTTCTTGCCCGCAGACGTGCGGTAGTAGTCCATTATCCCGGTAGCCATGTGCCTCTCTCTCTTGTGACAGGAGCGCCTCGAGAAACCCGGAGAGAGAATATAACAAGTGCCAGACCAGAGGAAAGCGGATGCGCAAGAAAAATTGGCCCAGACCGAGGATCGAGCCGGGTCGGGCTCGCTGGAGACCTGCCCGGCGGCGTGGTACCATGGTTCCACGGCCTGAGCCAGACGGATACACAGGGTGAAGGAGGATTCGCGAATGGGAGACCGCGCAACGATCTCGGCACACACCCGCGTGGTCCATCCCTTCCTGGTGCCCGAGCTGCAACTCCATCTCATCACACAGGACTGTCCCTTGTGGCACGCCACACCGGAACAGGCGGCCCTGGCCGGCCTCCAGGACCCGTTTTGGGCCTTCTGTTGGCCGGGTGGTCAGGTCCTGGCCCGCTACCTGCTCGATCACCCGCACAACGCCCGGGATCGCAAGGTGCTCGATTTTGGCGCCGGCTCCGGTATCTGCGCCCTGGCTGCGGCCCTCGCTGGTGCCGGTTCCTGCCTCGCCGTTGATACAGACCCGACCGCAGCCGTGGCCATGGGCATGAACGCGGAACTCAACGGCCTTCGGATCGATGTGGTCGTGCAAGACCTGATCGGCAAGGACTCGGGCTGGGACCTGGTGCTGGCCGGAGACATGTTCTACGACCAGACCATCACCCAGCGGGTCCTCCCCTGGTTTCAGAAAATGGCCGACCGCGGCGCCCTCGTGCTCGTCGGCGACCCGGGCAGGGGATTCGTGCCTCCTACGGCCCTCGAGCCGGTCCAGACTTACCGGGTTCCTTCCGACGTGGACCCGGCCGGAATCTACCTGGTGACCGGGACCGTCCTCCGCGTGCGGTCGGGGCGGGGGTGAGGGACGAAGCTCGAGGCGTTTTCTCATGCAGGTCCGTCGTGCGATTGCCGCGGGGACCTCGAGTACTCCCGGGAAGAACTTTGCGGGTTGATGGCGTTTGCTGAATGGGCTCGTTGGGTGGTAGCTCAACTACGAATTGGGAGAAGCCCCGGCTGGTGTGCCGGGCATGATGTACGAAAAGGCGGCTGGACGAGTGTCGAGGTCCGGCAAGCTGAGGAGTAACGGCTTGCATCCGGGTGAGGAGTCTGTTATCAGATCGGAGCCGGTAGGCGCAGTGTCCTGCCCGGGAAAACAGGTGGCTTCGGACGGCTACCAGGCAAGAAAACAAGTGGGAGAACATCG
>CAYQMG010000045.1:0-72055 GCA_964418585.1 uncultured Gammaproteobacteria bacterium | reverse complement strand
ACTGATGCTGGATGTGCTGGAAGATCGGGAATCCCCGCCCACGGAAGTTTGCCGGCCGTTGCTGGAGGAGAAGTTTCGGTTCATCTCGGGCGATGCCCCGGACCTGTTGCCGGATTTTCTGGAGAGTCGGAGTGCGCGGGTTCGTCGGTATGCGTTGGCGCGTCTTGACGGAGGCGTGGAAGTGACCGACGAATTGATTGCTGCGGTGGCGGAGGTGGCGGAAACCGGGGTGCCGGAGGAGGCGGCGAAAGCGAAGGCCTGGCTGGATCGCGTGGCGGTGGCGACGACGCCGGAAGAAGGGAGTGAATGAGGGGGCGTGCGGGCGTGTACGGGTGAAGTCGGGCACGTTTTTTGGGGAGGAATGGAGCAAAACCGCACGAACTTGAGGATTGTTGTTGACGAACACGCAAATCCGACTATACTGCATGCGCTCCGATGATCGACGGGGTGGGTCGTCGGAGAAAATAACTTGACTCGGAAGAAAGATCTGGTATTTTTACCAGGTTTTTTGTGCTGGCGTAGCTCAATCGGCAGAGCAGCTGATTTGTAATCAGCAGGTTGCGGGTTCGAGTCCCATCGCCAGCTTCGTTTTGGCAAGGCCGAAGGAGCGGCCCAGCGGACGTAATATGTGTGGAGAGGTTCCCGAGTGGCCAAAGGGAGCAGACTGTAAATCTGCCGGCGAACGCCTTCGGAGGTTCGAATCCTCCCCTCTCCATCTTACAGTGCACTGTTGCGCAGGGTGATTGGCGACCGGGTTCGCGGGGACGCTCCCGCCGAGTGTCGAGAGGAGCGGTCAGGGGGCGACGGAGCCAGGAGAAGGCGCGGCGTGGGGCTCGCCGCCACCCGGCAGATAGGCGGGAATAGCTCAGGTGGTAGAGCATCAGCCTTCCAAGCTGAGGGTCGCGGGTTCGAATCCCGTTTCCCGCTCCAGTATCCGTGACATGGGAGGACCCTGCCCACTGTTCGACTCGGTCTGCGGAAAAGGAGCGCCCACGTAGCTCAGGAGGTAGAGCACTTCCTTGGTAAGGAAGAGGTCACCGGTTCGAGTCCGGTCGTGGGCTCCATCCCATCGAAAACGGCCGCGCGGCCCGATGTTTCTGCGGCATACCCACTGTCCAGGTATGACTTGATGTCGAAGGAGTTTGGAGCCAGCTATTGAGCGGTAGAAGGATCACGGTGGCTTTGGTGCCAACACGGACCTTAATCAATTCAGTTGTGAAAAGACCGGAGGATCTCTCATGGCGAAAGAGAAGTTCAACAGGACCAAACCACATCTCAACATCGGAACGATTGGGCACGTCGATCACGGCAAGACCACGTTGACCGCCGCGATCACGAAGGTTCTGTCCAAGAGAGGGTTGGCGGACTACACGACGTTCGACCAGATCGACAAGGCCCCGGAAGAACGCGCCAGAGGGATCACGATTGCGACCGCGCACGTGGAATACCAGACGGACACGCGCCACTATGCGCACGTGGACTGCCCGGGACACGCCGACTATATCAAGAACATGATCACCGGTGCGGCCCAGATGGACGGCGCAATCCTGGTGGTGAGCGCGCCCGACGGCCCCATGCCTCAGACCCGTGAGCACATCCTGCTCGCCCGCCAGGTGGGCGTGCCCTACATCGTGGTGGCGCTCAACAAGGTCGACATGATGGATGACGAAGAGCTTCTCGAGCTTGTCGAACTGGAGCTGCGTGAGCTGTTGAGTTCCTACGAGTTCCCGGGCGACGAGATTCCCATCATCCGGATGAGTGCATTGAAGGCGCTTCAGGGTGACGAGGAAGCCGAGAAGGACATCCTGGCGCTCATGGATGCCGTGGACAAGTTCGTGCCCTTGCCCGAGCGTCCCATTGACAAGCCGTTCATGATGGCGGTCGAGGACGTGTTCACCATTTCCGGGCGTGGCACCGTGGCGACCGGCCGGGTCGAGCGTGGTGTGGTGAAGATGGGCGACGAGGTGGAGATCGTGGGCATTCGGCCGACGCGGAAGACCGTGGTCACCGGTGTCGAGATGTTCCGCAAGATCCTGGATCGGGGCGAGGCCGGCGACAACATCGGCGTGCTGCTTCGGGGTATCAAGCGGAAGGAAGTGGAGCGTGGGCAGGTGCTGGCCAAGCCGGGATCCATCACCCCGCACACCAAGTTCAAGGGCTCTGTCTACGTGCTGAGCAAGGAAGAAGGTGGGCGCCACACCCCGTTCTTCAGCGGGTATCGGCCGCAGTTCTACTTCCGTACCACCGACGTCACCGGCGTGGTGACCTTGCCCGAAGGGACCGAGATGGTCATGCCGGGCGACCGGGTGACCATTGAGGTCCACCTGATCACCCCGATCGCGATGGAGAAGGAGCTTCGGTTCGCCATCCGCGAAGGCGGTCGGACGGTCGGAGCGGGCGTGGTCAGCGAGATCATCGAGTAGGCTGTCCTGACCACGGACTGCAATTCGCGTTGCTTGCAGCGATTCGGGCGCCCTGTCGAGAAAGCAGCATGCTCGGCAGGGTTGCCCTGGCTGTGGGTTTCTGCTTTTTCGCTGTCCAGGCAAGAAGATGTCGAACCAGAGAATCGTAAACTTCTGCTACTTCGTCGGCACGATCGTCATCTTCTACGTGCTGGGGAAGTTGCTGCACCAGTTCTGGGGCCAATTCGGCTTCCGGGACCGGCTGCTCGTGGGCCAGTTCGGCATTCCATGGGCGATCGCGCTGGTGGTGACCGGGCTCATCGTCGTCATCGCGTTGCGAAACGAAAAGGTGAACCCGTTCCTGGTGGAAGTGGTGGCGGAGCTGCGGGAGGTGACCTGGCCCACCGGTCAGGAGGTCCGCTCGCACACGAAAGTGGTCATCTTGACCGTCATCGTTCTTGCCTTGGTCCTGGGTGCTTTTGATGTCCTGTGGGCCAAAGTCTCGAAGTTCCTGTTGAACCCAACCCTCTAGACGAACGGGGGCGCGTGCTCGATGGCGATGGCATGGTATGTCGTTCACACCCATTCTGGCTACGAGCAAAAGGCCAAGGCTGCGCTCGAGGAGCGGATACGCTCACTGAGGATGGAGGAGTACTTCGGTGAGATTCTCGTTCCCACCGAGAGCGTCGTCGAGATGGTTCGTGGGGTGAAGCGGACGACGACCCGGAAATTTTTCCCCGGGTACGTCTTGGTGCAGATGGAACTCAACAACGAGACCTGGCATGTGGTGAAGAACACCCCGAAGGTCACGGGGTTTGTCGGGCACTCGAAGAACCCGCGGCCCATCTCGGAGCAGGAGGTGGCGCGGATCACGAACCAGATGAGTGAGGGCGCGGTCAAGCCGAAGCCCAAGATCGATTTCGAGAAGGGTGAGAGTGTTCGCGTAATCGATGGTCCATTCTCCAACTTCAACGGCGTTGTGGAGGAAGTTCGGCCGGAAAAGGGCAAACTCAGGGTGCTTGTGAGTATTTTCGGGCGCTCCACGCCGGTCGAGTTGGACTATGGGCAGGTAGAGAAGAACTGAGATAGTAGCCGATTCCTTGATCTCCGGGGAATCACGGGAGCATATCATGGCAAAGAAAGTCGTTGCTCAAATCAAGCTGCAATGTGTGGCCGGAAAGGCGACACCGTCGCCCCCTGTGGGTCCGGCACTGGGGCAGCACGGCGTCAACATCATGCAGTTCTGCAAGCAGTTCAACGCCAAGACGCAGTCGATCGGCGACGACATGATTGTCCCGGTGGTCATTACCGTGTATGCGGACCGGTCGTTCACGTTCGTCACCAAGACCCCGCCCGCGTCGATCCTTTTGAAGCGGGCTGCCGGAGTCGAGAAGGGTTCGAGCACGCCGAACAAGGACAAGGTGGGCAAGATCACGGAAGCCCAGTTGCGTGAGATTGCCACGACGAAGCTGCCCGACCTGAACTGTCCGAACGTCGAGCAGGCGATGAAGGTGGTGGCTGGCACCGCGCGCAGCATGGGCATCGAGATCGTTTCAGGTTGATGCGTGGTCCCCAAGCGGGCCCGGGAGACGACAATGGCAAAGCGTTCCAAGAAATACCAGGAGGCGGCCAAGAAGGTCGACCCAACGAAACACTACCCGGTCGATGACGCCATCGCCGCTGTCAAAGACGTGGCATTTTCAAAGATCGACGAGACGGTGGAGATCGCGGTCAGGCTCGGTGTGAATCCCAAGTATCCTGACCAGATGGTCCGGGGCGCCGTGGCGCTTCCCCATGGTACCGGCAAGGAAGTTCGGGTGCTTGTGTTCGCCCGTGGAGAAAAGGTGCAGGAAGCGCGAGACGCCGGGGCGGACTACGTGGGCGCCGAAGATCTGATCGAGAAGATCAAGGGCGGATGGCTTGATTTCGACAAGACGGTGGCAACGCCCGACGTGATGAGCCTGGTTGGTCGGATCGGGCGTATCCTGGGCCCCAGAGGCCTCATGCCCAACCCCAAGGTCGGCACTGTCACCTTCGACGTGGCCAATGCGGTCAAGGAAATGAAGGCCGGCCGCATCGAATTCCGTGTGGACCGGGCCGGTATCGTGCACGCAGCGGTGGGCAAGGTGTCGTTTGACGCCGAGAAGATCAGGGAGAACATCCTGGCCTTGATTGACACCATCATCCGTCTCAAGCCAGCCAGCGCCAAGGGGACCTACCTCCGGGGAGTGAGCCTGGCGCCAACCTTCGGACCCGGCGTAAGGATAGACACCAACGACCTCATGCGGGCCGTCCGGTAGGGGACTTTCGACAGCGTGGAGGTGGGTCGTGAATCGACTCGAGAAACAGTCGTTTGTGAATGAGATGGCGAGGAAGTTCCAGGACAGCGAACTGCTGGTCCTCGCCGACTATACCGGCATGAACGTCGAGACCATGAATGCGTTTCGGCGAAAGCTGGACGCCGACGAGTCCGTTGAGTTCAAGGTGGTGAAGAACACCTTGTGCGCACGAGCGGTCCAGGGAACCGAAAAGGAGCCGCTCGCCGAGCACTTCGTGGGTCCGACGGCGATCCTGTTCGGGTACGGGGACCCTGTCGCCCCGGCAAAGTTGCTCCAGGAGTTCCTCAAGGAGCATTCGAAGGCGCTCAAGGTGAAGGCCGGCTTCTATGCTGGAAAGACCATTTCCGATACGGACATCGTCGCGTTGTCCAAGCTGCCTTCGCGCGAAGAGCTGCTCGCCCAGCTCCTCGGAACACTGCAGGCGCCCATGGCCCAGTTCGTGAGCGTGCTCGCCGCTGTTCCGCAGAAGTTCATCGGCACATTGGAGGCCTACAAGAAAGAACTGGAGGAGAAGGGCGCGTGACGCTCTGGCCCGTGGCCGACTCTGAATGGTTCTGGCAAGTTCGTTGGAGTTTCAAGGAGGATTAGTGATGGCATTGACTAACGCTGAAATCGTCGAACACATAAAGAACATGACCGTCATGCAGCTCAGCGAGCTGATCAAGACGCTCGAGGACGAACTCGGAGTGAAGGCCGCCGCCGGCGGCATGATGGCCATGCCCATGGCCGCTGCCGCGCCTGCGGAAGGCGCTGCCGCGGAGGAGGAGCAGACCGAGTTCGACGTGATTCTCAAGGAGATTGGTCCCAAGAAGATCAACGTGATCAAGGTGGTGCGCGAGCTGACCGGACTCGGCCTCCGCGAAGCCAAGGAGCTGGTCGAGAGCGCTCCCAAGACCGTGAAGGAAGGCGTCTCCAAGGAGGAGGCCGAGAAGGCCAAGGCCAAGTTCGAGGATGTGGGTGCCACTGCCGAGATCAAGTGACACCTGTTGGCACGAGCGCTTGCGGAGCGGGTATCGTGACGCACGAAGCGAGCTCGAGGGTCCGTAAGGCGAGGAATCTACCAGGTCAAGGCGAAGAGTCGTTCCCGCCCGGGAGGACACTTCGCCTTGATGTGTTTCGACCAGCGCACTTCTTTCGTTCGGTTGGCAGCCGCCTTGACACAGGGTGCCATCCGCCCCGGTTCTGTCGGTCTCACTCGTAGGGAGCAGCTATGCCGTCGCTACTGGCGAACAACTACCGGACAAGGAAAAACTTCGGGAAAGTTCCCGCCATCATCGAGATAGAGAACCTGATCGAGATACAACAGCAATCCTACCGGGACTTCCTCCAGGCCGATGTCGACCCCTCCGAGCGGCGAGACGTCGGGCTTCAGGCGGTCTTCAAAAGTGTGTTCCCGATCAAGGACTTCAATCAGACCGCGTCCCTCGAGTTCGTGAGCTACTCCCTCGAGCCCCCCAAGTACGATGTGGAGGAGTGTCATCAGAGGGACATGACCTATGCTGCTCCTCTGAAGGTCACCGTGCGCCTCGTCGTCTGGGACGTGGACGCCGAGACCGAGAGCCAGAGCATTCGGGATGTCAAGGAACAAGAGGTCTACTTCGGCGAAATCCCCCTGATGACCGAACACGGTACGTTCATCATCAACGGAACCGAGCGGGTGGTCGTCAGTCAGTTGCACCGATCCCCCGGTATTTTCTTCGACCAGACCAAGGGGAAGACCCAGTATGCCGGAAAGGTGATGTATTCCGCACGGATCATCCCCAATCGCGGCTCCTGGATCGACTTCGAATTCGACTCCAAGGACATTCTCTACGTCCGCATCGATCGAAGAAGGAAACTCCCGGCTACCGTGCTTCTTCGGGCTCTCGGCTACAGCACCGAGGAAATGCTCAACTACTTCTACAAGGTCGAGCGCGTCAAGATCGGCGAAACCTTGATGAAGGAGTTCAACCCCGAACTGCTCACCGGACAGTGGGTTACCAGGGATGTACTCCATCCGGAGACCGGCAACGTCCTCGCAAAGGAGGGCAAGAAGTTCTCCCGGATCGTCGTCCGCAAGATGTCCGAGGCGGGGATCACCCATTTCCCCATTCGCGACGAGGACCTCTACGGCAAGGTGGTTGCCCACGACGTGGTGGACCTCGACACCGGGGAGGTCTTGCTCGAGTGCAACGAGGAGATCGTCGAGGAAAAGCTTGCTGAACTGCGTGAACGGAACGTCTCCGAGGTGGAGGTCCTGTTCATCGACAACGTTCAGTACGGCTCGTTCCTGCGCGAGACCATCCTGGTGGACAAGATCGAAACCCAGGACGAAGCCGTCATCGAGATCTATCGGCGCCTTCGCCCCGGCGAACCTCCAACCCAGGACACGGCCAACGCCTTCTTCAACAACCTCTTCTTCAACCGGGACCGGTATGACCTCTCCAAGGTCGGTCGTCTCAAGCTGAACCACAAACTCGGGTTGGACATTCCCCTCGAGCAGACCACGTTGACTCGAGAGGATATCCTTCGCGTCGTCAAGTACATCATCGAATTGAAGAACGGGCGCGGAACCATCGACGACATCGACCATCTGGGCAATCGTCGCGTTCGCGCCGTGGGCGAGCTGCTGGAGAACCAGTACCGGATCGGGCTGGTGCGAATGGAGCGGGCCATCAAGGAAAAGATGAGCCTGTCCGAGGTCGAGACCTTGATGCCGCACGACCTCATCAATGCAAAACCGGTCTCCGCGGTCGTGAAGGAGTTCTTCGGCTCCAGCCAGCTATCCCAGTTCATGGACCAGACCAATCCCTTGTCCGAGGTCACACACAAGCGTCGTCTCTCGGCCCTGGGACCCGGTGGGTTGACCCGGGAGCGGGCCGGGTTCGACGTTCGCGACGTTCACGCCACCCACTACGGTCGTATCTGTCCCATCGAGACCCCGGAAGGCCCCAACATCGGCTTGATCGCCTCCTTGAGTACCTACGCGCGTGTCAACGAATACGGCTTCATCGAAACACCGTACCGTACCGTGGAAAAGGGCGTGGTCACCCGGGACGTGAACTACTACACCGCGCTCGACGAGGAAAAGCACGTCATTGCTCAGGCCAATGCCGAGGTCGGACCGGACGGACGTTTTCTCCGGGAAACCGTCTCTGCCCGGCGCAAAGGTGAGCCCACCATGGTGCGGCCCGAGGAAGTGACGCTGATGGACGTGTCCCCGAATCAGTTGGTGAGCGTGGCCGCGTCGTTGATTCCGTTCCTGGAAAATGACGACGCCAACCGAGCACTGATGGGCTCGAACATGCAGCGTCAAGCAGTGCCCTTGCTTCGTGCGAACAGCCCCTTTGTCGGAACAGGCATCGAGCGGGTGGTGGCACGGGACTCCGGTGGCACGGTATTGGCCCGGCGAGCGGGTATTGTTGACAGTGTGGATGCCACGCGGTTGGTGGTGAAGACCTTTGGGGACGACGGCGAGCCCGGGAACGAGGTGGATATCTACAATCTGATCAAGTTCCGGCGTTCCAATCAGAGCACCTGTCTGAACCAGAAGCCTGTGGTCCGTGTCGGGGACCGGGTGGAGGCAGGGGATGTGTTGGCCGACGGGCCTTCCAGTTCGCTTGGTGAATTGGCGTTGGGTCAGAATGTGGTGGTCGCCTTCATGCCGTGGGGCGGGTACAACTTTGAGGACTCGATCCTGGTGAGCGAGCGCCTGGTGCGGGACGATGTGTTTACGAGCATTCATATTGAGGATTTCGAAGTCGCGGCTCGAGACACCAAGCTTGGCAAGGAGGAGATCACCCGGGATATACCGAACGTTGGCGACGAGGCCCTGAAAGATCTGGACGACAGCGGCATTGTGCGTATTGGTGCCGAGGTGCGGACCGGTGACATTCTGGTGGGCAAGATCACGCCGAAGGGGGAGACTCAGCTTTCGCCCGAGGAGAAGCTTTTGCGGGCCATTTTCGGGGAGAAGGCGGGCGACGTTCGGGATACCTCATTGCGGGTGCCGCCTGGCGTGCAGGGGACGGTGATTCACGCCCAGGTATTCGCCCGGGAAGGCGTCGAAAAGGACGCTCGAGCCAAGGCGATTCAGGACCAGGAGATCAACCGTATCCGGCGCGATTGCGAGGAGCAGCTTCGTACCGTTTACCACAGTGGCTATCGGCAACTTCAGAAGCTTGTCGAGGGGCGGCGTTCCGCCACGCGAATTGTGGATGATGATACCGGTGAGGTCATCATCGGGATGGGGGAGACGTTCAACGAGGAGATTGTGACGATTCTCCCGTTCGAGAAGTGGCAAGAGATTGCCATCGATGGCGACGAGGTGGTCGAGGAGGAGGTGCACAAGCTGTACCAACTGGTGAATGACCAGGTGGATCGTATTCGTGAGAATTCGGACCAGCGCATAGAGCGCCTGAAGCGTGGAGACGAGCTGCCGCCAGGGGTCATCAAGCTTGTGAAGGTCTACGTGGCGATCAAGCGCAAGCTGTCGGTGGGCGACAAGATGGCTGGTCGTCATGGAAACAAGGGTGTGATCTCCAAGGTTCTTCCCGAGGAGGACATGCCGTTCCTTGAGGATGGCAGTTCGGTGGACATCGTGTTGAATCCTCTGGGCGTGCCATCTCGGATGAACGTGGGTCAGATCCTCGAGACGCATCTCGGGTGGGCTGCACGTGGTCTTGGTGCCAAGATTGGGGAATTGGTGGATCTCTACCGGTCGGCCGACCGGGTTCGGGAATTGCTGAGGGAGATATACGCTGGCTCGAAGGAAGTGGAATCGTTCCTCGAGGAGGCTGGAGACGACGAGGTGTTCGCGCTTGCCGACAAGCTTCGCAACGGCGTTCACGTGGCCACCCCGGTATTCGACCATGCCGAGGAGAGTGAGATTCGCACGTTCCTGAAGTTGGCGGGCCTGGATCCTACCGGGCAGGCCACCCTGTACGATGGGAGGACGGGTGAGCCGTTTGACTCGCGGGTCACCGTGGGCGTGATGTACATGTTGAAGCTTCACCATCTGGTGGACGACAAGATTCATGCCCGGTCCATCGGGCCCTACTCGCTTGTGACGCAGCAGCCGTTGGGCGGGAAGGCGCAGTTTGGCGGGCAACGGCTCGGCGAGATGGAAGTCTGGGCGCTGGAGGCCTACGGAGCCGCGTTTGGGCTGCAGGAGTTCCTGACCGTCAAGTCGGACGACGTGGCGGGGCGTACCCGGATGTACGAGTCCATCGTGAAGGGTGAGAATACACTGGAGGCTGGGTTGCCTGAGTCGTTCAACGTCCTCGTGAAGGAGCTGCAAAGTCTGGCTCTGGACGTGGACCTGATAGAGGAGGCAGAAGCCGGTACCTGATCGCTTGAATGTTTTGGTCTGTGGACGTGGTTTCGTCCAGACGGTATTGGGGAGACAGCCTTGAAAGATATCAGCAGCCTGTTCGAGAAGCCGAAAGACCCGTTGAACTACAGTGCAGTACGTATTTCGCTGGCATCTCCGGACAAGATCCGCATGCGATCCCACGGAGAGGTCAAGAAGCCCGAGACCATCAACTATCGAACGTTCAAGCCGGAGCGGGACGGTCTGTTCTGCGCCAAGATCTTTGGCCCCGTCAAGGACTACGAGTGCAATTGCGGCAAGTACAAGCGCATGAAGCACCGGGGCATCACCTGTGAGAAGTGTGGTGTCGAGGTCATTCAGTCCAAGGTCAGGCGTGAGCGGTTGGGGCACATCAACCTGGCCACCCCGGTGGCGCACATCTGGTTCTTGAGAAGTCTGCCCAGTCGTATCGGCAACCTGCTCGACATCCCCCTCCGGGAACTCGAGAAGGTCCTCTACTGCGAATCCTACATTGTGACCGACCCCAAGGACACGCCGCTCACCGAGGGCGCCGTTCTTTCCGAGGACGAGTACCAGGAAGCGTGCAAGGAGCACGGCTATGACAGCTTCGAGGTCGGTCTCGGCGGCGAGGTCATTCGGGACATGCTCGCACGCCTGGACATCGACAGCCTCGCCGTGACCCTTCGGCGGCAGATGAAAGAGGCCACCTCCGAGGCCAACCGGAAGAAGCTGGCAAAGCGCCTGAAAATCGTGGAAGCGTTCAAGGATTCGACCAACCGGCCCGAGTGGATGATGCTCGAGGTGATTCCGGTGATTCCGCCGGACCTTCGGCCCCTCGTGCCACTCGATGGTGGACGCTTCGCCACCTCCGACCTGAACGACCTGTATCGGCGTGTGATCAATCGAAACAATCGTCTCCGCCGACTGCAGGAACTGAACGCACCGGAGATTATCATCCGGAACGAGAAGCGAATGCTTCAGGAGGCGGTGGATGCGCTGTTCGACAACGGGCGGCGAGGGAAGGTGTTCACCGGTCCCAACAAGCGGCCGTTGCGTTCTCTCTCTGACATGCTCAAGGGCAAGCAAGGCCGCTTCCGGCAGAACTTGTTGGGTAAGCGGGTCGACTACTCCGGGCGGTCCGTCATCGTGGTCGGACCGAACCTCAGGCTGCACCAGTGCGGTTTGCCGAAAAAGATGGCGCTCGAACTTTTCAAGCCCTTCATCTACAACCGGCTCGAGGAGAAGGGATTTGTCACCACGATCAAGGCAGCCAAGAAGCTGGTTGAGAAAGAGCGGCCCGAGGTGTGGGACATCCTCGAGGAGGTGATTCGAGAGCACCCGGTGATGCTCAATCGCGCCCCGACACTTCACCGGTTGGGAATTCAGGCGTTCGAGCCAATCATGATCGAGGGAAAGGCCATTCGCCTGCACCCGCTGGTGTGTGCTGCCTTCAATGCGGACTTCGACGGCGACCAGATGGCAGTGCATGTGCCGCTGTCCATCGAGGCTCAGATCGAGGCTCGTGTACTGATGATGTCCACCAACAACATCCTCTCTCCTGCCAACGGGAAGCCCATCATCGTCCCGTCCCAGGACATCGTGCTGGGTATCTACTACATGACCCGGGAAATGTTGGGCGTAAAGGGAGAGGGGCGCGTCTTCGGCGACCTGGACGAGGTGCGAATCGCTTACGAAGCAGGCGAGGTGGACCTGCATGCACCCATCAAGGTCCGTATGGACGGCAAGCGAATCGACACCACTGTGGGCCGGACCTTGTTCCGCGAGATTGTTCCAGAGGAGATCCCCTTCTCCGTGATCAATCGGGCGATGGACAAGGGCGCACTCGGCGAGTTGATGGACCAGTGTTTCCGGTCGGCAGGCGCCAAGAAGACCGTGTTGCTTGCAGACCGGATGATGAACCTCGGCTTCCACTTCTCCACCCAGGCGGGAATTTCGATCTGTATCGACAACATGAAGATCCCGTCCAAGAAACAGGAGTTGCTCGAGAGAGCCTATGCCGAGGTGCGGGAGACCGAAGAGCATTACAATGAAGGTGTGATCACCGCCGGTGAGAAGTACAACAAGGTGATCGACATCTGGGCCAAGGTGACCGACGACATCACCCAGGAAATGATGGACGAGATCAGCACCGATGTCGTCATCGACTCCGAGGGGAAGGAACGGCGCATACCGAGCTTCAACCCGATTTACATGATGGTGGATTCCGGGGCTCGAGGAAGTATGCAGCAGATCCGGCAGTTGGCCGGCATGCGGGGCTTGATGGCGAAGCCCACCGGGGAGATCATTGAGACACCCATCACCGCCAATTTCCGCGAAGGTCTGACCGTGTTGCAGTATTTCACCTCCACCCACGGTGCACGCAAGGGGTTGGCGGACACGGCCCTCAAGACTGCGAACTCCGGGTATCTGACTCGGCGACTCGTGGACGTGGTGCAGGACAGTATCATCACCGAGCGGGATTGTGGGACGGATGACGGTATTGAGGTCAGCTCGCTGGTAGAAGGCGGGGATGTCATTGAGCACATGTCCGAGCGTATCCTCGGGAGGGTCACCCAGGGTGACGTGCTCGATCGTGTGACCGGAGAGATCATTGTTCCAAGTGGGGTGGAGATTGACGAGGAGCGCCTTGCGCGCATCGAGGCTGCGGGTGTGGAGAAGGTCCGGATCCGGTCCGTGCTGACCTGCCGTTCGCGACGGGGCGTTTGTGCCGAGTGCTATGGTCGGGATCTGGGCCGGGGCAAGAAGGTGAATATCGGGGAAGCCATTGGGGTCATTGCCGCTCAGTCCATCGGGGAGCCGGGCACCCAGCTCACCATGCGCACGTTCCACATCGGCGGTGCGGCGAGTGGCCGGGCGGCCCAGAGCGAGCTGGCCCCTCGGAACGAGGGGCGGGTCCGCTACCAGGGGTTGAACCCGGTAATGAACCGCGAAGGCCAGCTCACGGTGATGAGCCGCAATGGAGAGCTGGTCATCGTGGACGAAACCGGGCGGGAGCGCGAGAAATACGGCATCCCCTACGGGGCCCAGTTGCTCGTCGAGGACGGGGCGCGCGTGGAGGCACAACAAACACTTGCCCGCTGGGATCCGTTTGCCACGCCCATCCTGACCGAGGTGTCCGGGACCGTTCGGTTCGTGGACATCATCGAAGGCACCACCATGCAGGAGCAGATCGACGAGGTGACCCGGATGGCTCGAAAGGTCATCATCGAAAACCGGGACCCGGACACACGGCCCTGTATCGTGGTCAAGGACGCCAAGGGCGAAAAGCGACGCTACTTCCTCGCAGTCGGATCCATCATCAATTGTGAGGACGGCGATGAAGTCCAGCAGGGCGATGTACTGGCAAAGATTCCGCGAGAAACCACCAAGACCAAGGACATCACGGGTGGTCTCCCGCGCGTCGCGGAGCTGTTCGAGGCCAGGAAGCCCAAGGAAGTCGCAGTGGTCAGCGACATCGACGGACGTATCTCGTTCGGCAAGGACCTGAAGGGAAAGCGTCGGGTCATCGTGACTCCGGACAAGGGAGAGCCTCGAGAATACCTCATTCCCAAAGGGAAGCACATCGCCTACAACGAAGGCGACTACGTCAAGTCCGGTGACCCGCTCATGGACGGCGCGCCCAACCCTCACGACATCCTGCGCATTCGTGGGGAAAAGGAACTGGCGAAATACCTGGTCGACGAGGTGCAGGAAGTCTATCGTCTGCAAGGTGTCCGTATCAACGACAAGCACATTGAGGTCATTGTCCGCCAGATGCTCCGGCGCGTAAAGGTGACCGATGTCGGCGATACCGACTTCCTCATCGACCAGCAGGTGGAGAAGCACGTTTTCGAAGAAGTGAATGAACGCGTACGACGGGAGGGTGGACAGCCTGCCACAGCAGAACCATTGCTGCTCGGTATCACGAAGGCATCCCTCATCACGGATTCCTTCATTTCCGCCGCCTCGTTCCAGGAGACCACACGCGTGCTCACCGAGGCCGCTATCGCAGGCAAGATCGACTTCCTGCGCGGCCTGAAGGAAAACGTGATCATGGGACGCCTGATCCCCGCCGGAACGGGGTTCGCACAGTATCACCGGCTCGGAATCGCCGTGGACGAAGCCGGGCCACCCGAGGTCAAGGAGGAAGAAGGCCCCTCAAGCCCGTCCGCTGCATGACGCAGGGAACGCCCTCTGCCACATGGGCGCTCACCCCGCAAGGGCGACCGACCAACGGGCGGCGGTCGCTCCAACCGGGTGACTCGACACACCCCGCGGAGGGAAGACCCGTGCCGCACCAACGGGCAGGAATCGGTTGACAAGCCGTCTTCTCGAAGGCACACTTCGGCTGCGGCGAGGATGGAGTGGAACGGCCGCACAAGGAAGGCCGGCTGTTTCGACGGAATCAAGGAGAATGTGACTGATGCCTACGATCAACCAGTTGGTCAGAAAAGGAAGGAAGAAAACAGCCAACCGTACCACCGCTCCTGCGTTGAAAGGGTGCCCGCAAAAGCGGGGCGTGTGCGTCAGAGTGTACACGACCACGCCCAAAAAGCCCAACTCGGCGCTCAGAAAGGTTGCCAGAGTGCGGCTTACCAACGGCATCGAGGTGACTTCCTACATCCCCGGGGTCGGTCACAATCTTCAGGAGCATTCCGTCGTGTTGATTCGTGGCGGTCGTGTGAAGGACCTTCCTGGTGTTCGGTACCACATCATTCGAGGTACGTTGGACGCTGTGGGAGTGGAAGCGCGTCGCCAGGGACGTTCGAAGTATGGGGCCAAGCGCCCGAAATAATAGTGGGAGTATGTGATGCCACGTCGTCGAGTAGCAGCCAAGCGCCGTGTTCTGCCCGATCCCGTGTACAATGACGTCATCGTTGCGAAGCTTATCAACGATGTGATGCTGAACGGGAAGAAGAGCACCTCTGAGCGGATCGTGTATGGCGCGTTCCGACTGATCGAGGAGCGAACGAAAGAGGACCCTGTCAAGGTGTTCAAGAAGGCGCTGGAGAACGTCCAGCCCATGATCGAGGTGAAGTCCCGCCGGGTCGGCGGGTCCACCTACCAGGTCCCGGTCGAGGTGCGGCCTGACCGTCGCCTGGCGTTGGGCCTCCGGTGGATCATTCAGTACTCGAGGTCCCGGGGCGGCAAGACCATGCAGGAGCGACTCGCTGCAGAGTTGATGGACGCTGCGGCCGGTCGAGGGTCCTCGGTGAAGAAGCGGGAAGACGTGCACAAGATGGCCGAGGCCAACAAGGCATTTGCTCACTATCGCTGGTAGGGACGGCTCCGCCACCTCGTCTCACCTCCCCGACGACCTGACCACAGTCTGACTGCGCCTCACGGCCATCAATGGATCAGCCCGAGCTGTGTCTCCGGGAAGGGCTCGGTTTCGCTTTGGGTTGGGGCGCATGCCTGGCGGGGACGCACGTCGGCTGTAGTCCCTGGTCCTGGCAGGAAGGACGTCAAGAACCAGAGAGCGGCACCTGATGTCCTCGCAGCCTTGCGGCTCGTCCCGGCTCTGAGACGGCACGGAAGCCGGGAGACAATGGCAAGGGGGCGGTTGAACAGCGCTCTTTCCGGTCGCGGAGGGACCTTGGAGACTTGTGATGTCTCCATTCTTGCCGAAGAGGCACACTTCGGTGTTGTCCTCCGGGCCCTGACCGAAGGGCGAACATCGACTCCGGCATCGACTCCGGCATCGACTCCGGCTTGCGCAACCGGAGCCTCGCAAGGTCCGGCTTCATTCGGACCACCACGAAAGGACCAGCCATGACACGCAAGACAGGCGTTCGAGCACCCAAGGCATATGCAAATCGAGAGTTCCTGCATTCGCCCGAGGCGAGACCTTTGCGGCTACTGGCGGAGTTTCTGGAGCCTCAGGCACGCTTCGAAAAGTACGCGGTCGAGAACACCATCGTGTTTTTTGGTTCCGCTCGCACGGTGCCGCCTGCAGAAGCCAGGGAAAGGCTCGAGCGGGCACAGGCACTCGTGGACGCGCAAGGGGAGACATCGGAGACGGTGGCGGAACTCGAGGCTGCCCGGCGTGCGCTGAAGATGTCGGCGTACTACGAAGATGCGGTCGAGGTGTCACGCAGGTTGACCGAGTGGTCGCATTCCCTTGGGAAGGATGGACCGTCGTTTGTCATTTGTTCCGGAGGTGGACCCGGGATCATGGAGGCGGCCAACCTGGGATCATCTCAGGCCGGGGGCCGTTCAGTCGGGCTCAACATCAGTATCCCGTTCGAGCAGGCGCCCAACCCCTACATATCCAGGGAACTCAATTTCGAGTTCCACTACTTCTTCATGCGCAAGTTCTGGTTCGTGTACCTGGCCAAGGCCATGGTTGTTTTCCCCGGCGGATTCGGGACCTTCGACGAGTTGATGGAGGTTATCACACTTCTTCAGACTCGGAAGGTATCCAAGTCCCTGCCCATCGTCGTGTACGGGTCCGAGTACTGGAAAGAGGTCATTCACTTTGACGCCATGGTGCGTTGGGGGACGATCAGTCCGGAAGACCTGGACCTGATCCACTTCAGCGATACGCCGGAAGAAGCGGTTGAGTACTTGAAAAAGGAACTGCTCGCCGCCTTCGAGGCAAACGGTGCTTCCCTCAGGGCTTCGAAACACCAGTAGTCCTCCACCCGTCACACCGGTCTCGAATCTTTTCCCGTTTTCCTTACACGGTTGCTCCACGGCTCACCTCCGGCCCCTGAACACCGATACCCGGCACAGCCTTTGAACCGGCTCTTGTCAGCTTCTCACACCCCACCGACAGGACAGGATGTCTCCTGAGTGGCCCGCAGCACATTCGGCTCGGCGTTACCGGGGACCAGACACCCTGGCCTGTTTGATTGGCGCAGGATGTCGCAGGATGTCACGGTGGACGTTGCGACACAGCGGCTGTCGGGCCGGCGGCTTCGGCGTCTGCAGGGGGGGCGGGAGACCAGGCTCGAGGGCTCCTGCTTGCGAGGCAAGAAGTGAGTGCAAGAGAAAAACTGAAAAAGGAAGATGCTTGATTCAGGCGTCAGATGTTGCCGAGCAAAAGGGCGGGGAGGAAGGATGAGGTGGGAAGGCGCGAGAGACTACCGATATTCCTCGGGAATCTCGCTTTCAGGATAGTAGGTGTAGTAGCCGTCGAGCCAACCAAACACCGTGCTGCATTCGTAGATTCCCTGGTCGACCATCCACTGAGGGTTGTAGATCGGGTCGGTCGGCCAGCAGGAGACCACGCCCATGTCCATCATGTCCTTCAAGGTCACGTAGTAGTTGAACATGGGAGCGCCGTAGATGTCCGAGTGGTCGTCGTGGACGAGCTTGAGCGTGATCTTGGCGATAACATTCTGGTCCAGCGTGTCGGTGCAGATATCCTCCCACGAGCTGTCCCAGGTATAGAAGCTGTCGTGCCCGTTTGCGCCGCCCATGAAGAGGGGATAAATCAGTGGAATCGACATGAGGTAGTCACCAGAAGTGACGAGCACCACGTCGTCACCCTCACATCCGAAGGGCTTGTCAGAACACTGAGGATTGATCGCGGTCTCGTCGATGTCCTGGATACCGTCCCCATCCACGTCTTCCACGTCGGCATAGTCGAAGGTGCACTCGCCGTCCCCATTGAGGTCCTCATCAACGTCGAGATTGCCGTCGCCGTTGAAGTCCTCGCTGTCTTCAGGCACCCCGTCGTTGTTGTTGTCCGGCATGTCGATGAAGCCGTCGCCGTCCAGGTCCGGGTCTGGGCCAGGGTCGAGCGTGCCGTTTCCATTGAAGTCCTCGGTCAGGAAGTCGGCCACGCCGTCACCGTCGACGTCGATACGAACCTGGTCGATTTCACCGTCGCCGTCGAGGTCCTCCCAGCAACCCCACTCGTCGACCTCGTTCTGGTCGATTTCGCCGTTGCCATTGAGGTCCTCGCCCACGATGTTGGGGAGGTACTCCCCGTCCCAGGCGCGCGCGTCGAAGTCATAGAAGTAGCTCATGGCCCCGACATAGTCCTCAGGCGTTCCGTCCCCGTCGCTGTCGTACTTGATGACCAGACCGGGAATGCCGTTGCCGTCGCCACCGTTGGCCGGGCTGTCCTCGTTGACATCCAGGTGCGCGTCTCCGTCGTAGTCCTCGTTGAACAGGTCGCACACCCCGTCCAGGTCGGTGTCCGGTTCGTAGATGTCGAAGAACCCGTCACCGTCGAGGTCCTCTTCCGCGTCGCTGCTGATGACGCCGTCACCGTCCCAGTCCTGGCCGAAGTCGACACTCCAGTCTCCGTTCAGGTCCACCCAGGGCTGGATGACGCCGTTGCGGTCGAGCACGCCCATGCCCCAGTCAGGCGTGTAGAAAAGAGGCTGACGAAGGATTTCCAGCTCGAAATCCTCGCTGTAGCCGGAACCCACGTAGATTCCGTTGAAGAACACCTGGATGTGGCCAGCGCTGTTCCACTCGTCCCACGACTCGGTGCCGCCCGTCTCCGGTCCCGGGCAGTCGTATGGACTCCACAGCGGCTCGAAGTAGTAGAACAGGATACCACCGCCTGCAATGGTTTCCCTGGACCAGTAGGTATCCTCGCACCCGGGGGTGTACGAGTCCGTGTAGTCGTCCTCGATGCCGGGAGGACGGTCGTGCGACGCAGGGGTGGTTTCGCGGATGGTGAAGTTTTCCAGGGCCGCGTGAACGCGGATCACCGCGTCCGGCCACCCCATGTTGAGGCCGAACCACTGGTTGAAGATGACGTCGGTAAGCCCCTCGCTGAGGGTGATCGGATTTCCCTGGTCGTCGGTCTTCATACCGAACTCGATCGTGGTGTTCTGCTCGTCCCAGACAGCAGGGGTCGAGGGCGGAGTGACCGGTTCGCATGAAACGAGTAGCCCCAGTCCTCCGCACGCCAAGCTCAAACTAAGCGTTCGTATTCTGAAGAACATCTATCCTCTCCTTGTCAGAAGGTATACTTGGCTTCGAAACGTACCGAGAAGGGCGACTGGTAGCTCGTCGGATTCCCGAAATTCGGGTTTCGCTCGCAGTGTGACGTGTAGATCCAGAAAGCATCGTCGTAGCACATCACATCCTGCAGGCTGTTGCCGCCCGCATAGGGCGTTGCGAACTGGTACGTGTAGACCTGGTCGATCCGGGTGGCGCCCTGCGCATTGAGGACGTTGGAGACGAGGAATCCGAGTACCAGTGAGTGCTTGTTGGCGAACCGGAAGTGGTGTCGAACGTTGGCGTTGACGTAGTAAATCCAGGGCGTCCGGGACTTCACGTCGTAGGTGGTGCCGTCGCTGTGGAACTCCGGAGTAGCCATTCTGGGGAGGATGAAGGTTTCAGGGCCGAAGTAAGCGGCGTTGTAGCCGAGGAACGCGATGGGCGTTCCGGAGTAGATGAAGGTGGTCACGCCGAGCGAGGTGCCGAAGTTGAACAGGTAAGCACCGGCCAGCTTGATGTTGTGGGTCCGGTCCTGCTCGAGGAGCCCGTCGCGGTTGGCGAGGGCGCTGGCCACGTCGTACATGGACGTGATGTTGGGGTCGAGCTGGAGGTTGGACTCGGTGAAGAGGCCGGGGTAGTTACCCCAGGTCCTGGACAGCGTGTAGGATGCCTGAGCCTGCCAGTTGTCGGAGAACCGCTTCTGGAAGGTGAACTCGAGCGCACGGTAGGTCCGGGTGGCCTTGGGGAAGCAGTAGGTGACCGGAGCCTGGGACAGAGGGTCCATCCCGGCGAAGCAGCGCCGGAACGTGACCGGGTCGCCATTTTCGTCGGTGACGAGCACCGAGGGGCCATCCGGGTTCTCCGGGTCCACGCCGTAGAACTGCATCGGGTCGGCGCCCGGGTTGGCGACGAGGTAGGTATTTCCGTCATCCGGGGAGATGTCCTCGATGATGTTGCCCAGCTTCCGCTGCACGGCATTGACGCCCACCCCGATGTCCTTCATGACCTCGTAGTCGAAGCCGATCACGATTTCGTCGGAGTACATGCCCTTGAGGTCCTTCTGGATGTAGGCCTGCTCCTGACCGAAGTTCAGCCACGCCTCTTCCACCGGCAGTTCATACGTGCCGGGCTCGTAGTTGGGATATTCCGAGTCGTAGAAACGGAAGTAGAGGAATCCTTCCGGAACCATCGCCCGGTCGTTCAGGTCCTGCGGGATGGAGGAGTAGTATCGGCCGAAGTTGGCGATGATTCGGCTGCGGCCCTGCTTGGTCGGGTCATAGATGATACCGACGCGAGGCGCGATGTTGTCGTCGATCTTCAGCCGCGTGACACCATTGATGTCTTGCAGAATCTGCTGTTCCCAGCGGACGCCGAGACTCAGGGTCAGGTTGGAGAGCACGCTCCAGTTGTCCTGGGCAAAGGCGGCCGAGTTGTGGGTGAAGGTGTCGGTGTTCAGCACGTCCACCGGCTCTCCGGCCAGCGAGTAGTACCTCTCGTAGTGGTAGGAGCCCCGGTCCACCGTGTAGAAACCGCCGGTGTACCCCTTGGCGTTGACCACGTGGTTGCGCTCATAGTCGCCACCGAGCTTGATCACGTGGTTGCCGACCATGTTGTTCAGGTAGATGGACAGGATCGGCTTGAAGGTGAGACGGCTCGCGTTCGTGTCCTCGACGAACCCGTAGCCACCGGTCATGAACCCGTAGCGGTAGCAGGGCACCTGCTCGCCGTCGGTCGTCTCACAGGTGAAGCCCGGTGCGGCGAAATCGTAGTTCGAGTGGTAGTACAAGTAGGTATTGCCATCGAACTCCTGGCCGTCGTAGGGGCTGTTGCCGGACGCGCTCTCATAGATCCCGGTGAACGGAATGGTCCGGCCGTACTCGGTATGGTACCCGAGAATCGTGTCCAGGTTGACCAGTCCGCCGAGGAACTTCCCGTTGTAGGACAAGATGTAGTCCACCGCGCCCGCCTCGATGGTTCCCATGAAGCTGCTCGGAAGACCGTTGTGGCCACCCAGGTATCCCCAGCCCTTGCCAGGCTTCCCGGAGAAGGAGACCCACACCGAGTGGTTCTGGTTGATGTTCAACGTGAACTTCGCCATGAAGTAGTGAGACAGGCTCTTGTAGCTGTCCCAGATCGCATTCTCGCTCAGAGGCACTTCGGGGTTGATGTTGTTGGCCAGCTTCTCACGCTGCTCGTCCGTGAACGTGCTCGGGAGCCGGAATTCATACCCGTAGTCCCGCCGATACAGGGACGGAGCGTACCCGACGAAGAACCAAAGGCGATCCTTGATGATGTAGCCGCCCAGGTCGAATCCGATCTGGGAGCTGTGAATCAGCTTCGACTGCGCAATATAGGAAGCCTCCTCGTGCGCCGTGCCCGGATAGTCCTCCCCGCTCACCACCGTCGAACGCTCACCCTCGATGGGCGTGGTGTAGAGGAAGATGTCTCCATGGAACTCGTTACCACCGCTCTTGGTGATCACGATCGATTGGCCACCGGTCGCACGCCCATACTCGGGCTCATAGCCACCGGTCTTCACCTGCACTTCCTGAATGAATTCGATGGGAAGCGAGGAGGAAGCCGTCCCGTACATCACGCCGGTCGTGTTCAACCCGTCGATGACGTAGTGGTTCTCCGGCGACGTCGCTCCACGGAACGACACACCGTAGGAGTCGCTCGCAGAACCCGGGGCCAACGTGAGCACGCCGGTGGTCGAACGGGCGGTCGGGATTGCTTCAAGGAACTCATTGGTGAGGTTGCGGCCGATGGTCGTGGAACCCTGGTCGATGACCGGGGCCACCTCCACCACCTCGATCGCTTCCTCGACCTGCACGGTCTGCATCTTCACTGTGGGAAGCTTGATGGTCTCGTCGATGTGGATCACGATACCGGACCGCACGGTGGGCTTGTAGCCGGTCGCCTCGAATCGGGCATTGTACCGGTCGCCGGGGGGGAGTTGTGTCAGGCGATAAAAGCCTTGGGAATCGGTTGTGACCGTCCGGCTGCCTTGCAGCACCGGCGCAGTGACCGTCACCGTGACGCCCGGAAGGGGGGCGCCATCAGGACCCACCACGTAACCGGTCAGGTTTCCGGTCGTCCCAGCCATTGCGGTGGCCGACGCCAGTAGAAGTGCCAGGACCACGAAGATCCATGACCTTCCGCGCTGATTCTCGAGTGGAATCATCCTTTACTCCTCATCAGGGGTTGTGGAACGAATGAGACCCAGGTTTGTTGAACGTTGTTGAACATGATTGAACAAGTCAACCCAATGTAATACGACCTTCGCGCGGCGCTCTTCTCCGTCACAGCACCGAACGAATCGCAGAAAGGCCCGCTTTCCAACTCCTTCCAACCATCGGCCTCGCCGCAACGGGGGGACTCGATACGGCTGTCCAAACTTATGCGACGATACCGTAGTGTTCCACGCCTGTCAATGCCATTTTGCTCACGAATTGGCTCCACTTGGGCTCCACATGTCCCATCCCTGCAACCGATCTCTACCGTTACACGGCCAAGTTTCCTCCACACCTCCCCCCGCACGCTTCCCCTGCCCCGCAGTTCCCCATTTTCGACCACATCGCAACGACACAACTCCGCCTCGACCCGATTCCGGGGAATCCAGACCCGCCGAACGTCTCAAACTCGCCGGGAACACCCTCAAGTTCTCTCTTGCACCCACCATCGCCCTGGCGGTATCCTGTGCCGAGAGAACCGGCGTGCGCACGCCGAATTGCGAACCTCGTTCCCTGGAGTGAGCCATGTCTGCCGTGAGACAACCCGCAGTCGCTGGTAGCTTCTATCCGGCCGACGCTCGAGAGGTGAAGCGGGCCGTGGCAGGGTACCTGGAAACGGCGAGGAAGATGGACGGGGACGCCGTGCCCAAGGCGCTCGTGGCGCCTCATGCAGGGTACATCTACTCCGGGCCCATCGCCGGCTCCGCCTATGTCCATCTCCTGCCCGCACGCTCGACCATTACCCGGGTCGTGCTCCTGGGTCCTGCACATCGTTTCCCGGTCGTCGGTCTGGCATTGCCCTCGGTCGACGCTTTTCGTACTCCCCTCGGAGACGTGCCCCTCGACGCCGACGCGTGTGCTGCACTGGCCAGGTTGCCCCAGGTGCAGGTCTCCAACGCCGCCCATGCCCTCGAGCACAGCCTCGAGGTGCACCTCCCATTCCTCCAGGAAACGCTCGATGCCTTTTCCCTCGTGCCCCTCGTGGTCGGCAGCGCCACTCCGGAGCAGGTCGCCGAGGTGCTGGAATCCCTGTGGGGAGGACCCGAAACCCTCGTGGTCGTGAGTTCGGACCTGAGTCATTACGAACCCTACGAGGTTGCCCGCAAACTCGACGCCGCCGTGTCCCGGGCCATCGAGGACCTGGACCCGGACCGGATCGACCACCATCAGGCGTGCGGGTTCTACCCCCTTCGCGGCCTGTTGGTGGTGGCCCGGCGCAAGGGCCTGCGGGTGCACACCGTGGACCTGCGGAATTCCGGTGATACGGCAGGCCCCAGGACCGAGGTCGTGGGATACGGGGCCTACCTCTTCTTCTCTCCCGAAGGACACGAAAACTCCCGGGCGCACCCGCAGGCATGAGGACGGCGGTGATTGCCGTTGATCTCGCCTCCATTCCAGGGTAGGCTTTGCTGGCTCGAGGTCGGACTTCGCCCGGCCCCGGGGTCCGCTGCGCGGACACGTCTGGAATCACTCGACGACGAGACTGGAGGCGCTCCATGGGTGACAACATGCAAGCACTCGTGCTGAGGGGAGACTGGGATCCAAAGGACGGCTACGTGGTGAGCCGGCAAGAGCAGGAGAGCGGAAAGGCCACCTGCGCCAGCGCGGTCTGGCGCAACCCGAAGATCACGCTCGAGCACCAGCCTGTTCCCCGCATTGCCGACGACGAGGTGCTGCTCAAGGTCAAGGCCTGCGGCGTGTGCGGCAGCGATACCCACTGCTTTGAAACCGACCCCGACGGCTATGTGATCTTCTCTGGACCTGTCAAGCTCCCGGTCATCATGGGACACGAGTACTCCGGAGAGGTGGTCGAGGTGGGACGGGCCGTCACCACACTCAAGGTGGGCGACCCGGTGGCTCCCGAGGGCATGTTGTGGTGCGGCGTGTGTCGCCCCTGTCGAACCGGCCACCCGAACCAGTGTCGGCACCTGGAGATGGTGGGGTTCAGTTCCCCGGGGGCCTTTGCCGAGTATATCGCGGTCAAGGAGAAATACTGCTGGAAGCTCGACGACCTGCGTCAGGTGTGCAATTCCGACCAGGAGATGTACGAAATCGGCGCCTTGATCGAGCCGATTGGTTGCTCCTACAATGGCATGTTCGTGTCTGCCGGCGGATTCCTTCCCGGTGCTCATGTCGCAGTGTTCGGAGCAGGTCCCATCGGCCTCGGCGCAGTGCTGATGGCTCGAGCTGCCGGGGCAGCCCGGATCGTGGTGTTCGACGTGGTTGACCAGCGGTGCAACCTGGCCGTGGAGATGGGCGCGGACGCGGCCTACAATCCCATCGCTCTGGCACGGGAAGGCACCTCTCCGCACGAAATCGTCATGGACATCACCGACGGCCATGGGGCCGACATGCTCGTCGAGGCGGCCGGTGCAGCGCCCCACACGGTGCCGGAGATTGAGCAGAGTTACGCACCAAACGGGAAAATGGTCTACCTGGGGCGCGCGGCCACCGCGGTGGAAGCCCAGCTCGATGTCCTCGTCAGCAATGCAAACTCCATCGCGGGTGCTCGAGGCCACGCGGGTTACGGTATCTTTCCGAATATCATTCGGATGCTCGCCACCGGGCGGATTCCGGCGGCGAAGATGATCACGGCCCGCTACCCGTTCGCCCAGGTGCTGGACGCCCTCGAGCGATCCACCACACGGACGGACGGCAAAATCATGGTGCGGTTCTCATGAGACTGGCACGAGTGGAGCGGGCTTTGTGGGGGGACGTGCGGGCGGAGGGCCTGGAGTCGGTAAAGCTTCTCGAGGTCCGTGCCCTGGAGTTCGGTGCCGGGGGAGGTCTTGCCCCTGGAGAAACCACCTGGGTGGCGCTCGACCGGTTGCAGGCCGGCCCCGGAGACCGGGTGCTGGTGGCGCACGGCAGTCGGGTGCGAGACATCGGGTTTGGCGAGGGGGTCCCGGCCAAGGACGTGGTGATCGCCATCGTGGACGACGTCTGGATGGCCGACGAACCGGCGGGGCGGGTGCCCGAACGCGGGTGATGCTCGTCCTCAATCGGGGACGGACTGGTCCGTGCCCACAGGGAGGGTGCATGTTTCTCGGGAGGGTCGTGGGAACCGTCTGGGCCACGCGAAAGGATACGCGCCTGGACGGACAGAAACTTCTCGTCGTCCGTCCTTACGGGTGGTACCTCCCCCCGCACGACGCCGCGCACGTCGTGGCTGTGGACCGTCTCGACGCCGGTGTGGGCGACGACGTGGTGGTCACGTTCGGCACCCCGGCCCGATGGAGTCTGGGCGGGCGCAACTATCCCGTGGAGGCCGCCGTCTGTGCGGTGGTGGATCGCACCGAGGTGGACCCCGCCGCCTGGTCCGACCCGGATGCCCCGTTTTGTTTCGAACCCGGACCGTTGCCAAAGGGGGTGACGCCACCCGGGTGGAAAACGGGAGAGGGGGCATGATACGCGGGCGAATCATCGGGGAAGTGTGGGCGACCAGGAAACATCCCGCCATGGCCGGTCGCAAGCTGGTGATGGTCGAGGTGATCCGTGCCGCCGAGCAAGAGGGCGGGTCCGGAAGAGGCGTTCCCACCGGCGAGGTGGTGGTGGCCATCGACACCCTGGACGCAGCGCCTGGGCAGGAAGTCCTGGTGAGTTGGGGGAGTGGGGCCCGGAACGCGGTTTCTCCCCGCGGGCGTGGCACCGTGCTCGCCGACGCCGCCGTGTCCGTGGTGCTGGCAGAGGTCTTCGAAAAAACATGGTGAGGTGGTCATGTTTTTGGCCCGGGTCGTCGGCGTCGTCTGGTCGACGGTGAAATGGCAGGAACTGGAGGGGGTCAAGCTGTTGCTGGTGCGGCCCTACACCCTGGATGCGCTCGCAGGACGGGGCGAACCCACCAGCGATGCCGTGGTCGCCGCAGATTGTTACGGCGCCGGGCCCGGCGAAGATGTCGTCGTCGCATACGGTCATGCCGCCCGGGTGTCTCTCGAGCCTGACTTGCCCGAGGACGCCAGGCCGTCAATCCCGGTGGATGCCGCGGTCGTGGCCATCGTGGACCGGTTTTCCGTGAACCCGGACCCGGAGGAAAGCGCGAGGAGTTCCCATGGCGATTGAGCAAGGCATGGAAGAAGAAATCGTCCGCCTGGTGCGCCAGGAGGTGGGCGAGGTCGACCCCGAGGTGGTCCAGGCCATCGTCCGCGAGGTGGTCGACGCCGTGGACCGGCGGGGGGGGGCGTCCACGGACCTCTCGAGCGCTCCTGCTGCCGCACCCGGGTACGCCGAGTGTGTCCGCTGCAAGGCCGGCGAGCAACCCGAACTTCAAAACCGGGGTGTGGTGACCGTGACCGGGATGAACCGGACCGGGATCGTGGCCGCGTTCGCCTCGCTGGTAGCCGAATTCGACGCCGACATCCTGGACATTTCGCAGACCATCGTGGGCGGATTCTTCACGATGATCATGATCCTGGACTTGAACGGCCTTTCACGGAGGGGGCGCAACTTCAACGAGTTGAAGCAGCGCCTCCTGGCCCAGGGCCAGCGATTGGGGGTGCAGGTGGTGGCTGTTCACGAGGAGATTTTTCGGGGTATGCAACGTATTTGACCCCGACGGCAAGGCAGGGGCTGTCCGCGAGGCCCCTGATGGGTGTGTGGGATGTACTGGTCGATCGAGGAAATCCGGGAGATCATCCAGATGGTGTATTCCAACCATCTGGACGTTCGAACCGTCACCATGGGGATCTCGCTCCACGACTGCGTCTCCCCTTCGGTTCCGGAACTGTGTCGCCGCGTGCGGGACAAGATCCATCGGTGCGCCAAGGACCTGGTCCGGGTTGCCCGATCGGTCGAGGACGATTTCGGGATCCCCATCGTGAACAAGCGGGTATCGGTCAGCCCCATCGCGCTCATCGCTGGAGCGGCCGGGCCGGACGCGATGCTTCCCCTGGCCCGCACACTCGACCGGGTAGCGCGCGACCTGGGAGTGGACTACCTGGCCGGGTTTTCCGCCCTTGTACACAAGGGGATCACGCCGGGGGACCGGGCGCTGCTGGACGCAATTCCGACCGTCCTGGCCGAAACCTCGAGGGTGTGCAGTTCCGTGAACGTGGCCACCAGTCGGGCGGGGATCAACATGGACGCGGTGTCCAGGATGTCGGAAGTGATCCTGGAAACGGCGCGCCGCACGGCCGACCGGGATGCCATCGGCTGTTGCAAGTTGGTGGTGTTTGCCAACGCTGCGGAGGACAATCCGTTCATCGCCGGCGGCATGGTTGGGGTAGGGGAACCGGACTGTGTGATCAATGTGGGAGTCTCCGGTCCGGGCGTGGTCCTGAAGGCGATTCAGGAACTCAAGGAATCGGGTCGACCGGTGGATCTGGGTGCCCTGGCCGATACGGTGAAGCGAACAGCATTCAAGGTGACCCGGGCCGGGGAGTGGGCCGGCCGGGAGGTCGTGCGGCGACTGGGCAACGGCGTGAAATTCGGGATCGTGGACCTCTCCCTCGCGCCGACTCCGGCGGTGGGCGATTCCGTTGCCAACATTCTCGAGGCGATGGGACTGGAACGGACAGGGGCGCCGGGTACCACCGCAGCGCTTTTCCTCCTGACCGATGCGGTCAAAAAGGGCGGGGTGATGGCATCCTCGTACGTGGGTGGGTTGTCTGGCGCGTTCATCCCGGTGAGTGAGGACCGGGGAATGATCGAAGCAGTGGACGCAGGCGCCCTGACCCTCGAAAAGCTCGAGGCCTTGACCAGCATCTGCTCGGTGGGCCTGGACATGGTGGCCATCCCGGGGGATACGCCTCCCGAGACCATCGCCGCGATCATCGCCGACGAGGCCGCCATCGGGGTGATGAACAACAAGACGACTGCCGTGCGGATCATCCCGGTTCCAGGCAAGGGAGTGGGGGATCGCGCCGTTTTCGGAGGGTTGTTGGGCGAGGCTCCGATCATGGCGGTGAACAGTTTCTCGGCGCGGGGGTTCGTCCGGGCCGGCGGGCGTATCCCGGCTCCTATTCAGTCCCTGAGAAACTGAGTCCGGCCTCCGTCTTCCAGGTGGTGGTCTCCACCGTCAGGCTGCCCAGGCACTTCTCCGGTGACGCGGCGCGCGACAACCGGCAGGCCTGGGGTCAGTTTTTTTCGGGCAGGCCGGACTTTGCGAGTTGACCTTTGAGACATGATCTGGTACAAGTGACATCTGGCCGGTAGATGCGGGGAAGTTCTTTGTCTGCAACGGATTGGACGTGTCCGGGTCCGGGCTGGGGCGAGGGTGCCGTGTGTGCGCACCGGCCTCGATGGGGACGCGGTTCGGAGGCCGCGGTCTCACTCCACCGCTCGGCGGGACCCCTTGGCGGATACATCCGGTGCCAACAGTGAACGGTGCCACCGAAGGAGTCTCTGGAGTCTATGGGAAAGGCAATTGGAATTGACCTCGGCACCACCAACTCCTGTGCAGCCGTGGTGGAGAACAACCAACCCAAGATCATCATGTACAAGGGCGGAAACTATACCATTCCGTCCATGTTCGCCGTCGATGACGCGGGTAACAAGCTCGTCGGACACGACGCCAAGAAGATCTCTCAGCTCAATCCGGCCGGCACCATCTACGGCTCGAAGCGCCTGTTGGGCAGGAACTACGGGTCCAAGACCATCGAAAAGGTCCGTCAGCTCTTTACCTACGAGATCATGGAGGGCGACCAGAACGAGGTCTTGGTCAAGATCAAGGACCAGATCTTCTCCCTCGAGCAGATCTCCGCTCACATTCTCGACAAGATCCGGGAAGTCTCCGAGGAGTACCTCCACGACGAGATCACCAGCGCCGTGATCACCGTCCCCGCCTACTTCAATGAGCGCCAGCGGCAGGCGGTCCGGAACGCGGGGAAGATGGCCAAGCTCAATGTCATCCGGATCCTCAATGAGCCCACGGCCGCTGCCCTCGCCTACGGCCTTGGCAAGAATCTCAACCAGAAGCTCGCCGTCTACGACCTCGGCGGGGGCACGTTCGACATTTCCATCATCGAGGTCAAGGACAAGATCTTCGAGGTGATCGCCACCGGCGGCGATACCATGTTGGGAGGGATCGACTTCGACAACCGGGTGATGGAGTGGATCATCTCCAGTTTCGAAAAGGACCACGGGATCGACCTTTCCAACAACATTGTGGCGGTCCAGCGGATCAAGGAATCTGCCGAGCGCGCCAAGATCGACCTGTCGAGTCTCGAGGAGACGCGGATCAACATCCCCTTCATTGCTCGAGGCCCCAAGGGCACGCTGAACGTGGACATGGTCCTCACACGAGAGAAGCTCGAGGAACTGACCCACGACCTGGTGGACCGCACGCTCAATACCTGCATGCGCGTGCTCAAGGAGGCCAAGCTCGAACTCAAGGACCTGGATGAGGTCCTGCTCGTGGGTGGGCAATCCCGCATGCCGCTCGTGCAGCGCAAGGTGACCGAGGCGTTCAAGCGACAGCCGTGCAAGGGGGTTCATCCTGATGAAGCGGTGGCCGTGGGTGCGGCCATCATGGCCCACTCGTTGACCGACCAGAGCTACCACAAGGTGGAGTTGCTGGACGTGTTGCCCATGGCCATCGGGATCGCCAAGGTGGACGGCACCCTGCTCCGTCTTTTCCCGAAGTTCAGTCCGATCCCGAGTTACAAGTCCTTGATTCTGACCAATTCCAAGGACAACCAGAAGTCGATCATGCTCAAGATCTATCAGGGCGACCACGAGGTGGCGGCCGAGAACGAGATCCTGGGCACATTCATCTTCTCCGGAATCCGGAAGGCCAAGAAGGGGACGGTCAAGGTCGAGGTGCTGTTCCACATTGATTCCGAGGGGATTCTCACGCTCAGCGCCAAGGACAAGGACACCGGTCAGCAGATGGAGACCGTGCTCAAGGTGAAATCCACCAGCGAGGACGGTTCCGAGAAGAAGACCACGATCAAGCGGACCAAGGGGGGAAAGACCGCGGTAAAGACGGTCAAGAAGCGAACCGGGAAAGCGGTGAAGGCGCCGGCGCCGGCGACGCGGTCCAAGGCCGGTGCGAGCAAGAAGGCGCCCTGGGAAACGGCAACGGACAGTGCCGGAACCCTGCCGCCGCCCACTCCCACCACGCCCACGAGAAAGAAGTGGCATGACCCGGTGTTCGACAAGGCGACCCGGGAACTTCCCAAGGAAAGTGTGTCCAAGATTCTGGCCCAGGCCAAGGCGGAGATGGAGGCTGCCAAGGCCGGCAAGACCGCTCCGGCCCCGGAAGAGCCTCCTCGAGAAGAGCCACCCCCTCGGGAAGGCGAATCTGGAGGCGCACAGGCAGCTCCCAAGGAAACCGGGAAGCCGGCACCCGAGCCGGAAAAGCCTCGAGCGGTCGAGGCGAAGAAGCCGGAGCCTCCAGTGGAAAAGCCGGCGGCGGAGCAGCCCAAGGCCGAAACCGAACCCGCAGGAGGCAAGGGCAAGGAGGGACCTGCCAGGGAACCGACGCCGGAAACCAAGGCGGTCGCACCGGTGCAACCCGAATCGGCCCTGGGCCGGTTCTTCGCCCGGATCGCGGACTGGTTCCGTTCCCTGTGGCGCAAGCTCACCGGCCGAACGCCCTGAGCGCAGTCATCCGAACCGCCTGTCGTGCGGAGGACCCACACCACGCCCAACCCGTCTCGAGCAACGCCATGACCTGCCTCGTAGCCCGTCCACCGGCGGCTTCTCGGCTCCCCGGTGTTCCATCACCCGGTCAACGTCGGCCCGCGCCGGCGCCCAGGAGGGGTCGAGTCGGCAACGAGGACCGGGGAGTACCCCATGCGTCTTAGGTTCGTCGGTCGTGCAGACCCCGTGGTCGGGGCCGCCCTGGAACTTCAGCTTGTGGACCTGGAGAACGAGTTGCCTATCCCTGCTGCTCCGGGCGTGCTCGAGCAGTTGGCCGGGGAGCCGGGCTACTCTCGCAGCCTCTACCAGTCGCTGGTGCAGGTGGAAACCGGACTGCATCACACCGTGGCAGACGCCAGCCGGGAACTCTACGAGCGGGTCGACCGGCTTCGAACGGCGTGCGAGCCCATGGGGATCGGCCTCCTCTCTTCTGCAACACACCCCATTGCAGGATGGAGAGACCTGCACATCGACGACGCCCCCAGGGCACAGGCCTTTGTGCGGCGATTGCAATGGGTCGGCCGTCGGGCCGCCGTGTTCGGGTTGCGGCTGCACGTGGGCGTCCCGGATGGGGAAAAGGCCATCGCCATCGGAAACGCCCTCACCACCCTGGTGCCCCTGTTCGTGGCCTTGAGTGCCTCCAGCCCGTTCTGGCGTGGGCACGACACCGGCCTCGCTTCGTGCAGGACTCGAGTCATCGAGAACATCCCCAATGCCGGGTTGCCTCCCCTGCTGCTCAATTTCGGCGATTTCCAGGCCTACGTGCGGACGCTCCGGGCAGCGGAGACCATCGAACAGATCGGGGACATCTGGTGGGATACCCGTCCAAACCTCAAGCTCGGCACCCTCGAGCTTCAGGCGTGCGATGCACCCCACACATTGCGTGAGGCATCGGCCATGATGGGGCTTGCCCAGGCAGTGGTGGTCTGGCTGCTGCAGAACTACGAGGCTGGGAACGTCATTCCGCAGCAAGATCCCTGGATCGTGCGCGAAAACAAGTGGCGGGCGACCCGGTTTGGACTGGACGCAGAACTGGTGACGAACCAGGAAGGGGGTCTGGCCTCGGTTCGCGAGTTCTTCCGGCAAGTGGTGGCCCAACTGGGGGGATTGGTGGACCGCCTGGGCGTGCGGGACCAGTTCGCGGTGCTCGAGGAAGTCATGGCGAAGGGGCCCGGGTACGTGCGTCAGCGGCAGGTGTGTGCCGCCCATGGACTCGCGCAGGTGCCGGGGCGCATCATGGAGGAGTTGCTCGAGGACCGGATGATTATCTGACCAGATGGTGGATATGGTGCCCTCGGCGGGGTGTGCGTATGGGGATCACGTTTCCGGGCTCTCCCGAGCCCACGATTGGCGTGGAGATCGAGCTTCAGACAGTGGAGCCGGAAACCCTGGATCTGGCTTCCGGTGCTCCGGCCCTGTTGAATCGGTTTCGGGAGGACCCGCATGTCAAGAAGGAACTCCTCCAGTGCTGTCTGGAGCTGGACACTCGAGTTTGCCGCACGGTGGGGGAGGTCGAGGCCGATTTGCGGGAGCGGGTGTCGTCCATCATACGGGCTGCGGATGAGATGGGATACCGTTTGATCGCCGCGGGCACGCATCCGTTTGGGCACTGGACAGACCAGGAAGTGACCCCGGATGCCCGGTATCATACGCAGCTTCAGCGCACGCAGTGGACTGCACGCCGCATGCTGACTTTTGGGTTGCATATCCACATCGGGGTGGACACGGCCGAGAAAGCGATGTCCATTTTCAACGTGTTTCCCGCCTACATTCCGTTGCTCCTTGCCCTGTCTGCCTCCTCTCCTTTTTGGGAGGGAATGGATACCGGCTTGGTGAGTGCGCGGTCGAAGGTGTTCGAGTCCTTGCCTGGTGGGGGGGTTCCCTACCAGATGAGGAACTGGACCGAGTTCCAGCGAATGATCCGAATCTTGCAGCAGATCGGGACCATCGAGTCGATTCAGGAACTGTGGGGAGATGTTCGGCCGCATTCCCAGTACGGGACCCTCGAGCTTCGGGTCTGTGACGCCATGCCGCGCCTGGACGAGTTGTTGGCCGTGGTCGCTTTTGCCCAGGCCCTGGTCGTCTGGTTGGGTGACCTGTACGAACGCGGTGTCCCGCAACCCGTGCCCAGGCACTGGATTGTGCAGGAGAACAAGTGGCGGGCCGTGCGGTGGGGCATGGACTGTCGTCTGGTGACCGACGAATCCGGAGGCCAGCAGCGTTTCCGTACCGTGTTGGAAGAGATGCTCGAATCCCTGGCTCCCGTGTCCGAGGCTCTGGGTTCCTGGCCCTATCTCAAGACCATCGAGCGCATGCTCGAGACAGGCTCCAGCGCGGACCGACAGCGGCGCGTTTTTCGTGAGACCAACTCACTCGAGGCCGTGGTAATGAGTCTCGAGCAGGAATTGCGGTCGTCCTGTGCGGGGGAACGAGCCTTGGCCACCGAGGCCGCTTCCCACGAGGACGAGGGGATCACTCGTTTCCGAAAACCCCTCAAGGACGGCGGACCGGTTTGGAGGGACTTTTGACAGAGACCACACTTCCGTTCGATCCGGATCACATCGTGGTGGTCCTGGTGCAACCTCAGCACCCTGGAAATATCGGGTCGGCCTGCCGGGCGATGAAGAACATGGGCCTTTGTCGGTTGCGTGTGGTGGATCCGGCCTCCAGCGACATGGAAAAGGCCCGGTGGATGGCCGCAGGCGCCCGGGACCTTCTCGAGACGATGGAGGTGTTCGATCATCTGGACGACGCGCTCGCCGATGTGGGGACCATCGTGGGCACGACCGCCCGGAGGCGGCACTGGCGGGTGCCCGTGGTGGGACCGCGGGAGCTGGGGCCTTACCTGTTGCCTCGAGCCGTGGAAAGTCGGGTGGCGATCCTGTTTGGCCGGGAGGACTATGGTCTGCCGAATGAGGTGGTGGGTCTGTGCGAGTTGGTGGTTCAGATCCCCACCGCGGGCCTGAAGAGTCTGAATCTGGCTCAGGCAGTGCTCATCGTTTCCTATGAATTGATGTTGGCCCAGTATCCCGATACCGGCTCAGAGCCGCGCACGGTGGCGCCCTGGTCGGTCCGGCGGCGGCTGGTAGACGAGGTCATGCGGTTGGCGCAGCGGGTCGAGTATCAGAAATCGCGCAACCAGGCCCAGGTTCGAGCTCTGGTGCAGGGAATCGCGGGCCGGTTGGCCCTGGACGAGCAGGAGGTGCGCAACCTGCTGGGATTTCTGAGAAAGATCAATCACCATCTCACCTTTGCCGGGGTCCCGCCAGGACCACCCCCGGCCGACCATGACGGGCCCGACTCCCTGGATCGTGAAAAAAACGCCTCCCAGGCTCATTGAACAGGCCGCTCGGTCCGTCTGGGCGCCTCGAGGCCTGATTCAGGTGGCAGGCGGGCGGATCAGGGGACGACGACGAGGTCGAAACTTACATAATTGCTGACCTGCGTCGGGTCGTACACGTCGGTTTCGCCGGGCGGAGCGATCGCCACGTCCAGTTGATACTCGCCTGGGGGTGCGTCATCCGCGATGGTGAGCGGAAGGGGGACCGAACCCCAGCCCTCGCCCGTGTAAGGGTCTTCCATCCCCGTGAACTCCCAGTAGGCCGTGATCGGTTCGGCGTCCGGGTCCAGGGCTGTTGCCGCGAGGAACATGGCGCCCACGCGCCCATCGCCGGAGAGGATGTCATAATCCAGCCACAAGGTGAAGCCGGCCCCTGCACCACCGCAGGCGATGTGGTAGTAGTCTTCCGAACTCTCATCAGGACAGGCCTCGGCCCCCGAAGGCTCGTCCATGATCGTGGAGTAGGCGTGCACGCGATAGGGCGGGGAGTCTCCCGATTCCGGGGGCGGCAACGCCTTCTCCTGTCCCTCGGCCGGAGGAGCGGCGACCACCGGGGGCGGGTTCGGAGGACCGGCGTCTGGATCTTCACATTGCACCTTGGCGTCCGCATCCAGTTCCTGCTCGCAAACCTCTCGTTTTCCCGAAAATGTGACCAGCCCCAGGCACGCCTCCTCGCATGTCCAGTGGTCGTCGGCCAGACCACCGCAACTCGCCTGGAGAAACGAGGGGTCGAGCGGGAGGGTCTCATCCTGGAACGTGTCGCAGATTTTCTCCGTGAGCATGGCAATGGGCACTTCGACCTCCAGGCTCGCCGGAATCAGATCCAGGATGACCGCCTCGATCCGGGCTGTGATTTCGTCAAAATGTTCCTCCAGGTAGGTCCCGAACCGGAAAACCTGGTTGTTGTCCGCGGGGAGCGAATCCATGTAGAACTCGACCACCGCCCCGAGTTGCACCTCGATGGTCGGAGGGTCGCCCCCGTCGCACAGGCCCGGAGGCATCACCAGGTCGATGGATGCCGACAGTTCGGTCGAATCTCCCAAAAACAAGGTATCGGGCGACGCCTGGGCCGTCAGCTCGTCCCCGGTGCTGGGCAGGTACTGCTCCACCAACTTGGCCACGTCGATCGACACGTGCACCGTGACCGTGATGTTGGCGATGAACTCCAGGATCGGTCCAATCTCCTCACGGCGTCCGATGGGGAAGTGTTCGTAGATTCCCAGGATGTCCCCCACGGTCATCGAAACACTCGCCACCTGGATACTCACGTCCTCGAGCGCATGGAGAGTGCACAGGATGTCAGCCATGAGTTCCCCCTGGTCCGGGGTCATGGCCGGAATCCGTTGGTACGCCTTCAGTGTCTCCGTGCGTTCCCGGAGCAACGCCACCGAATCGGCCAGACCGCTGGAGCGAGCCAGTTGCTCGAACATCGCCCTGGTAACTTCGTCCAGATCCTCGAACGCCACGTGAAATTGCTCATGCGCCTCGGCGAGCATGTCCAGCGCGGCTGCCCAGGTCCCCATCAGTACGGCCCGCTCCTCGTCTCCGGCTCCCACCAGGTCAGCGTAGGTCTCGAGCGTGTCTGCGGCCTCTTCCATCGCCATCCGCATGCGGGCCATGGCCTCCAGCACCAGGTCCCCGGCCGGATCTCCGGCTGGCTCGAGCGGATTGACCGTCACTGTCCCAACGGTGAACGTCTCCGATTCGGCCCCGTCCGTGGTCGTCAATTCCACCGACACCTCCTCTGCCGAGGTGAGGCATGCGAAACGGATGGGGAGGGCGAACGTGAGGTAGCCCGGCGCACCGCGTACGAACGGCACCTGGTCGGCCCGGGGCTCCTCTTCCAGACCGGTCAGGCACTCGGAATCCCACGTGCCTTCCGAAACCGTGGTCACGCTCACCGACGCCACCCGGTCCGGGTGCAGAAGTGCTGGATGGATCATCAGAAACCGCGCCCCCGCATGGCCGGTGAGGCTCGAAAGATGGGTGGGCGCACGCTCACCCGCATCCACCGCCTCCTGGATCAACACGGCATCCACCTCGTCCACCACCCCGTTCCGATCGACGTCCGCCTCCCGGGCTTCGTCCCGGTCGAACGGTTCCTTGCCCGACAGGTAGGATTCCAGAAGCTCCACGTCCGAAGTCGTGACGGCTCCGTCCCCGTCCAGATCCCCCACCGCGAAAGGCGTTCCCGGGTCCAGCTCGAAAACTCGAATGTACGCACCCGCTCGAGTCTGCTCCCCATCCTCGTCCGTGGCTTCCACCTGGACCAGGTAGTCGCCGGGCTCGGAAAACCGAACCTCGGCTTCCGCTCCGCTCGCACTCAACGTCGCTGCCTCCGGAGCAGACACGGTCCAGGCAAATGAGAGGTCACCCTTCCGGACTCCGCCGGTTACCCGCGCGGTGAGGGTGAACGGCTGATCCGGAACCCCGAATTGGATGTCTCCGTCCACAACCAGGCTGAATCGATCCGGGTGAATCTCCACTCCAGAAAAATCGTACCCCATGTAGGTGTCCGGCGATTCCGTCGGCGTCGGCGTGGTCGAGGCCGGGACCGGAGTGGACGTGGGACCCGGCACCGGGGTTTCTGTACCGGGCGTCGGGGACCCCTCGTCATCCTGGGGACCGCAACCAGGCGGGCCGGCCATGAGGAGGAGCAGGATTCCCGCGGCGAGAAAAGATGGTTCGTGCGCTTTCCGGTGCTGCATGATCGTTGTGCTCCCTGTGCAGGTTGTCCCGGAGCCACCGTGGCGTGGCGCCTTGCGACCCATTGTAACATCCCGGTGCCCGCCCGTTCAGTCCTGGACGCCGTCTTGAGTCCGGAACCAGGGCCTCGCCGGCTCGACCTCGGCAGAACGTGCGCGTCCGGAGCACGGCGGTATTCCGCAGGGAACGGGGTGGTTCATCGTGGGAGTACCCCTGGGACGTAGTCGAGCGGTTCGCCCGTGTGCACGAAGAACAGGACACCACCGGGCCGAGGCCGCATGTGGGCGATCAGAGCCAAGGCCGTCGCAGCCTCCTCGGTCGGCGGGTGTTGCGCCGTGTGTCGATACGTGGGTAGGGCCAACCAGTACTTGCGTGCTGCACGGATCCGATGAGGGAGCACGCGGACCGCCTCCAGCACGAGGGTGCGGTATGCCTCCTCGGTGTCGGCGATGGCGCCGAAATCATAGAGGGGAATCACCACCTGCTCGCCATGGCGGGCCAGCCGCCGGTAGGCTCGAGGAGAGGACCAGGTGAAGCCCGGATGGAGCCGTGCGTCTGTGGTCGGCACATACTTGGGGCAGAACACCGATCGGGCGAACTCCGGTCCCGTCGCCTCCCGGATTTCCTCCAGCAGGTCCACCACATGGGCCACGTCCGCCACCGGGAAGGGCTCGAGATCGAGCTGAACACCGTCGAACCCGAGTCCGTGCAGGTGCTGGACCGCAGTCACCAGGGCGGCGCGATGCCGCGGGTCGGCCGGGTCGAACACCGGTATTGCCGTGTCGGCCCTCGGCGACCCCGTGCGTTCCGGGCCGGTTCGGCTGAGGAAGATCCAGGCGAGCACCCGGACCTGCTCACCGAACACGGTTCGGCACCGCCTCGGCAGATCCGCCAGGGCCTCGTGCTTCCGGTCGTCTCGAGGTGCGTTCGGGCCGACCGGGACGCGCACGGTTCCAGCGAAATCGGTGAATGTGACGGTTCGAGGGTCGAACACTCCAAGTTCGGGCAGCACCATCTCGTGGGCCTCCTCCCGGAGTGCGCCGGCATCTCGAGGGAGTGCGGCATAGTAGGTATACCGCATGCTCATGTAGAGTCCGTGTCGGGGCCCGACCTCGTGCGCGCAGGCCTGGAGCGCCCCGAGCGTCACGGCCAGGAGCAGTGCGGGGAACACCCGGGCCTGGAGCGCAACGAGCAGACCCCGTGCGTCTCCGGCCTTCTCCGCCGGACCCTTCCCGGCCGGAGCCGTCCAGCATCTGCCCACGGTCCATTGCAACCGATTCTCTCTCATGGACCTCCCCTGCCACCACCATGTGCAGCGGGGAGGATTATACGGCCGCCCGCTCCGAACCGACAGGCAAAAAGGTCTCGAGATGCTATCATACCTCATCGTGCTTCCGACCGGCGTGGATGTGGATCATGACCCGGACCCTGGACGAACTCAGGACCGACTTCCTGTTCAACCTGTCGCGCGCGACCAGGCGGTCCCTGGTTCGCCCCGACTGGGTCTCCATCAACCTCACCCTCCGGTGCAACCTTGCCTGCCCCATGTGCACCACCTGCTACCCTGTCCAGGATGAACTCGAGACCCGGGAAATCAAGGACCTCATCGACCAGGTCGCGCTGTGGGGCGTTCGAATCCTCAACCCGCTCGGCGGCGAGCCCTTCATCCGGGACGACATCGTGGAGATCCTCGAGTACGCCTGCTTGAAGGATTTCTACATCACCGTGACCACGAACGGGACGCTCATCTCCCCTGAACGGGCTCGAGGTATCGCCCGCATTGCCTATGACCGGCTTCACTTCAACCTGTCCCTCGACGGACCCCGGGAGGTGCATGACCGGGTGCGCGGGGTGGGCTCGTTCCACCGGGCACTCCAGGGATATCACGCCATCCGGGCCGCCGACACGGCTGCGGGCAATCCGCCGAGGAAAATCGTGGTCAACTGTGTGGTCAACGCACTCGATCTCGAGCACATCCCCTCGTTCATCGACTGGTGCGAGCAGCAAGGGTTCCAGGGGGTCCAACTCCTCACCCTGTTCAAGCCCCCCGGGGGCTTCGCTTCTCCTGCCGCCGAGGCCCTCTGGATCCCGGAATCACGCTGGGATGAACTCGACCGCATGGTCGACCAGGTGCTGCACCGCAAGGAGACCGACGACCCCAACCGCTTCTCGGTCGTCAACACCCGGCACGAACTCGAAATCATGAAACGGTACGTGCGAGGAATCCTGCCTCCGCGTCGGGCCCCTTGCTACGCCGGCTGGAAGGAACTCTACATCAACGCCGACGGGCAGGCCATCATGTGCGATGGTCACCTGGACTTCCTTGCCGGCGCGTTCGGCAACGTCCGGAGCCGTACCTTGCGGGAACTGTGGGATTCTCCCCTGCTCAGGGAGCGCCGAAAGGCGGTGAAGGCCTGCACCACACCGTGTATCCAGGACTGCTACCTGAGAGAATCATCGGACTCGCTCATGCGCATTTCCTTCGAATTCGCAAGAACCCTGCACCAGGTCGTCCGGCGCCGATTCCCCGCACACCGGAAACGGCCCACACCCCTCCAGGGCACATCCCTGTGCCTCGAGCTGTCCGATGTCTCGGACCTTCACCCGCCCCACGACCCCGCACGGTCTCGCGACCGGTTCGAACAGTTGATCTCCAGGCTCCCGGTCCCTTTTGAACGCTGCTATCAGGACCCGTTCGAGTACTACGAGATGAGGAACCGGGGTTACCTGAATTTCAACCGCGGGTTCATGGGATTCGAGCTGATCCGGAAGTTCGTGCCCGAATTGACCGATGCCGGGGTCCAGGTCGACGAGGTGCGTCTCGGCCTGCGCGGAGACCCTCTGCTTCATCCCGAGTTCGTCCCGGTCTACCGGTACCTGCTGGCGCGCGCCCAGGCGCATGGGGTGTTCCGATCGATCCGGATCGACACCTTCGCCACGTTGCTCAATACCGAGTATGCGGACCTCACCCTCGAGGCCGCACATCTACCCCAGACGTGGTTCGTCGTGCTCGACGCCGCCACCCGGGAGACCTACCTCCAGGTCAATGGCGCCGACCTGCTCCCGGTGGTCGAGGAGCGCCTGGCCTACCTGATTGCACGCAAGGCTGCCGTCAGAGCCGACCATGTTCGACTGGTTTTCGTGTTCACGGTCCTCGAGGACAACGTCGATGAAGTGGTCCGGTTCCGCGATGTCTGGACCCACCGCCTCACCGAACAGGGGCTCCCGGCACCTCGAGTGCGGGTGGGTGAGGGCATGAGCGTTCCTGCATGGCACTCCGGGAGAATTGCGCGGGCCGGGGAAGAACCGGCTGGACCTGTACCGGATGTCATTCTGTTCCGTCGCAAGGACGAGGCCACCTATCTGGCGCAGCATGAGGCCAACGAGCGCCTGCGTCGTGCGGCGCAAGCGCTGGGGGTGACAGAGGTGCTGGTGGACCGGGACACAGGCCGTGTCCCGCGGTGCGCCGCTCCGTTCAAGACGCCGACCATCACCTGGGACGGCAAGGTGACCGTGTGCGACCAGGACCGTTTCCTGAAGCTGAGGCTGGGCGAGGTCACCCGGGACGACCTGGTGCACCTGTGGTGGGATGGGCCGCACGTGGAGGAACTTCGGCGGGCGGTGATTCAGGGGCGTCTGCACACAATGGAGCCCTGTCGAGACTGCCGTTACCCGTTCTCTCCCAACGCCCCCACGATTTCGGTGGAGGAGCTGTCCGGGTGGCGGGGAGGTCGTCGGAGGTGAACCCGCAGGGAAGGGGGACGCGACCCCCGGGAGGATGACCATGCGAGTGCTGATCGTGTTTCACGGGCGCCTTCCGGGCGGACCCTATCCGGCGGCAGGGATGGCGGTTCGGGCCTACGGCAACGGTCTGGGGTTGACCGCCCATGGCGCCGAGGTGGTGTATGCCAGTCGTCGCAGGGACCTCGAGGGTCCTCCCGTGCCAGGGTTGCCTCCCGTGCACCCGTTCGAAGGCAAGCAGGAACTCCTCGCCCTGGCCCGGGCCGTGGCACCGGATCTCGTCCTGGTCGAAGGCACTTACGATGTGGGACTCCTCGAGGACCTCGACATCCCAATCGCCGTGGACCTGTTCGCGCCAAGGGTGCTCGAGGCGCAGTGGCAGGACGCGGACATATCCCGGGAAATGCTCTCCCTGATGGGCGCCCTGACCCGGGCCGACTACTTCCTGGTCACGTCGGAAAGGCAGAAGTATTTCTACGTGGGCGCACTCGCCCTCGCCGGGGTGGATTGCCGCGAGGAGCGCATCGCCGTGGTGCCCATCGCCGCGGTTGCCAGACCCGGGGCAACGGCACGGACCGCCGAACCCACCCTCGTATCCGGGGGCGTGGCCTGGCCGTGGCAGGATTCCTCATGGGCCCTCGGTTGCGTCGCCGCCCGACTCGAACAGATGGGCCGGGGAACGCTCCACCTCTTGCGCGGCCCCTATCCTCTCGACCCGGAGCACCACCACCTCGCACCCCCACCCGTGCCACCCGGGCCTCGAGTCGTGTGCCATTCCCTGCTCGACCATCCGGACATGTGTGCCTTGCTGACCTCGGCCTGGTGCGTCGTGGACCTCACCGCGCGAAACCTGGAGCGTGAAATGGCCCTCTCGTTCCGGCAGGTCGACGCCCTCGCCTGCGGCACGCCGCTGCTCATCGGCGACCACCAGCCCCTGGCCGCCTGGGTCCAGGCGTATCGCGCCGGATGGGTCGTGCCCCACGGTGACGAGGCCGCCCTCAACGCGGCGCTGGACCAGGCACTCGAAGATGAGCCAGAGGTCTCGGAACGAGGCCGGAATGCCTTGCGTCTTGCATCGGAACGCCTCGATCCCGAGGTGGCCCTGGCCCGGTTCGCAGCACTGGTGCGCACCCCTTCCCGTCGTCGAGGCCGGGAGACTGTGACCGAGGTCCTTTCTCGCAGAAGTCGCGAAGCCGATACCCTGGAAGCCGCCTTGGCCGAAACCCGTCGAACCGCAAGAACACTCCAGGACGACCTCAAGAAAAAGGACCAGGAGATTGCCGCCCTGGTGGATCAGGTCCATACGCTCATGGACGTGGTCGGCAAGTTGAGCAACTCTCTCGAGGCCGCGACCCACCAGCAGGAGAGTACCGCCATGCTGGCGGCGGAGCGGGAGGAAACGCTCGGGGGTGACCTGGCCGCTGCCCATCGCGCCCTGGCCGCAGCCCGGCGGGAGGTTGCCAAGAAGACCGCGGAACTGGAAAAGGCGCTCGCCCAGCGTGACGACCTCGAGGCCGGAGTCGCCAGGCTCGAGACCGCCTGTCAGGCGGCGCAGCACCGTCTCGAGGATGCATTGCAGGAGGCCGCTTCGTGGCGTGCCCGTCAGGCATCCACCGAAGAGCAACTGGCTGCAGCCCGTTCCGAGATCACACGCCTGCGCGGTGAACTGGGCAAGAAACAGGAGGAGATCCAGGCTCTGTGGGAGACTCGCGACCGACTCAACGACGACCTGGCCGACCTCTCCGCCCGACTCCAGGCCGCCGACGCGGCTCGAGTCGGCGCAGAGACACGCGCACGGCGTCAGGTGGAGCAGCTCGAGGCCGCCTTGAACGCGCATCGGGAGGCCTGCGCCACATGGGAAGCCAGGTGCAGCCGGCTCGAGAACGCCTTGCAGACCGCCGAGGCCCGGCTCGAGACACTGACGCAGGCGAGTCTTTCGAGACGCCTGGCCGCGGTGGTGCGGGAAGCCCTGAACCGCCGAACAGGCTCTGAATCCTGACAAAGCAGGCGCACCATTCGATACCAGGGATTGCAATTTTATTGCAGGATGGGCCTGTTGAGCTATAGAATCGCTCTGTTGTCACCAGGTGGGACATGGGTGGGGCCAGCGGAGTCCCGGGTACTCCCTTCCCCGCTCCTACACAACGAACCCACGGCTCCCGTGGCCTTGACCGTCGCTCGAGCCGTCACTGGAATCGTGTCTCGTGAGCAACCAGCATCCCGGCGCAGTCGACGACAGAATCGGTCCTTACCGCGTGGTCACCACCATCGGCGTGGGAGGTATGGGCCAGGTCCTCAAGGTGCAGGACACCCGCTCCGGCCGCTACTTCGCGCTGAAAATCCACTACGCACCCATCGACAAGGAAGCGGTCCAGTTGAACTACCGCAGGGAACACCGCGCGATGTCCCGGTGCGACCATCCGAACGTGATTCGGAGCTATGACAGCGGGGTTCACGAGGGCTGTCCCTACCTGGTGATGGAGTTCGTGGACGGCGTGTCCTTGACCGATTTTCTGGAGGAGCGGAACCTGGACCCGGGGCCGGAACGGGACAAGATGGCCGCCCTGCTCGGCATCCAGATCGCCAGTGCCCTGGACCACATCCACAGTCGTCACCTCGTCCACCTGGACCTCAAGCCGGCCAACATCCTGGTCACACCGGACGAACGGGTCAAGCTCATCGACTTCGGAATCGCCCGTGAGTTGGACGCAGACCGTCCAGCCCAGGGACCGGATGGGGTGGGAACGTTCGCTTTCTGTTCCCCTGAACAGGTCACCGGAGCCCCGTGTGACCACCGTTCCGACCTCTATTCGTTCGGAGTCGTGCTCTACCTCCTTCTGACCGGGGAACTCCCGTTCGTCGCCGAGGAGGCCATCGCCTACATCCTGAAACACGTCAACGACCCCCCGGTCCCCCTCGAGACCTACTATCCCGACGTGCCGGCCCCGCTCCGCGACATCGTGTTGAAACTTCTCGCCAAGGACCCCATGGCACGCCCCCAAAGCGGGCGCGAGGTCGAGGGCGTGCTCAAGGCGTTCGTCGAGGAAGTGTGGCGACGGGAGGGACTGGCCGCGCCTCGAGTCGTGCCCACCGAGACACCCCGGACCGTCCGGCTGTTCGAACCTGCATTCGTGGGGCGCGAGTACGCCCGGAAACGACTGGCCGGCTCCATCTCCTTGCTCCAGGCCGGGGTGGGGGGAATCGACGTGGTCCTTGGAGAACCCGGCATCGGAAAGGGCCAGTTGGTCAACGACGCACTCTCTGGCGCCCGGGCCCGAGGTCTTGTCGTGTTCAGCAGTCGCTGCTATCCCGGCGGAGGAGGCCCGTATCACGGGATGGTGGAGTTGCTCGAGGCCATCGTGAATCACCTGCTCCGGCGCGAGGTCAACCTCGTCCAGGTGGAGCTGGGGAATCACCTCCCCATCCTGGCCCGGGCCTTCCCTCCCGTGGCTCGACTGCTTCCCGCTCACTTCCCGGAAGTGCGCGACGCTTCCCCTCACGTGGAACGCGAGCGGCTTCGAGACGCCCTGATGGCTTTCCTCGACGCCGTGCTCACCTCCCCCACCGTGCTCGCCCTTCGCGACCTCCAGTGGGCCGACCCGGCCACCATCGACTTGCTCGAGGCAGTGGCGTTGCGCCATCCCGACCCGAATCATGCCCCCGTCCTCGTGGTGGCTTCGGTCAGTTCCGAAGATTCCGAGAAAAACCACGTGCTCCAACGGTGGGGGCTCGAGGGACCTATCCTCATCGAAAGCCTCCAGGTGCAGCCGTTCGACCGCAGTGAGGTGGACCGCCTGGTGGACTCCATGTTGGGGGGACACATCGACCTCGGCCGGGTCGGAACCGTGCTCCACGAGGAAACTCGAGGCAACCCCCTTCACGTCGTGGAGGCCATCCGCATGATGGTGGATCGCGGCGACCTCTCACCCCATTCCGTTGCCGGCGACGAGGTCTCCGGATGGACCCTCCTCGTCCCGGACGAGTCGGACACGGTCGCAGAAATGGCCTCGGCCTTTCGCAACGCATTCCTCGAGCGCGTGGCACTCCTGCCGGAGCCGACCAGGCGCATGCTCGACCACATGGCCGTACTGGGGCGGCCCTGCCCCTATCCATGGCTGCGCGTGGTGACGCCGGTGGCCGAGGACGAACTCCTGGACATACTCGACCGGGTCATGGCCCGGCGAATCCTGGTCGAAATCCCGGGCGAGCGTCGCGGCCTGTTCGCCTTCTACCACCCCTGGATGGCCCGCGTCCTCCTCGGACAGCTCGAGCGGGACCAGGCAGAGCAGCTTCATCGCGCCGCCGCAGATGCCTGGATGACCGTGCATGGCGACCAGGAAGACGGCAGCCTCGAGATGACCGCCCTCCACCTGTTCGAAGGACGGGCATGGGACCGCGCCGCCCCCCGTCTCCTCAAGGCCGCCGAGGCCAGGCTGCGTCTCGGCCTCCATGACACCTGTGCCCCTCTGCTCGAGAAAGCCCTGGAAGCTGCCAGGCGTGCACCTGGGGTGGAGCCCGAGGTGGCCGCGCGCGCCCATCTTCGGTTGGGTCAGGTCCTTCGAGAGCAGGGGGCAGGCGAAAAGGCCTCGAGCCATCTCCGGACCGCGGCGAGTCGAGCCGGGGACCAGGGCGCACTCGATGTGCAAGGAGAGGCCCTGTTCACCCTGGCCGAACTGGCGGCGCAGAGAGGAGACTATCGTACAGCAAGCGTTCAATACGGGGAAGCTGCCAAGGTCCAGCGTCGAAGCGGCGCCCGCGACGCCCTGGTCCGGACCACCGCGGACATGGCCCTCAGCATGTGCTACCTCGGGGAATGCGAACCCGCCAGAAAGCTCTTTGCAGACGCCCTCACTGAAGCAAACAAGCTCAACGACCCCGGCCTCTCGAGCCGCGCCGTGCACGGGCTGGGACTGATCGCGTTCCACGAGGGCCGGCTTCGGCAGGCAGCTCGGCATTTCGTCGAGGCGGCCAACCTGTCGAGAAGTTGGGGACATGACACGTTCCACCTCGTCTGCCAGGGAGACGAGGCTCTGGTGCACGCCGCCACCGGCGACCTCGTCTCGGCCCTCTCCCTGGCTTCCAATACCGTGCTCGCCTTGCGCCAGGTCGGCCACCAACCCGATGTGGCCGCCGCCGCCGTCGCCACCGCCGCCGTGGCTCTCGAGCTGCGGGACCTGGACCGGGCGGAAAAGATGCTGGACCAGGTGGCAGAGTTGCTCAAGCGCAGGCCCCACCAGCATGTGCGGTGTGTGCGGCAACTTCTCATGGGGCAGTTGGCCCTGGCTCGAGGCAAGCCCAAGATGGCGCTCGTCGCGTTTGGAGAAGCGTTGGAACAGGCCGACGCAGGCCACTACCGGGCGCTTCAGGCACGTGCCCAGCGATTCTCCGGCTCGGCGCTCATCCATGCAGGATCGCTTCGGAACGGTATCCTCACCATCCGGCGGGGCGTGGCCGCTGCGGAAAAACTGGGGGACGTGCCGGGCATGTTGGAAGCCGACCTGTTCCTCGCAGAAGGTCTGGTGGTCCGTGGCGAACGCGACGAGGCATGGAGCGTCCTCGCCGACATCCGGCCGCGCCTCAAGTCGGTCGGGCTCCGCCTCCTCCTGCTTCGTGCACTCGCACTCAGCGCCCGGCTGGCCTCCATGAACCGCAAACCGTCCCGGGTCCGGAGCCACGTGGACGAGGCATTCAAGCTCATCCACGAAATCCGGAGGGACATGTCATCGGCCATGTGCGCCCGGTTCGACTCCCGGCCCGAGGTGCGGTTGCTGGTCTCTCTCCGAAGAGGTTGACCGCGACCTCCCCCTTCTTGTCACCCGGTATCGGTTCCCGGCCCGGCGCCATCTCTCAGTAGGAACCCAGGAACACGATGTCCTTGACTACCTTGCTGCGGTGAAAAAAGAAGCAGGACGATCGACTGTAGTCTCTCACCCCCACATCCCACACCCCGGATACCGTGCCCGAGGCATCCAGTTCGTACTCGGGTGGCGGCGGAAACGGAGCCGACTTGCGTACCAGGTCCAGCACCTCCCGGTTCAGCCGGCGGCTGCCCGAGGACCGGACGATCTCGGACGATACCAGCGACCCGTCCCGGTCGATGGTCACCCGCACCCGGGCCAGCGAGTAACGCTGGTATGTGCAGGATGTGGCCGGCACATCCTCACCCGCTCCCTCCGGCGTGTAGTACTCCACTCGAGTCTCCGGGCGTACCGGCCACCGCTGCAGGTCCTCGTGGGTCACCCGCCATTCAGACTCCATGCGGGTCGACACTGCGTTCAATTCCGGAGAAACCAGGCCTCGAGCCACGCGATCCCGGGCCACAACGCGCCGCCCCTCCTCCTCGATACGCCGTTCCACCACAGGAATCGGAACCAACCCCGTGCCGCGGCCGGTCCCGTCGCCCCATCCAGAGCCATCCGATCCCTCCCCACGCCGATCCCCTCCCGCGCTCCCCAACTTCGAGTCGGTCGCACGCATGGACAGCCCCGGCCAACGCTCTGGAGACAGCACCGCCTCCGGCAGTTTCCCTGCAGATACCTCGGCCGAATCCGACTGCCTCGGCTCCGGCCGACCCGCGTTCGCACGGACATTCGGTTGGCGCGAACCCCGCGGTACCGAGGGCGCGCGGTCCACCTGCTTCGGCGCCGTCGCCACGGTCGCCTCCGGCTCCGCGGTCTCCTCATGCCTCGGAAACGCAGCCGCCGGGACAGGGGTGGCGAGCGCCACCCACTGCACCGTGAAATCCGCCTGCTGGACGGTCAACCCCGTTCCCGGACCTGGCAGTGCGGCGGCAACAGCCAGATGGAGCAGCGCGGAAAACCCCACCCACAGCAGGAAACGATCGTCGGGATCGGTTGGCGAGGTCCCCATGAGTTCCGCCTATTCCCCCGCCTCCTTCATGCGGGCGAGATAGCGAGGAAACAGGTCCAGACGACCAATCCGGGCAAGATAGGCCCGAATTTCGTCATCGGTCATTCGATAGAAGTTGATGCCACCGCAACCGGCGCACAGAGGCATGCGGTCAAACTGGCCCAGAATGTGCCAGATACGGTACCGGGTCATGCGCGGTCCATTCCAGAGTGTGTCAAAGTCTGCCTCTGCCACGTTGCCGACCTCGATCTGGCCCCGCACATCCGCGCAGCATACGGTGAGCTGGCCATCCCATCGGATTACAGGGGTTTTCCAGAGCCCCGGGCAGGGGCGACGTCCCGTTCCCATGTCCTGTCCTTCCAGGTCGCCAGGTGAATGTGCGGCTTGTCGAACGGCCGGATCCCAAAAATCCGCATCGTCTCGTCGTAAAGTTCGTCCGCCCGCCGTTGCCCTTCCCCTCCTGCCGCCACGCTGAGGCGTTTGATCATCACCTCGTTGTACCCGACCCCTCGTCGCCCCTCGGCCAGGTATTGGTCCCAGTACTCCAGGAACGCCCGCGTCTCGTGCGCATTCCCGCCCTGGAGCACGAACTGAAACTCCAGGTTCAGGTTCACCGGCTCCCCCTTCAACGCCGCCCGCCGGTCCAGCAGGTGATCAATGTGCTTCAGGACCCGTGAAAAGGTACCTCGAGGCGCTCCTTTCACCCGTCGGTAAGTGGCCTCGGTCACCGCGTCCAGAGAGAAGACGATAAGCAGCGGAAACCCGCGATCCCGCTCGTAGATCTCCACCAGTCCGTCTATCTTCTCGGGGGTCAGTGCCACCCCGTTCGTGTCGATCCGGAAGTAGTCGAAGCGGTCCCGGATACGCTCGTGACACAGGCTCACCATGTCCACCAGGCGCGGGTGCAGGGTCGGTTCCCCCAGCCACTGAAAGATCAGGTGGTCGAACCGCACGGGACTGCGTGCAATGCCCTCCACAATCCGGCGCAGCACGGACAGGGACATGTACCCCTTGGGAACCGACCCGTGCACGGTCCTCGACGCCTCGAGCTGAGGGGCGCACATCCGGCACCGAAGGTTGCACACGTCGGTCGGTTCGATCTGCAACACGCCGCAGTGAATGGGTTCCCTCATCGCCCCTTCGAGCCACCTTGCGCCGGACCAGGCATGATTCACGAATCGAATTTGAAGTATACCAGCGCCTCCCAGGTCCGTCGAGGAGGATGACAGGCTTGACGCCTGACAGGCGTCGTGACAGAATTCCCCCCGAATGGGCGGTCGACCTTGCCGGTACTCCGCCGGCCGAATCGGCCCGTGTCTCCATTCGGGGCAACCCCGCGCCCTTGCGTCCGGGCCTGCCCAGCCCATGAACCGGCCCGTGGAGGGTGCCGTCGTGCCGTGGCCTCGCTACCTGGTACCGCTCGCAATCCTCTCGCTCTGCTCGAGCTGGATGGCCTGCACCCCCAACCGGTGTCAACGTCTGTGCGAGTCCTTTTACCAGATGGACCTCCGGTGCGCCCTGTTCGCAGCGCACGACCGATACCATCCGGACCGCTGCGAGCCTGGCACCAGCGATCCGCAGAATCTGAGGCAGCAAGCTGACTACGAGGCCAGGCGGTGTGAGCAAGACTTCTTGAATCCCACCTGTGACGAGCTACGATCCTGTTGCAAGGCAACCTGCTTCGAAGCTCTTCTCAGGGATTTCGACGCAGTGGTGGACACACGTGAGCGAGATTACGAGCAACGGCGTGACCTGTGCAGAAAATTCCGGCAACTCGCCGAAACTGGAGACGCTCCCTGGTGCGACGCACTTCAGCACGGCTGCACCCAGGCGTTGGCGGTCTCCGGCGGTCCTTGCGCTCCTGGCGGCTAGCGCCCTGTTCAGCGTTGCTTGCAAGAACGAGTGCCAGAAACTTTGTGACCGCATGGCCGACGTGTTCGATTCCTGCGGCGTGCCGTTCTCGGACGACGAACTCGTCCAGTGTCGTCGCGCCTACGAGGACATCACCTCGCAGCAGGACGAGCAGTGCAAGCTCCAGACCGACGAGGTCATCCTCACCAACCTCCGCCTCAAGAGCGGCACGGACAACGCCTGTGACGCGGTCGCCGAGTATGCCCGCTGACCGCGCGTTCACCCGGAGGTCCCGTGCAGGAGGTGGAAGGTCTCGGCCCGCCGACTTCGGTCTCCTCTACCGCGGTGCAACGAACACGGCCAGCCCTGCATCGTCAGCACCCCCGCCGTTGCCAGGGTTCCAGTCTCCACCCCCAATCAACACGTCCCCGGTACTGAGCCTCGAGGCCGTGGGGCCGTTCACGGAGAGGAGTGGGCCGGACGCCTCCACCCCCTGTCCGCACAGGGTATCCGAGTCGTCCAGGAGAAGGAAAGCGCCTGCTCCATCATTGGCAAGGTGATCATAGAGTTCGGGCGGGGGCAAGCTGTGACCATCGGCCCCGATTCCGCCCACGATGAGCACCAACCCGTCGCCGACCGGAACAGCCTTGTGAAATGCTCGGGGGCACTGCATGGCCGGACCTCGGACGAACGGCCGGGAGGACGCGCTTTCCGGCTGGTAGATCTCCGCGTATTCCGCAAGGGTGAGGCGGAACGCCGCGCCTGATGGGGTCGGTTCTCGAGTGTACCCCCCGGTCACAAGCACTTCGCCGTCCGTGCCCGGAATGACCACCGCCTGGTGGCCCACCCTCGGATAGAGGAGGAAGCCGGCACGAGAAGGGGAGGGCGCCTCCGGATCGAACACCTCGTTCTCGAGCAACAGGGATTCCGGCGACAGCAAGGGCTCCGATGTCCCGCCGGTCAGCAGTACCTCACCGCTCCGAAGCCACGTCGCCTGATGGAGCACGCGGCGGTAGTGAAGGCCGAAAGTGTTGGTGGTGCCATCGGCGCGCCAGTGCTCACAGGTATCGGAAATCGCAGAACTTCCTTCCTGGGACTCGATCCCTCCACAGAGGAGCACCGTGGACGAGGAAGGTTGCAAGGCCGTGGCGTACGCTCGAGGCGACCGGAGCGGGGGACCGGCCTCGAACCCGTCGGCACCCGGCGTCAGGGTTTCCACCGATGCCAGGGGAGCCGGGCCGCCCAGGTCGATACTCGGAACCTGGAGGCCCTCCACATCGGTGAGCGTCAAGCGTTCAAACGTGTCTCCGCCCAGGAGCGCGGCCTGCACAGGGCCGTCTTGCCCGGATTCATCCAGGAGCGCTGCCACGTGGTGCATTCGAGGCGTCGAAAGAGGGGGACCCGGCGTCACCAGCCCGAACTCGAGCCCTGTGAAGCCGTCGTCGAACCAGGTGGTGTCCGGCGTCAGGTTGCCGCTCCTGTCCATCCCGCCGGCAATCAAGGTGGTGCCGTCTGGAAAGCTGACCGCGACCTGGCCCATTGCGCCGGTAGGCAACCGCGATACCAGCATGTTGACCGCCCCGACCTGCCCGAGGAAAAGCCTTACCCGGGTTGCACTCCCCGCCGCAAGGGTCAGCGGTCCGGACGTGGCCCGTGTAATGACCGGCGCTTCCGCCCCGTCCCCGGTCGCGTGTCCTTCCACGTGGATCTGCACCGTTTCGCCTTCACCGGTGGGGGGAAGGCCGTCGAACACCGCGTCCACAGACCCGGCCGGGAACGTGGTCTCGAGGAGCATGCCGTTCTTTTCCCCGCCGGAGTAGGTGACTTGAGCCGTGTACGTGGACACCTCCCCGAGGAAACTCGAATCTTCGGGGAGCACGAACCCCACCTCCAGCACCGGCGAAGTGTCCTCGGGCTGGCACGACGGGAGCGCTGACCACAGAACGGACGCAAGCCAAAAGAGCATCGGCAAGGGAAGGGCGGTTGCTGGCCGCATGCCCGGGTCTCCATCACCAGGTTTCCGTGTTCGCCGCAATGCGCAGGAGACGCACGCGGGCATGGTAACGGGTTGGTGCTCGAGGTGTCAACAACTGGAGGCGAGACGTGGCGGGCGGCCCGGTGCCCGGTCTCGGAGGCGTCGGCCGGTACCTCTTTCCCGGAGGGGACCTCGAGACTGGCCGGCCCCCGCGTCTCCGGGAACGCTCGTGCACGCTTGCAAGGACCTGTGGGCGGCGCTAAGATGGACAACCGTGTCTCGCGGGGAGCGGGAACACCGCTGATCTGTTCGATGAAGCCGGATTCCCGAATCGGAAACCGGCCCGTGGGGGAGGAAACAGGGATGGGACGCGTTCTGGTGATCGATGACGATCTGATGCTGTGTGAGATGATGCACCGGCACCTGCAGATGATGAAGCACGAGGCCGAATACGCCCTCTCGCTCCACGACGGGTTCGATCGCCTCCGAAAACAGACGTTCGATGTGGTCTTGCTGGACGTTCAACTTCCGGACGGCAACGGGCTGAGCGCCATCCCGGATGTGCGCGCATCCAGGGGATCTCCGGAAGTGATCATCATCACCGGGGAGGGAGACCCGGACGGGGCCGAACTCGCCATCAAGAGCGGCGCCTGGGCCTACCTCGAAAAACCCGTCTCTCTCAAGGATACCGCCCTCCAGCTCACCCGCGTGCTCGAATACCGGCGCGAGCGCTCGGAACGCCCCCCCATCGTCGCCCTCGAGCACCCGGAACTGGTCGGAGAAAGCCCCCCCATGAAGGCCTGCTTCGACCTGCTCGCCCAGGCGGCCGTGACCGAGGCCAACGTGCTCATCACCGGCGAGACAGGCACCGGAAAAGAACTCGTGTCTCGAGCCATCCACGACAACAGCCGCCGAGCCGATGGCCCGTTCATCGTGGTCGACTGCGCCGCCCTCCCCGACACCCTCGCCGAATCCCTCCTCTTCGGCCATGCACGCGGCGCCTACACCGGCGCAGATCGATCCGCCCCCGGACTCGTCAAGCAGGCCCACCGCGGCACACTCTTCCTCGACGAAATCGGAGAACTCCCTCCCACCATCCAGAAAGTCTTTCTCAGGGTCCTCCAGGAACACCGCTTCCGACCGGTCGGCGGCGAACTCGAGGAATCCTCTGACTTCCGACTCATCGCCGCAACCAATCGCGACCTCGACCAGATGGTGGCCGAAGGACGGTTCCGTGAGGACCTCCTCTACCGCATCCGATCCATGACCATTCACCTCCCCCCGCTCCGCGAACGGCCCGAGGACATCCGTCCCATCGTGCTCCACCACCTCCACAAGTTCTGCGCCCGCCATCGCTCCCCCATCAAGGGATTCTCTCCAGATTTCTTCGAAGCACTCATGCGCTACGACTGGCCCGGAAACGTCCGGGAGCTGGTCAATACCCTCGAGTCCGCACTCGCAGCCGCGGCCGGGGAGCACACCCTGTTCGCTCGACACCTGCCCGTCAACCTCAGAGTGTTCGTGGCAAGAAACGCCGTCGCCTCCAGCACCCATGTCGAGGATGACGCCCAACCCCCACCCGAACATGCCCGCTCACTCCCCCCGTTTCGTACATACCGCAAGGACGCCATTCGGCAGGCCGAGCGAGCCTACCTCCGCGACCTCATGACCCTTGTCGGCCCGGACATCAAGCGCGCCTGTCAGATCTCCGGGCTCTCCCGGTCGCGTCTGTACGAACTGCTCAAGGTGCACGGAATGGTCGTGCCGAGGTAGCGTCCGATTTTTTCGGACTCTGTCCGGAATTCCCGGACTCGGTACGGTGGAACTGGACGGATTACAGCACCGCCGCTCAATCCTGCCGCGGTAATCCCCCCGCCAACCCGGAATGACCCGGCGTTTTCCGGCAAGATCGAAAAGAATCCCACGCCCTCGCCCATCCTGGCATGCTGCTTGTACCTCCTCGCCTCAGAGGGTGTCGGAGAATCGCCAGCACTTCGTTCCCCGACCCGAACCAGTGCCCCTCGCGCATTTCGATGGGCCGACGGCGCGAGACGACAGGGCCGACTCGGGGAGAAGCGATGGCAGGCGTGATTCCAGGAAACGGTTCGGTCCACGGTCGCCTCGCGACCACTGCGGCACTCCGGCCTGTCGGACAGGGGGCTCTCTTCGCCCTTCCACTGGTTATACTCAAATCCCCTGCGATACCGAGTACCCCTGTCCCCTCTTTTTTTCTTCCTCGCGTCAGGTCCCCTGCTTGACAATCGTGCGCCCTGAACTACAGTTGGCCTGCAACCAGCGCGGGCGGTCTCGAGGCGACCTACCCGGTCCAGGGCGACCCGGGGGCCCCGTTCGGGAAGCTTCCGGTTGCCGTTGATGGAGCGGGATGATACCTTGGCACCCCGATGGAAAACACGCACGACATGGAAGGGTTGATCTCCACCGGTGAAGGAGGGGCGGAACCATCCGGTGTCCAGGCGGGGGCGCAGGCGGATGTGCCGGGGGTTTCGGCTCGAGACGAGAAGCGGCCTCCCTGGCTTGAGATGGGTGAAGACTTGCGGCTGGCAGTGGTGGAAGCGCTGATCTTTGCGGCGGAGCGGCCGGTGACCCTCCGGGAACTCAGGGATATCCTGGGAGCGGAGCGCGAGGAACTCCTGTCGGTGATCGAGCGGCTGAGAACGGACCTTTCGCTGGAGCGTCGTGGTATCGTGTTGAAGGAGGTCGCAGGTGGGCTGGTGTTTCGCACTCGAGCCGACTTGGCCCCCTGGCTGCGTGCTCTGGTCAAGAGCCGTCCCCCTCGACTGAGCCGCGCTGCGCTGGAGTGTCTCGCGATCATCGCCTACCGGCAGCCGGTGACGAGGGCCGAAGTGGAGGCTGTGCGTGGGGTGGAATCCGGTTCGGTGCTCCGAACCCTGCTCGAGAAGCGGTTGGTCCGGATTTTGGGCCGCAAGGACGACATCGGTCGTCCCTTGATCTACGGGACCACGCGTGATTTCCTGCGGATGTTCGGACTCCGGAGTCTGGCCGAGCTTCCGACCATGGGCGAATTGAGCACGTTGAGCGGGATGGAGGAATCGGCAGCCACTGGAACGGCCGGCCGTGGCGAGCGTGCCGGGAGCAGGGGTGACTAGACCGGAGGCGCCCCGGCCATTTCCGCCGTATTCTCTCCGTCTGCTTGGGACGGGGAGGTGGCGCACCCTTCAACAGGAGAGGACCGGGCAGCATGAAGCAACGATTGTCCAAGGCCCTGGCCGAACTCGGGGTCGCCACCAGGCGTGAAGCGGAGCGCATGGTGCTCGAGGGACGTGTGATGGTCAACGGGCGGGTGGTCCGTGAGCCGGCGCACCCCGTGGTGGTGGAACAGGACGTTTTCAAGGTCGACGGCAAGGTCGTGCGTCCCATCGAACCGATCTACCTCCTGGTCAACAAGCCTCGAGGGGTGCTGTCCGTTCCGTCCGACCCGTTGGGTCGGCCCACGGTCATGGAAAAGCTGCGCCGTGTCAAGCGCCTCCTCGTTCCCGTGGCCCGGCTCGAGGCCGACGACGAGGGGATCATGCTCATGACCTCTGACCGCCGCCTCGCCCACGCCCTGAACCACCCTCGAGCCGGGATCCCGCGAACCTATCTCATGAAAGTCCGCGGAATCCCGGACGACAGGACACTCGCAAAACTCCGGGTCGGCGTCCCCCTCCAGGGTGGACGTACCTTGCCCATGGAGGTGACACTCGTCTCCGTGACCGGCCGGAACGCCTGGCTTCGGGTTACCGTGCGTGAAGTACGGCACCGCCTGTTGCGTTACGCCATGATGAAGCTTCGACACCCCGTCACCAAGCTCAAGCGGGTTCAGTTCGGTCCCATCAGCGTCAAGGGACTCGCCCCCGGGACCTTTCGCAAGGTGTCTTCCGACGAACTGCACGCCTTGAAAGCCCTGGCAGACGCTCCGCCCGGCCTGCCTGACCCGGTACCGGAGGCCCAGATCGCGGCCATCTTGAATGAACATCGGGATGTCGGAAAGCGGCCGCGCAAGAAAAAGCCGACCAGGCGCGACCGGAACACCCGGTCCCCGCGGTCGAGAACCCCCCGCAGGCATGTCAGAAGGTAACAGGCCCCGGGGGCGGGATGGGAGTCGCTCATGCTGTTGGCCCACCTTTCGGACCTCCACTTCTACCGGTTTCCAGACTGGTCCGGACTCAGAACCAAGCGGTTGATAGGGCTTGCCAACCTGCTCGCCTTCCGGCGGGTGGCACGCTTCAATCCACGCATCGCGGCCGAGGCCATCCAGGCCGTGGTCGCAGATCACCCCGACGCCGTGCTCATCACAGGGGACATCACCGCCCTGGGATCGCCCGCCGAGTTCGTGGTTGCCCGAGACGCACTCGAGCCGATTCTGTCACGGTTTCCCACCATCATCGTGCCGGGGAATCACGACTACTACACCGCCGGAGCCGCTCGTTTCCATCGCATCGAGCAGTATTTCGGGCAGTACATTCGCACTCCTGGTGCGTCGCTCGAGGAGCCCACCTACCCCACGTTGCATTTCCTCGGCGATGTCGCTGTGCTGGGGATGAACCCGAATCGGGCGGGCTTCGGCGCATCCGGGCGGGTCGACCCGGTGGAGGCTGAACGGCTGGAGGCGGTGCTGCTTCGGCGGGACGTGGCCCGGCGATTCAAGGTGCTCCTCATCCACTACCCGTTGCTGAACGAACACGGCGAAGCACCCGGCAAGTTCTGGCGAAGGCTGGAGAATCGGGAGATCCTCATGGACGTGCTGCAGCGCCACCCGGTGGAACTCGTGCTCCACGGACATGACCACCAGCGCTACATCAACCACCTGAAGCACGACGACGGGCGCGTCACCTTGCTGTGCAACGCCGGCTCCGCCGCCTACGATCATGGCCTCGAGCACCCGGTGCAAGCGTCCTATAACCTGTATGAGATCGAGCAGGGGGAACTGGTCAGAATGGTTCACAAGGACTACAGTTCCGACGGATTCCGCGTCTCGTTCGACGGGCCGCCGCCGACAGCTCAGCTCGAGGAGGCCACCTCCATCACAGGATGACCGTGGCAACGGTGACAGGGACACCGGCCCCGGCAAGGAACGAGATCTGAGATCGGCCCCTCGCCGGAGCCCATACCGCAGGATCAGGCCGCCCGGTTCGTCTCACCCGGCCCGCCCGTGGCCGCCCCGGCCGCCTGGGGTGCAGCGTTCCCCTCCAACTCCGGCTCCCAGACGCGACGCGACCGCCTGGTCACCTCGGGACCGGAGTCCGCTTCCTCCTGCCTCGACGGGCTCGCTCCGGTCGACATCGCCACGGCGCCCACCGGGGACGGGGTCGCCTTGGCCTCCGGCCGACCGCTCCGCGACGGCTCCGTGATGTCCAGGATCAACCGTCGCTTGAACTTCCCGCTGATCGCCACCAGCAACTCCCGGATCGCCGTGGCCGTACGACCGTTGCCGCCGATGAGCCTGGGGACGTCTTCCGGGTCCACTCCGACCTCGAACACGACCACTTGGCTCCCCGGCAAGGCCGTCACCCGCGCCGACGCCGGGTGGTCCACCAGCAGCTCCACAAGCCGCTGGAGCATGCCCGTGATCGCGGTCACCCCTTCCTCCGCGTCAGGCACCGGCGGTCGGCCTCGAGACGAGGTCGGCGCGTCCGCGTGCGGCTCCAGGAGTTCCAGCAGGAACCGCCGGTCGTGCGCACCGGAAAGCGCCACCAGGAGTTGCCGGATCGCGTTCGCCCGACACCCCCGTTTCCCGATCAATTTCCCAAAGTCCGATTTCGCCACCGACACCTCGAGCACCGTGGACTGACTTCCTTGCAGCGCCCGAACCTGCACCTGCTCCGGATCATCGACCAGCAAGCACACCAGTTCCTCCAACAACGAAGAGACGTTGCTCCAGCTTGACGTTTCAGCCATCGTTCGCTTCCCTCCAGGGTTCGCACCAGGGTTTCAAGTGTGAGATCCAAGCATCGACTGGTCCAGCAGGTCGTTCCTCGCACACCGGTTCCTCGAGCCCCCTTGACAGGCGCTCCCTCCCCCACCCGGAGCACGGCCGTATGGAACGAACCGTTGTAACCAGGACATTCCTCGACGATGGCCAACTCCCTGGTGAGGACACACCTCTGGTATCGTCACCCGGGACCTGGGCCGTGGTTCATGACCGCTGAAGACGTGGCGCTGACTACCGCTTCCGCATGTCGCAGCTCGAACGTGTCGATTTGCGTTCCCGCCGTTTCGTCGCGTGTCGCGTGGTGGTGCGTGCCTGACAGAGGATAGTCCAGGTCGCAGGACCGAGAAAGATTATGACCGAATCATCCCCTCGACGCACGGAAGGGGCGATGAACGGTTGATCGAATTGATGAACGAACTGTCAATGCAGGAATGGGCAACGAAATAGTGCTGCAATATGGGTATGCTACGTGTGTGTTGTGCTTTTTTTTGCGCGCGGAATCTTCCTCGCACGCTGGTGTCGCGCGGGGATGCGGCTCCGACCCCCCGTCGCCCCCGCTCCCTGATTCCCGGGTAGGCCAGGAACCTCGACACAGCCGGAATCACAGTTCCAGTTGCTGCCCCAACTCCACCACCCGGTTGGGAGGAAGCCGGAAAAACGAGGTCGCTCCAACCGCGTTCCTCGAGATGAACACGAAAAGCTTCTTGCGCCACAACCGCATGCGCCCTCGCCGCGTGGCAATCAGGTTCTCTCGGCCCAGGAAAAAGGAGGTGTCCATCGGATCGAACGGCTTCCCATCCACCTCGATGCCCGCCAGGACCTCCACAATGTCTGGAGATTCCATGAACCCGTAATGGATCGAGAGTCTCCAGAACGGCTCCTTCAGACGCTCCAGCTTCAGCCGGTCCGACTCGGCGGCGTACGGTTTCTCTTCCGTGACCACGTTGAGAAAGACGACCCGCTCGTGCAGCACCTTGTTGTGCTTCAGATTGTGAAGCAAGGCGTGGGGGACGACCCCGGGATTCCCGGTCATGAACACCGCAGTGCCCGGTACCTGCGTGGGACGACTCCGTGAAAAGCTCTCCAGAAAGTCCTTGATGGGGAGCATCCCGGCCGCCATCCGCTCGTACAAAAGGGCCCGGCCCTGCTTCCAGGTGATCAGCAGCGTGAACATCGCCGCGCCCACCATCAGCGGGAAATAGCCTCCTTGGGGAATCTTCATCGCATTCGCACCAAAGAAGGCAATGTCGATCACCAGGAAAGCCACCAGCATCAGCCCGGCCAGAGCCCGGTTCCAGTGCCACACACTGCGCGCAGTGGCAAACACCAGAAACGACGTGATGACCATGTCTGTGGCCACCGCGATCCCATAGGCCGCAGCCAGATTGCTCGACGACCGGAATCCGAGGACCAGGAGCACCACGCATACCAACAGGGTCCAGTTGACCCAGGGCACATAGATCTGACCCCGGTGCTCCCGCGATGTGTGCCGGATCTCCAACCGGGGAAGGTAGCCGAGTTGCACCGCCTGCCGCGTCAACGAGAATGCCCCGGAAATCACCGCTTGCGACGCGATGACCGTGGCCACCGTGGCCAGAAAGACCAGCGGGTACACCGCCCAGGACGGCGCGAGCAGGTAAAACGGATTCTCAACACTCGCCGGATCCCGGAGGACCAGCGCCCCTTGCCCGTAGTAGTTGGCCAGCAGAGACGGAAGCACCAGTCCCAGCCACGCAAGTCGGATCGGACGCCGCCCGAAATGGCCCATGTCCGCGTAGAGCGCCTCGCACCCGGTGATCACCAGAAACACCGCGCCCAGAACCAGGAACCCTCGCCGGCCGTTGTGAGTGAAAAAACGCCACCCGTGAACCGGGTTCAGGGCCTCGAACACTTCCGGAGTCTCCACCACCGACACGACCCCCAGGGTCGCCAACGTGATGAACCACACCACCGTGATCGGGCCGAAGACCGCCCCCACTCGCCCGGTCCCCCGCCGCTGGAACAGGAACAATCCCACAAGGATGGCAATCGCTATCGGGATCACATACGGCTTGAAAAACGGGGTGGCCACCTCCAGCCCCTCCACGGCACTCAACACCGAGATCGCCGGCGTGATCATCCCGTCCCCGTAAAAAAGCGCTGCGCCAAACAACGCCAGGGCCACAAACTTCAGGTTCCGGGAAAACCTCGAGTCCTTCGCGGCACGCGACAGCAAGGCACTCAAGGCAAACATCCCCCCTTCGCCCTCGTTGTCCGCCCGCATCACGAAAAGGAGGTACTTCACCGTCACCACGAGGATCAACGACCACGTGATCAACGAAAGCACCCCAAGCACGTTCGCTGGATCCGCCTCGATCCCGTTCGGACCATGGAAACATTCCCGCATCGCATACAGCGGGCTCGTGCCGATGTCCCCGTAGACCACCCCAAGCGCGCCCAGCGTCAAGGTCGCAAGCACCTTGCCCTTCGGCGGCGTGTTTTCGGCAGTTGTGTGTGTCATGACTCTGCTTGTTTCGAACGTGATACGCTTCCCTGTGCCATCCCGACCGCCAAGAGGCACCCCCGGACCACTTCAGACCGGCCCATCCACCCGGACGCGCCCGCAGCACCGCCCCCCAAACATAGCAGCTCCTGCTCCCTCGCGTCACCAGGACACACAGGACACAGGAGCCACTCCCGTCATCCTTGCCAACGGATTACCCCATCCGCCCGGCATGTGGTGCCGATCATACCCCAAACCGCCGAAGCATCTCCAGGATGTTTTCCTTGTTCATTTCGTCCGTGATGAGCACCCGCTTCTGCTTGGCCTTGCGGATCTTGTTCGCAATCGCGTCCAGGTCGGCAGGCTTCTCGATGAAATCCATCGCCCCACGCTTGATCGCTTCCACCGCCTTCTCCAACGTCCCGTGCCCGGTGAGCAAGATGACCTGCACATCAGGACGCCGCTCTCGAATCCGCTTCAGCGCCTCGAGCCCATCCATGCCTGGCATCTTCAGGTCCAGCACCACCGCATCGAACAAATCCTGCTCGATCATGGCCAACGCTTCCGGGGCGGAACTCGAGGTCGCCACCTCCATGCCTCGCGCCCTCAACCGTTCGCTCGTTACCTCGAGGAACGCCTCTTCGTCATCCACCAACAACACTCGTTCAGCCATCTCGGCCTCCGTCTTCAGATGACACGCTCCTCTTCCGTGTCGTTGCCATAACCCGCGGCAGGGCCCGCCGGCAGGTCCAGAGAAAACCGATGCGCTCCCGCAGGACAGGATACATCGGCGCGAAGGGTTTCGGCCAGCTTCGACATCTCCTCGCTGACTCTCGGCGGCGCTGCCTCCCCTCCTCCCCCCAAACTCTCCACCTCCAGCCGCACACCGTCGCCGACCCTCGCCAAACGCAGGGTCACCGTCCGGGGCTGCGTGGAGGCCCGCGCCAGTTCGTACACGCATAACCACAAAAGGTTCAGAAGCAAAAACGGGGAGGTCCCAACCCGCACAGGATCGGCTGGCACCGCCACCTCGAGCGTCACACACTGCATGGCCGCCAGCCGCGAAAAAAGTGCTCGACACCGGCCCAACAGGTCGCCAAGATCCACCTCGTACCAAAGCTCGTCGATGATGTGCGCAAACCGGTTGAGGTTCCGGATAATGTCGTTCGCCAGGGACACCTGCTCCGACACAGAATGCGCAATCCGGTCCAGCCGCGACAGGTCCACCTGCCCTCCCTCCGGTACCATCCGAAGCAAGTCACTCAGCAACCCCGCATGCTCGTTGATGATCGCCAGTCGGTTCTTGAGTTCGTGGGAAATCGACGCCGTCATCACGCCAAAAAACTTCAGCCCTGTCTCGCCCACCGAATCACTCATCACGCCCCTCCTCCCGGTCCTCGGACATCACCTCGTCGATCTTCCGAAGAAAATCGTCCAGCATGACCGGCTTGAACAGGTAATGGTCCGGGCCGGCTTCCGACACACCCGCCTTGAAAGCGCCCTCCTCACCATGACCCGTGATGAACAGAAACTTCAGACGCGGTTGCTTCGCTTCCAGCAGGCGCTTCAGCGCTATCCCATCGATCCGCGGCATCTTCACATCCAGTACCGCCAGATCATACACCTGCTCCCCCGCACGCAACACCGCCTCGGCCGGATCGCTCACCCAGTCCGCCTCGATACCCCGGAGAGAAAGTCGTTCCGCCAACGTGCTCACGTACTCCCTTTCGTCATCCACGAGCAGTATCCGCATGGGTGTACTCCCCTGTTGTGTCATTCGCGTCCATCCCAGGCCGCGCCATCCGGTCCACGAATGCGCTCTTGTTGGCGGCCTTCGGAGGAACCAGCGGAAGGGTTACGGTGAAGGTGGTTCCCTTGCCAACCTCGCTCGCCACGGTCAGCTTGCCTCCAAGTTCCTGAACCAGGCCATAGGTGATCGACAACCCCAATCCGGTGCCACCCTTGCCGTGCCGCGTGGAGAAGAACGGCTCGAACACACGTTCGAGATCCTTTTGCGGAATTCCGTGTCCGTTATCCGAAAACCGGATTTCGACCCGGTTCCCTCCCTTGCGTGATGCCTGAATTCGGATCCATCCTCCGTCCTCCACGGCGGCAAAGGCGTTCGTGATGAGGTTGAGGAAGATCTCCTGGAGACGGCCGGGGCCACTTTCGAACCGCGGAACGTCTTCCGACACCTCTACTTGCACGTCGATGCACCGATATTCCGCTTCCTTTCCCACGAATCCGAGGACCTCAAGGATCAGTTCCTTCAGGTCCACCTCCTTGATGTCGGATTCGGAGGAGCGAGCAAAGTTCAGAAGGCGTCGTGTGATCCCAGCGCAACGTTCCACCTGTGCGATGATGGCGTCGATCAAGCTCATCAGCTTGGGATCCTCTCCGTACTCGGGGCGAAACACGAACAGGTCCCGGATCAGCCCCGCTTTTTCGTTGATGATCGCCAGGGGATTGTTGATTTCGTGCGCCACACCGGCGGAGAGGCGACCGAGGGACGCCATCTTGTTCGCGTACTCGGCCTGGTGGAGGACCATCAGGCGCCGTTGGTCTGCCATGTAGATCTGATTTACCAGGTAGGTGATTCCTCCGAGCACCACGAGGATGATGGCGGCGACCGAAATCACGAGGAAGCTCAACAAGGTGAGCCTTCCCCGGACCCACTCCGTCATGAGGACCGTTTTGTGCTTTACGATCATCAGGATGAACGGCGTGTCGGGCACGTAGGCGTAGCCGATGACCAGCGGTCCGTTTTCGGGGGTTTGCACCTCCTCCACGGTGGGCTGAGGTGTGTAGGGAGGCACGGGGATTTTGACCTGATCGAGCACGTTGCCGTGATAGCGTGACGGCGTCTGGAGAACGCCCGCCCGGTCGATCACGAACGCGTCGCCGCGTCCTTCCAGGTCCAGCACCGAGAGCAGGTTGTTGAACTTGGCCGTGTCGAGGGTGGCCCGAAGCACGTAGGCTCCTCCGGCGGGCACTGCATGGCGGATGGCGATCACCATGTGCGGAACGCCCCGAAATCCCTCGAACACCGGGCTGATGTACATTCCGCTGCGTGATACCTCCTGGAACCAGTCGGCACTGCGGTAGTCCCGTCCTTTGAGCTGGTAGGGACCTGCGTAGGATTTCTGAATGCCCCGGTCGTCGATGACGCCCAGGTCCACGAATCCCCCGAAACTTTCCTTCAGATTGTCCAGGACACGACCGAGGCGTGCGTCGTCCAGGAGTTCCTCCAGGTCGTGCCCCCGAACCACCAGCCGCAAGGCAGCGCGCCGCTCGGCAAGGAAATAGGAGACACTCTGCTTCGACACCGAGACCAACTGCACCGTTCGCTGAAGAATGTCCGATTCGATCGCATTCCGGCTCACCTGTTGATCGATCACCGCCATGATGATCAGGGGAATGAGTGCCACCGCCAGGGTCAGCGCGATGGTCATTTCCCAGATACGGCGGAAATTGAACAGGTGCCTGTGCGGCCGGTGGCTGACGTCGACATGGTGCCAGAATTTCGGCTTCAGATTGGCGAACAGTCCCATTTCGCACCTGTGGCCACGGGTCAACCGTTGCCATCGCCCGCCGACTTGCGCCGGATGCGCTCGTTGGCCGCGCGTAGCGTCTCGGTCAGGACCTCGATGTCAACGGGCTTTTGCAAGTAGGCGAACGCTCCCAGGGACAGGCACAGCCGCCGGTCTTCCTCGGAACCATGACCGGTCAGGATGATCACTTCGATGTTCGGGCGAGTCGCCTTCACGTTCTTCAGTACCTCGATCCCATCGATCCCGGGCATCTTGAGATCGAGTATCATCACCTCGGGTTCGTCATCCTCCACGATCTCGAGTGCCGTTTGACCGTCGTAGGTGACGGCCGCGTTCACATCCCGTATCTGGAGCCGTTCGGACAGCGTGTGTACGAACTCCCGTTCGTCGTCCACCAGCAACAATTTTGGAACGTCGAAGTCGTACTTGCGGTAGATGTCGGTTCGGTGAAATCCCTTCCCGATGCGCGTTTCCACCGATGAAACTCCCGGTACCTTTGAGGCGATCCCCTTCAATTCCTCCTGCAGCCGTCCCAGCATGAGCACGTTTTGATTGACCGTCAACGTGACCGCGCGGTCCCGAACCTCCACGTCCACGTTGTGCCCTTCGCGAACCAGGGCAACCCCCACCCGGGCAGCCAACCCAAAGTCCTCCGCCGCTCGCCTCGAGGTCTCCGTGGGACCCAGCACATCGCTCCGGAGATTCTCCACGATGACGGCGACCGACGCATCCACGTCCATCTTGTCCGTCGGTATGACAATGTCATACAACGACGACGCCCACGGATCCCGCACCTGCCGGACGCGGTCCACCCAGCTCGCACGATCCTCGTCCGCAGCCCGGATCCGGGACGTCGCTTCCCTGGCCGAAAGGCCTGACGCCTCCGCCCACGCCACCCGCGACTTCATGTCCGCCACCAGGCACACCTGGAGCACGTGCGTAATCGCCCGGGGAATCAGGTGACCGCACACCCCGTCGAACAAAAGACCGTCCTCCGAGAGCATGTCGGCCATCGCCATCCGAAGCCACGCCACCCCGCGCTCCTTCTCTCGCGTGAACTTGTCGAAGACAGACGTCTTCGAGGAGAGTGCCCGCAGAATGCGTTTCGAATCCAGCCCGGACATGGTGGCTGCACGATCCGCCACCTCCTCGTCGGTCACCAACCGGTACCCGGTGCGACGCTCGAGTTCGGCCAGGACCTCCTCCTTCCGGCAGAAAACACTGCTGAAGATGGTGACAACCGACATGGTTTCCTCCCTACCTTCCGGCGTGCGTCGAAATACGGCACACCGTCGTGAGCGGACAGTCCTGCTCGACCCCCCCCTCGTGCGCGCTGGCATGTACCGAACAAATCGCCTTCTCCATCGTGGGATAGATGTGGTCGGCACCAATCTTCTCCAGGAGATGGGTCTGCTTCAGCACCTTCATCACATTTTCGTTCACACCGCTCAGCGAGATCTCCACCCCCGCACTCCGCACCCGATCGATGAGCAGTGACAGGGCCTCCTCTCCCGAGGCATCGATGTCGTTGATCCCGTTGGCCGCAATAATGATGTGCCGCAGACTCGTCTTGGTCAGCAGCCGCTCATTGATCTTGTCTTCCAGGTAACTCGCGTTGGCAAAAAACAGGGGACCATCGAATCGCACCAGATCCATGTATCGACACTCGGCCAGACTGTGCTCAAAAGAACTCCGCAGCGCATCGTCCTCGTGCCGGGAAAGGGACACCACTGCAGGACGCATGCTGCGATACAGAAACACGCCCAGCGAAAGCGTCACGCCCACCATGATCCCCTTGTCCAGGTGCGGGGCGAACACGAGGGTGCACACGAACGAGATGATCGAAATCGCTCCGTCGTACCACTGCGCTCGCCATGCATGCACGAACCCGGACACGTTCACCAGGCCGATCACCGCCATCATGATCACCGCGGCCAGCACCGCCTGCGGCAGATGGTAGAGCAGCGGGGTGAAAAACAGGAGTACGATCACCACCGCCAAGCTCGTGAACACACTCGACATCCCCGAAATGGCACCTGCCTGAAGATTCACCGCAGAACGGGAGAACGACCCGGACACCGGGTAACTCTTGCCCATCGCCCCTACGATGTTCGCCAACCCTTGGCCGATCAGCTCCTGGTTCGGATCCAGGCGCTGACCCGTTTTCGCCGCCATCGCCTTGGCAATCGAGATCGCCTCCATGAATCCCAACAGGGAAATGATCACCGCCGAAGGAAGCAGCTTCAGTATCAGGGACAGGTCCAGGTCCGGTACCTTGATCGCCGGCAATCCCTTGGGAATCGTGCCCACCACCGCGCCTCCTCCCACCATCAGCAACGCCTCGGTGTCCAGCGCACGATTCCCAATCTTCAATCGCCACGTCCGTCCGTCGCTCTCCCCCTCTCCTTCACCTCGCAACGCAAAGCTCGACGCACCCCCGGGGCCTTCCCGGCGCTCGAAAAGAAACCCCCTCAACTTCGCACGAAGTTCGTGGGCACGTTCCTTGGCCAGGTCCAACTCCACCGACGCTCGAGCCAGGTCCCGTTCCAGATCGATGACTCGAAATACATCCCCCGATTCCCTCGCCGCTTCCAGATCGTTCCCAAGCTCCGTTCGCCGCTCCCCAAGACCGGGTATTCGTGTCATCACCTCGTTGAATTCCTCTACCAGACGAACCGCCTCCGGAACATGGATCGCCGACAGGGGAACCCGCTCATTGTGCTCGAACCCCGTCGCCCACGAGATCAGAGTCGCCGCCGCCACCGCCACCAGAACGTTCGGCGCTCGAGGAAAATACCGCCTCAGTCCGTACATGATCCCGAACGCAAACAGTCCCATCAACAGCGTCGGCCAGTGGGTATAGTGGTACGCAGCCCGGCACACCCGCAGGATCGTTTCGTAGTGGTGCTCCGCCTTGTCTACATGTACTCCAAACAACTTCGAAAGTTGGGACGTGGCAATGATGATCGCCGCCGCATTGGTGAACCCGTTCACCACCGGATGCGATAGAAAGTTGACCACAAGCCCCAGACGCAGGACACCCAGGCTAAGCTGGAACAACCCCACGCACACCGCCAGCGCAATGGCATATCCGATGTACCCCTCGCTCCCCGCCGTGGCCAGTGGCTCCAGCGACGCAGAGGTCATCAGCGACACCACCGCAACCGGACCGGTGGCCAGTTGCCGACTGGACCCAAACAAGGCCGCGACCATCGGCGGGAGAAACGACGCATAAAGACCATAGTATGGAGGAAGCCCCGCCAACTGCGCATAGGCCATCGACTGCGGTATCAGCACCAGCGCCACGGTCAGACCTGCCACGAGATCCGTCCGAAGGCTGCCAACGTCGTAACCCCGAAACCAGTCCAGGAAAGGAAAGATTCGTTTCAACACGGCGAAGCTCCTTTCGGCCCGGCCTCGGGCGGCTCCACGATCCTCCGACAGGCCGACAACAGATCCTCATGAAGCACCGCTGTGTCCGCCACATCGTGCAGCTTCACCCAGAGCAGACCGTGTACCATCGAAAAAAGCAGAAGCGCCGTCCGCCTCGTCGGCACAGGCCCAATCGACCCATCCTCCTGGCCCCGCAAAATCACTCCCTCGAGAAGACCCACGAGCGTGTTGAAGATCGCTTCCAGGTGTTCCCGGCACGCCTGATTCGTCCGGGCCAACTCGAACGCATGATGCCGCTGCAACAACAAAAACCACTCGGGGCGATGGCTCGCCAGGAACAGGAGAAAGGAAATCACTTCCTCCAGCATCTCCATCCCGCTCCCGAACTCCCGCTCTTCAAAGTAGGCATCAAACTCGTGGATGATCCCTTCCCGCACCTCCTGCAACGCGGCAAGAAACAACCCCGTCTTCGTCCCGAAATGATAGTAAAACGTCCCCTCGGCAACCCCTGTCGCCTCCGACAGGTCTGCCATCGATGTCTCCGTGAACCCCTTCTCCGCAAAGAAAATCGTGGCTGCTCGAAGGATGGCCTGCTTCTTGTTTGACATCGCTCCGGTCCAGCGTCCCCGGTTCCCCGGGCGTCGCGTAGGAAGTTCTTGTACTGAGTGCTCACTACAATAATGCCTTTCTAGTTGCTCCCTTGAAAAATGTCAACCGGAAAGCGTACTGAAGTGTTTCAGAGATCCTGGTGGTGGGACCGGGGGAAATCGAACCGTGGAGGAATCGCCCGGGTGGGATCGTAGCCCAGAACCGCCGTCAGCGGTCGGGCCGGGTCGGCAGGGCGCACTTCCAGGAGTTCGTTCCGAAGTTCGGCGGCATTCAGCTCGATGATTTCGCGTGCACCGGGGATCTTGAGGGAGAATGCCACGGGCGCGAAAAAGTTCACATAGGTTCCCAGCGCCTCGTCGTAGCGGTCGATGAACACCCCGGTGAAACTCGCAGCGCCATACGGCCGGAATGCGTCCTGGCGGAGGGCGTCGGTGAGTGCGTTGTACTCGATACAGGCGTTGATCAGTGCGCCTGTCAGTGGGTAGGGCGCCCGTCCACCGGCCACGATTTCCTTGACGTAGAGCAGGAGCCGGTCCACAGGGAGGCCGTCGCGGTCGGTCACGGTTTCGGTGGAATACAGGTGAAAGTCGTGCGGGCGAAGTCCCTGTCCCACGGGCACGACTTCTCCCGCCTCGAGCCGCAGCCGTTGTCGGTTGGAGAGGCGTTCCACGAAGTCTGGTGGGATGGCAAAGGTTGTGCAACCTGCCACCGGCCCTGCGGTCGCATGCGGTCCGGCCGTGGATGTGCGACTGCTGTTCAGGGGTTCCTGGCGGCGGCGCGTGCGGTCCCCGCTCGATGTCTCGGCCCGGTGAGCGCCCAGCGCGTCCAGGTTCAGCAACAGCTTCACCGGACTGGTCGACCATCCAGGGTGCAGGTACTCGTTGGGGACGGTCAGCCGCAACGTGTCGTCCGTTCGGGCCAGGAGGATCGATTCACATGCCTGATCATGGACGCGCTTGAATGGTGCCAGCACCTGCATCAACCAGCCGCAGTCTGTCGAGCGAGTACCCTGCAATGGACGGGTCACGTATCCGACCTCGAGGTGGCCTGTTCCATCCTCGACGACCCCCACGTGTGAGCCGCCGAGGTCGAGGTGGTACGGCCCGTGGTGAAAGGCGGCCGGGAGCGATTCGGGGTTGAAGCGGCCCCCGAGTTTGCCCTTGTCGAAAGGAAACTGTCCCGTGCAGGCATGGAGGACGAGGTCCACCGAGAACAGGGATTCATCGGCACACTTCCACTTGCAAGGCAGGAGCCGGGTCCGGTCGAACTCCTTGCCCGCAGCTCGAATCCATCGGTCGGAAGCCAGCATCCCGAGCGCCCTCCTGACGAACTCGGAGACCTCGAACGGAGGCGGTTCGAATACCGTTTCTGGAGCCACCGTGGCTGGCAGAAACGCTGTGGGCCGCGCATGGGTAGGAACCCAGTCATTTGTGTTCACGCTCATGAGCACTCCTCTGGTCTGAAGTCGGCATGGGTGGAACAGCAAGAGACAATGGCCGAGAGTATACTCGATTCTGTTGACTGGGCGCACCTTCGTTGCGCCTTGTGCGGGTGGAAACCCAGGCTGCGTGGCCCCTCCTCGAGTTCGTGGTCGAGGTGCAGGGCACCGGTGTCTCCGGCCCCACGAGAGGAGATGGCGAAAAGGAAGATGGAAAAACCCTTGTGGTTTCGCTGCGCGCGGTCTATAAGGCCACAGTGGCAGGCAAAAGGTCGCAGGGCGCAATCCCGCGTCCAGCGTCAAGGCATGGAGGGTAGCCGGTGGCAAGGGTCAAGATCCGACGAGATCGTCTGTTTCGTTCGCAAGGCGCGCAGCCTCCTTCGGAAGATGTCCGCATCAAGGAGATCGACGACGTCGTCATCCAGGTCACGCAGGTTTTCTGTCCAAACGGGCACAATCTCGTCACCGAGTCGAAGGGGCTGTTCGATGGCCAGCCGGGAATCTGGCTGAAGGTGTCGGATGGGACCCGAAGCGGGGAGGTGGTGCTGAGCCCGTTCCACGGGGACCACGCACGCCTTGGGTTCACAGATTTCAAGGACGGGACTCGAGTCCGGATCTCTTGCCCCATCTGCGATGTTCCGTTGCCCAGGTTGTCTCGCTGTTCTTGCGGGCAAGGAGACATGGTGGCGCTTTATCTCACCCCGTCGCTCGAGGAAGGGCAGGTGGTGGCCCTCTGCGACGTGTGGGGGTGCCACCGTTCCAAGGTCTTCGACCAGGCGCAACTCCTCTCCGCCTACCTCGAGGACGACGAGCCCCCGGCCTTGATCGGCGAGTCCGAGGTTCCATATCATTGAGATCGTCCAAGAAACCCTCCGGCCTCGATGAGGGTGGGGAGGAGGGTCGAGCATGCGATATCGCTCACGATTCCACTGAGTGGAGGCCGCGTGCGACAGACCAGGTGCCCCGGACGGACCCGGGCACAGCCGGCCGCGGGGATCGCGCAAGGGAGCCTGCCGACCGTCATTGCGACCAGGCGGACCGTGGGGTCGGACAGGCTCGAGGGATGAACGCCGGGCGAAGGGGTGCTCAGGGCTCGATGAGCTTGGCGATGGTCTGGAGCTGCATGTTGCTCGTGCCCTCGTAGATCTTCCCGATCTTGCAGTCGCGGTAGTACTTCTCGGCCGGGTAGTCGGTGGTGTAGCCGTAGCCGCCGTACAGATCCACGACGGTGGACGCCGTGCGCTCCGCCACCTGTGAGGCAAACAACTTGGCCATGGCCGCTTCCTTGACGAACGGCAGGCCAGCGTCCTTGAGTCTGGCCGCGTTGTAAACCATCAATCTCGCCGCCTCGTTCTCGGTGGCGCATTGCGCGAGCTGGAACTGGACCCCCTGGAACGAGGAGATCGGCTTGCCGAACTGCACACGCTCCTTGGTGTACTGGAGGCAGTGGTCGAGAGCGCCTCGGGCCAGTCCCACCATCTGGGCGCCGATACCGATTCGCCCTTCATTCAAGGTCTCGATGGCGATTTTGTATCCTTTGCCGACCTCTCCAAGCAGGTTCTCCTTCGGCACCACACAGTCTTCCATGATCAGCTCGCAGGTGGAACTCGCCCGGATACCCAGCTTGTCCTCCTTGTTCCCCACCCGGAATCCCTCGAACTCCTTCTCCACCAGGAACGCCGTGATGCCCTTGTAGCCCTTCGAGGGATCGATGGTCGCGAACACAATGAACAGCCCCGCCTCGTTGCCGTTCGTGATCCAGAGCTTGGGGCCGTTCAGGACCCAGTGATCCCCGCGATCCTCGGCGCGGCAGCGGAGCGAGAAGGCATCGGAGCCGCTTCCTGCCTCGCTGAGCGCGTAGGCACCGACCAGGTCTGTGGCCATGCGGGGGAGATACTTCTGCTTCTGCTCGGGCGTGGCCCATCGAAGAATGGCATTCGCACACAACGTGTTCTGGACATCGACCAGGACCGCCAGCGCCGGATCCACAGCAGCGAGTTCCTCGACAGCGAGGCAGGCCATGAAGAATGAACTGCCGGCCCCACCGTACTCGACCGGGATCTCGATGCCCATGATACCAAGCTCGAAGCACTGTCGGATCAAGTCGGGATCCAGGCGTTGCTCCTTGTCCATCTGGCGAACCTTGGGCGCAATTTGCTCGCGAGCAAACGAAGCAACCGCATCCTTGAAGATCTGCTCATCCTCGGAAAGGGCCGTGAGTGGGCGTACCAGGGTTTCCTGTTCCATCGTTGAGTACCCTTTATGAATTATCGGGGGGTTGACGCAACCGACACCATGCCTCGCCGCCCGGGAAGCCCGGTTCGAAACTCGGATGGTGCCGAGACCACAAGGAGGCCATCTTATCACGGAGGCATGGGCAACGGGAGCCCAAAATGCAAGCGCGGACCTGGCGAGGACAGGCGAGAGCAGAGAGCCCGTGGAAGGCGGAGCGGAAACAGAGGCAGCAGAGACAACCCGGCGCGAATCCCGTGATCTGGGGAGGGGGAGAGCAGCAATCGCATGGTGCAGAGACGAAAAAAACGAGACCAGCGACCGGACGCATGGGCGAGGGCCGGAGAAAAAGACCGAAACGGCGAGGGGTTGGAGGGCGTCCGCGGCAAAGAAGATCCGGGTTGGAAAAAAAGCGTGAAAAAAAGCTTGACGGTCCCAGAAGGGCTGACTATATTACAGCGCCGCTTGGATGAAAGTGGCGACGCCGCGGGGGCGACGGGCAGCGGCCCGGTGGAGCGGCGAAGGCTGGCAAAAAAAACGAGTTGACAAGGGGAGTGAGTTTAGTAAAAATAGTAGGGTTTGGAACTAGGTGGAAGTGGTCTTTGAAAACTGAATAGTGGGAATGTGGGTTTTGAGTTTTGGCCTGGCCTGAAGAGGCTGGGATTAGAAGGATTGAACGAGAAACTGGAGAGTTTGATCCTGGCTCAGAGCGAACGCTGGCGGCGTGCCTAACACATGCAAGTCGAACGGGAAAGCCCTTCGGGGTGAGTATAGTGGCGCACGGGTGAGTAACACGTGGGTAACCTGCCCCTGAGACTGGGATAACCTGCCGAAAGGTGGGCTAATACCGGATGAGACCACGGTTACGTTGGTAATCGGGGTAAAAGATGCCCTCTGATTCAAGGTATTGCTTGGGGATGGGCCCGCGGCCCATTAGCTAGTTGGTAGGGTAAAGGCCTACCAAGGCGGAGATGGGTAGCTGGTCTGAGAGGATGATCAGCCACACTGGGACTGAGACACGGCCCAGACTCCTACGGGAGGCAGCAGTGGGGAATATTGCGCAATGGGCGAAAGCCTGACGCAGCAACGCCGCGTGAGTGACGAAGGCCTTCGGGTTGTAAAGCTCTGTCAGGTGGAACGAA
>CAYQMG010000044.1:0-31282 GCA_964418585.1 uncultured Gammaproteobacteria bacterium | reverse complement strand
CTACATCAGCGGATTGCTTCTGTCTGCGATCACCGATTCGAACGGGGACGGCACACTGGACCCGGCGGTGGATGCCAACGGGCATGTCGCGCCCTTTGATGCGGGTGGTTCGAACATGGGTGGGTACGTGATCGTGCTGTCCGACCCGACCCTTGCGACCCCCACGCCTGAGCCCTCGGCCACCGAAACCCCGGGTCCGGCGGACACCCCGACACCGGTGCCGGATCAAACCGCGACGCCGACCCCGGTGCCTCTGCCGCAGCCGACCCCGACGCCACAGCCGGTCATACCCGAGGCAGGGATTTCGGGCACCATCTACTACTCCGGGACCGTGGGCGAGTCCGACATCCTGGTGATCTCCGTGTTTCGGAGCACCAACATGTCCGCCGATCCGGTGGCGACCGGGTACATTCGCCCCACTTTCCCGCAGTCCTACACGATTCTCGGCCTGAATGACGTGCTCGATGGGATGGGGACCAGCAGCCACGATTTCTACCTCACTGCCGTGCTGGACGTGGGCGGGGACCTGTCGGACGAGGTGGGTCCCGAGGACATCTTCGGCGCCTACTCCACCGATGGGACCAGCTTCTCGCCGATCACAGTCACCAAGGGCAACATGACCACCGGGATCGATTTCCAGCTCGGCAACTGGAACCCCGAATAGATCCCCGGTCCGCCTTGCCGGCACGGGTTCGCCCGGCACCACTCGCCTTTGCGCCTGCACACCCCGGACTGGCCTGACCGCCCAATCGGTGCTAATGTCGAGAAGTCGACCCTGCCCCCCCGCAGGGGAAGACGCACGCGGGCGGATTGCGCCCCGCACTTGGGGAGGAACGTGGTGCAACAGAAAGTCTCCTGGATCAGGCAGGTCTGCTTCGGTTTCATCACCGTTGTCGCCTTTTTCGCGCTGCTCGAGGGAGCCCTTCGCCTCGCCGACTACCCCCCGGGAGCCTCGTATCGTCCTGCTCCGGGCGCCGGGTGGAGCCTCCAGCCGAACCTCCAGGCCTCCCCCATGACACATCATGAATCAGGCACCGTGTTCCATGTCTCCACAGACGAAAACGGGCTGAGACGAACCCCATCCCCACCAGCGCCTCCCCCGGGGTGCACTTTCTACCGAATCCTGCTCCTCGGAGACTCCAATACCTTCGGTTGGGGTCTCGAGGAGGACCAGACCTGGGCTTACAGCCTTCAGCAAGCCTTCCAGGACCACGCCGTCCAGGTCATCAATGCCGGCATGCCCGGCTACACCATCGTTCAGTGCCTCGAACTCTTCCGTCGTGTGGGCACCCGCTATGACCCGGACATGGTCATCCTGTCCGTGGGCATGCACGACATCGCCCCGGCCCCCAGCAACCCGCCCGGCTCCGGTCCTCGTGCAGTGGCAGTGGACACGCGCCGTTCCCTCCTGGCGCGATCCAAGCTGGCGCGCCTCCTTCGCAAGATCCTCGTTGCCCCTCCCCCTCACGTCCAACGACCCGCGCTTGACACAAACGCCCACGCCAGCGAAACGACCCCCCACCCGCTCAAGCCGCCCAAGGTGCCTCCGGGTGAGTTCGAGAAGGCGTTGAACGTGTTCTGTGATCTCGGCGATCAAGCCGGTTTCCAGGTGGTGACCGCGCCGATTCCGGGGATCAACACTAGCAGCTATCGTGCCATCATGAGGCGTCTTGCTGGTGAAGGACGGCTGCACCATGTGGCGCTGTCGCCCTCGACGCCCTACGAGCGACTCCCGGGCGATCCGAACCACCTGGGGCCTCGGGGCGCTGCCCGATTCGGGCGGGATCTGGCTCAGGCCCTCGCCCCCCTGGTGCCGAATCCGTGCAAGGCAAGGTGAATGCCTCGCAACCCCGATCTGTCTCCACGGCACCAACCGTGTGGCAGGGTGTTTCACTCTCTCCGCCTTTTGTGCGGCCTCACTGAAATTCCTCCTTTCCTTTTCCTGCACTCGTGCCGACCCAATGCATAGAAGTCCAGTTCCGATCACACGCATGCACCTTACGCCCACGGAGGTTACGCCGATGGCCATTCCAAAATGGCGTCCCGAGGCGTGGTTTTACTATACCGCCATGGTTACCGGCGGAGTCCTGGTCCTCGCTCGAGTGCTCTCTCAACCTGAAGCGCTGATGTCCCCCAACCTGTACTGGCCCCTGCTGGCTATCCCCATGCTCGTGCTCCACAACACGTTCATCCAGCTACCGAATTGCGATGGGAGAGTCTGTCCATCGGGCATTTTCGTCCTTCACGCCGCCGTGGTGTGGGGACCTGGACCGGCGGCTCTGCTGGCCACCGTGGAGGCATTCATCAACGCCTTCAAGCAATCTGCCGACCGCTTCTGGCGGCTTTTGTTCAACGTTGCAGCCCTGTCCATGGCCATTTTCTTCGCCACCTTGATGGCGGAATGGTTCATTCCACGAAGCCCTACCGAGGGGGTGGTCTCGCTTTTTTCTCGAGGCATGCTCATCGCCCTTATCTACTACACGCTGAACATGGGGGCGGTGCTCGGCATGCTCAGTTTTGTCCAGGGGGGGATCTCGAGCACAGCCCGGTCCGCGCTCCTCTGGTCTTGGGCCACCTACGCGGTGGCCGGAATTTCATCCGGGGCACTGGGCCTCCTGCGGGGCCGCGAGGTGGTGGCCATCATCGTGGGGGCGGTGATTCTGTTCCTCACGGTGAAAACCTTGAAGCACTACTTCGGTGTGTTGCGGATGCGGGAGGAACTCCTCGGCCAACTCAAGGCCACCCATCACGCGACGCTCAAGACCCTCGCCACCGCCATCGAGGCCAAGGACCCGGTCACGCACGGTCACGTGATCCGGGTTCAGAAACTGAGTGAACAGTTGGCCAAGGCTCTGGGCGTGGATTCGGAGATGCTCGAGTCGGTCTCGATCGCGGCGCTGCTGCACGACATCGGCAAGCTGGCGGTTCCGGAATACGTGCTATACGGGTGCAACGACCGGGATCCGGAGGAGCAACGCAAGTTCCGAAGCCACGCACTTCTGGGTGCCGAGATCCTGGAACACAGCCTTGTGGGCGATGATGTGAAATCGTTCGTGAAACACCATCACGAGCGTTACGACGGCCAGGGATACCCGCACAGTCTCGCCGGAACGGAGATTCCATACGGAGCCCGGATCGTGGCGGTGGCCAACCTGTACGACAAGCTACGGCATCCCCGGACCGGGGAGGAAAAGCCCGTGGATGAGGCACTGGAGGCGTTGCAAGCCGAATCGGGTAAGAGCCTGGACCCGGACATCGTCACCTGCTTCTGCAGAATGATCACCGAACGGCGGGCACAGGGGACCTGCTCGGAAGGCAAGGACCCGGAAAGCCACATCTCCCTGGAGACCGACCTGGACAACCTCTCGTTCATGGAGGACGTGCACCTGTCTCACAAGGAAACGCGCACCCTGTTCACGCTGTCCAGGAACATCCGGTCCACCAACGATCTGTCCCGGATCCTCGACTTTCTGCTCGAGGCCATCCAGGAGTTCGTGCCGTTCTCGGCCAGTCGCACGTTCCTGACCAACCGCTCCACGCACGAACTCGAGCTGGTTCACGCCAAGGGGGCTCCGGAAATGGACGCCTCCACCTGGCCCAATCAGCGCTGGTTCACACGACTCCGCCAATGGCTCGACCGCGGGCTCGAGTACGTGGAACAGCGTACTCCGGGCGAGGAGGCTGCGGATTCGAGTTCGGGATCCCCACCCATTCACACCATCGCCATGTTCCCGGTGGTCCTCAAGGGCTCAGAACGGGGCATGCTCCTCCTGTGCCACGCCCAGCCGTTCCGCTACTCCGAAGACGATCGACAGATCGTCACCCGGATGATCGAACATGCGGCCGCCTCGGTGGCAACGGCTCGAGAGTATCAGCAATTCCAGATCGAATCCCTCACCGACGCCCTGACCGGCCTGGCGAACGGGCGGGCCCTGCGGCAGAACGGCCCGGGCATGATCGCGGCGGCCACCGAGGCAAACCGGACAGGGTGCGTGGTGATGATAGACCTGAACGGGTTCAAGCAGGTGAACGACACCCTGGGCCACCACGAAGGGGATCGACTCCTGGTCAACATTGCGCGGCTGCTCAAGGAGCACTTCCGCGGAGACGACCTGGTGGCGCGGAACGGTGGGGACGAGTTCGTGGTGATTCTGGTCGGCATGGACCGTGACGTGCTCCACCGCCGCCTGTCCCGGCTTCATGACGAGGCCCGACAGCTCTGGCCGGGCGACCTTCCTCCTGGGGCGGCCGGCATCAGTTGCGGGTGCGCCTGGTTCCCCGATGACGGCGCCGCCCTCCCCGACCTGATGAAAAAGGCCGACGCTCGCATGTACGAGGACAAGCGAGCCAAAAAGGCGGGGCGGGAGGCCATCTCCATCGGATGAGTCCACCGCAACGATTGCCGTTGCTCCCCCCACGGACTCGAGTAGAATAGCCTCCAGGTCACCCGGCGCGGTGCCGGCCACGACCGGTCCCGGAGGGGTCCCAGGTGTATCGACGCGGTTTGCAGCGCCGTCCGCGGTTGTTCCTCTTCTCCCTGCTCGTCACCGTGCTCTTCCTGTCCAGTCTCGAGTTCACTTGCCGAGTCCTGGAACAGGCCACAGGGCCTCGAGCCGCTCTGCGGACCACCGCGGGTCCACTCCGGGAACCAGACCGCGTTTCGGCCCCCATGCCCGCCGACCCAGACCTCGGCTGGCGCCTCCAACCTGGGTTCCGCGGCCAAAGCACCGGGGTGCTCGTTCAACACAACGCGCTGGGATTGCGGTCGCCGGAAACCACCCTGGCCAGACCCCCGGGAACGGTCCGGATCCTCCTCCTCGGTGACTCCACCATCTACGGACACGGCGTACCTGCCGGGGCCACGCTGCGCTCCCAGCTCGAGAAACTCCTCGCGCCTCGCATGCAGGGACGCGCCGTCCAGGTCATCAATGCCGGAGTGCCCGGGTTCTCTTCGGAGCAGTCACTGCGCTTGCTCCAGACCCTGGGTGTCCAGCTCTCGCCCGACTTCGTGGTCATCGCCTCCCTGTTCTGCGACGCCGAAATCGCCCCCCGGACCGACCGGGAACTCCTCGCCGCCACCCGCCAGACTCTCGAGCACCGGCCTGGCACGCCCGCACCCAACGCCAAAACCGTCCAGCCGCACACGGTCGACTCGAGCCGATGGGGCAAGGCCGACCGTGCGCCGTGGGCTGTCTGGATGGCCCGCCGCCTGGTGGAACACTCCGCCCTGGCCAGAACCGGGTACCGGCTGGCCATGGCCCTGGACCCGCGTGGGAATGCCGTGGCGCCCTGGGTTCATTCACCCGGAGGAATGTCTCTCAGCGCCGGAGTCCCCCGCGTGCCTCTGGCCGATTATCGTCACAATCTGGAGGAAATGGTCCGGGTCACGCGGCAGATGGGGGCCGTCCCCGTGCTGCTCCTGTTGGCGCCCAGAGCCTACCTGGAAGCCCCGAACCCGGAGGATTCCTCGGAGGCCGGTCTGGAAGAGAACGCGGGCCCCGCCTCGAGGCGCGACGCCCGAGCGGAGACCAGGGCCGGAGATCCCGTGGCGTCCTATCGCCGGGTCATGCGCGAGGTGGCCCGGGAGCAGGCAGTGTCCCTGGTGGACATGGAACCGGTGTTGCGAGACCTCCTGCGCTCTCGCCGGGTCCCCTCCCTCGAGGCGCTCTTCATGGACGAGGTACATCCCACGCCCGCCGGGCACCTGGCCATGGCGCGGGCACTGGCCGACATCCTGGTGCAGGCCACGCCCGCCTCCGCCTCGGACACACGGTTTCCCGCCCGGTGACACACGGGTCTTCCGAAGAGCAGCCGGAACCGGCTCCGTCATGCCCGGTGCTCAGCCGCGACCGACCCTGGTCACAGGTAGGGGCAGGGCTCGATCTTCCCTTCCACGCCGAACTGGACCGAGGCTTCCTCGGTGTAACCGTAGTCGGTCTCGTAGATGAACTCGAACGTATCGCCGCAAACCTGACCGTCGAAACGGGCCTCCCCGGGCCTCCCCGGGCCGCCGAACTCGAATATCATGTCCGCAGCAAAGGTGACGTTGCCGTCCTGAGCCGCCACAGGCTCCTGGCTCAGGCCCGAGGCGCAGTAGGTGCGGACACGGATCATTCCGTCGGTGTCCACCGAGATCTCCCAGTTGTCTCCCCCCCAGACTCCCGGCGTCAAGTAGCCTTCGGCCGGATCCGGACAGTCCGCCTGGGGACAGTCGTTCACCCCGAGCGTCATCACGGCAACCATTCCAAGAAGCAGACTGGACAATCGCATGGAATCCTCCTCGATTCGCACCACAAGACGTTCATCCCGGGACCGGTGCAGGACAGAACAATCGCCCACTCCGGCCCTCGCCGGGGCCACAGGCTTCCTCGGTCCCTACTCTACTATGAAGGAATCGCCGTTCCGGCTAGGAAAAGGCCTCCACCCACCGGTTCCGCTCAGTCCCAGGCCGCGTCATCGTGGCCATCGCCCTGCCCGCCGCTCAAGGACCAGTCTTCCTCGAGCCACTCGTCCTCGGGCCACGCGTGCTTTCGAGACGCCTGCTCACGCTCCCGTTGAGCCTGCAGACGCTCCTCCCGTTCCAGAAAGCATGCGGAGCAGGAGCGGCCCAGGTAGTAGTCGAGCACCGGCAATGAGTCACGCCCGCAATAGGGACAGACCTCACCCGAACCTGTGCTCGCTCCGTCCTCCCCTCCTCCGCCGGGCCCTTCCTCCGTCCGGTGCTCCACCGTGCCCGTGGTCTCGGCTCGAGGCGCTCCCCCTGAAGGTTCTTCGTCGCCCTGGCCTGCGCCAGCGCCGGCCTCCACCTCCCTCTCCACGTGGACACGCCGCCAGGCGCTCGAGTCCACGCCTTCGTAAGGAACTTCTGGGAAAGGCAGCCACACCGCGGGCATGCACCCGGCCTTCTCGTGTTGCTCCATGGCTTCCACGAAGAAGTGAGAGAGGCGGAGTGGATGAGAAAGGACGTGGGCGTTCCGCAGCCAGATGGAGAGCGGCAACAAGGCATTGGACTCAACCCGAGGCAGGTGTGCGAGCACACACACGTCGAAGGCGAGTTGCTCTTCCGGAGCGTAGCGGACCTCGAGGTAGTCCCTCACCGCCTGGGGGATTCCGGCGAGCAGGAGGTGGCGTCGCCCGGCGTCTGCCAGGCCCACGTGGCGGGCTGCGTGCAGCACGTCTTGAAGCCAGGCATAGCGTCGGAGTCGTGCGGCTCTTCCCTGGTCGCTTCGGGCGCGTCCTCCGGCCGTTCTGAGGCTCAGGCCCCGCCGGATACGCCGTACCGCAGGTCCAACCTCATCGCGCCAGGAACGGGCCGCGGTACGGGATCTTCCGCGGCGACCGCTGCGTGGCGAAGCCGCCGTCCGGCCTGTGGCGGACGCTGAGGGAGCCGTCGCCTGGCTCGAGGGGGTCGGCCTGTGCGATTCCGTCCTGGGTTCGCGCGCCCCGGCACTTGCGGAAGGTGTTGTGGTCATGCTGGAGGAGGAACCGCCATCGGGTGCAGCCGTGTCCGATTCAGCGTGCGGTGCCCGCCTGGGCCCGCGGCGTGGTCCCCTCCCGGCCCCGGTCTTGCGGGCCGGCGCCGCGGAAGGTTCCGACGCAGCTCGAGTCCCGGGCTGGTCAGAGGGCGGTGGTGGTTCCTCTGATCCGGGCCTGGTGAGGGAAGCAAGGTCGAACGGCTCGCTTCGGCGGCCTCGCACGTTGCGAAACACTCGAGGCTCCCCGAGAATGACCTCCCCGTCGGCGAGCATGGGGCGAAGGAGGGGGACGCCCACCCGCGCGGCCTGGCCGATGTACCGGTCGGTGGTCACCACCACAGCGGAGCGGCGGCGGGCGAACTTGAGAATGAAGAAATCCGCATCCTCGTCTGCCGGCGCCGAAAATAGCAGACCCCGGGCCTCCTGCTCGTCGAATGCGGCCCGTTCCACCCGGTGACGCAGGGATGCATCCACCAGGGTCACCACATGGCAACCGGGATAGGCTTTTTGAAGTGCCCGCCGAACGTCTTCGATGGTGTCCAGAGAATGGCCCCTGGACTTGTCGAGTGCTGCGAGATTGCTCCCGTCGAGCACGAAAGTGATGGTCTCCATGTACTCCACACAAATGTCGCAACGGTCTCCCCCGGCGCCCCTTGCGCCGCCCGGCCCCCGCGCACGACCTGATCGAGCCCCCCTGAAGGCGTTCTACCTCTTGCGCCTGTTCCATTCAAGGGAAATTTCGCCGTTGACAGGCAGCAACGGCCTGTTCTATCGTCGTGCACTGACCCCGGGCTGTGCCAGAAGCCTGTTCGAAAGCACGCGACCGGGTGGCGTTTCCCCGCGCTTCGCACACGGGCATCGAGACGGCCGATCCGGCGGGCCGCGCCCTGTCGCCGGCGGTCGACCCGCGGGTGGGGTGCTGGCGTCGTGTTCGGAGGACACTTGATGACGAGCGAGCGAGACGTGCCCGGCCGGGAGCCGATCGGCGCCCAGGGGGAGGAAAAGCGCAAGAGTCGCCTCACGTTGTACATCGCGGGGGCCATCGTTGCAGCAGTGGCCATGGCGTTCCTGTTTCCGGAAGCAGCCGCGCGGCTCCACATTGGAGGCGAGATCTTCCTTCGAATGCTCAAAATGGTGGTGGTGCCCCTGGTGGTCGCCTCGGTGATGACCGGCATCCTGGGTCTGGGGGACATCCGCAAGCTGGGTCGGCCGGGCGGATACACGGTCCTCTACTACCTCGCCACCACGCTCGCCGCCGTGGTGGTCGGCTTGGTCGTGGTCAACGTGATGTCGCCGGGCCGTGGGGTCTCCTCCCCCCAACTCTCGGAGGGACCTCGAGCCGAGACCGTGCTGCTGGACACCCTGTCCCAGGAGACGGGCCTGGCTCCGGCCGAGGTGGCCCGGGCACTGCCGCAGTTGAAAAAGGGACTCGAGACAGAAGAGCCCACGGTGTGGACCATTCTGTCGAACCTGGTCCTCATGCTCTTCACCGACAACCTGTTCGCCTCCGCCCTCCACACCGACCTGCTGCCCCTCATCGCGTTCAGTATCCTGTTCGCCGGCATGCTCACCACCATGGGACCCCGGGTCCAAACACTCACCGAGATGATCGCACAGGTCAACGACGCCCTCATGGCCTTTGTCCTGCTCCTGATGAAGGTGGCGCCCATCGGTATCTTCTGCCTGGTCGCCGCCCGGTTCGGACAGGCCCAGGCCGATGGATCGTTCGTCCACGAATTGATGCGTACAGGCAAGTACTTCGTCACTGTTCTGATCGGCCTCGCCATCCATGCTTTCGTCACGCTTCCCGCCATCTACTACCTGGTACGACGCCGGAATCCCTACCGGTTCATGCTCCGCATGTCCGAGGCCCTGCTCACCGCTTTCTCCACTGCAAGCTCCTCGGCCACCCTCCCCATCACCATGGAATGCGCCCATGTCAAGGCCGGGGTTTCCAGACGCTCCACCGACTTCGTCCTCCCCCTCGGCGCAACCATCAACATGGACGGCACCGCCCTGTACGAGGCGGTCGCTGCCATCTTCATCGCCCAGGTCGTGGGCATGAACCTCACGTTCGCCAACCAGGTCACCGTGGCCATCACCGCCACGCTCGCCGCCATCGGCGCAGCAGGCATTCCCGAGGCCGGGCTGGTGACCATGATCATCGTGCTCAATGCCGTGGGCCTCCCCGTCGAGTACATCAGCATCATCCTGAGCGTGGACTGGTTGCTCGACCGATTCCGCACCGCGGTCAATGTGTTCGGAGATTCGATTGGTACAGCGGTGGTCGAACCCAGCTTCGAATAGGCCCACGTGTTCACTCGGATCGACGCATGTCGACAGCCGGGCACAGCCTTGGGCCGCCGACACGCCCTCCCGCGACAGGGTCGGCGTGGCCGAGCAGGACAGCGTCATCCAGGATTTCACCCCGGCGAGGGCCTCGAGCAGGGGCCTGGCACGAAAGTTGAAACTCGTTACCCCTCCGGGGCAACGCACCGACCTGACGAGGAGACGGTCCGGGCACTGTTTTCCGTCTTGCAGGTGGCTTGCACCGGTTCCAGTGGCTTACAACGTGTATCACGGAGGCAACAAGGCATGATACGACACGTGCGAACCCCCTGGTGGATGGCCATGCTCTGCTTCGGAACATGCTGCCTCACAATCGCAGGGTGCAATGGCGATGACGACGGTGCCACAACTGAACCGACCCCAGAACCCACGTCCACCCCCATACTCGATACCGACCAGGATGGGGTGACCCGGGACCTGGACTGCGACGACGAGGACGCCATCACCTACCCAGGCGCCACCGAGGTATGTGATGGGTTGGACAATGACTGCGACTCGGAGGTGGACGAAGGCCTGGGCGCCACGTGGTACCGCGACGTGGATGAAGACGGGTACGGGAACGAGGAATCCACCACCGTTGACTGCATGCAACCGATTGGATACGTGGAAGAATCAGGCGACTGCGACGACTGGGACGCAACGATCTATCCCGGGGCGACCGACGTGTGCGATCAGAAAGACAACGACTGCGACGCCCAGGTGGATGAGGAACCCGACCAGACCGTCTACACCGACGCAGACGGAGATGGATTTGGCGACCCCTCACACCCCACGGCCGCTTGCAGCCCAGGTGCCGGCCAGGCGGACAACAGCCTCGACTGCGACGACGCCGACCCCGCCATCCATCCCGGGGCCGCAGAGGTCGACGAAAACAACGTGGACGAAAACTGCGATGGAGTGGACCGCACCGTACACCTCTACGTGACCGTGGACGGCACCAATCCTTACAGCGACGCCCCGGTCCTCACCTCGATCCAGGAGGCAGTGGACACGGCTTTCACCGGCCAAACCATCGCGGTCGGCCCGGGCACCTACAATGAAAAGATCAACTTCGGTGGAAAGGATCTTTACCTCACCTCCATGTTCGGTCCCGAATCCACCATCATCGACGGAGGCGGCAAAACCACCAATCCGGACGGAGCCGATTCGATCTTCCTCTTCATCAATGGGGAAGGAACCGACGGAACCGCCGTGGTCCGGGGCTTCACCATCCGCGGCGGCCGCGGCACCGATGGAGACCTCTGCGGAAACGCTTTCGGCGAAATCACCGGCCTCCGCTACGGTGGCGCCATCTGCACCCGAGGCGCATCGCCCCTCATCGCCGACAACATCATCGAAGACAACTCTGTGGATGGAAGCGGCGGCGCACTCTACCTCGACGAGGGACCCGTGGACCTCGTGGACAACATCATCCGCAACAACGTCGCCGACTATGACGCCGGCGGCGTCAACCTGTCCCAGTCCTCCGGAGACATCACCGGAAACGTCATCATCGACAACCACGCGGGCCGCTACGGCGGCGGCCTCTTCGCTTATGAAAGCAGCGGCCTGGTCTCCAACAACATCATCGCGTTCAACGACGTGGACAACTCCAAGGCCATCCCCGGAGGCGGCGCAGGCGTCTGCCTCCACGATTCCTACCCCACCCTCGCCAACAACGTCATCGCCTACAACGATGCCGACCCCAATGCCGGCGGTATCCGGGTCTTCAACGTCACCGAAGGAGGCTTCTTCATCAACAACATCCTGGTCGCCAATGAGGCAGTCTCGGAAGGCGGCGGCATCCGCGTCAGTTCCGGCCGCGTGACCGCCCGCAACAACATCCTGGCGTTCAACCAGGCAGCAAGTGGAGCCAACTTATTCGTCACAGATGCGAATCAGTTCGTTTCTACCTACAATCTCTACTACTCCGCTGGCGGCGCCACCGACGTGGTGGGCCTCGCCCTGGACGCCACAGACCTGAACGTGGACCCGGGCCTGATCAACGATCCCACCGACTTTGTGGTCGAGGATGACGACTACCGGCTCAAGCAGGATTCCGCAGCCATTGATGCAGGGAACCCGGACGCGAACGACAACGATCCGGACGGCTCCCGCAACGACCTGGGCGCCTACGGAGGGCCTCGAGGCGCTGATTTCCTCTACTACACCATGGCCGAGGTGGCCGAACTCCGAACCCAGTGACCTTTTCCACGCCCTTTTTCGCTTGCCGCCCGAACCGGCGATCCCTCACCCCGGCCGTCGCTTCGGTCGCCTGTGCGCCCCACCCCGGAACCGTGTTCCCCTGATTGCTCCTCACGGGGTTTTCGAGAACCTCTCTCGAGTCGCCTGAGCGAGGTTCGTTCTTCGCGCCATTTGAGTCAGAAACGGGTATAATAAGCGTTTGCGCCTGACTCGGGAGGTCACGATGCGTCACCCCGTCCGCCGATTCCTGCTACCACGCATCGCCCGTCGCGCGTTCGTCACGGTATGTGCGGCACTCGGCGCATGTGCCGGACCCACGCTCGAGCCGGTCGACGCCACCCCATCCGGAGGATGGGATACACTCCAGGAAAAAATGGACGAGTGCGAGCCCCTGAGTCCGGACCCGTGTGAACGAATCGTGTGCTCGGCCGCCACCACCATTGCGACCTGCCAGGGCACGGAAGAAACCTCCTACTGCCAGGCGGTTCTGGAATGTCTCGATGCTTACTATCGTTGCGTATGCCCCGAGGATGAATTCCAGACCGAGGCAATGGTTTCCTGCGCCCAGGCCTACGAGACCTGTCAGCTTCGCGCGAACTATCAGGAATGAATCGACATGGCGAGCCCCTTGCCGTTCCCGGCGTTGCGCCTACCGGACGGTTGCTCGCTCCACGTGCCGTTCACGCACGTTTTCTCCTTGCCTGTGCACGATCCGAACGGTGTAGGTCCCGGGGGGGAGGGAGACGGCCGATCGGATGGTGGAAGCGCACATGCACCGGCACGGGGTGCCCATCAGTTCGGTGGTCACCACCACGGTGGAACCCTCGAGTGTGGCACTGGTTCTGGACTCGAGGCAGCAGGCATGGCTGAAGGACTGTTCCACCGCCACATTGCCTTTCTGACCGGTCACCACGAACCGGTCGGGCGCACCGCGTGCCCGGCTCGGCGCCTCCGGTTGCTCCTGACCCCGGCTCTGGGAGAGGCACCCGGACACGGACGAACGCACCCGGACCTTTCGGGCGCCGGTCGTGGAACCTTCCACCTTCTCCTCCGCCACCGGCACGCTCCCCCCGCCATCCTCGTCCCCGCTGGACGCGCTCGAGGAGGTTTCCTCGGTCCCTGTAGTTGCGCTGCCGTCCGCCTGGTCCGGGGCGGTCACCACCGGCCCGGGCACCGGGTCGTCTTTTTCCACATGCTCATCGGTCTTGCACCCCCACCCAGCCAGGGTGACCACCAGGGTCAGTATCCACAGCCTTTTCACGTCTCGCTCCTCTGTTCCATTTTCTGGCGGTGGTCGGCCGCACTTTTCGACCGGTCGCCATCGAGTCAGGCGGTCGGAATCATGACTAGTTGTTCTCAACCTCGACCCAGACCAGGTCCATGTTGCCGGACACGTCCTCGGCACTCAAGTAGAGCCAGTAACTCACGTCATCCGGGAGGTATGCGAAGCCGAACTCCAGTGGGTCCGTGGCACTGAATGGAGCCACATCGAACAGGTACCAGCCCGAATCCTCCGGAGTGTCGAAGTCGAGCACGTAGACCACCGGGACGAATTCGGCGCCATCGACCGGGACCAGTTCGCCCACCCCCTGACTTTCGTCGTCGTCGAGTCCGTAGAGGAAGAAGGTATCTGAGACCGTGTCTCCGGTGTTCGGGTCGACCAGGATCTGCCAGTCGACCCAGCCGGTGACATCGGCGTCGGCGCCTTGCTCGAAGTAGGCGAAGGGGATGGTGAGTTCGAGCAAGCCGTCTTCGGTGTAGGGGACGAGTCGGTAGTAGGCGTAGCTGGTTTCCACGCCCTCCTGGCCCACAGTGACCGCGGACGTGTCCCAGCGGGCGGATACCACGTTCAGGTCCGGGTCATAATCTGCGGCTTCCTCTCCCATGACCAGTTCCACCTCACCGGTGTCCACGGAGAAGAAGAACCCGGTGTAGTAGAGGTCATCCACGGTGGCGGGGTCGAGCCGACCATAGACTTTCATCCAGTTGTCCTCCTCGAACAGGAGGTCGGCGATGTGCCCTTCGTTGAGGAACTGAGGTCCGGTCACATCCTCGGAGACGTCGGTCCAGAAACCCTTGATGAACGCCCGCCACATGCTCATGCCGGCCACATCGTCGTAGGCGTTGTCGTAGTACTTGCACTGTCGAGGGAAGTAGACGGCGAGACCGGTGGAGCCTTCCATCCCGGCCCCGGCATGGTTGTAGATCACCATGTCCTCGAGCGCTGCCTGGAGGTTGGCGTAAGGTCCTTCGAAATCGGGCACCAGCGAGGCGATTCCATCGTGAAGTGACCAGAAGTCCACCGAGTGGTAAGACTGGCGCGGGTCGATCATGGCACCGTAGGCCGGAGTGTCGCGGAGTGCGTCGACGATGTCGGGGGAGTAGGCGGCCACGTTTTCGAGGAGCAGTTGGATTCCGTCATACAAGGCGGGGAACAGTGTATTGATACGGGTCAAGTCGACCACCGACAAGGTGATGTCGTTTTCGGTCCCCTCGGCCTCGGCCTGGTCTGCAAAGGCATCGACAATGGCCTGACCCAATGCGGCCCCGTCCATGGTGGGGTCGTCCACGAGGGCCTGGAATGCGGCGTAGTTCCAGCCGTGGCCCGGCTCCAACTCCTCGGACGCCACCAGGTAGTGGCCGTAGGGCTGCACCGTCTGGGCGACCGCCAGGGTGGCCATGAGGCACGCGTCGAACCCGATCACATCAAAGTGGTCCACCCCGGCCGCGGCGAGTCCTTCTTCCAGGCCGAGCGCAATCTCGTTGAGCGGCAACTCGTCGTTTCCGTCACCCTCGTCCCATCCGAACCCGTACCAGGCCCCACCATGATTCCAGAAATCGATCATGTACCGGTCCGCCGGATAGCTGGTGAGCGCGAATTCAATGAAGTCCGCCAGGTTGGCCGGGTCCCCCATGTCGAGTTCCCCGAGATCGTCCAACTCGGTAAGGGCGCCCTTTTCTACCCGAAGCAACTTGCTGCTGGTCCAGTCATCGATCCCTCCCACATCCTCGACCACGTAGTCGGCGCTCCGGTCCGACAGAACGATCAGATTCACCGAATCGGTGGACCCCACCTCCATCATCTCGATGAGGTCGTCCATGCCGAATTCCTCAAGGTTGTTGTCCGCACTCATGTAGACCAGGACGGTCCAGGAGGCGGGGGCGTCCTGGGCGGCCCAACAGTGATAGCCCCGGGCTTCGTATCCCTCGTCACAGGAGCAGACGCCCACACCGTCCTCCACCTGGCAGGTTCCGTGTCCATCGCAAGTGACCCCGTCGCAAGGGTCGAACGTGGGGAGAGGCTCGGCATCAATGTTGGGGCAGGTCTGCCCGCTCAAAAACGGACCGAAGTCATCGTCGTCCGACAGCAGCACCTGGGCCACCCGCCTGCACCCGCCGAAAAGCGAGGAGGCCACGAACATCATCAACAACAAGACAAGACGTTTGTTCATTTCCCACTGCTCCACATTCCAGGACCACATCGAAGCAACCATCGTGCGTTCAGATGATAGTCCGTTCGTCTCTCCAACGGAAGCACGAAATGCGGAGAAACGGCGGCGGCGTGCGTGGACGGCCGGCGCAGCCGCACGAACGCCGACCGGGTGGGAGATGGGGATGGGTGTCGAGGCATCAACCGGAGCAATCGGTGGTGGTGGGCAAGGCGGTGGGAGAGGACTGACCGAGCGCGATGGATTCCTGGGCGGAGCGGAACACGCCGGTGTTCTCGTCGACGCCCTGGAGGAGGTACTCACCCCGGTAGATGTCCCCGGTGGCCACGATGGCGTAGAGCTGGTTGATGGGGCATCCTTCGTTGTGGTTGATCACCACTTGCAGCGCCTGGGTCGCGTAGGCGGTCAGCATCTGGTAGTCGCCGGCGGTGGCACCGAACACGAACATGGGGTCCTTGCCGATCTTCTGGTCGATGGCATCCACTTTCCCCGGTCCCCACGGGACCGGCTCCCCGCTCTTGAGATAGGTGGTGAGCTTGGGATTGACGCCCCGCCCCAGCTCAAGCTCGATCCCGATGACCCGTTCGGAAGGCACCAGGTACCCGGTATCCACGGTGTTGGCCACGGCGGCGACCAGGGGCTGGGCTGCGCTGGTGACGACCCAGAGGTCGAATCCGGCCCGACGCAAGTAGTTGAAGAGGTCCTCCATTTCCGGTATGGTGCGAATCCCCTGCCGATAGGTGGCCGAGACGCTGCCCACGACGCCCACATTGGGGCTGGTGATGGTCATGACCGCGATGGGCAGCGCCCGTTCAGCGTCGAACGCCGCCCGGGCCATGGTTTGCACGACCCCTTCGGCATAGCCGCCCAGCAGGCGTGCGATCATGGGGGCAGTGAAGCCCGGCCCTACGTCGGGGTGAGCCTTGAGTCCCTCGTAGAGGTAGATGAACTTGGCGACGAAATCCTTGTAGGACTCGGTGGTTTTGAGGTCATCCAGCGGGATACAGGTGTCCCGGTTGCCGGCCCCGCCCTCCTCGGTGTCGCTGGGGGTGCAGCCGAGCGATTCCGCCTGGTAGTAGAGAACGTTGTAGTCCTCCAGGATGTCCTGCTGGAGGTCTGCGATCGGGATTTCCCCGAACTCGGGGCTGAGCGTGGTAACCGTGGCCGGGGAATCAAAGGTGGGACCCGCCGCGATGGGCACGATCTCCTCCATCAATCCCGGCTCGATCTGAAACGCCAGGTTGAAAACCTGGTAGCGAAACGTGGCCTCCGCAATACTCCCAAAGATGGCCGTGTCCTCCCAGGCGACCACCGCCACCGGGGCGTTCACCACGCCGACGCTCCCGCCGTTCATCTCGGCGAACTCCTCGATCCGGTCATGCGTCGGCACGTACCAGTTCCCCGTGTCGAGCACGTTGGGCGGCAAGGTGGGCGCCGGGGGTTCGGTGATGTCGTCGTCGCCGACGGTATCGTCGTCGCCGGTTGCGTCATCGTCGCCGGGTGTGGGCGTGACCACAGGCGTCCCCGGCGTGGGCGTGGCCTCGTCATCGTCGGAAGAACCGGAGCCGCACCCCGGAATGGTCCAGGCCACACTGAAGGCAAGAAGAACGGGGGCAACGAACCAGGGTCGTATTGAGAATGACATCGGGACCTCGCATCTATTGACAGCGCTACTATCCTTGCCTGTCAACACGTTATATCGACTCCGCGAAAACGTCAAGCAAAGTATGAAGCGCTCCTTTGTTGACGCGCCCCCCTTCTCGATGCACGATGCGGCCCATCGGACCGGGAACCTTGCACGCAAGCCAGGGAGCGAACATGAACGACATCCTCAGTTTGTGTACCAACACCGACGCCGTCAACCGAATCAAGGCACACCGCAAGCGCGTGGCCGCCCTCATCGACCGGGGGGTCCACTGTCCTTGCCCGGAAACGGTGGAAATCGGCGAAGAAGTGGACCTGAACCGCATCCATCCCACTGCACGAATCCACGCGGGCACCCGCATCGCCGGCGCTCGAACCTGGGTCGGCCCGAACGTGAGCCTCGGCCGCGAAGCCCCGGTGACCATCGAAAACTGCGTCCTGGGGCCGAACGTGGTGCTCGACGGAGGCTTCTACCGAGGCGCAACCATGCTCGACGGCGCGAACACACGATCAGGTGCCCACGTGCGCGAGGGAACCCTGTTCGAGGAGCAAGCCAGCGCAGCACATTGCGTGGGCCTCAAGCAAACCATCCTGCTCCCTTACGTCACGCTGGGCAGTCTCATCAACTTCTGCGATTGCTTGATGGCCGGAGGCACCGGTCGCAAGGACCACAGCGAAGTCGGGTCAGGATACATCCACTTCAATTTCACCCCCCGTGGAGACAAGGTGACGCCTTCCCTGTTCGGAGACGTGCCTCGAGGCGTCCTGCTCGACCAACCCCGCATCTTTCTCGGCGGACTGGCCGCCTCGGTGGGCCCCCTCCGGGTCGGCTACGGCGCCTTCCTCGGCCCTGGCGCGGTCTATCGCCGCGACGTGCGCGAGGGACGGTTCCTGCTCTCCGAAAAACCCATCCAGCTCGAAATGACGTTCGACCCCAAGGTCCTGGCAGGCTTGCCGGTCAAGCTCAAGAAAACGTTCCGATACATCGGCAACCTGGCCGCGCTCTGGCAATGGTACCAGCACGTCCGCCCCCTGTTCGCAGAACCGGACCACGCCATCCTCTACCAGGCCGCTCAGGAAACCATCACCTCGGGTATCCACGAACGGATCAAGCAACTCCAACGCCTCGTGGACCTAGTGCCCGAATCCGTGGCACGACTCCGGGCTCAGGGGGCACCCGAACGCTCCATCGAGGCCCAGCAGCGTCTGGTCGTCGCCTGGCCCGCCCTCCGGGAACTGCTCGAAGGCTTCTCCTCATTCGAAGGCGACCCCGGCCTCCGGGATCACCTCCTCGAGACCCTCCACTCATCGGCCTCCCCAGGGGCCTACCTCGAGACCATCCCCGCCCTGCCGACCCGGGCGAAAAAATCCGCCACCGGCTGGCTCCAGGATGTGGTATCCTCGTTGTCGTCCGCTGCCGATCGGACATTGGCCTCTGCCGTCGCCGGGTCCGGCGCCCGGTAGTCGCGTCGCCCAGCCGGCCGCCCGTTCGGGAAGGCTTTCGGGGCGACGGAGGCGGCCGGACAGTCGCCGGGACATCCCTTGGTTCCCCGGGCGACCAGGAATATCCGTTCACTTGGAGAAGATGTAAGGAGGTTCAACATGATGCGCGACCTGCTCAAGGCTTTCGCAGCCGTGGCGGTCCTGGCCTTGCTCGGCACTTCGTGGATGGGCTGCAACGGATCCGATGATGATGACGACGACGCCACCGCCGACGCCACACCCGGCCCCATCGATCCGGAGGACGTTCCGGGTATGATCGAAAACTGTGACCCCGAGAGCACCGACCCGTGTGAGGCGCTCATCTGCTCACTGGCGGAAGCGGTCCAGGATTGTGAAGACGCGGGCGTTTCCGAGGCGTGCGATCCGATCCTGAGCTGCGTCGCCGACTACTACAACTGCGCCTGCGGCACCGGCTCCTACGACTACGGCTCGGTGCAAACGTGCAGCGACGCCTACCTCACCTGCATGACCGAAGCCGGGTGGGGCCTGACCTACTGATCTTGATCCTGCCACTCGAGGGCTTGCCCCGGGCTTCCTGGTCCGAAGCCGATGGTCTCGTTTTACACCCTGGGGCGCCGGGAGGGGAGGCGCTCGCCCTTTTCTGACCCAAGAACCAGAGGAAAGACCGACATGAGGGACTCGAGTCCACTGGGGACACCACCGGTTGCCCTCGATCCGAACCGCGTCGAGCAACTCCACCAGTTCGCAAACCTGCTTCTGGCCGAAAACGCCCGTATGAACCTCACCGCGGCGCGCGATTCCGCCGCCCTGTGGAACCGACACATCGCCGACTCCCTCCGCCTGCTCCAGTGCCCCGAGGTCGAATCGACCCACACGCTCCTGGACCTGGGGTCCGGGGGCGGACTGCCCGGCATCCCCCTCGCCATCGCACGTCCCCAGCTCGAGGTGGTCCTGCTCGAAGCCACCCGGAAGAAGGTGCGGGCACTCCAGTCTTTCATCGACACACTCGGACTGCGCAACACCTCCTGCAGGTGGGGGCGCGCCGAGGAACTGGCCCACGACCCGGCCTGGCGCCAACGGTTCGACCTGGTGACCGCACGCGCGGTCGCCCCCCTTCGCCAACTCGTGGAACTGGGGGCGCCGCTCTGCCGTCCCGGCGGCTACCTGGCAGCCTACAAGGGACCCAACGTGGATCAGGAACTGTCAGAGGCTCGACACGCGCTCGAGACACTCCACTGCCGGCCGGTACGCCGCCTCTCCTACCGGACCGGCGAGGCCCAGTTCCACCTCCTGGTACTCGAGGTGACCGCAGCAGTCCCTCACCGGTATCCTCGAAACGCCGCCCGAATCAAGCAGCGGCCCCTCTGAGTCCGCGAGCCAGGGACCGGGCCTGCTCGAACGGAACAGAGCCCAGGCATGGAATCAGTAGTCGTCGATGGTCTGGAGACTCGGCCGAATCCCCAGCTTGGCCATGGCATCCTTCAGTTCGTCCTTGTTCACCGCCTTGATGTAGGCTTCCTCGGGCGAGATGATCTGCTTTTTGACCAGGGTGAGGAGCGACTCGTTCAGGGTGATCGACCCGCTCGCCTTGGTGGTCTGCATGGTGGAATAGAGCTGGAACGTCTTCCCCTCGCGGATCAGGTTGGCCACCGCCCGGTTGCAAATCAGGATCTCGAAGGCGGCCACGCGCCCTCCGTCGATGCGCTTGCACAGGGTCTGGGCAATGACCCCCTTGAGCGAATCGGACAGCATCACCCGAATCTGCTCCTGCTGATTGGCCGGAAACTGATCGATGATCCGATCCACGGTCGAAGGCGCGGTGGACGTGTGCAACGTGCCGAATACCAGGTGTCCGGTGGAAGCGGTCTCCAACGCGATGGCGATGGTCTCGAGATCGCGCATCTCCCCGACCAGAACGATGTCCGGATCCTCTCGAAGGGCGGCCTTGAGCGCCCGCTTGAATGAACTCGTGTGCTCCCCGACTTCCCGTTGGTGCACGAGGCACTTCTTGGTGTCCGGGTGCACGAACTCGATCGGATCCTCGATGGTGATGATGTGATCCTCCCGGTTGGAGTTGATCACGTCGATGAGCGTGGCCAAGGTGGTCGACTTGCCGCTTCCGGTGGGACCGGTCACCAGGACCATGCCCTTGCTCAGAAAGCACAGGTCCAGAACCTTTTTGGGTAGTCCGATCTGCTCGGGCTTGAGGATCTCGTTCGGGATGACCCGGGCCACGGAGAAAATTCCGTGATGATCCACGCCGACATTGACGCGAAACCGGGCCACCCCCTCGATGCTGTGTGCGAAATCCCCGTCCTTGGTCTTCGTGAACTCCTCCTGGATCCGGGAAGGCATGATCTCGAACAGCATCACCTTGAGTTCTTCCGCACTGATGGGCCCCTCGTCCGGCAACGGCACGATGTTGCCCCCTACACGGCAGCGCGGGATCTGACCGGCGGTGACGTGAAGATCCGACCCGCCGACCGCGACGAGCTTCCTCAAGATACGATCGATCCGGGGAGGCTGTCCGGGCCGCGCCCCGGGTTCCGCCCGCAACGAAGTCACCGGGCCGGGCGCACTGAATTCCTGCGGATCGGCCGCCAGTGCTGCCAGGTCGTCGGAGGTACCCACGATGGGCGAGGGAGGCGCCTGCTTCCTCGAGACGGCTGGGGCAGGTTGCGCCGTCTCCGGCGGCTTCGGCGATACCGGTTCGGGCTCCGACGCACCCAGCCTGGGCGGGGTGCCCACCGGCATGGCGACCACCGGGTTGATGAACGCCTGCCGACCCTCCGCCTCCCCTGCCGCGGCCCGGGGGGCCAGTCCCGGCTTGCTCACCGGCCGAGGCGCCTCCTTGGCCGCCAGATTCTCACCACCGGCTCGAGCACCCCAGGGCGGTTCCACCTTCCCGGACCAGTAAACCGCATGCTCCGGACGCCCCCCGCCCCCACCGGTCCCGGCCGCCGGATCCGCACCACGGGTCCCAACCCCACCCACTCGAGCCCGCCCGTCCAGAGCCCGCTCTCGGGTCACCTTGATACTCCAGGTCCCACCATTGGAATCGGCCCGGATCACGAAAGGCTCATCGTCATAATAGTGACGAAATACCGGCGGCGCCTGACCCTTCCGGATCCCAGGTCGATACTGCTCGGGCGCGGCCTCGAGCAACATGTTCGTAAGCTGCTGATGCGAAATCGGCACCTTCGTAAACTTGTTCCCGGACGGGAGATGAAGCAGACCCTTCCTGTCCGAATTCAACACCAGCGCGCCAGCGGACATCCGCACCATTTCCTGGATGAAGCTGTCCAAATTCAACACACACCTCCACATTCGCCACCGCTGCCTTTCGGCACGAGGCCGCCGCAGTCCACCACCCACACCCGCTCCGCCTGATTCGCCCGGCAGACCGCTCCCCAGGGACCGGGTGCACCCCCTCCCGTGTTGATCCATAGCACCCGCACAGGACCTCCACAACGCTTCCCAACGCGCCTGACGACCCCCGCATGCCACGGGGGGCGTGCCGCCCGGTTCTTTTCAATCCACCTGTTCGACATGCAATGGCGATGAAAACCTGTGTCCTCCGACGCTTCGGTGCACCGGGCCGTTCCAGTGGATCCGGTCATGCACCGCCGCATTGTACTCACTCGAACATTTTTTCTATTAACTGGATGTTCATGGCGCTCAGGTGGTAGAGAAGGATGAAATAGTAGGCGAGGAACGCGGCGAACACGGCACAAACGGCCCAGGCGTGTCGCCTGAGGCGCCAGAGCAAGAAGGAGCCGAGGAACACGATGGTCATCTTGACGATGATGAAGGGGACCGGACCGAAGGCGATGAGCGTGTCCATGAGGGGGTTGGCCTCTGTGGCCATGTCGCTGAAGATCCAGTAGAGTGTGAGCACGCCGTCGATGGCGTTGAGGACAAGCACGACGGCGATGATGCCGTGAAGCCAGAGGAAGTGCTTTGGGGTTCCGACTTTCAACGCAGGCGTCCTCATGGTCAATGTGGGCGGGGGTCCCCGCTCAATCCTCCAACGAGATGGCGACCCGGAAGCCGCAGAATTTCTCGGGCTCGGTGGGGAAGACACCGAACCGGCGAGCGAGGCGGCAGTTCGGCTCCGAGGCGAGCCAGAACCCACCTTTCTGGATACCGAGTACGCCGTCGCGATTGAATGGGCCGGCGCACCACTCGATCACGCCGCCGGACATGTCCCGGACCCCGTAGGGGGAGCAATCGACCGGGAAGGATCCGACGGGGGCCAGTTCCGGCGCGCCGGGTTGGGAATCTTTCATGTTGCAGAACGAGGGGTCGAACTCGTTCCCCCAGGGGAAGGAGCGGCCGTCCACCCCGCGGCCTGCCTTTTCCCACTCCATTTCGGTTGGCAGCCGGACCGGGAGTCGTGTTTTCGAGGAGAGCCAGAGGCAATACATGACCGCGTCTTCGCGGGACACGCACCGAACCGGGAGTTGAGGGGACCAGCGTCCACCGTGAGGGTCCACGCCGGGAATCCGGTATCCGGAGGAGGGGTCCCTGGGCCAGAGGGGTTCTCCTCCTTTTGGTCCAGGGTTTCGGGGAACCCGCTTGGCTGCCTCATTGGGATTCTTGCGCAGCATGTCCTGCAAGAATTCCAGATACTCGGCACAGGTGACCGGGAAGATGGCGATGAGGAAGTCGTCCACCCAGACTTCCTGCCTGGGGCCTGATCCGGGGGCCTCCCGGTCCCCCCCGAACACGAAAGTACTTCCAGGGACGAAGACGAATCCTTCGGGGATCCGCCGCGGCACCCGGACATGGCCGCTCCACTTTTCCTGCCGGCGGATCCGGACGGGGTACTTGACCACCAGCTGGTCGTCCCCCTGGCTCCACCGCAGTTCCACCAAATAGCTCCCCATGGGCATGTGGGTGGACAGGGGCGTGGTGCCGAGGTAGCGGCCTTCGGCTGGCTTCAACTGACGGTCCCTTGGACGAAGGTCGAAGCTCCACACGCCCGCGGCGTCGGGTTCCGAGGTCAACTCAATGGCCCCAAACCCACGCAAGGCGGTAGCCAACAAGCCGTCGTCCAGCCGCTTGAGTTCCGCCTCGAGTCGACGGGATTCCCGGGTCCGACCCCACCGCTCCGCTTCCAGGAGTTGCTCGTAGTAAAGCTTGCACAGTCCGCGCCGGGCACGCCGGTTGTCCGGATCGTCGCCCAACGCCTGGGTGTAGAGTTCGTGCGCCTGCGCCAACGTGTCGTCCCGTTTCTGGCGCGTGGCCCGCAACCGGTCCTCCTTGGCCCACACTTTCCGCTTGCTGCTGATGTCCATCCAGGGTTGCACGCTCTTGCGCAGGAGTTCCACCTCCTCCTCGAGCAAGGCGATCTCATCGTCGATCTCGGCGAGCATCGCCACCTTGTGTTCCGCCTCGAGCGCCCGGCGCTCGGCGATCTCCCGCCGCTGTTCGCCGGTCGTGTAGGCCTCGAGCGCAGTGGCGAACGCTTCGGCGTCCGGGAAACGTTTCGATGGTTCGGCCTCGAGGCAGCGGGCGCAGATCTCTATCAACTCGGATGGAATGGGGTCTTCCACGTTGCCTGCGGACAGCTCTTTCAAGGAAGGGGCCACCCCATCCCGGGCCATGGCCATGGCGGACTCCCCGCCCACGCCCTTGCGGGCAGGCTCTCCGGCCAGGATCTCGTAGAGGATCAGCCCCAACGCATACACGTCGGTCCAGGGTCCCTGGGCGGCCACGTCGCCTCGAGCCTGCTCCGGCGACATGTAGGCGGGGGTGCCCTTGACCACCCCCTGCATGGAACGCTCGGGGTCGTCCATGTCGAGGACCACAGGGCCTTCGTCCACGTCGGGACCAGCCTTGCCCAGTACGCGGGCTATCCCCCAGTCGAGCACCAACACCTCCCCGTAGGAGCCGATGATGATGTTGCCGGGCTTGACATCCCGGTGGATCACCCCACGGGCATGGGCATAGCCGAGCGTGTGGGCGGCCGAGATGAGGATTTCGAGCAGGCGTCGCCTCGAGTAGACCTTTTCGAATGGGACAGGCTCCGGGGTGGAGGTGGCCAGGCCTTCCGCGGCGCCTTCCCCGGTGGACCCGGCCTCGGTACTCCCGGCCGAATCCCTGGAACCCTCGGGAATCTCCGCCTCCTTGTCCCCGACCGTACCGTCGGTCTCCGCCCAGGCGAACACCTCGGGCTCCTCTCCCGGATCCATCCCGGTTGCCTCTTCTTCCTCCCCGGCAGCGATACGACGCAGCTTGCGCAGGATGGTCCGCAGAGTCATGCCGCGTACCCGGCGCATGGTGTAGTAGGGCGACCGGTCGGACAGGACCCCGATGTCGAAAATGGGGACGATTCCGGAATGGGCCAACTGACCGGTGATCTGCGCTTCGCGCCAGAACCGGTGGACCGCACGGGCATTGCCTGCCAGTTCCTTGCGTAGAACCTTCAAAGCCACCTGCCGGGCAAGATAGCGATCGCGCACCTCGGCCACGATCCCTTGCGACCCGGCCCCAATACGTACCTGGGTCTGATACCGGTGGGGGTGAATGAGCGGCAGGTCGGCCACCGGGAGCGGGTCGTTGTCGCCGAGCGCGACCAGAGACACGTCGGCAATCTCCGGACCCGCTTCTTCTTCCAATGCCTCCCGGGTCCAGTCCGCTCCGACGCCAAGCTCGGCGCCACCCGTGGACTCCAGCCCTCCCGCCGACGCGCCTTCGGACAGGGCCTCCCCCCGCACCTCCGCCGACTCCCCGCCGGCCTCTCCGCCTCCACCGCCCTCGCCCACGGACAGAACACCCGAGGCGAGCCCCGGAGCCCCCTCCTCCAGGCCCGACGACTCCATGCCGGTGTCAGACAGGTCGAGGGAAAATTGCGGACCATCCTGGGCCGATTCCCCGTCCTCGGGTGACGCCCCAATCCCTTCCCGAGCGCCTGCTCCGACACCAGGTCCGCCGTCCGCCTCGTGCTCTGGAGGGATGGCAACCCCCTCGCCCACGTCCCTCACGGCCAACTCGAGTTCCGGGGCACCCGCCGGACCCTGGTCCGGTTGCCATGACATGGTGTCCAGGTCCTCCTCGGCCGCCTCGGCGCGCTCGATTCCTGGGCCGGAACCTTCCTCGACCGGCCCGTCGGCCGCCGGCTCCGCGGCCAATGCCGATTCCTCCAAAGACAGGATTTTTTCGGGGACCGCCGGCGCCTCCAACGCTCCTCCGGTTTCGGCCTTCAGAGCTTCCGGGCCCGCCGCTTCCTCCTCCTCCTCCTCGACCCCGCCGACCACCCCACGCTCGTCAGCCAACTGAAGCTCGGGTCCTGGCTCGGGAATCTCGGGCGGCGGCTCCTCTTCCGGGACCTCCTCCTCGGCACGGGGGGCCAACCGCTTGAACTCCGGAGGCAGATCCAGGGGCTGCACAGAAACCTTGGCATGATCGATCTTGGTGGCAATGATCTGGCCCAGCAGCTTCGACCCGCCGGACTTGGCCTCCTGTTCATCCAACGCGATCTGGATAGCCCGCCGCCGCCTGGCATGCTCCTCACTCTCCTCTTCTTCGGCAGCCAGGGCCAGTTCCGAGGTGTCTCGAGGCACATACCCGGGGACTTCTATCGGCTCCCCGGTCCCTGCGCCACCACCAGCAGCCTCGAGCATGGATTCCTCGAGACGGGTTCGAACAGAACGAAGCGCCTCATCTATCCACTCCAGTGAGACGGGCTCGGCAGGAATCTCGTTCAACAGGTCGCGAAGTGCTTCTTCTACTTCTTCAGGCTCAATCAACTCAGACATCTCGCTTCCATCTGGACATGGGAATGGGTCGACAGGGTGCAACGCCTGGAGAACTTCTAACACTCCCGGACGGCTGTATCAAGCGCAAAGCGGGTCGTCAGCGAGGCGCGCCCCTCCAGCATCCGATTCGGGCCTGGAAAAGAAAAGCATGAATGAAAGGCAGGTGCGGGGACGGGAGAAAAGAAAAAAGCCGACGCGCAAAGCGCATCGGCTCGTCTGGTGCGAGGGAGGGGACTTGAACCCCTACAGGCTGTCGCCCACCAGCCCCTCAAGCTGGCGCGTCTACCTATTCCGCCACCCTCGCGCGCCTGATTCCACGATGTCTGGCGGAAAGCGGGCTCACTATAGCCAAAACGATCGGGCTTGACAACTGTTTTTTTGACCCGCCCGGCCGCACCCCGGCTCAGTGGGCCGCCCCCTCCGGCGCGTCATCCGCGCCACCGGCTGCACCTTCGGCAGGCTTCAAGGCGCCGGCGTCCTTGGACGCTGGCGCAGCAGCGTCACCAGCAGATTGCTCGACGCCGGCGGATTGCCCGGCCCCGGCGGATTGATCGCTGGGCGCCTCTGCCTTGTCGGTGGCAGGGGCCTTGTCTGCACCTTCACCGGTGGTGTCCAGGTTCTGAAGGACGTTCTCGTCGATGACCGACTCGCGGCTCACACTCTCACTCGAGTACCAGGCCAGGGTGATGGTGGTCACCATGAACAGGACTGCGGCGTAGGTGGTGAGCTTTTGGAGGAACGTGGTGGCACCTCGAGCGCCGAACACGGACTGGCTTCCGCCTCCTCCGAAGGCGATCCCGGCGTCCCCGCCCTTGCCCGGCTGGAGCAGGACGACGATGATCAGGAAAATGCACAGAACGACATGCAAAATAAGAATCAGGGTATACATCTCCCCTCCGTTCGACCGGCCCACCCGCGCGGACCGGATCGGGATTGGCTCCGGCCGGACGCCGTGCGGGTGCGGTCAGGGCGCATGGGGTCCAAACATGACGATCCGGGCGAAGCTATCGGCGTCCAGACTTGCTCCGCCGACCAGCGCGCCGTCGATGTCGGGTTGGGCCATCAAGCCGTCGACATTGCCGGGCTTGACACTCCCTCCGTACAGGATCCGGCAGGCGGCGGCCACATGCGGTGCGAAGCGCTCGGCCAACAAGCCACGCAGGAACGCATGGGCTTCCTGAGCCTGCTCGTTGCTGGCTGTCTTGCCGGTTCCAATGGCCCAGACCGGCTCGTAAGCAAGCACGATCCCGGCGACCCGACCTGAAGGTATGCCCTCGAGCCCGCCGATCACCTGCCGGGTCAACACCTCGAACGTGCGATCCTGCTCCCGCTCCTCCAGCGTCTCCCCGATACAGAAAATCGGGGTGAGGTCGTGGTCGAGCGCGGCCTTGATCCGACGGTTGACCGTCTGGTCGGTTTCGCCGAAATACTGCCGTCTCTCCGAATGGCCCACGATGACGTGGGTACATCCCACCGACTTGAGCATGGGGGCCGAAACCTCACCGGTGAAGGCGCCGGAATCCTTCCAGTAGAGATTCTGGCCGGCCACCTGGATCACGGTGCCCTGGAGAACCCGTCGCACCTCGTCCAGGGCGACAAAGACCGGGGCCACCACGACCTCGCAATGGGTGACCGACCCGACCCGTTGCTTGAGGTCGCGCGCAAGCTGTGCAGCCTCGTCCCGGGTCTTGTTGAGCTTCCAGTTGCCGGCAATGATGGGTCTACGCATGAACTATTGCTCCAAAGCAGCAAATCCCGGAAGGACCTTGCCCTCGAGAAACTCCAACGACGCGCCACCGCCTGTGGACACGTGGGTGATCCGTTCCTTGAGCCCGAATCGGGCCAATGCGGCCGCGCTGTCCCCGCCACCAACCACCGTGAATCCAGGGTGCGCCGCCAATATCTCCGCCACGGCACGGGTGCCGTCCGCGAAACGTGGATCCTCGAACATCCCCATGGGACCATTCCAGAACACGGTTCGGGCCGAGGAAAGTAGATTGTGGAAGAACTGCACGGACTGCGGCCCGATGTCGAACCCCATCAGTCCGTCCGGAATGTGCACATCCTCGGTCACCTGCCGCTCCTCCCCCCGGTCTGGCGAAGGCGCCACCACATGGTCGATGGGAAGATAGATCTGGACCCCCCGCGCGGCGGTATCGTTCAACAATCTCGTGGCCAGCTCCAACATCTCAGGCTCCACTCGAGACGCGCCCACGCGCACCCCCTGAGCCTTGAGAAACGTGTACGCCATGGCTCCGCCGATGATGAACGCATCCACCCGGTGCGACAGGTTCTCGATCACCGGGATCTTGTCAGCCACCTTGGCGCCGCCCAGAACGGCGAAAAACGGCTTGTCCGGCCCCTGAAGAAGTTTGCCCAGGTTCTCGTACTCCTTCTGAACCAGGTAACCCATCCCCTTCTCGGCCACGTGCGCTGCTATCCCGGCCACCGAGGCGTGGGCCCGGTGCAAGGAGCCGAAGGCGTCGTCCACGTACACGTCCACCCCCTCCGCCAGTTGTCGGGCAAACTCGGGGTCATTCCGAGTCTCCGCCTTGTGGAACCGGAGGTTCTCGAGCAACAACACCTCCCCGGGATTCAATGCCTGGATGAGGGCGCTTACTTCCGGACCGACGCAGTCGGGTGCCATGCGGACCTCCCGGCCCAGCAACTCGCTCAGCCGTTCCGCCACAGGGGCCAGGCTCAACCCGGGCTTCCGCTCTCCCTTCGGCCTCCCCAGGTGAGACGCGAGCACGACTCGAGCGCCCTGGTCCACACAGTAGCGGATGGTGGGCAGCGCGGCGCGAACCCGGGTGTCGTCGGCCACCCGGCCGTCCGACAAGGGGACATTGAAATCGACGCGGACGAACACGGTTTTGCCGCGGATGTCCAGGTCCTCGACGGTCTTGATCATGGTGCCGCACCTCCTGTGTCCGTGATGCCGGGCCTGCACGGCAGGCACACCCCGACCGCCACCCTGCGGGCCGGGTCCGTCGGCTCCGGCGGAACGTGCTTTTATATGCCGGAAGGGGACCGAACGTCAAGGGGTATCTCACGCGGACACGAGCCCATGCCGTTGCAGGCGGTAATAGAAGGTGGTCCGGGACAACCCGAGCATTCTGGCTGCCACCGCCTTGTTCCCGCGCGCACGCTTCAAGGCGGCAACCAACTTGTCCCGCTCAAACTCGAGCAACATGGCATCCAGGTCGCAAGGCTCATCCAGGCCATCCTCCCGACTCGAGGCGTCCGGGGGGGCCAACCCCGGTCCGGAGCCGGCATTCGAAGGGGGCACCCCCTGCCACCCGGGCGCGAGTTGCGAGGGCACGAGTTCCAGGGTATCTCCGCGACTCAGAATCACCGCACGCTCGATCACGTTCTGAAGCTCACGAACGTTCCCGGGCCACCGGTACGCGATCAGTTCCTCCATGGTTTCCGGCCGCACGTTCAGGGGCGTGCGCCCGGACCGGCGACAGAACCGCTCCACAAAGTAGTGAACCAACGCCGGGATGTCCTCGGGACGCTCTCGCAAGGGCGGGAGGAAGAGCGGAAACACGTTCAGACGATAGTAGAGGTCCTCCCGGAACTGGCCTTCCCGAATCAATGCCTCCAGGTCTCGATGTGTGGCGGAGATGATCCGCGCGTTCACCTGGATGGTCCGCGTGCCCCCCACCCGCTCAAACTCCTGCTCCTGCAACACCCGCAAGAGTTTGACCTGCAGATCCAGGGGCAAGTCCCCCACCTCGTCGAGAAAAATCGTCCCCCGATGCGCCAACTCGAACCGTCCAGGCCGCGCAGACACGGCACCGGTGAACGCTCCCCGCTCATGCCCGAACAGCTCGCTCTCCAACAACGAGGGCGACAGGGCCGCACAACTCACCTTGATGAACGGACCGTTCGCTCGAGGACTGTTCGCGTGAATCGCCCGTGCGATCACCTCCTTGCCGGTTCCGCTCTCCCCGCGCAACAGCACCGTGGACGGGGTCACCGCCACCTGCATGGCCATCTGGTACAACGGCGCCAGCCCCCCGTCGACTCCGATCACCGTGGTGACCGCCCGCTCCTCCTTCAATTCGTCCTGGAGATACTCGTTCATCCGCGACAACTGTTTCACCAGCCGGCGATTTTCCCGCTCCAGCGCGTACCGCTCAATCGCCTGACGGATGATGATCTCCATCTCCTGCTTCTTCCACGGCTTGTTCAAATACCGGTACACAATCCCGGAATGAAGCGCCTGGATGAGTACGTCCCAGTCCGAGTATGCGGTCAAAATGATCCCCACCGTCCCCGGACACCGCTCGGCAATCTGACGCAGCAAGTCAATCCCGGGACACACCGGCATCCGTTGATCCGCAATCACCACCGCAGGCTCCCACAACCCGGGACGCACCTTGTCCAGAGCCTCCTGCGCGCTCGAGGCGACGTGAATGTCATACTTGTTGCGAAACTGGAGGCGGAATACCTCCAGATTGTGCTCCTCGTCGTCGACCACCAAGACCGGAAACTTCTTGTGGTCGATTCGCAATGGCTCCATGAACTCTCCTCAACCGCAGCGTCAGCCGGACTCCGGCCCGCCACTCCCATCGTCCAGGCCCGCCATCTCTCCCCCTCCCTGGTCGGCTCCCGGTGCGGCCGGCGGTCCCCCCGTCCTTCCAACACCTCCAACACCTCCGGTCCCCCCCTGATTCCGGGACGGACGTGGCAACCGCACCGTGAAGACGGCCCCCTCCCCCGGCACGCTCTCAACAAGGATATCACCGCCGTGCCGCTGAACAACCCGGTAGCAGAGCGAGAGTCCCAGGCCGGTGCCTTTTCCCACTTCCTTCGTGGTGAAAAACGGGTCGAACAGTCGATTGATGTGGGCAGGATCAATCCCACAACCGGAATCGCGGACCTCCACCTTCACCCACTGTTCATCCTGAAAAATACGCACCCAGATGTCCCCAGTCCCCTCGATCGC
>CAYQMG010000043.1:0-6636 GCA_964418585.1 uncultured Gammaproteobacteria bacterium | reverse complement strand
CCCGAGGCTTCGGCCTACGCGCACGCCCAGGTCGACGATGTCGATGTCTGCCTCACCTACGATCCGGCCGTGGCCCTGGTGGACGACAACGTGGACGCCTATGGCCGGACCCTGGCCTACGTGTTCTTTGGGGAAGGATTCTCCCGGTTCCTGAACGCGGAGTTGGTGGCTGGTGGATATGCCTACGACTATCCGTACACCGACGGTGCAGCGTTCGAGTCCTACTTCGCAGCCCTGGAAGAGTATGCGAGGACTGCCGGAATCGGACTTTGGGGAGTCTGCAACGAGTAGGACCGGCACCTTCGAACGGAAGCGGCCTGGGCCACCCTCGACATCCCGTTGCCGGCCCGGATGGCGGCGAGTGGTGGGGACGGCTCCGGGACGCTGCGTGTCGGCCGGAAACGGAGACCATGGCCCGGAATTCCAACAAGCCGAGGAGGAACCCAGGACCGGTACGCGTCCTCTGGCTGGTCACTCCGTTGCCGGCACGGGGGGGAACGCTGACTCACCTCCGCACCTGGTTCCGGACCATGGACCCGGACCTCGTTCGCCCCTTGCTGCTCTACCACAGCCCCGAAGAAGATGCTGGATACACGCTCGAACTTCCTGTGAATCTGCCCAGAATCCGGTGCGCTTCACTCAATCTTCAGCTACGCTCCCTGGCGCACGCCGTCCGGGACATCCGCCTGCACGCAGAAGCCTGGCAAGCCGACCTCATCCACACGGTCTTCGTCGGTGCGGATCTGGTTGGCGCGTTGGCCGGGTGGGCCTCGGGGCGACCGGTCGTATCCTCGGTTGAGGGAGACCTGCTGGTGCCCCACATGGCCCTGTGGCGGAGGTGGACGGCGGCCCAGGCCTACCGCTTCCTTGCTCCTCGCATTGCCCGCATCATGGCCGTCTCCCCGGCCACAGCCCGACAGGTTCGCAGGTTGATCGGCCGGGATCGCCCGGCAATCGAGGTGGTCTACCCCGGCATCCCGGTCCCGGAGCGCCTGCAACCCACGGTGTCGCCCAAGGCGGGGGCTCACTTGCTCGCCGTGGGAAGGCTGGTCCCGGTCAAGGGGTTCGAACACCTGGTTCACGCCGTGGGTCTGTGCGTTCATCAGGTGCCCGGGTTGCACTTGACCATCGTCGGTGACGGTCCCGGTCGGCCGGCATTGGAGCGTACCGTGGCGGCGCATCATCTTCAGTCTCGAGTGACCCTCACCGGCTGGGTGCCTCCCGAACAGGTGGCAGGGTGGTATCGCCGCGCAGACCTGGTCGTGATATCCTCGGTACGGGAAGGCCTTCCCTGGGTCGCGCTCGAGGCCATGGCGCATGGCGTACCTGTCCTGGCCACACGAGTCGGCGGGTTACCCGACCTGGTGATCGAAACCGCGGGACGCAGAACCGGATTCCTGGTACGACCGGGCGACCCGTGGGCCCTTGCCCAGGCCATCGAGCGTCTCCTGGGGAGGCCCCGAGTTGCCCAGGACCTCCAGGCGGTGGGACGGAGGGCCAGGAACAGGGTGGCGTCAATGTTCACCGCTGCTCGCGAGGTGGAGGAGATCCTGCGGATTTACCGTGAGGTATTGGGAGAGGGGAGGAAATGAAACTACTGGTCATAGGTCTGGACGGAGCCTCCCTTCGGTTTCTTCATCCTTTCCTGGAAGCTGGAACGTTGCCCAACCTCGCAGATCTCATGGCTCGCGGTCGTTGGGGAACCCTGCGCTCCACAGTCCCTCCGGCCACCGCTCCGGCCTGGGTCTCCTGCTTTTCCGGGGTCAATCCAGGGCGTCACGGGATCTTCAATTTCGTTCGGCCCGTCGGTTTGGGACGGCTCTCAGCCTGTACGTCCGCTGATGTGCAGGTTCCCCGACTCTGGCACATGCTGGGGCACCTGGGATGGACCGTTCACGTGGTGGATGTGCCGTTGACTTCTCCCCCGGAACAAGTGACCGGGGTCATGGTGGCCGACTTGATGACAGCCGGGGTGCGTCGAGCCCACACCTGGCCACCCACCCTGGCCCGCGAGTTGGAACGCCGGGTCGGTGCCCGATTCCGATGGGCCATCGCCGACGGTCTGGAGGTCTCCAGGGCCTACTTGAAACACCTGGCACGATCGGTGGGCGACAAACTTCGCCTCGACTGCTACCTGTTGGAGCAGTATCCTGCCGACGCCCTTGTCACGGTGTACCAGCATCTGGATGTGTTGTGTCACTACTTCTGGCACGTCCTGGATCCAGCTCATCCCGCGTTCCACCCCCGGTTGGCCAGGCGGCTGACGCCATCTGTCGAGGCGGTATTGACGCGGCTCGACGGTGCGCTGGGCCGGTTGGTGACCCTGGCCGGTTCGGATGCTCTGGTTGTGATCGTCTCGGACCATGGATTTGGTCCGGCCCGAAGTCGTATCCACGTGAACGACCTCCTGGTTCGATGGGGCATGCTCCGCCTCAACGACTCGGCGCGGCTGGTGCTCGAGGCCAGGCGGCTCGGCCTCCGTCCGGCCAGGCTGGCCTCTCTGGCGGCGCGGCTCGATGTGGTTGGGATTCGTCGAATGACCTCGCTTCGCGCTGCGCGCAAGGCCATGGGCGTACTGGACCATCTGGGAATGGCACTGGATGGTCGTGGCACGGCGGCCTGGTTTCCGCACGGCCTTTCTCCTGGAATCGTGGTATACGAAAACGGTCCCCATCGAGAGGCGTTCGTGGAACGACTGGTGAGCCGGCTTCGGAATCTGAGGGGTCCGGACAGGGGCGGCCCGTGCTTCGAGGTGGTCGCTCGTCGAGAGGAGGTCTACCGGGGACCGTGGGTGGATCGAGCGCCGCACATCGTGCTTCAGCCTGCCGAGGGGTATGTGTTGACGGCGGAAATTGCGGGCGGAGGGGGATTCGAGGCGCCATTACCCGGTCAGGTGACAGGGTATCATCGACCGGAGGGGGTGTATGTGTTTGCGGGGCCTTCTGTTGAGCAAACCGGTCGAGGAGGGGACGCGTCGATTCAGGACGTGGTGCCCACGCTGCTTGCAGCGTTTGGAGCCGAGAGAGTGGCGGTGGTGGACGGAGCGTGTGTTTCCGGGGTTGCGGTTCCTGGAGGAGCGGTTGGCCCCGGAGGTCGGTCCGTCGGCCTGGTGGACCGGAGAGGAGGCGGGGGTCAGGAGGAGGTTGTATTGTCCCAGCCGGGGGACACAGCGGAGGTGGTGGAGCGTCTCGAGGCCCTGGGATACATCTAGCCTGGGCGGGAGCGATCCTGACCTTGTGTGATCGACGTGGCGAACGGAAAGGCCACCCCCGAGGTGGTTCAGGGAGAAGGGGGATCATGAGCAGAATCCTTCCCTCGAGGAGTTCCCGATGGTGGAAGCGAGCAATTTGGGTGCTGGTGACCGCATCTCTGGTCGGGGCCATGGTGGCCATCTACATCTACCTGCGCCCGTTCCCGCCCCTGCTCGCCCAGCCGGTGGAGATTGAGCTGGAAGCTGGGAAGCGGTACACCATCGGCCCACTCCCTCTTGGAGGCAGATATCGGTTGCGTGCGTGTGACCATGCCACCGAGTTGCGGGTGAGCGTGGGAGAATGGAGCAGCGGGTGGGTCCGTCTCCCGGTCAACCCCCTGGATCTCCCGGCGCGGGATCTCCGGATCGACGGGAGAGCCGGTGGAACGCTGGTCCTGGAGGCAAGTACGCCCACGGGCCGACTCCTGCTCCTCAGTGAGCATTCGCCGGTCACCTGCCGCGGGGACGATCCGGCGGACACGGCCTATTCCCGCCGATGCACCTCACAGGGCGTTCCCCCATTCGATTGCGGGGAGGAGACCCTCTCCCGGTACGACCGGGAAGCGCTGGAACTCCTGGGAGCGGAATTGATGGCCAGGTACGGTGCTCCGGTGGATCGTTCTCCCCTTGTTCATCGATTCAAAAAGATGCGGTGGTACCATCCTGACCGGCACTTCTCCCGGAAGAACCTGCCCGAGCGAATAAGGGACTGTCTGGCCCGGATCGAATCTCTGGCTCCTCGAGCCCCTGCTCCCGGATCGTTGCCCTTCCTGAAGGGAGATTTGGAGGAGGAGGCGGCGAGTTCCTCTCCTTGAGGGCTTTCTCACATTTTCGCCTCTCCCGGCACGCCCGATCGCGTGTCAGGAGCGTATGTTGACCTGGGAGCAAGGGAAAAGTGGTGGTTCTCCCGGTGAGGTGGAGGGGTGCGCCTTGGGAGGTGTGCTCCAAAAAAAAGTAAGAAAAAGAGCATGGATGGTGAAAAACATGAGTTGTTTTGTGCAAGAATAGGTGTCGGGTCGATGTTTGTGGAGAGCCTCAAGACCAACCACGCTGTATGAGGAGAAGCGAGATGAAATGCGGAAGGCGACGTAGGAAGTGGCTGCTGCGGTATGTGGGTGTGAGCCTCGTGGTGCTCGGGCTGGGAGGAAGCCCGAACGTGGGGTGGGCCGGTTCGGTGGATCCTGGCACCGACGGGGAGTCCACGCCGGATGGGAGTGATTCGGAGACCTGCCTGGAAACGGTGCAGGAGTGGTTGGAGGATGGGGAGACCCGGTTTGTGGACTGGGGTGGCCACGGAAGGTGTCGTCCGGATTCGGGACGGGTGAGGGTGCCGGAACCCAAGGAAGTAACCACACAAATCGTGGAAGAGTTGCAGACCTGGATACTCGACCTGTTGCGGGGAGGTCGCGACCGCGAGTGAGGGTGGCCTCGTCGCTGTCAGTAAGGGGTCCACCTTCTGGAGAGGGAAAAGGTCAATCTGAAACCGATGGCCACGTTGGTGCCATCCTGCCGGTAGAACAGGTCGCGGGCGGACCGACAGGACCGTTCCGAGACCGTCCAGTTTCCTCCCTTGGTAATCCTCAAGTTATCCTCATTTCCGAGTGAATCCGCGGTCCAGTCGGACACGCCTCCGGCCATGTCCAGGACCCCGTAGGGAGACTCGTCGGCCGGGTAGCTACCCACGGGTTCCGGGAGTGCCCTGCCCGGGCGGGATTCGCGGTTCTTGCAGAAGGTGGCGTCGAACTCGTTGCCCCACGGGAAGAACCTCCCATCCACGCCTCGAGCTGCCTTTTCCCACTCCGAACTCCGCGGGAGCCGGTAGGGACGGCCTTCCCGGGCGCCGCGCCAGGCAGCGTAGGCGACCGCGTCGTCCCAGCTAATGAGGAATATTGGGAACTTCGGGTCCCACGCATCACCGTCCTTGTCAGGGCCGATCTCAAACAGGCCGTCAGTACCGAGCTTCCAGGCCGGCTCGCCGTCTTGCTCGTAGCGCGGTGCCCGCCGGTACCCCTCGTCCGGGTCCACTTTCATCAGGTCGTTGATAAACGTGAGATACTGGGCCGCAGTCACCGGGGAGCGACCGATGGCGAAATCATCGATCCATTCGAGTCGACTTGCCTTGACAAAGGCTTCGGGGTCGCCGCCCAGGCGAGCGTGTCCGGCCGGGACGTAGACGAAATCGGGGCCGATTTCTTCGTCGGTGTAGAGGCGTACGTGGGCGTCGATGGTTTCGAGCCGACTGACAAAGATGGGGAACCGGACCTCGCGGTAGCCAGGGAGTCGCAGGAGGAGGAGGTAGTTCCCCACTGGAATTCTCATGCGTCGGATCGGGGTTCTGCCCAGGACGCAAGGGTCGACGGGTTTGAGCATCCGGTCGATACTCCGGTAGGAGCAGAGCACCACCTCGGCGCCTCGAGGATTGCTGTCAAGAGAGAGGCTGCCGTCTCCGCGGAGCCGCTCCTGGTACTGCTTCTCCACGTCGTACATCCTGACTCGAGCTTCGAAGTAGCGAGCCTCCTTGAGGTTTCGAGTGGCCTCCACCTGGACGAACCGTTCCCAGTAGAGGTGGGCCAGTCCCTGTTGGGCCTTTCGAAAATGCGCATGGTACTCGAGCGCCTGCTGGTAGCATTGTTCTGCCTTGCTGAATTCCCGCATGGCGTCGTCTTCGGCCTGCTGGGCGAGGTCCTCGAGGTTCCAGGCGGGGCGTTTGCGTTCGAGCGGGTCGTAGGGCCTCAGCCTGGAGACGGCGGCGTCCGCCTCAGCCTGGAGACGGGCAGCGTCTGCACGGCGTTGCAGGTAGCGCTCCACCGCCTCGTCGCCCTCCGCGGTCTTGGTTTCGGCCAGGCGCCGTCGCCACTCTTGCTCCCGCGTGCCTTCCAGGAACACGGCGATCTCGTCATGCACCTCCAGTGCTCGTTGGAATCGGTCCTCCGGGCGCGGTTCCAGGCATTTCATGCAGATGGCCTCGAGCGCCGGGGGGATGAGTCGGTCCTTGACCCGGAGGTGAGGGGGGGGGATAGGCTCCTCCTGGATGCGTGTGAGGAACGACATCTCGTCCTCGTAGGGCTTCTGCTCGTAGGGCGGGGAAAAAGTGAGGATTTCGTACAGAATGGCCCCGAGCGAGTAGATGTCGCTCCGTTCGTCCACCTTGTTTTCGTCCCCTGCCCGCTGCTCGGGGGAGACATACGCCGGCGCCCCGTCGAAGTCGCCCGGAGAGCGACTGGTGTCCTGGGTTCGGTGCTCGAGCGGGGCGTCCAGGGACCGGGCGAGTCCCCAGTCGAGGAGGACGACCTCTCCATATTCTCCGATCATCACGTTGTTCGGCTTGAGGTCCCGGTGGATGACTCTGTGGTCGTGGGCATAGGCCACTGCGGCCACGATTTGAG
>CAYQMG010000042.1:0-18832 GCA_964418585.1 uncultured Gammaproteobacteria bacterium | reverse complement strand
ACGCGGCGCGGACGCGGCAGCCGGAGTATCGGCCTTCGGAGAACACACCGAAGACGCCTTCGCGTCGCTAGCGGCCCACCCTGTCTGCCTGGCAGACGACATCGGCACACATCGGCCACGTGCACCCGTGGCAAAGGGTGGGGAGTATGCAGAATCAGCGGAAGTCTGCGGGGTCAATCCCGTGCTTGGTCATGATGCGCCAGAAACTCTTCCGATCCTGACCCGCCCGCCGTGCTGCCTCGGGAACGTTGCCGCGGCACGCCTCGAGCAGCCTGGTCACATAGCCGATCTCGAATCGTGTCACCACCTCCCGTTTTGCCTCCCGAAACGGCTTTTCCTCGGTGGTTGCAAACAGGTGTAGGTCCTCCTCCCCCCCGAGGGGAATGTTCGAGGGACCGATTTCGTCTCCATTGCTCATCACGAGTGCCCGGTAAATCGCACTCTCCAACTCCCGGATATTGCCCGGCCAGTCATAGTCACACAGTTTCTGGATGGCTGCCACCGAGAGGCGCGGCAGGGGATCTCGTCCGCTCTCCGAACCGAACTTGCGGAGGAAATGGTCTGCAAGCAGCGGGATGTCCTCCTTGCGTTCCCGCAGCGGAGGGAGATGAATCGGGAGCACGTTCAGCCGGTAGTAGAGGTCGTTACGGAAGGTTCGGTCTCGAATCGACTGTTCCAGGGGGCGATTGGTGGCGGCCACGACCCGGACATCGACAGGGAAGCTGCGTGATTCGCCGATGGGACGTATCTCGCCTTCCTGCAGGAAGCGCAGGAGCTTGACCTGGAGCGGGATCGCCATGTCGCCGATTTCATCCAGGAACAGTGTGCCCTTGTGGGCTTCTCGGATGACCCCCTTGCGGTCCGAATAGGCCCCGGTATAGGACCCTCGCCGTGCCCCGAACAGTTCGCTTTCGAGCAATTCAGAAGGAATGGCGCCGCAGTTGATGGCCACGAACGGACCGGTGCTCCGCTGGCTCAGTCGGTGCACCTCTCGAGCGATCAACTCCTTTCCGGTCCCACTTTCCCCCCGGATCAGCACCGGGGCATTGCTCCTGGCCACGGACGGGAGCTTGTCCAGAATGGCGGTCATGCGGGGACTGGCGGCCAGAATGGGAGATGGACCGCGCTCTTTCTCCAGTCGCTTTCTCAGCTCGGTCACCTCGCGCGAGAGGCGGAAGCGGTCGAGTGCCTGGTCCACACGATTGAGGAACTCGTCTTTCTTGAAGGGGCGGGTGACGAAATCGTAGGCCCCGGCCTTGAGCAGGCTGACAGCGTTGTCGATGGTTCCGTGGCCGGTGACGATGATCACGGGAAGGTCCGGGTTGAACGCCTTGACCTCTCGCAACACCTCCTCGCCGGTCATGGCCGGCATGACCAGGTCCGAGATCACCAGGGCAATGTCCGGGGTCTGTCTCACGGCCTCCACTGCCGCCACCGGGTCGGCAAAGGAGAGCAACTCCACATCGCGCTCCTGGCTCTTGAAAAAAAACTCGATCAGACGACGATTCTCCCGTTCGTCGTCGATCAGAACGACCTTCATCGACACCTCCTTGGATGACGCGAGAGAATGTGGCATATATGTACCACTCGCACGCACGGTTGACAATCCGCATGCATGCGGCTCGGCACCGCCTCCGGGCTCGAGCAGATGTTCAACAGTGGAGCGGAGGCAGGATGGATGGATATGAATCGGAAAAACGCGAACATTGAGTCGAGATGGGTCCGGTTGCTCGCAGCAGTGCTCACAGGCCTCATCTTCTCCGCCTGTACGGTGGACGACGATGACGACGACTCTGCCACGCCCGACCCGGCGCTCGAGAATGCTTTCTCCTATCCGGGGGACTACGCGCTGCAATTGCTGCGTGCCGACCCCTACAGCAAGCTCGTGATCGAGGTCGACGTGATGGAAGGGGCGCTGGCAACCGACGACGCAGAAAATGCATTCTATGACGCCCTGGATACCCTCGTGGAGTACGTCGACTTCCTCTGCAACAAGCCGGATGGAATCGAACTCCTGGATATCCAGACCATTCCCGCTCCGGCCGACAAGACCGAGTTCACCCTGGATGACATCAACGACCTGGAGGCCCAGTATCGCGATACCTACTGGGATGACAGCACCATGGCTCTCTATTTCCTCTACGTGAATGGACATTCCGACTACGACAACGAGGAGGAAAACACCGCCATCGTGGGCTATGCCTACCACGGAACGTCCATGGCGATCTTCATGGAAACGGTCAACAGCAAGGCCGTTCCCCTCCGGCCGGTTCTTCTCAAGACCGTGACCGTGCACGAGTTCGGCCACCAACTCGGCCTGGTCGACAACGGTGTGCCCATGCAGGTCCCCCACGACGACCCGGAACACCCGCCGCACTGTGACAATTCGAAGTGCATGATGTACTGGCTCAACAACGGAATCAGCCTGGTGGCAAACTTGATCAACAACGAGATTCCGGATTTCGATGACAACTGCCTGGCAGACATTGCAGCGGCCGGGGGAAAGGATGGACGGGGACTGACACAGCCGAACTGAGCGTGGTGGGACTTGGGGCTGTGTTCCTGTGCCCTGGGCGGCCTGGGAAAGATCATGAGTACGCGCACCAGACGAGGCGGACCGGTGAGGATCGGCGGTGGAGAAGGACACCGTCTGGAAGAGAGGATCCTCGGGTTCATCGACGCGACAGGGAGAGCGGGCGAGTCGGAGGGGGACCGATTCGATGCCCTGGCGCTCGAGGTATTTGCCTGGCAGTTCACCCACAATGCGCCATACCGGCGTTTCTGCCTGTCCAGAGGGGTGGACCTGGCTGCATTGCCTCCCGGTTTTTCCTGGCAGTCGGTGCCGGCCATTCCCACGGATGCGTTCAAGGTGGCAGCGCTGGCGACTTTTCCGGTCGAGCAGGCTGTTCGGACCTTTCGAACCAGTGGCACCACCCAGGTGCGCCGGGGGGAGCACCATTTCCTGACCACCGCCCTGTACGATGCGGCCATCGTGCCCTGGTTTCGTCGTTACATGCTCCCGGATGGCGTGGTGCTTCCCATTCTCTCGCTCATACCGTCCCCGGAGACGGCCGAAGACTCCTCGCTCTCTCACATGGTGGGGGTCCTGGCCTCAAGGAAGGACGTGTGTGGCGGCCGGATCCGGTACTTTCTCGACCGCAGCGGCATGGACCTGGAGGGGCTCGAGGCTGTGTTGCGGGATGCGGCTGCGACCGGGCGTCCTGTCATGCTGTTGACCACGGCGGTGGCCCTGGCCCACCTGTTCGACGAGCGACCGTCTCTGTCCGTGTCGCTCCCCCCGGGGAGCAGGGTTATGCAGACCGGTGGCACGAAGGGATACCACCGGGTCCTGGAGGGGGAGGAATTGATCGTCTGGGTGCATGAGCGTTTGGGGATTCCGCCCACCCACTGCGTGGCCGAGTACGGCATGACCGAGTTGTCCAGCCAGATGTACGAGACGGTATTGTGGGACGAGGTTGTGAGCGTTGCCGGGAAAGGGTCCGGGGAGGGGGAGGTGTCCTCTCATTCTCCCAGGCCGCGCCGGTTCGTGGGGCCGCCATGGCTCAGGTGCCAGGTCGTGGATCCTGTGACCGAGACGCCCATGCCGCCGGGCGAGCCCGGCCTCATCCGGTTTTTCGACCTGGCCAACCTTCACTCGGTGAGTGCGGTGCAAACCGGGGACGTGGGCTTGATCGACAGCCGCGGCCTCGTGCTGCTCGGAAGGGCTGCTGCGGCGGAGCCCCGGGGGTGTTCCCTCACCGCTGGAGAACTTCTCGAGGGTGGGGGGTGAGATGCCGTATCCCGCACCCGTCTGGCCTTCCGGGTTCCAGAACTCCCTGGCGAAGGAGGTCTCGGAATCATCGATAGAGACGGCCTGTCGCCTGCTCTGGCGTCGGGCGACCGAACTCCAGGCAATGGGCGCGCGCAGACGTGCCGAGGCCCTCGGCCGGTTCACTTCCCGCTGGCTGGACCCGGCCTATCCCTGGCGTCGGCGGGCGGTTGAGCGCATCGCTGCCGGCACGGGTTTTAGTACGCCTGTGCTTCATGCAGGGCTTGACGCCCTGTTCGGCGCCTGGTCGACAGACGCGATGCTCGGTCTTCTGGAGAGGGAATTCGGGCAGGGGCGACCCGTTCGACAGGACGAGGGAGGTGTCGGCTCCCTCGATCTGGTGGGGGAATCTCCAAGAGCCGGCAAGGACGCGGACGGAACGTCGAGGTGGTTGGCGATTCCGCCTCGAGTGACCGGGCACATTCTGGCAGGCAACGTGCCGCCACCGACGCTCCAGTCCCTGCTTTCCGCACTGCTGGTAGGCGCTCCTTCGTTTCTGAAACCCTCCCGGGAGGAGCCCTGGTTTGGGACTTTGCTGGTTCAGTCTCTCCAGGCGGAGGAACCTGCACTGGGCCGCTGCACCGCCGCTGTGTGCTGGCCGAGGGCCGAGCAAGCGTTGACCGACGCGCTCCTGCGCTCCGCCGAGTTGATAGTGGTCCATGGAGGGGATCGAACGGTTGAGGCTGTCCGGGCGCGCCTTCCGGTCAGGACCCGGCTCATTCCCCATGGTCACGGGCTGAGCGTGGGATACGTGGCCAGGGAGGTACTGGAGCCACGACGAATTCGGGAACTCGCCTCTGCCCTTGCCCAGGACATGGGCCTGTTCGATCAGCACGGGTGTCTGTCGCCCCAGACCATCCTGGTGGAGACGGGCGGGGCCGTGACGCCGGAGCGACTGGCTCAGGTCCTCGCGAACCAGGCCTTGCCAGCCCTCGAAACGTCGTGGCCTTCCCGGCATCTGCCCCTGGAAGACGCGGCTCGAGTGCTGCAGTTCAAGGGGGTCCAGGCCCTGAGTGGGACGGTCTTCCCGGCGGGGACCGGGGTTGTGGCGGTCTCCGAGGCGTCCCGGTTTTCTTCTCCGTGTCCCGGACGTTCGGTCTTCGTGCGCCCGGTGGACACTCTCGAGGACGCGCTGGCCTACCTGGAGCCGGTAATCGGGTCGCTTCAAGGGGTCGCGCTCGCCGCGCCCCAGGAGCGCTGGACCGACCTGGCCACTGCGTTCGCCCAGGCAGGCGCCACCCGGGTCTGTCGGCCCGGGACGCTGCAAGCCCCCCCGGCCCTGTGGCCCGCCGATGGGATTCGGCCCCTGGGCGCCTTCGTTCGATGGACATCCCTGGAAATGCACCCGGACTACGGGTCAGTCTGAAGAAGCCTCCCCGGTTGCAGCGTCCCGGGGCCCCTCGCCAAGCACGAGTTCGACGCGAAACACCTGGCGCCCTCGAATAGAAGGGAGTTTCAGCTTTCGGAATGCGAGTGCAAGGCAACTCTCCAGACCCAACGCCTCGAAGTCCCTGGCGTAGACCGCCACTTCCGAAACGTTCCGGTCTCGAGTAACCAGCTTGAGACGCAGGGTCCCGCGTGCCTCGGGCTCCACCTCGAGCAGGGTCCGATAGCAAGCCTCGATGGCCGGACCCGCCGCATCCAGTGCAGCCCCGAGTCCCTGTGTCAGCGTTCCAGAATCGGTGATGTGGAGAGAACCGTCCCCACAGATCGGTGCAGCATTCCCCAGCGCATCGTCCGGGGGGCGGACCCGCCAGACCCGGGTCACCACAGCAGAACTCGAGACATGGTAGACCCAGTTCCCCTCATCGGCCACGTAGACCCCGCCGGCTCCATCCGGCGCCGCCACCAGGGGCATGCCGAAGGTGCCGTCCCCCCGGATCAGACGCTGACGTTCCCGGAGTTGGCCGCGAATCCGCTGAATCTCCGGGATGAAACTGCCGTCCGCCTGTCTCACTGCAGTGCCGACCCAGGCGGAGTGTTCATCGGCCGACGCCACGCTCAGGTAGTAGAACCGAGGTTCACCTTGCTCGTTGGCGGAAAGGGGAAGGGTCAGGATGACGTTGCCATCCAGGTCGAGCCAGACGAGCTTGTGCTCGAATCCGTCCATGGCCAGGATGGCCCCGGTCTGGGTAATGTCGTAATCCACCACTTCCAACGCTTCGGCGGGCAGGATGGTTTTGACCGATCCGAGTGCCGGGTTGATACGGTAGAAGCGGTCTCTTCCAGAGCCCAGCAGAATGAGGGCGCCGTCCGGCGCCTGTCTTGCCGGCAACGGGAGATAGGGTTCGCTGGCGCTGGCGGTTTCGGGACGGGGAAGCACCACGATTCGGGTGGCGAACGTGCCATCCTCGGCACGTTGGTGGATGATCTGCCGCATCACATCCCCGCGGGCGCTCAGCCCGGACAGGTTGCCGTGGGGATCCAACATGGAAAGAGGCACCGGCTTCCAGAGTGTCTCGACCGCCTCGTGAGACTGGGTGTCCCAGACCACCGTCAGCGCTGTGGATCGGGTCACAGCCTCGAATCCGAGCGCAAGGCGTGTGGGACCGTACCGGGTGATGGACACCACCCTGGGACAGGCCGGGGTGAGCACGGGTCCGACATAGCGCCATCGAAATCCGCCCCCCGCAGGCTCTGCTGACGCCTTTTCCACCGGGCGCAAGGCCCACCGCACAGGGGCCGATTCGTCAGGGTCAACGCCTCCTGCTCCCCTGACGTGGGCGCCGTCCGCGCCGCCCTTCGCCGACAGGTGCGGATGAATGAACGCTTCGAGCGACCGCGCCTGGCTTGCCACGGTTCCTGATGTGGCCAACAGTGCGGCACACAGGGCGAAGAACACGCGATACGACAATCTCCACTGCAAGCGCATTTCCAACGGTTCTCCTGATGAGCGGCCGGCAGGGGGCTCCCCCTCGGTCCAGGAAGCCGAACGTCCGGCGCTCTCGTCCGGAAGAGCGGCTGCTTCGTCGGCCTCGAGCGCAACGACATCGGTGGGTTCATGGTACCGCAATTCGGTGTCTCGTGACAACCGATTCGGCGCCATTCTGCTTCTGGTCCCAGGTACTGTTTCGAGAACATGTGGCGCTGAAGATGCGCGTCCCAGGTTTCATCCAGCGGTGCCGTGCCCCGGCTCCCGACTCGAAGCTCCCCCGGTTGGGACGCCCGGTCATTGCTTGATGGTGTCGGCTCTTGACCCGGACGTGAATGAGGTATCCCGGTCACGGAAGTCGAACACGAGGTAGGTGTTGCCCACCGTGGTCACGGGCTGGTGGACCTGGAGCCAGTCGATCCCGGTCTCATGGATGAGGCGATTGAGACGATGGAGGCTCACCACGTAGAGGGCCGGTCGAGGACGGCGCATTTCCTCGGGCTTCATGGCGCGCCACTCATGCAGGTAAGCTCTGGGGTCGGCGGTTCCGAAATAGAGGAGTCGCAACGGATTCCCGGGAGTTCTGAGCGGAGCCACCACGTCGGCGATGTTGACCAGGTCCTGGCCCCAGTCCAGATTGGAATCGTCCAGGCAGGCGATGGCCCCGGTGCCGCGGCAGCCGGCCAGCCCGTTGAAATAGGAAATCGGATCCGGCCAGGCCTGCCACGCGACGAGACACTGCCCGGCGGTGACCAGGACAAGCCCGAGCTTACCTGTTCGGCTCGTCCAGAAAACGGCTCCGACGCTTCCTGCGAGGATGAACAGAAAGGGGAGGACCGGAATCATGTAGCGCACCCCGATGTCCGGTGCGGTTCCCGTGATGAAGGCGCCGTGAACCAGGGCTGGAGTCCAGAGGAACGGCCCCGCCGTGGCAACGGGTGTGGTGGGCGGTTCCTCCCCTGCGGGACGACGGAGTCGCCGCGTCGCCGTGGTCAGAAACCAGGCCGGAAGCAGCGTCAGGAACACGGGAGAACTCTTGAGGAGCAAGGCCAACGGAAAGTAGGTTGTGAACCCGGAGGCGTTGAATCGGCCCAGCAAGTAGAACTCGTAGCCCGGCGTGTGATTGAACCCGATTCTCGTGAATCCTTGCAGATAGGTGCCGAGCCGGGGAGGCCAACCGTAGCTGCCCGCGACCACCAGGACCGCAGCGGCGAGGAACAGGGCGAGGTGTCCCAGGAGGGGGCGCAGAGGAGGAAGGCCGGCGGTGGTCTGCTTTCGTTTTTTGCGCCAGGCGGCGAGGGCGGCGACCGCGAGCGCGGGGAGGTAGAGAACGCCTGTGAACTTGGACGCCATGGCTGCTCCGGCGGCGACTCCAGCGGCCGCACTGGTGGCAAGCCGTGGTCGTTCGAATGCGTGCCAGGCCAGGAATGCGGCCAGGGTGCCGAACGCGGCGACGGGCACATCCGTGGTGACCAGACGGGCGTGGGCGAGTATGGTGGGTGATCCTGCGCAGAGTACGAGAGACGTGATGGCCGCCGGCCATCCGTGGAGTCTGTGGGACCAGAGGAGTACGATCATGCAGAGAAGGAGGCCGAGGGCGATCATGGGGGTTCGGCCCAGGGCCATCAGGTATTGTGGGTCGTGCCCGGTGTGGAACAGGAACAGGCGTCCGAACTGCCACTCGTCCAGGTGCGACCAGGCCTGCCTGAGCGACTCCGAAACGGACACCTGGGCCAGCAGTGGGAGGGCTGCGAGTTTCTTGGCCAGGGGGGGGTGCTCGGGATTGAGCAGCATGGTCGGGTCCGCCAAGGACACGTACCCGGCTGGAAGATGAGCCACTTCGTCAAACGTCGGCGCGGTGGTCCGCAGGGTGGAGAAGCAGAAACCCAGGTATCCCGCGAGGACGACTGCGGCCGCAATCGGGCCCCAATGGTCTGTCTTGCTCATGCGGGCCATGATACGGGCCGCTCATTCGTGCGTCAAGGCGGCACGTGGGCATCGAAGTGGAAGCGGTGGGGGAAACGGCGACGGTCAGGTCCCCTGCAGGTAGTCCGTGGCGTAAGCCAACTGCTCCGCCGTGAGCTGGTCGATGGAGATTCCCATGGTCTCGAGCTTGATCCGGGCCAGTTCCTGGTCCTGCTCAGGCGTCACGTCGTGGACGGTCCTGGGAAGCGTCTTGCCCTCCTTGGCCATGTGCAGCATGCCCAGGAACTGGTTGGCGAACGACATGTCCATCACCTCGCTCGGGTGCCCCTCGGCTGCTGCCAGGTTCACCAGCCGTCCATTGGCCAGGAGGTAAAGGCGCCGACCATCTTCCATGATATACTCGTCGCAGTTCGGACGAATGTTGCGCCGGGACTTGGCCATGGACTCGAGCGCAGCCACATCGATCTCCACGTCGTAGTGGCCCGTGTTGCACAGGATGGCCCCGTCCTTCATGCGCTCGAAGTGGCGTGCCACCAGGACATCCCGCATGCCGGTGGCCGTGATGAAGATGTCACCGATTTCGGCCGCCTCATCCATGGTCATGACCCGCATGCCTTCAAGGGTGGCCTTCAGGGCCGCAGTGGGTTTGACCTCGGTCACGATGACGTTCGAGCCCATCCCCTTGGCCCGCATGGCACAGCCTTTGCCACAATGCCCGTATCCGGCAACGACGAAATTCTTGCCGGCAAGCAGCACCGAGGTGGCCCGCAGGATGCCGTCGATCGACGACTGGCCTGTGCCGTAGACGTTGTCGAAGTCCCATTTGGTCTCGGCATCGTTGACAGCGAGAATGGGATAGAGGAGCTTGCCGTCGTTTGCCATGGCCCGTAGACGGTGGACACCCGTGGTCGTTTCCTCGGTTCCGCCCAGAATGCCGTCTGCCAGTTCCGGGTACCGGGTGTGGACCCGCATGATCAGGTCTGCCCCGTCGTCCAGCGTCAGCGTGGGCTTGAAGTCCAGGGTGCGGTCAATCGCCCAGTAGAACTCGTCCACGCTGAGTCCGTGCCAGGCGTAGACCGAAATACCGTCCGCCGCCAGGGCTGCGGCCACGTCGTCCTGCGTCGACAGCGGGTTGCAACCGGACCAGGAAACCTCGGCACCGGCTGCTTTCAGGGTGCGGATCAACACCGCTGTCTCCTTGGTCACATGCAGGCACCCTGCGATACGCTGCCCTTTCAGCGGCTGGGTCTCACGATACTTTTCCCGCAGCGCCATCAGGACCGGCATCCTGGATTCGGCCCACTCGATCTTCAGGTGGCCGTCCTCGGCCATGGAAAGGTCTTTCACCTTGAAGTTGCTTCCGGTCGTCATCGGATTTCGCTCCTCTCACCTGCAAGGTTGTTGAAAGCCGGTGCGTCGCTGCGGTCCAGCACCTGGGTGAGGCCGAGGATTCCCGGCACAGACCCGGTCCCGGACCTGCGTGGACTGCGAAACAACGCATGATGGGTCAAGAAGGTCTGCTTGTCAACCACCTTGTCTCCGGCGTCAGGCCCCCGGGGTAGAGGTGTGGACCGAAATTCGCCTTTTGAGAACAGCATGTTTTGTATCGGTCAATCAGAAGGGCGGGGAGGGAGGACAAGGAGGGGAGGGGAGGAGGGCGACGGCGACGCTATCCACCCGGGGGAAAGCGTCGGTCAGCTCGGGTCGCCCGGGGCTTCCCCCGGGGTCGGCGGACCCACGAACCAGGTCGTGGACAGGTTCTCGCTCGTCTCGTCATGACCCGTGATCCCGTTGCCGCCGGAGGATTTTTCCGCACCTTCCACAAAGTCGCTCCGCTGCATGCTTTGCCAGGTGGTCGGGTCGTCCGGGGTGCCACTGTGACCGTCCAGGGCATCCTGGTCTGCAACCGGCGTGTCCGGGAGATAGGTGCTGGAGCCGACCGTGATGCCGGTCTTGTCAGAGGCTTCTGCCTTGTCACCCCACACCACATAGTCCACATCCTGAACCAGATCGCTCATGCCGTCCCAGTAGAACAGGACCACCTCTTCTCCAGAGTTGGACAGACCGGCGCTGGTGCCGATGGAACCGGGGAACGCTTCCTCCATCGCCATCGTGTCCGCCGTCCCGTCTCCGCGGACCACATAGTCGGGCGTGACTTCGAGCACGTTGGTGAAATCGTCGACCGGGGCGATGGCGATCACCTGGTATGCGCCGGCCGGGATGGAAGCGCCTGCGGGGAACTGGACCACGAAGTCCGAGGAGTCGACCGAAGACAGGGATGCGATGTCCCAGTACTTGACCGTGGAACTGGTCGCGTTGAACACGTAGTAGTTGTCCAGCGAGATTTCCGAGTCCGTGGGATTGTAGATCTCGATGAACTCATTGTCGGTAGGCTGCACGCAGATTTCGCTCAGCAGCAGGTGCGGAACACGCACGCAAGCGTCCCCCACTCCGTCGCCATCGGCGTCCGCCTGGTCCGAGTTCGGCACCGTGGGGCAGTTGTCGTCACACCCGGTGGTCGCCCCACCCGTGCACGGATTGGTCCCGTCCCCTTCGTCCACGCCGTCGCCATCGGCGTCGGCGTCACACACGTCACCCACGTTGTCGTCGTCCATGTCCGCCTGGTCCGGATTGGCGTCCGCCGGACAGTTGTCACAGGCGTCGCCGATGCCGTCGCCGTCGGTGTCGTCCTGGTCGTCGTTGGCCGTGTCAGGGCAGTTGTCGCAGGCGTCGCCGAAGGCGTCTCCGTCGGCGTTTTCCTGGTCGGGATTGAACGTGTTCGGGCAGTTGTCGCTGTCGTTGGCCACATTGTCCCCGTCCGGGTCATTCGGATCGCCCTCGGCCACCACGAGATCCTCACAAGAGCGAGGCTGCAGCCGGAATTCGTTCCAGGAGTAGGCCAGGATGCCGGTGATGCTCGAGAATTCCGTACCCTCGGTGCGCTGGTCGTCGGTGCAGTCCCCGGCGTCCATGGCGTCGGGCGGGCAGGAGAAGCAATGGTGCATGTCCCAGCCGATCACGAGTTCGGCGGACGGGTCGTTCGGGTCGGCGACGAGGAAATCTCCATGGTCGTTCCCATCGTTGCCCGGGAACACAGACTGCGTGAGCACGACATTCTCGACGCGCACGAGCACGCCCTCGTAGTTCTCCGCGAGCGCGCCCGAGGTGTTGATGTCCGCAGGAGCCAGGACGGCCGGAGCAGGGACAGTGCCATCGCCCACGACCGTGATGCCGCTCACCGCGATCTGCGTCATGCCGTAGTACTCATCATGGGTGCCGGAAAGGTTGACCACCTTGCCCAAGGCCACTCCTGTCGTGTCGGCGTCTCGAGCGAACACCGCCACACCGCTCCATTCACCACCGGTCGGGTCCTGGACGTAGAACATGGGATAGCCACCGGAGTCGAACACGTCGGTGGTGGCCACCACGTTCTCGACCTCGATCGCGCAGTCCTCTGCTGCATAGTCATCCCTCGATTCGTCCTGCATCTGGGCGATCACGATGGGCGCGTCGGGGCAAGTCGAGGTGGTGCAGGCGCTGGCTCCGGTCTCATCCTTGAGGTCGTCACAACCCCTCGGGTTGAGTCGGTACTGAGCGAAGCTGAACTCGATCACACCGATCAGTTCCGAGAAAACGAACCCCTCGGTCGGCTCGAAATCGTAGTAGTCGCGGAACGCGTCGTCCACGTAGAGTTCCTGAGTCCCACCCTGAGAGGTCACACCGAATGTCCCGTAGCCAAGGTCCTGGGTCGTGATCTCCGCGTTCTCGATGCGGATCAGAACACCCTCGTAAGCTTCCGGATCGTTGCCGCCGGTGGCGACATCGTCGGTGGTCACCGTCAGCGGAGCGGGTAGGCTCTCCGTGCCCACCGTGGTCACCACAGACGCCTCGATCTGGCTGTTCCCGTTGTATTCCTCGTACATGCCTTCGATGTCCACGAGGTCGCCCTGCGACACCGTGACGCTGAGGCCCTTTGCGTAGATGTAGATACCGGAGTAGACACCGCCTTCCGGCTCGGCGACCCAGAATCCATCCGGCGCATCGGAACTGGAGGTGGTCTTGATCATCGGGGTGATCACCACGACCCCACTCAACAGGACGGTCGTCCCTTCGGCCGGGTGGGTCGCACGACTCGTGTCCTGAATGTCGTACACGGTCACCTGAGTGGCCGGAACTGCAGTGGTGTCGTCATCGTCGCCGGTGGCGTCGTCGTCGCCGGTGGCGTCGTCGTCGCCGGTGGCGTCGTCGTCGCCGACCGGGGAGGTGTCGTCGTCGCCGACCGGGGCGGTGTCGTCATCGCCGACCGGGGAGGTGTCGTCATCGCCGACCGGGGAGGTGTCATCGTCGTCCCCGGAAGAGCATCCGAACGTGCCGCCGACGAGCAACGCCAGCAAGGCGAGGAGTCGGATCGTTCTGTAGATTGGCCTTTGCGTCATTGTGTCTCCTCCACATTCCTTCTTGAACATCGGGAACCTCGGGTGCGGTTGCGCCTCGGCACCGCTCGCCGGCGGGCCGCGGCGACCCGCGGGGCGTGCCCAGTCTACTTCGAGAAGCACGGGATGTCATCAACCTTCTGTGTCGCGATGTGGAAGACCATACCCACCACCGTTTCGCTTCTCCTCCCTCCATCGGGCCTGCGATCCGCGGGTCTTGAGGAGCCGGAGGTTGGAAAATGAACTCGAGATCAGTCCGTGCCCGCAACGCCGCTCGGGGTGGTCGGTTGCGCCGGCGCCGGGGAGGGGGACAGTGTCTGGAGCAGTCCCTGGACGATGTGCAGGAGTTGCTCGAGGGTTCCATCTTGAATGGCGTTGGACAGGGTCTGGATGGGAGAAGGCTGCCCTCCCGGACCGGGGTCGGTCAGGGCCGCCCGGACCTCCGGGACTGCAAGTGTCTCAATGGCCGCATCCAGCATGGCCGGGTTCTCGAGTTGTCGGGCCAATGCGGTCAGGCCGTCCAGAGGTTCATCCTCAAGGCCCCGTGGACGGAGCAAGGCGGGGAGACAGTCGAGGCCTGTGGGCGTTTCGGGGTTCGACCGAAGGGCGTCGAGGCTGGTGCGGCCCAGACGACCCAGGGCCAGGAACAGGTCGGAGAGATCGGAACCGCTCACCTCGAGACCGGCGGCCACAGGTTGTACCAGCGTCCGCATGGGTTCGCCCTCGAGCCCGTATACGGTCTTGAGAAACGGGAGCGTCACGGTGTCATGGCGTTCCCCGCCAGGTGCCAGTGAGATGAACGTGTCGAGAGACGTGGCGGATTCCTCCTGTGTGGTCCCCCCGTCTGCTTCGTCCCCGCCGTCCACGGTGGAACCATCCGGTGGGCCGACCACCACGTTCAGGAAGTAGGGATAGAGGTCGTGCCACATGCCGGTGTCATACCACTCGACCAAGAAGTCCTTGAACGACCCCAGCCCCCCGACTCCTTCAGGCTGAGACGCCTCGTTGATCGCCTGGATGAGTTCGAGGAACAGACCCACGCCCCCATTCACATCCTCGTCCACCACCGCCGCCTTCAATGCCTGCATGTCGTCGAGCTGGACGTTCGTTCCGCAGACTCGATTGAACCGATCGATCCCTTCCGGATTGTCCGCCGCCATCTCCACGAGATAGATCACGGTCTCCTTTGGAAGTTGAGCAAAAAACTCCAGAATCACCGTGGCCAGGTTGTTCGACCCGGACAGTTCATATTCCATGCCCGCAATGTCGGTGAACAAATCAAGCAGCACACCGGCGGCGCTCCGGTCGTCAAAGGTGACATCGACGGCCTTGACCAGTCGGAACATCTGGGTGAGTCCGAAGGTGGCCGGGTTCTCGCGTGCGAACCGTCCCTGGCCCGGCGCACACGTCTGCTCGAACCGATCAATGGCGTCATAGCCGTCTGGTGCGTTCGGGTTGTACACGTAGCAGTGCGTAAGAATGGCCACATCGGCGCCGAAGTATTTTTCGAGCATGGCGAGCCCCTCCTCGGACGAGAACAGGCTCAGCAGGCTGTACAGGGCGCTCTGGTCTGTATCATAGAGTTCGTACCCGGGCTCCGGGTAGTCGGTCTCCGGGTGGTCCCCGTACATTTCAGGGTAGATCCGACTCAGGCCGTCCGACAAGAACGGGTCCCGACCCAGATCCGCCAGGCCGTGTGCAAGTGCGGAAACGAGCGGCTCGGACGTTGCGTCGTCGGCACCGGGGGCGAAGGTGTCGGCCAGGCTCTGCGCGATGGCCTGACCGGCGCCGGGCTCACAGGTACCGTCCGCGGCCTGGTCCCCGGATTCCTGGAGCCACGCCCGCACCCCCTCATACAACAGTTCAGCATCCCCGGTGCATGCCCCGCGGCTCTCGAGGTCGGGACACAGGTGGTCGGCCAGCATGGGAAAATAGCTGTCGTACCGGGTGCGGTTCCATCGCTTGAGCCGCATGAAAGCCTCCGCCTGGTTTCCCAGCAGGGCCACGGTCGGCTCGGCGACGCCGGCGGCGAGGATGTCCCCGAGGAGCTGGAGCGCTCCCGACGCCGCGGGGTCGGAAAGTGCAACCTCCAGGCGCTCGATGTTCGAGAGGATTGCCTGGACACTCGGCGGGGCCCGGTCGTCCCGGGACTGTCGGACAGCGTCCACCCAAAGGTCGAGCAGGCTGCCGGAGCCGTCACTGGCGGGTGTGTTGGCCAGCGTATGCATGAGGGGGACCAGGGAGTCGAGCAGACCGGTCTGGTTCACACAGTCGAAGACCGCCAACAATGTTTCCCCGTCCTGGATTCCGTCTGCGGCGGCGCGCGATGCGTCGGCGCACGGATCGGTCTCCTCCGGGGCGATCCGGTACCGGTCGTCGGTCTCGGGCCGGCACTGAATCCACCAGGGTCCGGCGGCGAGCAGGGGCAGGATGAGCAGCCGAAGCGGCGCGCGTCGCATGGGGAACCCCCGGGCAAGCCTGTGGTCCCGAGCTTGTGGGCGCGTCCGCCTCGAGCCCGGGATACCGTATCCAGGAACAAAAGCCTACCACCCGGAGCGAGGGGATGCAATCATCTCCTCGTTCCGGTCGCGTCCGGTCCGGCGGTGCACCCCCCTGACCACGAGTCGTGGTCCAGGCCGCATGCGGCCCGGTCCAACCCTTTCGATGAGGTCTGCGTTATGCTCGAGTTGACCTGGTACGGCAACGCCACCTTGCGGATACGCAGCAAGGACACCACCCTGGTGCTCGACCCGTTCTTGTCGCGTAACCCGGCACTTCCGCGATTCGATTCGACGGTTTTGTCCGGGATCGACGGAATCCTGGTCACGCACGGGCATTTCGATCACACCGCCGACTTGCCATGGCTCGTCCGCCGCGCGGGCGGCGTGCCGGTCCATGCTGCCGAGGACCTGGCTCGACACTTGACCACCTCCCGCGACCTGGCGCGTCACGACGTGCAGGCTGTCACGCTGGGGGAGCCGCTCGCCGTTGGCGACATGACGCTCACCGCGCTGCGAGCACGACACGTCCATCTGGACCTGCGTCTCAAGCTGTCCACCCTGCTCCGGATGGCATGTCCAACCCGCTGGAACACGCTACGGCAGGCGCCCTCCCTGCTCCGGGAGCATGCACGGTGTCCGGAGGTGAGTTGCACTGCCTGGGTGATAGACGACGGCGACCAGACCTTGGTGCACCTCGGGAGCCTGGGACTGGATTCAGAGGGGAGATATCCAGAACGTCCCGACATCCTGGCGCTCCCCCTCCAGGGGAACACGCACATCGTCGACCTGGGCGTTCAGGTGGTGGCACGGTTGAGACCCAGGACGGTGGTGGTACACCACATCGACGATGCTTTCCCTCCCTTGAGCCGCACCATCGACCCCGGGCCGTTCGTGCACCGGGTGACGACACGGTGGGCGGATACCCGCGTCATCGTCCCTTGCCACGGGGTTCCGTTCGTGTGCGGATGAGATGCCTTCCCGGTCGGAACGGTGGGATTCCAACAGCGTTCCCCCCGGCCTCAGTACCCCCGCACCGTGGACACGATGGTCTCCCGCTCGGGCACTCGAGGCGCCCAGTCGAACGCCTTGCGGAATGCGGCATCGGAAATGACGCACGGGAACTTGAAGAAGTTGACCATGTAGGGAGGAAACGCGGACGAAACCCGGGTGCTGGCCCGGAGCGCCAGTGCGGCCAGGCTGCTCGGGACCGGCACGACTCGAGCCCCGGTGAGGGAGACAGCCTCGAGCCACGGGATCGGGGATTTTCCGGCCACGTTGAACACGCCGGGCGCTTCCCCCACGGTGGCGGCCACGATGGCGGCCACGATGTCCTTTTCGTGGATGAACTGTGTCATGGGACTGAAGCCCATCGGGACCGGAATCACGGGGAGGCGCAGGAATCGGCTGATGGTGTTGTTGATGTTCGGACCCACGATGTGGCAAGGGCGCAGGAGCACCGTGGGAAGGTCCCGGTGGCGGTAGATCCAGGTCACCGCCTGGTTGTCGAACTGGATGGCGTCTGCAATCTGGGGAAACTCGGTCCCGGCTCGAAGAGGTTCATCCTCGTAGATCGGGATGTGGTTGTGCGGGTGGGCCCCGTAAATGTGAAACGTGGAGAGCACCACCAGCCGCCGCGCCCCGTACTTGAGCGACAGGTCCATCACCTTGCGACTGCCCAGCACGTTCAAGTCGAAACGCTTGCCCGCCTGCTCCTTCAGATTGCCCACTCGGCCCAGGTGGAGGACGTGGGTGGGCCGATGGCGCCGAAAAATGTCTTCGATCAACGTCTTGTTGTAGTTCGCCTGGTAGATCTGGAGGGCAAAATCGGGCGGATCCGACACCTTCCGGTAGTCGACGCCCACCACCTGAAACCCTCGTTCGGCCAGAGCCGCACCCACCATTCGGGCCAGCCCCCCGGCGATGCCGGTGATGATTGCGATGCCTTGCTCACTCATCGGAACACCGACCTCCGCTTGGCCAGTCCGTCGTCGATCATCTTCTGAAGGCGATCCGTGACCTGCTTGACCTTCCGATCAATCACCTCGTCCTCGTCATCGAACGGACCGGTGAAGTACATGGGCTCTCCGAAGTAGATGTGAAACCGCACCGGAAGCGGCCAGAAAGCCAGCAACCCCACCAGGAAAAGATGCGGCGGAATCGGCGCATACGGCGTCTTCAGAAGGCGCGCCAGCGGCTTGAAATCGTATACGCTGATGATCGATTCCTCTCCACCAATGATGGCAACCGGCACGATGGGCGTGTTCGTCTGCAAGGCCAACCGCATGAAACCGCGACCAAACTGCGCCAGTTGGTATCGGTGCCACCAGGTCTTCCCGCTCCCCTTGACCCCCTCCGGAAAAACCAGGATGGCATTCTCCGCCTCGAGCAGGTTACGACAGTTGATAGGGTCTCCGAGTACCGCACCACCCCGACTGAATAGTATGTTGATATAAGGCAGCACGGCAAACCACCGCTCGACCATCGGCCTGGGAAGACGGGGAGGCGTCCCATGCAGCAAACAGGCCATGGTCACCACCAGTCCATCAAAGGGGAGCTGCCCCGAGTGGTTGCCCACCAGCAGCACGCGCCCCTTGGGTATGTTCTCGATACCGTGGATCACCGGACGGAAGTACCGGTAGATCAGGCTGGCGACCGCATAGTAGAGCTTGGCTCGGTCCGGATGGAGTCCCCAGGGATCGAATCCCAATTCGTTGGTTTCCACCGGCAGCGAGTCGACCGCCTTGGCGATGTTGCCTCGTTGCAAGAGCGTGTGGATGGCTTTTCCAATCATGACCGTCGGCATCTTGTCGGCCGGTGCCCCCCCGTGGCCGGTCCGGGTACGGCGTGGCCGGGTTGAAGGGTGTGGCGGACGCTCGCCCATACCTCCGGGTGGCCCGCACATTCGAATCCCCCGGTAGTGTATCGTGGATTGAGAGCAGGCGCCAGTTCGAATCAGCCCGCCTGCCCGTCACGGTCGTGTCCGGTGCGATGGAGGATGAACAAGGCCATGCCCAGGAAGGAGAGGCCGATGAGGAACAGGAGAAGACCACTGATGGCCAACATGTTGTAGAACACTTCCTGGGCCAGGTCGTTCCAGTCCGTGGGGCGTACACGCCGGTACCAGAAGAGAGCGGCCAGGCCGAACAATATGTTCCCTGAACCCGAGGCGATCAATACCACGGTGCGGCGCTTCAATCGGATCTGTTCGTCCCGTATGAGTTGATCAATCTCTTCGTGTGATGAATCTTCGGCGGGTTCTGGCTCCCCAGAC
>CAYQMG010000041.1:0-53833 GCA_964418585.1 uncultured Gammaproteobacteria bacterium | reverse complement strand
TGAGGAGTTCGTAGAGTACGGTCCCGGCTGCGAACAGGTCCGACGCGGCTGTCAGGGGCTTGCCGACCAGTTGCTCCGGCGACATGTAGGGCAGCGTACCCTTGACCAGACCGTCGGTGCGTGTCTTGTGAGGATTCCAGGGGGCCTTCGCGATACCGAAGTCTGCCACCTTGACCTGGCCCAGACGGTTGACCATGATGTTGGCCGGTTTCAGATCCCGGTGGATCACGCTGAGGGTCTGGCCGTCCGGTTGAGGGCAGTGGTAGGCGTACCCAAGCGCCTTGAGCACCATGCGCATGATGTGGGCTGCCATGGGTGCGGACAGGCGCCGGTTCCTGGCCTTCAGGTGCGACATGAGAAGACGCAGGTCCACCCCATCCACATACTCCATGGCAATGTAGTACACACCGTCGACGCGGTTGAAATCCTGAATAGCCACGATGTTGGGATGTTGAAGCCTCGACCCCGTGTGCGCCTCGTTGACGAACTGGGAAAGGAACTCCTCGTCCTCGGCCGCTTCTTCCGTGAGACACTTGAGCGCCACAGGTTGCATGAATCCGCCCAGGCCCACCCGGTAGGCACCGTAGACCTCGGCCATGCCGCCACTCCCCAGGCAGTGCACGATGACGTAGTCGCCCAGTCGCGTGCCGGACGCGAATTTCATGAACCTTTCCCCGGTGTTCCTTCCGTCCCCCCCGGACGGAGTCTCGAGCCCTGCAGGAACGGGCTGAAGACACGTTGCTCCTGCTCTTGTACACGGCCTGGAGCGTGCGAAGCATGAGGAAAAAACCAGGGGCATGGGGGGCGTGGCCTGGAGTGGCGGCCCGAATCCCCTTGCGTGCAGGGAGATGGGTGCTGGTCACGCCGGATGATGAACGAACCGGTCCGAATCCTCGTGCGCGCCTGGAAACGGCCGGGCGGGTTGGGGCTGGAGGTCTCGAGGTGAGAAGGAGCGAGGGCGTCAAGAATTCCCGTCGACGAGGGACGTGAATCCTTCACCGCGGGCAGGGGAGGGTCGGCGGAGTCGGTCTACTGGTTGGCGCAGTCCGGCACACCGTCTCCGTCGCGGTCGTAGCCTTCGTCCACGGTGCCATCACAATCGTTGTCGATGCCGTCACAAAGCAGGAAATCCGGATCCACCCGCCAGCCTTCGGTCATGCCCGGATTGACCTCCGGATTTCGGTCGTTGCAGTCATCAGGGTTGTCCACGTACCCCCGGGGCGCCTTGCAGGCCTCCTTGGGTTGACGGGGATTGCCGTAGCCGTCCCCGTCGCCATCCTGGTAGTAGGTGTTCATGTCCACAGCATCCACGTCCACCACGCCGTCGCAGTTGTTGTCAGTCCCGTCACAGACTTCGTCGGCGCCCGGGTTCATACGCGGGTCCCGGTCGTTGCAGTCGTCGGCATTGTCCACGTAGCCGTCCGGCGGATTGCATTCCTCCACCGTCTCGGCCTCGGTCCCGAAACCGTCGCCGTCTGCATCGAAGTAGAAGGTGGAGAGAACACCTTCGTCCACCTCCCCGTCACAGTCGTTGTCGAGGTAGTCGCACACCTCGGGCGCGCCGGGGTAGACCTCGGCATTGGTGTCGTCGCAATCCTCACCTGCAACGTACCCATCTCCATCGTTGTCCTCCGGGCACCCCTGCTGGCCCAGCATGGCAAATGGAATGATGACCAGCAGCAGGGTGAGAGGGGTTGTGAGATGGTACCAGGTCCGCTCCAACCGACTTCCGAACATGATGACTCCTCCATGATTGGGTTGTTCGGCGGCATGTGTGGCGCATGCCTCGAGCCCGCGCCGCCCGACAGCGGTCGGTGCTCGACATTCGTGATTATAGCGCTCCTTGACCAGCCCGTCACGGAGGCTGGTCGGTTTTTTCAACACGGATCGTTCGATTTCTATTCCAGTCACCCCGGTTCCCGTGAGCGTGTGTGCCCTCCCAACGCGCAGGAATCTCAGGCCGGCCGGAAACGCGGTCCCAGAATGGACCCCCGGCAAGCCGGAAGCTGCAGGTCGGCACAGCCATTCTTCAGCGGTCTCGAGAAAGACACTTCGTGAAAAATTGGGAGGTTGCACCGTCCTCCGGAACCAGGCACTCTACCAGAGAATGGGGGGGGCGGTTTAACCCTCACCATGCGTCGCCACGGTGAAGGCCCGGATCGACCGCCGGGCCCCCGCCTGCCCGCAGTGCTCGAGGACGTGTCATGAAAACTGGATCCCTGCTGCCCATGCTGTTGCTTCTCCTCGCGCCCACGGTGTTTCCCGGGTGCCCGGAAACGCCGTCGGAAGATGACGAAACCGCTCCATCGCCGGCCGAGACACCGCCTCCGGGCGAGGACAAGACACCCCCGCCGCCGGCCGCCACACCGACCCCGCCGCCGGCCGCCACACCGACCCCGCCGCCGGCCGCCACACCGACCCCGCCGCCGGCCGCCACACCGACCCCGCCGCCGGTTCCCACACCGACCGCTTCGCCGGCGCCTGTCCCCCAGGTGACCCCTACGCCCGTACCGGCACCGTCTCCGACTCCAGTGGCCACGCCCACCTCGGCCCCGTCACCCACGCCTGCGCCCACGCCCTCACCCACCCCGCCGGACCTCGACAGGGACGACGACGGCTTCGACGATGTCACCTTCGGCGGCGACGACTGCGACGATACCAACCCATTCGTCAATCCGGACGCACAGGAGGTCTGCAACGCCATCGACGATGACTGTGACGGTCGAACCGATGACGATGACCCCGAGCTGGACCTCTCCACCGCTGCCGTGTGGTTCGCCGACGCTGACGGTGATTCGTTCGGGAACCCGCTCGCCGCCGAACACGCATGCACCCAGCCGGAAGGCCACGTGGCCGATGGCTCAGACTGTGACGATACCTCCGCCGACGTGTATCCTGGGGCCGCCGAGGTGTGCAACGGCCTCGACGATGATTGCGATTCAGAGGTGGACGAGGATGTGACCACCGCCTACTACTATGACGCCGACCGCGACGGGTATGGCGGGGATGATGTGCCGTTCGTGGCCTGCGCACCTCCCTCGTCCCGGTGGGTCACGAACAACGACGACTGCAACGACCTGGAACCCGAGGTGTATCCCGGAGCCGTGGAGATATGCAACGACGTGGACGACGACTGCGACGGGGCCGTCGATGACGCGGACGCGGACCTGGACCTGTCCTCGGCCCCGACGTGGTACGCCGACGGAGACGGAGACACATTCGGAGACCCCGATTCCGGGACCACGGCGTGTGCCGCGCCGGATGGGTACGTGGCGGACTGGACCGACTGCAATGACACGGACCCGAACGTGAACCCAGGAGTGGCGGAGAGGTGCAACGACGTGGACGACGATTGCGATGGGGCGACGGACGACGCGGACCCGGATCTGGACCTTGCCACCGCCACCACGTGGTACGCCGACGGAGACGGAGACACATTCGGAGACCCCGATACGGTGGTGCAGCGGTGTGTACAACCGGATGGGTATGTGGCGGACCGGTCCGACTGCGACGATACGGCAGGGGACGTACACCCTGGAGCCGTGGAGATATGCAACGACGTGGACGACGACTGCGACGGGGCGGCGGACGACGCGGACCCGGACCTGGACCTTACCACGGCCACGACATGGTACGCCGACGGAGATGGGGACACATTCGGGGACCCCGATGAAGGGATGTCCGCGTGTGCCGCGCCGGACGGGTATGTGGCGGACCGGACCGACTGCGACGACACGGACCCCGGCGTGAACCCGGGAGCGGTGGAGGTCTGCAACGACATGGACGACGACTGCGACGGGTTGGTGGACGACGCGGACCCGAACCTGGACCTTTCCTCGGCCTCCACGTGGTACCTCGACGGGGACGGCGATGGGTTCGGAGATCCCTCGAGCCCGGTGAACGCCTGCCTCCAGCCAGAGAACTACCTGGCCGACGATTCCGACTGCGACGACGCCGATGACCAGGTGCACCCGGGGGCGCCGGAGCAGTGCAACGGGATCGACGACGATTGCAACGGCACTGCGGACGATGACAGTGTGGTGCTGGGGAGCGCCGAGGCATGCGCGGCCCGGGATTGCGCGGAACTCATGGCGCTCCGTCCCGAACTGGGGGAAGGCGTCTACTGGATTGCTCCTGCCGGTGCGCCATTTCAAACCTATTGCGGGGTGGGATACGACGGAGAAGGCTGGACCCTGCTCCTCAGCGCAAACGGGGCATCCACCTACTGGGGAAACAACAGTCCCAACTGGTGGAGCAACGCCTATGACGCCGAGGTACCGACTTCGCTCCAGAACGAGGACTATCAGGCTCAGGCCTACAGCGAACTTCCAACCGACGAAATCCGCATCTGCTACCTGGACGAAAGCCACTGCTACGTGTTCGTGCACAACTACCACATCACCTTGCAGGAGTTCTTCACCACCGGAACCCGGTACACCGAGTTCTCGGACGATTCCACCGGGATCGACGACATCGGTGATTCGTCCGCCATGACCGACTACCTGGAGGCCCTCGGCCTTTCGGCCCACAGCACGAATTGCCACTGGTTGGGTATCAACAACAACACCGCCCTGTCCGCCATCGGCCTCATGGGTGACTGGAACTGCGGTTGCCAGTCCTACTACGACAGCCACAAGTCGTCCTGCGATTCCTCCGGATTTCCTTACCACGACGACCTGGCCATCGGTGTGGGACTTCAGAGTTGCTACGACGCAAATGGGTGCAGCAAGGGCGGCAGCGGCCACGCAGCCGGTCAGTCTCGAGGGGCCAATGGCACCGACAATTCGGGAATCCTTGGGCCGTGGTTCGTGTTCGGTCGGTGAACAGCTTCTGACGCCTCCAGCGAGGCACCCAACGGCGCTCGAGACACGTGGAATCGCTGGCCGGCGCCCATCCCCGTCATGACCGGTTCCGGTGGGAAGGTATCCCGGCTCCGCCGCCAGCAGGCCCAGGTTTCCGCCGGGGTTGACGCCTGCGAGGGGGAGGGCTAGACTGCCGGGCCAAGGAGGCGGTCGTTTGTCGAGCAGGGATGTCGAGCAGGGATGTCGAGCAGGGGCGGCGGGCCCTGTCGCTCGAGGTGGGTGTCGCTGCGTGCGCGTGCAAGGTGCGGGGGAGTGGATCGGTGAGCGAGTCGAAGAACGGATCCGGGCGACGGTGGGAAAGGGTGGCCGCAGTGGCCCTGGGTGTGGTGGTGGTGCTGGGCCTGCTCGAGGTCGCGTTGCGTGTGGCGAGCGCTGTCTACTGGAGGGACGAAGGGCGGCCGGGGAGTGAAACAGGACTCGTGATACCCGACGCGGTGCGAACGTGCCGGGCATGTCCCAAGATCCTGGTGGTCGGCGATTCGTATACCTACGGCGTGGGTGCCTGGCGTGGGCACGACTATCCCAGCCAACTGGAGCGCATGCTCAACACACCTCCGCGGGAGCCCCCGGTCGTGGTGGTGAACGGCGGGCTGGGCGGCGCCAATTCCACCTTTGTCCGCGAGCGGCTCGAGAGCTTTCTGGACGAGTTTACGCCGGACCTGGTCCTGATCTTGGCCGGAGGCACCAACGCCATCAATTTCGGGCGCTACTATGCCTTTGCCAACGCAGACAGCTTTTCGGCCGCCCTGGACCGGTGGACCTACCCGATCCGAACCATTCGCTTTTTTCGATATGCCCTCGCCGACCTCATGTTCGAGAACAGACCGTCCAGAAAGGACCCCTACATGGAAATCCCTTTGGAGAAGTCGGTCGAACCGGGCGCACGTTGGCTCGAGTCCCGACGCGCTACCGACCAGCCCCTCGGGCCCGATGTTCAGGCCGGCCTGGACCAGCTCCGGAAGGGCGACCTGGTCGGTGCGGCGAGTACGTTCAGGAAATGTCTCGAGGCCCGGCCAGGTCACCCCACCTGTGCCTGGGGCCTGGGAACCGCACGCCGGCACCAGGGGCGGTACGCCGAGGCATACCGGATTCAGGAGGAGGCGCTTCGGCTCGCGCCTCGAGACCCGTTGCTCTGGTGCGGAGCGGGGATGTGCCGAATGTATCAGGGGCTGAACGACCCTGGCAGCCCGGTCTGGTACGAGGACGCCCAGCGGCTGTTCCGGAACGGCATCGAGGTTGCTCCGGGATACTCCGGCAACCACTGCGGCCTCGGAACGGTGCTGGAACTCAGCAACGAGCGCGAGGCCGCCGTGGCGACCCTGAAGCAGGGGATCGAAGTGAACCCGGACGATCCGCGTTGTTACCCTTCACTGATGGCCATTGCGGAGTTGCTCGGTAAGCACAGGCAACTGGTGAGCTTTCTCGAGCAGTTTTCGAACCGGTCCGTGCTGGCTGCCAACGCCGCGGCCATCCTGAGCAGGGAATGCAAGGCGGCGTCCGCCTGGATGCGCTACGATCTGAATGCCATGGTGGATCTTTGCAAGCGTCGAGGGATTCCCGTGATACTCCAGGACTATCCGCACGATACCGGGGCCAATGAGGTGCTGCGGTCGGTGGCGCATGATCAAGGGGTGCCCATCGTGCGCCATCGGGAGGTGTTTGAGGCCATGCTGCGTTCCGGGACGCCCCTGTTCGACCTGTTCATACCGGACATGCACTGCAACGACCGTGGGTACGAGGTGATGGCGGAGAACATCTACCGGAAGCTGCAGGAGTTGAACATGTTTCCGCATCCCATGGGGGGGTGTGACAGGCCGGGCGGGGAGTGGAACCGAGGGTCGTCGGAGGAAGCCGGGGAGGGCGACGGTCGAGGCGGGTGAAAGGGCGACGCGAGTCGACTATTCGTTCAGTCTGGACGGCTTGAGGGACAGGTCCAACTTCATGGTATCCCGCATGGCCTTGAAGGCGTTGAGCGTGATGTCCACCTCCTCCTCGCTGTGAGCCGCGGTGGGGATCATGCGGAACAGGATGACGCCTCGAGGCACCACCGGTGCCGTGACGCCGGACACGAAAATGCCGAACTTGTCACGGAGGAACGCGATCATGGCCGCGCCTTCCTCCTCGGTCCCGGTGGGCACGTAGACCGGTGTGATGGGGGTGGTCGTGTCGCCGAGGTCGTAGCCGAGTTCCCGGAGGCCGTTCTGGAGTCGGCGGGTGATGGTCCACATCCGTTCGCGCAGGTGGTCGCCGTCCCGAATGATCTCCATGGTTCGGGCAACCACGTCAGCGTAGATCATGGGGAGGGTCTTGGCGAACACGTTGGTTCGCGCATTGTACCGAACCCATTCGATGGGATCGTAGTCACCCGCCATCACGCCGCCGATGGCGGCATAGGCCTTGGCAAACGTACCGAAGTAGAGATCCACCTGGTCGTGCACGCCCAGCAAGTCGGCGGTACCACGGCCCTGGTTGCCGACCACGCCGAATCCGTGCGCATCGTCGACGAACAGGCGGGCCCCGTACTTCTCCTTGAGTTCACAGATCCCCTTGAGATCCGCCACGTCGCCGCGCATCCCGTAGACGCCCTCCGTGACGATCAGGATACCCCCATCGGTTTCCTTCCGGGTCTGCTTGAGCAGATCTTCCAGGTGATTCAGGTCGTTGTGCCGGAAGGGGATGGCCTTGCGGCCTCGAACCGACGCCAGCATGGCACCGTCGATCATCGAGGCGTGCGCCAGCCGGTCGATGAGGACCTGGTCGTTCTTGCCAATGAGAGACGTGATCGTGCCGACCACGCCCAGGTATCCGTAGTTGAAGAGGATCGCGTGCTCTTTTTGGAGATACTCCGCGAACTTCGCCTCTACCTCGATGTGCCTCGGATTGTTGCCCGTGAGGAGTCGGGAACCCATCGGCGAGTAGGTGCCCCACCGTTCCAGCGACTCCCTGGCCACGGCCCGGATCTCCTCGTTGCCGGTCAGCCCCAGGTAGTTGTTGATCGCCCACATGATCACTTCCTTACCCCGGAACTTCATCCGCGTCCCCGGAGGCCCCTCCAGGACCGGCTGGGAGTAGTACTTGTTGCCGAGCTTGCGGAACTTGCCAAAATATCCGCCGTCACCGTGGCACTTTTCAAACAGATCCGTCACTGATCATCCTCCTTGCAGGTTGCAGACTGGAACCTCCCGCACCGGACGGCGCAGAAGGGCTTGAAACGGTTGGTCGGTTGCGGTCACCGGGAGACCGACCGGGCAAGCTCCGACAGGCGGGCCCGCAGGGGCTTGCGGCCAAGTTCGCTGGCGTGAAACACAATGTCAGGCTTCACGTAGTGCTTCTCCAGGTCGCGATCCACCATGCTGCTGCCGCCACCGGTCACATTGAGAAGCACCAGTTCGTCACGCTCGATACGACCAGCACGCCGGGCGCGGATGAGGCCGGCCAGCGCCACCTGGGCGGCAGGCGCCAGGTCACACCCCTCGAGTTCCTCGAACAGGCGGCCCGCCGCCTCGGCCTCCGTGTTGCTCACCGAGTACATGTGCCCGCCCGTATCGGTCAGGGCGTCGAATACCCCGCCCCGGATCGAGTAGGGCGGATTGCGGTTGCTGAGCACCGAGGCCCACAGTTGGCGAATGCGGATTCGAGCCTCGTCCTCGGGCAAGGTCGGCACCTCGGGCAGACGCAGTTGCCAGGCCGCGGTCATGATGGCGAACGGGCTGTTCTGAACAAGATGAAGTTTCATCTTGTTGGTACCGAACCGGCCATCCGCCAGAAGCCGTCGGCTCATCTCCCAGGCCGCGATACCGCCCGTGCCGCTACCCACAGCTTGAAAGTAGTGCTCGGGGATCTCTCCGATCGATTCCACCGCCCGGAGCAGGGCCGTCCCCATCCCGTCCCGGCGGGCCACGTTGCGCGCGCCCCCTTCTGGAAAACACTGGTCCAGCGACGCGATACGGTTGCCAAGTGCGATCGCGTCCGCATAGTCCGCATTGCCCGCCAGTACGGCCAGAACCACGTTGGAGCCCTTCGGTCGCGTGATCCACATGTCCGGAAGCGCCGATTCAGGAACCACCACGATGACCGGCATCCCGTTGTCGGAGCAGACCTGGAGGAACGCCTTGCCTGTATTCCCCGCCGACGAGACCACCAGTGCGCGACGTTCATGCTCCGAGATGCTCGCGCACACGCTCATCGCCTCCAACTCCTTGAACGCACACGTGCGCAAGGTCGCACCCTTCTCCGGCCAGTACCCGTTGAATACCACGTACAGCCGCGACAGGCCCAGGTAGCGACCCAGGCGTTCGCTCAGAAACACCCCGGGCGCCCCCGCCTCTCGAGGAATACGCCGTATCGGCAGCCAGTTGCTGTACCGGAAGATTCCCGGATGGGCCGGCTCGATGTCCAGCCGACGCGCGTAGCGGCTCCTCAAAAACGCCGGTTCGTGACCTTCCTGATCACAGTGGAGCCGAAATCCTCGCTCCGACGCCTCGAACGTCTTCTCACACGTCACACATTCTAGCTTCCAGTGACTTCCGATCATGAAGAGACCTCTCCTGCGTACACGCTCCCGGCAAGATCATGGGAGACCAGACCTCCCAGGGTCCTGTCCTCAGTCCTTCACTCGACTCAGGGACAGCATCCGGATCATCCACCGGGGCAACGGCCGATCCGACGGCCGACCACGGAGATCCAGGTACCATCCAAGCTTCTTCACCAACGGCAACTTGTGCGTCTCAACAAATTCGATCAGGGTCCCGTCCGGATCCTCGATATACGCAAAACGACCCGCCGCTTCCCCCATGTCGAACGACTCCGCGGAGTCCACTGTGAACTCAAATCCTCGAGCCCGGCATGCGGCTTTCAACGTCTCCATTCGAGACACATCGAAGCACAGGTGGATAAACCCGATGTCCCCCCACAGCCGCCCATCGAATATCCGGCGCGGCTCCCGTTCCAAGGCCTGCACCAACTCGATCGACGAGCGCCCAATCCACTCGCTGAACGCACCGCGCCGCTCCCGACTGTGCGTCAGCAGCACCCGCCTCACCGGCTCCTCCCCACCTGGCAAGCCCCGGAAATCCTCGAATACTCCAGCTTCGTCGTACAAAACCCAGTCGTATCCAAGCACCTCACTGTACAACGCACGCGCTCGATCAATGTCCGAAACCCCGATCAGACACCCAGACACTCCCCCAACCGGGTAACCACTCCCCGAAAACCACCGCTCCCCACGCACCACGTCAATGTGCTGACCGTTCAAATCTTCAAGATGAAAATGCAACGACCCGTTCGGCGCTCGGCTCAATTCTCCAGATCGCAACCCCCGCCCCTCAAACCACCGCCACGCTTCCGCCACGTCGTACGCACGCATGCGCACAGAAAAAATCCCCAGATCCCCAAGACGCGGCTCAAACTTCGGCCCCTCGGGCTCCCGCTCCGTGTACTGCCAGATCTCCAGCGCCCCACCCCCTTGCAACGTCGCTGCAAGAATCGCGTGCCGCGCCCGTGGCTCCCCGCCCGTGTACGGCAACATCAACTCCGCAACCGCCGCTTCCTCGAACACCGGAAGATCCATCCCGAAATGAATCCGGTACCACCGGAACGCTTCCTTCACGTCCGGTACACCCAGCCCCACTTGCTGGATTCCGTTGATCATCTCTTTACACCCGCCTCCTGCTCTCCCGGCTTCGGCTGCCCTTGCGCCTTCACATCCCATGCGTCAAGTATTCGACACATGCGCCTCAAACGTCCTTCCTTGTCGAAAAACGGTCGAATTTCATGTCGAAAACTCGACGAGCTCCGGGGTCCAGCCCGGCCCAAAAACCTCGGCGCCCGACCTTGCCGCATCGGTTCCAGCCCGTGCAACGGATTGAAGGCACGTGACCTTTTCGCTCACGGTCGCGGCGAAGAGCGTGAGTCGAACTCATCGCCGCACGTTCCCGAAGGGGGACCGGGTATGCAAGAGTTGTGCCAGCTTTGTGTGCGGTGGCATGGGGGGGCAGGTGCCGATGTGATCCCGCGTCGGGGGCGTGGGCGGACGGTGGTCGTGCAGTGGGCCTGTGGTGGCGGGGGAGGGGGTGAGGGTCGTGGTATCCAGTCGTTCTCCGGGGGAGGTGCGCGCTTTTTCGTCGTTTTGGAGGGTGAATTCGGTCCCGGGACTACTCGAGGACGAGCCAGGAGAACCAGGTGGGATGGTTTTGCTTGTACCAGCGGAGCACTTTCTGGATGAGGTCGAGTTTGTCGCGTGGGATGACTTCTGGGTCGACCCGGTCGAAGTGGACCTTGATGCGGTTGTCCTCGAGGTATTCGAGTGCCTCGGACATGAGGGTCTGGAGTTCGTTTCGGATTCTGCCCGAATCGGAGATTTTGACGGCGCGTTGGGTATAGTCCTGGCCCTGGTAGAAGCGGTCCAGGAGTGGTGAGAAGACGAGGCGCATTTGTTCGTGAGTTTCCTGGAAGCGAAGGCTTACGCGGGTTTCCAGGATACCCTTTCGTGTGGCGACGCGGGTTGTGACCGCGTAGATGGGATTGGGTTCATCGGGGTCGATGACGCGCTCGACGCCGGGGGAGCCGGTGTATGGGTCTGGGAGCATGTATCCAGCGGCGGCGAGGACGCGCCATTCTTTTCTGGGGACGAAGTCGTCGATCTGGAGGACGCGGGGACCGAGGGGCATGTCGGCGTCTCGAGCGTTGCGGATGCTGTTCTGGTACGCCTTGATCAAGTTTTCGTCGAGAGGGCTGCCGAGGGCCTGTGTGAGGCGTTCGGGGAAGTCGGGTGCCTCGGGGTCCAGTTTCATGACTTTTCGTTCACGGTCGTAAGAGAACTTGAACTTGGAGGAGAAGAGGCACATGGACGTGTGGAGGTCGAGGACCGGGTCGAGGCTGGCCGCCTGGATGGCCTCTGCGGAAGCGGCGTAGCCATCGAGGATGAAGACGTGGCGTTCGTTGTCCACCGTGTAGTCCCCGACCATGTAGGTGGGGGCGTAGGTTCCCGACTCGGTGAATGCCTTGTGGCCGGTGGGGAGTGGCCAACCGTCCTCGACGAGGTGGGCGCCGAGGTCGCGCCAGGTTTTCCAGAGGGCTCCGATCCGAGGTTCTCGAGGTTTTCCTCCCAGGGTCCAGACGTGGACGTTCCGGCGGGGGACATCCGGGTAGGCGGCCTGGATGGCGGTCATGACCAGGTTGCGTGGGGTCAGGTAGTCGATGAGGATGGAGCGTTCGGCCGCCTCCTCGACCACGCGCCGGGGCAGGGTCAAGGTACCCATGTAACCTTCGTAGGGCCGTGTGACGCGGAGGGGTTGGTCGAACAGGTGCAGGACGGTGAGGGGGCCTTCCGGGTGGCCCTTGGCGAACAGGGTGGTGTTCTCCAGGGTGTCGATGGCGGCTCCCCAGATGGTGATGTTGTGGGTGCCGAGGGAGCGCCAGAAGTCGTCCCATTCGTACCCGGGCTCGTTGATGAGTCGTTGGATTCGTCGTTCGACGAACTTGGCCACCTGTGGACGCGCGTAGACGCGGCCGAACCCGAGCATGGGATTGGAGCCCATTTCGGGAGTCTCGCCTCCCTTGGGCATGAGGCCCTCGCCCAGGCTGACCATGATGGCATGGTTCTCGGGAAGGGACCTCGAGAGGTACCACAACGCCTCGCTCATGGCGTAGGCCGAGACGGCGTCGGCGTCCTTCTTGACGCGGTTGACGTGGGGCTTGTCCCGCCCGCGTCCTTCTCCCCAGCGGCCGAAGAGGTAGGTGCCGAGGGCGGTTACCGCAGCGCTCATGGCGAACGCACGCTGCATGGATCCGCCGACAAAGGAGAAGTCTTCCGAGGGTTCGCCCTGGATCCATCGCTCTTCCACGTCGTGGAGCCAGAGGTGGAATCGGCCGAGAATGGCGCGGGTGTCGAACGCCCACTGTGCGATGAGGTCGCGTCGCTGTGGAACCATCGTGATACTCCTCGTAGAATGGTCCTGGAGCCTGTTACCGGATTGGGGTCAACCATAATGGAACCGTCGGGGGAATTCAAGGGGGCCGAATCGTCTCGAGACGCCTGGGAACCGCACCGGGACGGAACGCTGTCCGCTCGGGCCAAGGCGGACCGGTTCATCGTGCGCGTCGGGATTGCGGTCGTTCTGGTGGTTCTGCAACGGGTCGGGTTGGGCTATCGGCCGTGCGACGACGCCTTTATCGCGTTCCGGTGTGCCCGCAACCTGGTGGAGCATGGCACGCCCGTGTTCAACGTGGAGGAGCCGTTGTTCGCGGCCACCTCTCTGGTGCACACCATGATACTCGCCGGCGCTCACGCGATGGGGGGATCCATTCCGACCACCGCCGCCGTGTTGAGTCCGGTGTTCGACCTGGGGGTCTGCCTCCTCTTGATGGCGCTGGCGTGGACCATCTACCGGCAACCGGTCCTGGGCATGGTCGCAGCGGCCGCATGGCTGCTCCATCCCGTGGTGGCGCTCAACGGGATCGGGGGGATGGAGACTTCCCTTTTCGTATTCCTCCTGCTCGGTACCGTGTGGGCCGTGGTGACAGGACGGTTCGGCCTGGCCTGGTTCCTCGCCTTTTCCGCCTGGTGGGTCCGCATCGACGGTGTGGCGCTGATCCCCATCGTCGCGTGGAGGTGGTGGCGCGCAGGTCGACCGCGCACCTCACGGTCATGGATGGCGGCCACCTGCCTCTCGGTCCTTGGATACATGACGCTCACCCACGTCTGGTTCGGAACGCCCGTGCCTCACGGAGTCATGGTCAAGGCCGCTGCGACCCGCCCGTCCTTGCCCGGACTGATCGCCTCTATTGCAACGTTCCTGGGGTCTCTCGGCGGGGTGTCCCCAGTCTGGTTTCGGCACTTCTCTCCTCACCTCCTGCTCGTGCCCGGCCTGTGGATCGCGCTTCAAGGTCACCTGGCAAAAGGCGCACCGAGGCAAGACGCTTCCCCGGCGCAGGGGGGCGAAAAAACCTTGCTCATGCTCGCCGCGTTCCACGCCGCCCTGTTCGTCCTACCGGCCAGGCTGAACGCGCTCCTGTTTCCGTGGTACCCTGTTCCGTTCGTGACACTGGCCATGCTTCCCGCGCTGCGTGGACTCCAGACTCTGGCCGGGCGGCTGGGGCGCGCCACCCGGACCGCTCGAGTCGTGTCCCGGGTCGCCCTGACCCTCGCCATGCTCTGGCTCGCCCGACCCATCGCTGTTCATCTGCTCCTCTCCGGCACGGTGGGATGGTGGACCGCCTTTTCGAACGCATGCGTGGTTCCGCCGCCCCTGGCCCAGGGGGGAGATATGCCGGGGCTCGCCGCAGCGCTCCCCGGGCTGATTCCCTGGATCTGGCACAGTGTCGGCCTGGGCCTGGTTGCGCTGCTCGTCGGCCTGTGGTGGGCCGCAGCGGCTTCGGAACCCCCTCGAGGTGACATTTCGGTGCGTCGTGCCGTGGGCGGTGCCCTCCTTTTCGCATCGTTGTTGATCCCTCTGCTCCTGAGTCGAGCCGACCTGGAGACGAAGTATCACCGGCGCGAAGCGGTCTACCTGGCAATCGGCCGGTGGGCGGCTTCTCACCTGGAACCCGGCAGCATCCTGGGCGCCAGGGAGGTGGGCGCACTGGGATGGGCCGCGTTTCCCCTCCGGATTCACGACGAGCTGGGGCTCGTGTCTCTCTCACCACAGACCAGCAACAGAGCCACCTGGGTCGTACGGAAACGCCCGGCCCTGATCGTGGAAACCAGCCGGAGCGCACGTCCCGCCTCGGCTACCCCTCGTCCTCTCCCGGGATACGCGCTCATCCAGGGACCGCACAACGCGATCCACCTTCGAAGCGACCTTCTCTCCACGTGGTTGCGCACCGGTCCCCCATTGCGATGACCACAGCGTGCTCCGGACCCGCTGCACCGCAGCCCACAGAGACAACTCGGCCGTTGCACACACCGCTGTTCGTTTCGCCTGGGTCGTATGGCTGCAACGATGCAACCCGGATGCTATACTGGCCTGGTCGGCGTCTCGCGGGCAGCCGGGTCCGCAGACCCGGCCATCGACCCCGGATATCCCTCGAGGTGTGGTGTGATGAAGCTCCCTTATGGTATCTCTCATTTCGGTGAACTGCGGCGCGAAGGCTACGACTATGTCGACAAGACGCCCTACATTCGTCTGCTGGAAGACGAGGGAATCGGTGGCCCCTGTGTGACGCTGTTTCGACCGAGGCGGTTCGGCAAGACCCTCCTGATGACCATGTTGGATCGCTACTACGACCTGGCTCGAGCCCATCTGTTCGACCGTCTGTTTGGGGATCTGGCCATTGCAAAGGCCCCGACGGAGGAAAGGAGCCGCTACCTCACCGTGGGATTCAGCTTCGACGGCTTGCGCTCCGCACAGGGGGAGGAGGCGTTGGCAGCCGACTTCGCCACACGGGTTCGAAACGGCATACAGGAGTTTTTCCTCAAGTACTGGAAGCTGTTGCCGGAGCTGACGCGGCAGTGGGACAGTCAGCCGCACAGCCGGGAACCGGCGGCTCGGTTTCGAGCTTTTCTGGAACTGGTCGCCCAGGCCCCGTATCCGCTCTATGTGTTTGTGGACGCCTACGACGCCTATGCCCGGAATCTTCTTTCCCTGGGAGACCTGACCTCCTACGAGCGCCATTGTCGGGGGGAAGGGTTTGCGGGGGCGTTTTACCGGGAGGTGGTGCGGGGGGTGGACGAGGGGATCGTGACCCGGTGTTTCATCTCGGGCATGTGCCCTGCGGGCCTGGAGTCCGCGCTGGCTGGAACCACCCGTTTCAAGGACATTTCCAGGGACCCTTCGTTTGCAGGGATTGCAGGATTCAAGCACTCAGCGGTCGAGCAACTGGTCGAGGCGGTTGTATCCGGTCGGGAACTGACCGTTTCCGCTTCTGAACTCCTCGAGATCATCGAACGGGACCACGACGGCTACCGGTTTGCCGAGGGTGGGGGTGAGGCGGTCTATCATCCGGACATGGTGATCTACTTCCTGGCCGGGCTGGAGCCCCCGGACGTGCTTCCAGACCAGTTGTTCGATCTCAATCTGCATACCGATGCCACCCGGTTCAAGCAGATGCTGCGTCTGCCCGAAGGGGGGGTGCGGGAGTCGGTGCTGGAGGTGGTACAGGAGGTCCTGGTCAGTGGGGTTCCCGAGGGACGGTTGCTCGATCGGGTCGAGCCCGGCCGCCTTCTGGAGAAAGAGACGGTGCCCACCGTGCTCTACCAGATGGGCATCCTCACTCGTGCAGACGACGGGTCGTCGGGCAAACTCACCGTCCCGAACGGTGCTGTGCGGCAGCTTTTCTGGGAAGCGTTTGCCGACGTGGTCCAGAGTTCCCTCCCTCGTCCCGTCTCCGTGGCCGACCTGTTTCGGGCCGCGCAGACCGCGGCCTACGAAGGGGATGTCTCAGACCTCTTCCGTGTGATCGGGGCGGACCTGTTGCAACAGGTCCTTTGGGCCGACGGCATGGGCACCTTGCCTGTACCTCTGGACCAGCGGCACATGACGCTCATCCTCCGCGCATTCCTGGCGCTCGCCGACGTGTTCCGCCCGTTCGTGGCCCTCCGTCCCGACTGGCTGAGCGCGTGCGTGGGCGTGCCTGTGCTCGTGTTGGCCCCCGGGGCCGGTTATGCAGACGCCCGGCACGGACTCATTCTCTACCTCAGTTTCCTTCCGGACGGTCCGGCCTCTCCAGGCGTGTGCGAGGAAGCATTGACCCGCGGGGAACGGTGGTTGGAGACCGGAAAGAACGATCCACGCCTCGAAACAGTGAAGCTCGAGGGCGGTTGGCTCACCTTCTCGGTGGTCATGGACGGAGACGGCGGGCTTTGGTATCGGGCGCCAGGACAGGAGACCGTGGTGGTGAAAACCTGACCCGCGAACCTGGCCCGTGCACCTCATGCAAACAGTGCCAGTCGGCGCGCGGCTTCCTCGAGCCGGGGGACCGGTTGATTCCCGAACGAGAAACGCACATGGCCCTCTCCCAGAGGGCCGAAGGCGGCTCCGGGTACACTCACCAGCCCGGTCTCATCGAGCAAGCGGGTGCAAAATCCCAGGGAGTCCTGCTCGCTCCGGATCGCAGCAAAGACGAACGTGCCTCCATCCGGCTCGTGTGGCTCGAGCAACGGGCACGCTTCCAGACCTTGCCACAGGGCCTCCCGTCTTCGCACCAGCTCCGCGCGGGCACGCCGGGTGTACCCTTCGATGTCCGAAAGCGCGGCCATCAGGGCATGCTGCGCCGGCACCGGAGCACACACCACCAGCGAATCCTGAACCTTGATGGACTCCTCCACCAGGTCCGGGGGGCCGTACAGGTATCCGATACGCCATGCGGCCATCGCCAAGGTCTTGGAAAAACTCCCGATCACGCACACTCGCTCGAGCAGACCCAGCGACGCCGGACTCACATGCGTGTGCGGTGGATAGGTCAATAGGTCGTAGGTTTCGTCCGACAACAGCCACAGCCCGTGCCGATCGCAGACCCGACACAGGTGCTCCACCGTGGCACGGTCCGCCAGGAAACCGGTCGGATTGCCCGGGGACACCAGGACCACGCAGCGGGTTCGCGGCGTGATGGCGTCCGCCAGGCGATCCGGGTCCATGGCGTACCCCCGTCCCTGTCGAACCAGCGGAACCTCCACCGGCACACATCCCGCAAGTTGGATGGCGAACACATGATCAAAATAATAGGGACCAAAGACGACCACCTCGTCCCCGGGGTTCGTCACCGTGAACAGCGCATTGGCAAACGCCTGGCTGGCTCCACACGTCAGCAACACCCGATCGGGCTCCGCGTTCGCAATCCCCTTGTGGCTCTCGAGGAACCGGACCACACGCACCAGGGCCTCTGGAAGCCCCGGGTCCGGACTGTACACGTGCGGCCTTTCCCCCTCGAGATAGGCCTGCACCGCATCCACTGCCGGCCGCGGAGGCGGAAGACCCAGCACCGCCTGGCCCAGGTTGATGAGATCCCGTCCCTCGGCAGCGAGCCGGGCCGCGTGGCGGTTGACCTGGGCGATGGGTGGGCGCGCAATGTGTCGTGTTCTACCGGACCACATGGCCCGCATTATACCGTCTGATTTTCGGTGCGGCACCGGAATTGATCGAACGGTAGATGCCAGTCAGACAACTACAAGTTCTTGCTCCTGGGTTCCACTGGACACGAAACGAACGGGAGGGTATTTTATGGACGCCTTGAGACCCCGGACGAACCCGTTCCCTGGAGGTTCCCATGCAGCGTGAGGTGATAGCGCGGAAGGTCGCGGAGGACATGAAGAATGCGTCCTGGATTCGCGAGATGTTTGAGAAGGGCCGCCGCCTGAAGGAGCAATACGGTGCAGGAGCGGTTTTTGATCTGTCGTTGGGCAATCCCAACGCGGATCCCCCCGGGGCGTTTTTCGATGCGGTGCTCGAGGTGGCGGGGGAGCGGAGTCCTGGACATCATCGTTACATGCCGAACGCGGGGTTTGCTTTCGCGCGGGAGGCGGTGGCAGAGTTCCTGGCCCGGGAGTATCGTGTGCCCATGGGTGCTGACGACGTGATTCTGACCACCGGTGCGGCCGGTGGGATGAATGTGATCATGCGAGCGGTGTGTGATCCCGGGGACGAAGTCATTGTGCTGGCGCCCTACTTTTCGGAGTACCGGTTTTACGTGGAGCAGGCCGGTGCGCGGCTGGTGGTGGTTCAGACGGACGAGCGGTTTCAGCCGGACGTGGAGGCGGTGGAGCGAGCGATTGGTCCGCGGACGCGGGCGATTGTTTTGAACTCACCGAACAATCCGTCTGGAGCGGTTTACACGGAGGGGGTACTGACCGAGTTGACGGACATGTTGAAGCGGTACGACGGTGCGGAACATCCCATCTACCTGGTGTTGGACGATCCGTATCGGCGGATACTGTATGACCTGGCGTGGTGTCCGACGCCGGTGCACAGCTACGATCGAGTAGTGGTGACCTCGAGTTATTCGAAGGATTTGAGCATTCCGGGTGAGCGGTTGGGCTACGTGGCGGTGCCGCGGACGGTGCCCGGGCGGGAAGCGCTGCTTGGTGCCATGACCATGTTGAATCGGACGTTGGGCTACGTGAATGCGCCAGCGTTCATGCAGCGGGTCATCGCCCGGTGTGCGGACGCGCTTTGTGATGTGGCGTTCTACCGTCGCAACCGGGATCGTCTGTGCGACGCGCTGGTCTCGTTTGGGTATCAACTTCAGGTGCCCGGGGGCGCCCTGTATGCTTTCCCGCGTTCACCGATTGAGGACGACGCGCGGTTCGTGGAACTCCTGCTGAAGCACAACATCCTGGTGGTACCCGGGAGCGGCTTTGCGCGACCGGGCCATTTCCGTATCAGCTTTTGCGTGGACCCGGAGACCATCGAAGGGGCTCTTCCCGGGTTCGAGGCCGCATTGAAAGAGGCCGGCTCCCTGTGATGGCCCGGGCTCGATCAGTATCTCGGATTGGGCGAGGTATCGAGCACGCGCAACGCCGGTGGATGGGCGGTGCGGGTTGCGTAATGGTGTCGGGAGATTCATGAGACGAGATTCCAATCTGCTGTCCTTGCTCCAGCCTCGAGCCATCGCGGTGATTGGCGCGACCGAGAAGTCCGGGCGTGTGGGGCGGACGATCTACGAGGGGCTTCTGAAGGCGGGGCGTCCGCTCTATCCGGTGCACCCGACCGAGAAAACCATTCTGGGTCGGAAGGCCTATCCTCGTCCCGAGGATCTCCCGGGGGACGTGGATCTGGCGGTGATCGCCATCGGGGCGGAGAAGGCGGTCGAGGCGGCGGAGCGTTGTGCACGTCACGGGATTCCCAACATCATCGTGGTGGCGGGTGGCTTCAGTGAGGTTGGGGACGAGGGCGTGTTGCTCGAGGAGCGACTCAAGGCGATTCACGAGGAGTGCGCCACGCGGATCCTGGGGCCGAACACGCTGGGGATTTTTCTTCCGGACGAGAAGTTGGACACCATTTTCGTGGAGCACGGAGACAAGCTGCTGAGCGGCTCCGAGGGGGGGGTGACCTTCATCACCCAGAGTGGGTCCGTGGGGGTGGAGGCATTGGGGTTGGCCGGCGTCGTCGGATTCGACCTTCGGGCATTCGTGGGTCTCGGCAACGCCTGTGACCTGGATGAACTGGATTTCCTCGAGCATTTCGCGTCGGACGAGCGAACCCGTTGTCTCGCGTTCTATGTCGAAAGTTTGAAGCCCGGTCATGCGCGGAGATTTCTCGAGGTGGCCAGGCGGACCGCGCGGACCAGACCGGTGGTGATGCTCAAGGCAGGGCGGACTCCGGCGGGCATTTCTGCGGTCACCTCCCATACCGGTCGGCTGGCAGGCTCGGACCGGATCGTGGACGGGGCGTTGCAGCAGTTTGGTATCCACCGCGTGTTCGACGACGAGGAACTGTGCGATGCAGCCCGAACCCTGGCCGGCCTCCCCCCCGCTCCCGGGAATCGGGTCGCCATCATCACCCCGGCAGGGGGATACGGGGTGATGGGGGCGGACCACGTGGAGTCCCCTGCGCGGACACCGCTCCGAATGGCTTCACTCCATCCGGAAACTTCCGAGCGAATCCGGCGGGCCACCGTCCCGTTCGCGTCGGTGCAGAACCCGGTGGACCTCACCGCCGGCGCCAGCGACGAGATGTTTGGGGCGGCCCTGGACGCTGTGCTCGAGGACGACGGGGTGGACATTGTGCTATGCGTGGCCTTTTTCGCCCCCATTGCGCTGTCCGAGCGGTTGGTCGACGTGGTGGCAAGCCGGGCGGCCAGGAGCCGGAAGCCGGTCATCGCCTTCACGCAGTACGGGCCGTGGACCAACGACTACCTGCGTCGTTTCCATGATGCGGGTGTGGTCGCGTTCCCGTCCATCGCCCGGGCGGTCCGGGCCGCCCGGTTCCTGGTGGAGCGTGCTCGAGTCCTCCGCATGCTGGAAATGGCGCCCGAACCGGCTCCGCCTGGTGGGAACGCCTCCGAATCGGCCGGAGAGCCGGCCATGGAGATCCCGTTGTCCGGGGCGCTGGACGAGTACCAGGTCAAGCAGGCCCTCGCACGCCGCGGCGTTGCGGTGCCGCGCTCCCTCGTGCTCGAACCGGACGCGCCGGTGCAAGCACCGTCGTTCCCGGGACCCTACGTGATCAAGGTATGCTCGTCCGCCGTGCTCCACAAGACCGACGTGGGAGGCGTGATCGTGGGCGTACAGCCCGGGGATTACGCGGAGGTCGTGGCAAGCTTTCGCAGCCGCTTCCCCGGTGAACGTGTTCTGGTGGAGGAAAAGGTTTCCTTTGTTGCTCCAGAGTTGATCATTGGGGCCACCACCGACGGGACCCTGGGTCCGGCCCTCATGGTCGGGGCCGGAGGCGTCTTCGCCGAATTGCTCAAGGACGTGGCCTTCCGCCTGATCCCATGCTCGAGGAACGACGTGGTCCGGATGATCGAATCCTTGACCATCGCCCCGGCCCTCGAAGGGTACCGCGGAATGGGTGCGGACAAGGAACGGTTGATCCAGCTCGTGTTGGGGGTCCAGTCTTTGGTGATGAGCCTTGGTGAACGGTTCGCACAACTCGACCTGAATCCGGTCGTCTGGGCTCACGACCAGTGGGTCGTCCTCGACGCCAAACTCATCCTGTCGCCGGCTGAACAGACCTCCGCGGAATCTCAAAAGTAGACATTGAGCATGACCCGTGACTGGAATGCACGGCCATCGTCGGGCGAGCCCGTGATGGGGGCAATGTAGCGGATGGACCGGGCCTCCACGCTGATCGCGGTCTGGAATCCCACCGACAGCTCGAGACCCAGGCCCGCATGGGGGCCGGCGTAGATCCGGGAGGTGTCCCCGTCCGGCACCGGCAACGTGGCCCAGTAGACCGAGTGGTCGATCTGGCGAGTCACCGTCACGCCCGCCAATGCGTAGGGGCTGAGCACGGCCCACGGGAATGCAAACACCTGGAATGACAGGCTTGCCGGCTGCGTGGTGCGCGTGCTGACCGTCTCCCACGAATCCTGGTGGAACTGCCAGCCCGCCTCGATACCCAGGGATTCCGCCGCCCGGTAGCGTAGCGTCAGGCCAAAACCACTGTCCCGGTAGGCGCCCCCCGCGCCGTTCCCGGTGACATAGGTACCACCCCCAAGCCCCATCGAGACCGACTTCGACCGATCCACCCGGCGCCGCGGCGCAACGCCTCGAGGACGACGCTCGGTCGGGTCCACGGGAGTGCATGAAAAGACTCCCCCGCACATCCGGGGTCGATACCAGGGATAGGCGCTCAGCAATCCTGCATCGTAGAACCATGGGTCCGGTGCATACCAGAGGGCCAGAAGATAGGCTTCGTGCGTGTCCACCCACGCAGGGCTCACATACCCCCAGTAGGCCGGATCAGAAGGATGATACGGGGGATAGCTCCCCGAACCACTCCCTCGAGGCGGGGGCGGCGAGCCCGGCGGCTGCGTACCCCCTCGAGGCGGGGGCGGCATCGTGGACGGAGGCGACGTGCCCCGGGGCGGAGGCGGCGTGGTTCCGTACCCGGGAGACGCCCCTCGCGGCGGAGGCGGGGTCGTCCCGGTCGACGTGCTCGCCCCTCGCGGCGGAGGCGGCGCAGCGGTCTGTACCGTGCTCGCCCCTCGCGGCGGAGGCGGCGCTTCCGTCGACGCACTCACCGTGTCCACGAACACGGGCGTGACCGACCTCGGGACCGTCGTGACCGGCGCAGCCTGTAGTTCCACGGCGCCACTCCCTTGAACCCGGGCCGAACCGGTCGACGGAGACGTGGTGGTCCGCGTCTCGCTCCCTTGGTCGTGATTCTGCGTGGGCACGGAGGACCGGGGAGAGGAGGAGCGGGGCGGAGCACTCCGGTCCATCGAGCGCGAGGGTGTTCGGGTTCGGCTGGACGAGGCGGAGGGTGGCCTGGACGGCGCCCTGCTCCGGCTGGACGAGGCGGACGGCGCTCTGCTGCGGCTGGACGAAGTAGAAGAGGACCGCGCAGACGAACGTGAGCCTCCCCGGTGGCCGGTGCCGCCTCCCCTGGACGCTCCTGCTCCCCTGCCCCGACTCGAGGAGGACCTCCCGGCCCGTTGAGCCACGCGCACCTGGTCCGGCCGGTCCTGAAGAGATGGGAGCCCCGGCACGCGGTGCGTCGATCGAGGGGTTGTGGAGCCTGGAGCGCCCACGGCATCATGCATCACGGTGGCGCCGAGAAAGAGTGCTGGAACCAGCCAGGACGACAGGCGCATCGGTCCCTCCGTGGCTACTGGAAAACAACCGGGACGGCGTGCGTCACCTTGTCGAATGATACACCATTGTGCAATGGATCCGCTACTGTACGCGCCCCCTCGAATTTTGGACGGCTCAGCGACGATTTTGTTCACCCGTGCGCGAAAAAAGATGGTTTCTTGTGCTATATAGGAGTGCAGTTTTCAAGTGCAGACAACCGCGGGCCGGGGGGGCGGCGAGTGTCCGTCCCCCCGGTTGTGTGTTCGTGCCGCCGGCATGTGCCGTCAGGCCGGCGCCCGCAGGAAAGGCGGGGTGGCGTCGTGGACCCGCGCACGCTGGGAGCGCCCGCACGATTGCATGGTATGGGAGGCGTATTGATGAAGGCGGAACCGTACAAAATCAAAGAAGTCAAAAAAATGGTCCGGCACGAGCCCTACGAACTCTGGAACGTGCTCAAGGAAGCCCATTTCAACACCTTCAGGGTCAGCTCGGACTATGTCACTTTCGACATGGTGGCTCGAGGCATGTCCGCCTGGTCCCACTTTCAGAAGGCTGCATTCATGATCGGCGATGAGGCGTATGCCGGCAGCCGGAATTTCAAGAAGCTCCAGCGCGTCGCAGCCGATGTCCTTGGAATCGAACGGCTCGTCCCGACCCACAACGGAATCGGAGCCAGAAAACTGCTCACCACCACCATGGTCTCTCAGGGCAAGATCGTCCTCCACAACTCCGGTCGTCCCTGGCCTCTCGTGGCCGAGAACGGGGGGGAGTGCATGGATGTGACCTCCGAACGGGCAGGGAACTACGGCCATCCGTCGGAGTTCGGCGGGGGAATGGACATTGACCGGCTCGCCGACACCCTCGCCTCGCACCGGGAGGGCGAAGTGGCCTTCGTGGCCGTGGAACTGTGCCCGGACCTGTGGAACGCGCAGCCCGTCTCCATGACCAATCTGTTGGAAATTCGCGAGGTCACCGCCCGCCACGAGGTGCCTCTGGTCCTCGACCTTTCCAACGTGCTGGAAAACGCCTACTGGATTCATCGTCATGAGGCCACCGACGTTCCCATCGCCGACCTGATCAAGCGCATCGTCTCCATCGGCGACGTGGTCATGATGGACGGCAGCCAGGATTGCCGGTCGGACGTGGGCGGCTTTGTGAGCAGCCGGCACAGCGATCTGTTCGAGAAATTGATGAATCAGGTCGTCGTGTTCGAGGGCCTGCACACGTACGGGGGCATGACCGGGCGGGCCATGGAGGTGTTCGCTGTGGGCATCTCCGAGATGGCTCGGTCCGACTATGTCGAGTGGCACATGTCCCAGGTGGCCGCACTCCACGAGATGCTTCAGGCCGACGGGGTGCCCGCGCGAATAGGCGGCAAGGGCGTCGCCCTGGATGTTCGGGCGTTTCTTCCTCACCTCCAGCCCGAGGACAATCCAAAGTTTGTGCTTGCTGCCAGTCTGTTCATCCAGGGCGGCATCCGGTGCCCGCTCGACGGCCTTTGGTGCCATCAACTGGGCCGTGAGGGCAAGGTTCTGTTCCTCGAGATCCCAAGACACGCTCTCACCCGCGACCACCTCCGGGAAATCGCCGACGAGATTGCCACGGTCTACTCGAAGCGGGACGAGATCGCCGGCCTCAGGCTCGTCAATCGACCCGTGTTCGTGGACGAGGCCGAGTTCGAGCCCGAAAACAACCGCCTCTTTGTCGAGTTCCCCCGCCGCGAACGCTCTCGGGAGCGCAAGTTCGAGCCGTACAAAATCGCCATCTTCGAACCGCTCGAGCGCACCACGCGCGAGCACCGGCGCAAGGTGATGGCCGAGGCTGGATACAACACCTTCCTTCTCGACTCCGAGGACGTTTACATCGACTTTCTCACCGACAGCGGCACCTCGGCCATGAGTTGTTTCCAGTGGGAGGGCATGACAAATTCAATGGATACCCCCTACTCCTCGCGCCATCACCAGGAACTGGTGGAGGCGTTCCGGGACATCCTGGGGTATGAATTCATCATTCCGACCCATCAGGGTCGGGCTGCCGAGCACATCATGTCCCAGACCATGATCAAGCCGGGACAGGTCGTGCCGGGCAACATGTATTTCACCACCACGAAGTTGCACCAGGAGTTGGCGGGTGGTGTGTTCGTGGACGTCATTGTGGATGAGGCTCACGATCCTGCCAACCCCTATCCCTGGAAGGGGAACATCAGCCTGGAGAAGCTTCAGGCGGAGATCGACCGGGTCGGGGCGGAGAACGTCGCCTACATCAGCTTCGAGATGTCTGTGAACATGGCCGGAGGCCAGCCGTTCTCCATGGCGAACGTGAAGGAGGTGTCCCGGCTCTGTCAGAAGCACGGGATTCCAGTCATGTTCGACGCTACCCGGTGCGTGGAGAACGCCTACATGATCCAGCGCAAGGAGCCCGGGTACCGTCACCGGTCGATCCGGGAAATCCTGCGGGAAATGATGAGCTACGGCGACGGGTGCACGATAAGCTGCAAGAAGGACTTCCTGGTGAACATGGGCGGCATCCTGGCCTGCAACAACGAGGAACTCGCTCGCAAGTTCGAAGCCATGCTCCGAAAGTGGGAGGGCGATGTCACCAACGGCGGCCTGGACACCAAGGACATCGTGGCGCTCCATCGCGGACTCCTGGACTCCATCGAGGACGAGTACATCAAGACCCGTGTGGAGCAGACACAGTACTTCGGACAACGGCTCATCGACGCCGGGGTCCCCATCGTGATGCCGGCCGGAACGCATGCCATCTTCCTCGATGCAAAGCGCTTCCTGCCCCATATCGACCAGGACGAGTACCCTGCTCAGGCCCTGGCCGCCGCCATCTACATCGAAACCGGCGTGCGCACCATGGAGCGCGGAAACGTCTCCAAGGGACGTGACCCCAAGACCGGCAAGAACTATCGCCCCGCCCTCGAGCTGGTGCGGTGCACCATTCCTCGCCGGGTCTACACGAACTCCCACATCGACTATGTCGTCGATGGCATTGCCGAACTCTACCGCAAACGGGATCGTATCACCGGGCTGAAGTTCGCCTACGAACCCAAGGTGCTTCGATTCTTCCAGGGCCGGTTCGAGCCGCTGAAACCGTGGGACCTTTGAGGTCGTCCCTCAATCCCCCGGCACAGGCGAGGCCGAATCCGTTGCCACCGCCCGGGGGCCGAGTAGGGCCGCCCACGCGCACGGACGACTGAACACACGCAATACGGGTGAGATATCATGTTCGATTCCGAACAACTCGACAGGGTCCTCTTCGGAACCACCACCCTGAGGGACTTGCTCATCTACGTCGTGGTCGCCGCCGTCGCGACCTGGATCCTCAGAAAAATCGTCATCTGGATCCGCGGCAGTGGAGGAGGAGACTACACCGTGCCGGGAAGGTGCCTCAGTTGCCACTGGGAAGGCAACGTGAGCAAGTACCGGGGGGTTTGCCCAAGGTGCGGCGCAAAGGTCAAGATCGTCGACCCGCGACGCCGCTGACCGCACGGAACCCTACGGACGGTTTTCCCTCTCCACGTCCCGCTCCTCGCGACACGGCCCCCTGGCACCGGCCGGTTCCTCCCTGTAGACGAGGGCACGGCCCTCGTGCCCTTCCTGGCAAGAAGCCCTGCATGGCGCCCTCGAGAAACACCCCCGCCGGGCTCGACAAGTCGGCGTTGCACCGGTCCGATGGGCATGAATGTCAGCGGAGTTCCGGTATCGCCGGAAAGTTTTTCCTGGGGGTGTAATTCTTACATAAATGTGGTTATGTTATAGTCCGATGGTAATGGTGGAAGACAGGTTCTGCACGTGGCTCGAACGGGGCGGCGTGCCAGGAATTGCAATCAGGGAGACATCGGAAATGGACACTCGAGCCAGACGTTTCGGGGGAGGGGGGCCGGAACGATTGCGCAACGCGCGCGAGCCGGTGCCGGCGTCTCGCGGGTCGTCATCCCGTGCCGGGGTGAAGGTTGAGGAGCCGCTGAAGGCGATTGGGTACATGACGGTGCTGTTGTTGGCCTTTGTGGCCTTGTTCCTTTACGTGGTGTCGGAGTTGCCCGGGGTGTCTGCTGCCGGGTGGCGAGCCCAGGTTTCCCCCTATCATCCTGCGAATGGTCCCACCGTTTCAGCGAATGTCCGGTACGAGCGTCTTGCCGGCCGGGCGTCTGACGAACTCAAGCACCTCATGGGAACGGAGAGTCGAGCCTACGCGCAACCCTGATCGGGGGTGAGCGAGGTTTTTCTTGGCCCTTGTCGGTTCTGAACGGGGCCGGTGGGGGCCTGTGTCCTGTTCTGGGCCATGGCGGACGGGGCCTGGTGCGCCTTGTGCCGCAGAAGGGGGGGGTGGTGCCTGTTTCGGAATGGTGGCGGGCTGTGTGTGTGAAGGATGTGGGGTTGATGGGATAGGGTGATCCGGGAGGGACCGGGGCGGTGTGTGAGCAGGGCGAGGGGTGTCGGGGCGAGGTGGACTATTTCTTGTCGAGGAGGAGGTCTGAGCGCTTGAGGTGCACCTTGTCGAACGCCTCGCCGGAGATCACGTAGTACCAGCCTGCGAAGCGGTCGGCGAGTTCCTTGGCGAGCTTGCGGTTTTCTTCCATCTCTTTGAGCCACTTTTCGTGCTCGTCGTGAATGCGCTTGTTTTCGCGGTCCTCGTCGTTCCAGTCCTCCTCGGGTTTGGTTTCGAAGTCGGTGTTGGAGGGGATGGGCGGTTCGGGGTTGAGGTCCTCGAGGAAATCGACGGAGACGAAGAGGTAGCGGTTTTTGGAAGTGTGGCCGTTGGAGGAGTCGGCAGCGCTCTCCGAGTCGTCGGCGACGATTTCGCCGAATCGGAGGGTGTAGAGGAGTCCTTTCTTGGTGCGGACCTGGATCTCTCCCTCGTTGGAGACGAGGCTGCCATCGGCGGTGAAGTAGTATCCCTTGTACTGGAGGGAAAGCCTGTCGGTGTCCTTGAGGGTGTCGACCTGCTTGAGGCGTTCTGAGAGGCCCGGCGGCTTGGGGCGGACACCCACGATGGAGAGGTTGTCGATGGCGGAGACAAGCGAACTGACCTTGGCGGTGTTGATCCGTTTTCCGGGCGGAAGTTTCCGCATGGTCCACTTGACCCCGTCTTTTTCCAGCACGATCTGGTCCCGCTGGTCCAGGCTTTGCGTGCGTTCGTTGACCGAGTAGTCCTTGATGACGATCTGGTCGATGTCGCTCCGGGTGACCTTGAGCAGGTCTTTTTCGATCCAGTCTTCGAATTTGGTGGAGATGTCCACGTCGATCTTTGCCGCGTAGACCCGTTTTTGGTCGGGGAGGCGGACGAAGTGGTAGCCTTCGTGGTCCTCGAGTTCCTTTCCGATGATCAGGTCAGCGAGGACCTTGTCACCGGCCCCCTTGATGGTGATTCTTTTGCCGCGACCTTTGAGTGAAGTGGCGGTTTCGTCGAGTGGGTCGATGACGCCGCAGGCCTCGTGGTCCGCCACGTTGCTGGACCGGAAGGCGTCCTTCTTGATGTTGATGATGCCGGCGGCTGTCTTGGCGAGGCGGTCCTTGCCGTCGGCAGGGTAGTTGAAATGGGAGGGGATGGTCCAGATTCCGTTCTGGTTCGTGACCTTGAACGGCCGCGCTGACGCTGTGTCCTCGTCGAATTCGATCACCTCGAGGGTGGTGGCAGCGTTCGGGTCGGTGAATTCGGGGAAGAACGGCTCTCCAAGGTCCAGGAACGCATCCGGGGTCACCTGCCGTGGCGCGGTCAGGAAGGCCAGGAGAGCCAGGATCAACGCGATACCGCCGAATGCAAGCGTCTTTTTCAACTCGTTCATGGTGTCATCCTCACGTTGCGATCAAGCCCTGAGTCTCTTGGAGGCCGCGGCGCCCTCCCGCTCCCGATTTCTGCGTCGAATGAAGATGGCGACGCCCAGCACGAACACGGGGATGGGCGGGAGCAGGACGGCGGTGGTTCGTATGGTTCCCTGGATCCGGCGAATCTGGCTTTCCATTTCCTCCTTGCTTCGCTGAATCTTCAGGTCTTTTTCAGCCTCGATGTTGGCCTTCAGGACCTCGAATCGGCGGTTTTCCACCTCCTGGAGGTTTCGTGCTGCGATTTGCTTGGCGCGTTCGTCCAGGTCCGGCGCTTCTCGTACCTTGGCGACTTTTTCGTCGAGTCGCTGTTGGGCTTCCTTGAGCGCCTTGTCTGCTTCCGCTTCGGCGGCCTGCTCCTCCTGGACCCGTCGTTCCACGAACTGGCGCGTTTGGGCCTCCACACGTTCCAGGGTCCGGTGCTTCACGCGGCGGTTCCTCAAGGCCAGGAAGGAGGTGTCGCCCACCAGCACGTCGATGCAGTTGAGGAAGAAGGTCACGTTGTCAAAGTTGAGGTTGCCCGGTGCCAGCTTCCGAATCTGGAAAAACTGTTCCGAGATGAAGTCCACGTCCGCCACCACGATGACCCGGGACCGGCTGGCATCCTCTTGTCCGGCCTTGGCGTCCTCTTCGGTCTTCTCCTCCCCTTCCGGGTCGTCCGTGGCCTTGTCTCCCACCGCGGTGACCCGTGCGGCCAGGACATACTCCTGCCGCGTGGGACGGTGCGGCGCGTACGGGTTGAGGGTTGCGCCGAAGAGGGAATGTTTTACATAGGCGGAGTAGTGGTTCTCACCGGACATGAGGCCGGTCTTGAGAAGCGGGACGAACTCGAACCCATCTCCCACGGTCGATTCCACCGTACCGGGATAGAGGAAAACCACCTCCTGGAGTCGCGAGGTGGTGGGATCATCGGGGTTGAAGGTCTCTTCGTTCCCATTCCCCCGGCCCAGGAAGACCACCTCGGGAGGCAGGTGCGCCAGGTCCGGGTGGGGATTGTAGGTGTCCCATACCACGCGCCCCTTGTTCCACCGGATCCCAAGGTTCGCCAGGAACTTCTCGATGTCTCCCTTGGGCTTCGGAGGAGGCCTCCCCTGCCGCATGAACGGATTCTCGTTGGCGCCCGCCCGCTGGACCGGGGCGAGCATCGGATCCACGATGGGCAGCGGATCAATCAGCAACATGGTCGGAACACCCGCCTCGATCATCTCCGCTACATTGTCCATCTCTTCCTGCGGCATGGAGGACGGCAGGAACACCACCATCCCGTCCATTTCCTCGGTGATGGGACTCGAGGGCGTGATCTGCACCACCTCGTACTGCTTTTTCAGTTCCTCCACCACCGACCAGCTCGGACTCGTGCGCATCGTGTTGAAATCCAGGCCGCCGAATACGCGCAAGGCCGTGTTGATGACCCCGATTTTCTCCCGCTCCGTCCGGGAGACCGTCCGGATACTCCGCACAATCTCATACTCCGCAGGAAGCCCACGGTCGAAAAACGGAATGACCCGCTCCTCGGCGCCACACGTGAACGCCAGGCCCATGAACACGTCCATGACCGAGGTCCGAGCACTGCTCACGTTGGGAATCTTCCGCGGGGTGATACCAAATTGCTCACGGGCCACTCGAGCATCCTCGGAGTAGAGTTCCGTGTCCTTGACCACCACGTGAACCTTCCCGCCGGCTCGAGCATCGATTTCGCGCAGGATGTTGAGGATGTTCGTGCGCGCCTGCACGTACTGCTCCGGCACCTCCGGGCTGATGAATGCCTGGATGAATACCGGGCGGTCCTCGGACAACTCGGACAGCAGTTTCTCGGTCTCGTCGCTCAGGGTGTGCAGCCGTTCCGCAGTCACGTCCAGTCGCACGTGAGCACGCGAGATCAACACCACCAGCCCCACCATGGCCACGATGAGCGAGAGGGTTCGCACGGTGTAGTGAGCCCACATCGGCATCCCCTCTGCCTTCGCGGGCCAGTGGCGTCGCCCGACCAGCGCGATGTTCAGGTACAGGGCCACTCCCGCAAGTGCCGCGAAGTAGACCAGACCGCTGAGCGTGATCACACCTTTGGCAAAGTCGGCGAAGTGGTAGAACACCCCCAACGGACGCACCCACTCGGCCAGCTTGTCGCTGAATACCGCTGCCGCCGGTTCGATCATCACAATGGCGGAGCAGAAAAGCGCACCCAGGATGAAGGCGATGGTCGCGTTGGCCGTGAGCAGGGACGCCAGCATGCCGATGGCGATCAAGGCGGCTCCCAGGAGCCAGTAACCCACGTAGTTGCCGAACATCAAGCCTACATCCGGGCGTCCGAGCCAGAAAAGAACCAGAACGTGGCTCAAGGAGAGCAGAAGAGATGCCGTGTAGATACCCAGAGCAGCCAGGTACTTGCCGAGCACGACCTCCACGTCGGACGCTGGAAGGGTCAGGAGCAGTTCATCCGTTCCCAGCTTGCGTTCTTCCGACCATACCGACATGGTGAGGGCCGGGACGAAGAACAACAACAGATAGGGAAAGACTGCGTTGAGTTGATCCAGGTTGGCCAGGTTGTTCAGAAAAAAGCGTTCCTGCCAGAATGCCGCCGCAGCGCTCAGGAAGATGAAGAGCGTGATGAACACGTAGCCCGTCGGATTGCTGAAATACATCTTCAGGTCCCGACGAGCAATCGAGCTTGTTACATGAAAGTTGAACCTTCGTGCCATGGTCTGTTGTCTCCCTCGCTCGAAAGCCGGTTGCCCGTCTCCTGATCACTCGCCCGCTCCGGCAACCGCCCGGCGGTCCGTGTCGCTGGTGAGCCGGTAGAACGACTGTTCCAACGAGCCGTCTTCTTTCAGATCCTCGGTGGGGCCGTCAAAGATCAACCGTCCGTTGTGAATGAACAATACACGGTCTGCAAGGGCATCCACTTCCTGGAGAATGTGGGTGGAGATGAGCACGGTCTTGTGCTCCCCGAGTCTCTTCATGTCCTCCCGGAAATCTCGAATCTGGTTCGGATCCAGGCCCGCCGTGGGTTCGTCCATGATCAGCACATCCGGATCGTGAAGCAGGGCCTGGGCCAGCCCCACCCGCTGCTTGAGGCCTCGAGAGAGTTTGCCGATCGGCTTCTCCAGTACCTTGTCCAGCGAGCACTGAGCCACCACGAAGTCAAGCCGATTCTTCAACTCGGACGGGGGGATGCACCGCGCCTCTCCGAAGAATTGGAGCAGTTCCAGCGGCGTCATGTCCAGATAGAGTGGACCGTTCTCCGGGAGGTACCCCAGGTGCCTGGACGCCTCCAGTCGGTTTTCTTGCACATTCAGCCCGGCTATCCATGCCGTCCCTTCGCTCGGCGCAATGAATCCGGTGAGCAGCTTCATCGTGGTCGTCTTCCCCGCACCGTTCGGCCCGAGGAAGGCGACGATCTGGCCCTCGGGAATGGAGAACGAGATGTCCTGAACCGCGACAAATGGGCCGTAAAACTTGCTCAGCCCTCGCGCCTCGATCATGGTTCGCTCGGAACCACCCGCTTGATTCATCTCTCCTACCCCTCCTGTGCAACAGGGTTCGTGCTCGAGTTGCCGCAATCTTTCCTGTCGGCCGGGCAATGTCAACACCCCTGGGCCGATGTGTATTCCATCACCCAGCACGCCCTCCTTCCAGGCCTTGCGTCGCGCTCATTCCCCACACGGCGCGCGCCGGACACGACTCCCCGGCGCCAGACCCGGTCCTCCACACTGCGGGCGGCGGTGCACAAACGTCCCGTGCCAACCTAAGCACGGCCCGGGGACCATCAAGGGCCGACTGCTGGAATCTTGTCGCCACGCTTTCGTATGCCGCGCCGGAACGGGTCGAGCTTGCCAACCGGGCGCCGGTGCGCCACAATCCTGCACCGGGGTGTCGACCCCTGCGCCGTATGCGGCGCCTTTTGGGAGAGAATCCGGGCACGAGCGAGGAGACACCATGCGCATCGGTACTCGAGGCAGTGCACTGGCCAGGGTCCAGGCGGAAGCCGTGAAGCACCGTCTTGTCGATGCACTGGGCGCCGGTGCCGAGCTGGTCATCGTGCGGACCCAGGGAGACCGGGTCACGGATCGACCCCTCCGCGCACTTCAGGGCCAGGGGTTTTTCACCAAGGAGATCGAGCAAGCCCTGCTCGACGGCCGGATCGACCTGGCTGTGCATTCATTCAAGGACCTGCCCTCCCGGTGTGCGCCTGGACTCGAGGTCGTTGCGGTAACCTCCCGTGCAGACCCTGCGGATCTGTTGGTGGTCCGCACAGACGCATGCGATCCGGGCGCGGACTTCGTCCCGATCAAGGAGGGCGCATGCGTCGGCACAAGTGCGGTGAGGCGTCAGAGTCAGTTGGCGACTTTTCGGAAGGACATCGTGTTCCGCGACTTGCGGGGAAACGTTCCTACGCGACTGGGCAAGCTGGCCCGAGGAGACTACGATGCCATCTTTGTCGCAGCCGCCGCCGTGCAGCGTCTCGACCTCCGCCTGGACGACTTCCATGTGGTGCGCCTCGACCCGAGACGGTTCATTCCTGCCCCGGGTCAAGGTGCCCTCGCGGTCGAGATGCGGTCTGACCATCCAGCGGCCGGCCAGATCCGGGACCTGCTCGAGGATTCGGCGGCCAGGATGGCCACGCGGATCGAACGTGGGGTGGAGCAACGATTCGGTGGCGGGTGCTCGTTGCCTCTTGGCGCCTATGCCGCCCTGGAGGATGAACGGTGGCGCGTGTCGGCGTTTTGGGGCGGCGAGGGAGGGGGGCGGCACGGGGAAGTGGTCGGGGTGTCCGTTTCGGACATCGCGGACCGCCTGTTTGAACAGTTGAAGGTTTGATACGTTTCCGCCCGACCATCACGCCTGGAAACCTGCCGGCTGGTCGGGGGAGGAAACGTTCGTCGGGGGGACCGTGCAACCCAGGGTGTTGATAACCAGGACCCCGGCACGGGCGGCCGCGTTGGTGCGTGAACTCGAGGCCCGGGGATACCGAGGGGTGGCGGTGGCGGTGACACGCACCGAGGCCTTGCACCCCCTGCCTCCGGTGCCGGACCTGGCGCGTTTTTCGTGGATCGCCTTCACCAGCCGGAATGCAGTGGCTGCATTCGTGACCGCGTTGCAGGGTCAAGGTCTCGAGGTGCCCGGCGGGATTCGGATTGCCGTGGTGGGCCGCGGAACTGGAGGTGCGGTCGAGCAGTCGTTGCGGGCTCCCGATCTGGTGTCGGCGCATGCCACGGGAGCCGGATTGGCCCACATCCTTCGGTCGCGAATCCAGCAGGAAGGCGGGCTCGAGGACGGGAAGAAAGGTCGGGTGCTTTGGCCCTGTGCCGAGTCGACCACGCCCGGGTTTCAGCATACCCTGGAGGCCGCCGGCGTGATCGTGGACCCCTGGCCCTGCTATGCCACCCGTCCCATCGATCCCTCGGCGCTTCGGGTGGAACTCCAGGCCTGGTGGCCCTGGGGGGCGTGCGTGTTTGCAGCGCCGAGCGCGGTCCGGGCTTTCGCCGCCGCGTGGCCGCTTCCATGGTCCTTTGCGCCGGTGGCCATCGGCCCGACAACGGGCGCGGCGCTGAATGCCGTGGGGGTTCGGGACGTGGTGGTCAGCGAGGGCACCGGCGCCGGACCTCTGGCAGACGCCGTGGTTCGGGCTCTCTCTCCGGGAACACGGTGACCTCCTGCCCCCTCGTATGCTTCCTGTCGCTGCTTTCCAGAATATCCACCGGTTCTCCTTGTCCCCCTTTTCAGGATGGTGTAGTTTCAACATGACCGGGCTGGAGTCGTGCCGGTGCATGAGGTGGGCATGACCGCCCGGTCGCACCGGGTGACGGGGGGCACATCACCAGCAGGAGTGACTATCCAGGTGGGATGAGATCGTCACGAATCCGACTGGGCCTCTATCTCGGGCTACGAACCATCCTGGTGGTTCCTTTCGTCGTTCAGCTCGTGGCGGCGGTGGCCGTTGTCTGGGTCATTGCCCGCCTCAACTCCCAGCGCGCCGTGGAACACGCGGTGAACCATCTTCGCGCCGATATCGTGGCGCGGATGCGGGAATTCATCTCTTCCTGGCTGAGCGAACCGCACCGTATCAATGAGGTCAACGCTGCGGTGTTCGAGGGCGGACTCCTGGACCCTGGCGACGTGCAGGAGGTTCTCCGGCTTTTCTGGCGCGAGCTGCAAGTGTTTCCTCGAGTGAGCTATATCCAGTTGGGAACCGAGGAGCGCTCCTTCGTGGGCGTCGAACGGCTGGCCGGCGACCGGTTTCGAGCCTGGATCAGCAACGCGGACACGGGATACCAGAACTGTCACTACGAGGTGGACGGATTTGGGAATGTGGGCGCCAGGACCCTGCCCCTGGCCTTGTGTCGACGTTACGATCCGCGGGTTCGGCCGTGGTATCGTGCGGCGATGAGCGCAGATGGGCCGATCTGGAGCGGAATCTATCAGTTTTCCAATGTCCACGTGGACCAGGAACTTGCCGACATGGCGGTCCGGGTGGTGCACGCGCCGGACGGAACCGTTCTGGGGGTGCTGGGCGTGGACCTCAAGTTGTCCCAACTGGGGGATTTCTTGCGGGACCTGAAGGTGGGTGAGACGGGTGTGACCTTCATCATGGACCGGGAGGGCGGGCTGGTGGCCGGTTCCACCGTGGGATTGCCGGGCACCGTGGACTCGGACAACCGCATCACCCGGATCCGGGCGGATGCGTGCGAAGATGCCTTCATCGCCCGCACCGCCGCAGTGGTTCAGTCTTCGGTCCCCTCTCTCCTGGCGATCCAGGCGCCGGTGCAACTCGTGGGACAGGTGGGTGAAAGCAAGACCTTTGTGCATGTCCTTCCCTTCGCGGACGGGCGCGGTGTGGACTGGCTCCTCGTGGTGGTGGTGCCCGAGCGTGATTTCATGGAAGAAATTCGTGCCGGCGACCGCCTGACGTTCCTGCTGGTCGCGGGAGCGTTCCTGGTCGCCACGCTCCTGGGCTTGATCACCGCACGTCGAATCGTGGAGCCGATTCGGAAGATGAACGCCTCGGCCCGTGCTCTCGCTCGAGGACAGTGGGCCGAAGAGGTGGATGTGTCCAGTTGTCGCGAGGTGGTGGAGTTGGCCGAGAGTTTCAATCTGATGGCCCGCGAACTCGAGGGCTTTGTCCATCAGCTCGAGGAAAAGGTTGCCAGCCGGACGCGCGAACTCGACGAGAAGAACCGGTTGCTCGAAAAGGAAGTGCAGGAACGGAGCCGAGCCCAGGAGGAGTTGCGGCGACTCGCTGCCAGCGACCCCCTGACCGGGTTGCTGAATCGGCGTCGTTTTCACGAATTGGCTGCCGCCGAGGAGGCCCGCGCCGCTCGATACGGGCATCCTCTCTCGGTGGTTCTCATCGATCTCGACCATTTCAAGCTGGTGAACGACACCCACGGGCACCAGGCGGGGGACGAGGTGCTGAAGGAATTCGCCCGCCGCTGTCGTCGAATCGCCCGGCGAACGGACGTGCTCGCGCGGTACGGTGGAGAGGAATTTCTGGTGCTGCTTCCCGAAACGTCGTGCCGGGAGGCAGCAAGTGTGGCGGAGCGGATCCGTTCCACGGTGGCGCAGGAGCCATTCAGTGTCTGCGAAAAGTTGTTGAATGTCACTTGCAGTCTGGGCGTGGCCGGGACGGATACGGTGGACCGGGGCCTGGTGGATCAACTCATCGTCCGCGCCGACAAGGCGTTGTACGAGGCCAAGGCGGCAGGGCGAAACCAGGTAAAGGTGTGGCAAGGTTGAAAGGCCACGCGCCCCCATCACACCCTCGAGCCGGTCCGGGCGCACGTGTTATCGCTTCAATCCTCCTTCGGGTTATGGTATAGAGTCCTTTCTCTGGAGATGCAGTCATGCGACTGGAGATGATCGGACTCAACCATGTGACCTCGAGCCTGGCCACCCGGGAGAAAGCCGCGATTGGTCCGGAACGGCTTGCCGGGGTGGTGGCGCGTTGCAAGCAGGACGCCCGTGTGGAGGGGGTGGTCGTTCTGTCCACGTGCAACCGGGTGGAACTTTATCTGTCGCCCAAGGTGCATGCCACGGACGCCCAGCTTCGCGCCCTGTTTCAGGAGGTCGGTGGGCTGAGCGAGGAGGAGGTCGCTGCGGCCTATATTCATCGGGACGAAGCGGCGGCCCGGCACCTGTTCCGGGTCGCGTCCGGGCTGGATTCCCAGATGATCGGCGAGATGGAGATCCTCGGACAGGTCAAGGACGCCTATCATCGAGCCCTGGATCTGGACGCATCCTGCGCCTTCCTGAATGGCCTGTTCCTTCGTGCGATCGAGTGCGGCAAGCTGGTGCGGACGCAAACGAGGATTTCTCGAGGTGCGGTGTCGGTCGCCTATGCTGCAATCGACTTGGTGCGGCGCAAAGTCGGGCAGTTGGCACGAGCCAACGTCCTTTTGATCGGTGCGGGAGAGACCATTCGCCTGGCCGCGCGATACATTGCCGACGATGGTGGCGCCCCCTGCCGGGTCTCGAACCGCACCATGGATCATGCTCGAGAAGTTGCCGAATTGGTGCACGGCACGGTCATCGGGTTCCCCCCCTGCGAGAAAGACCTGGTTTGGGCCGATGTCGTCATTTCGGCCACCTCGTCGCCTGACCTGATCATCTCGACCACTCTGGCCGAGCAGGCGTTGCTCGGACGCAATTCCCCCTTGTTGTTGCTGGATCTGGCGGTGCCTCGAGACATCCATCCAGACGTGGCGCGACTTCCCAACGTGTCCCTGTACGGCGTGGACGATTTCGAGGAGGTGGTTCGGGCCAATCTGTTGGCGCGACAGGCCGAAGCCGAGCGGGCCGAGGCGTTGGTGGCCCATCAGCTCGAGGAGTTGGTCACCTGGTATCAGGAAAATCGAGTTGCCCCGACCATTCGCCAGCTTCAGGCGGTGCTCGAGGAGATCCGGGCAGCGGAGCTTGCCAACAACGCACGGCGGTTCCGTGCCGAAGATCGGGAGCAGGTGGACAAGTTTTCTCGAGCATTGATTCGCCGGGTGGGGGGACTGATCATCGCCAACATGAAGAAGGCGTCCCTGACCCAGAACGACCTGTCCCTGGCCCTGGCGGTGGCTCGAGCGTTCGCGCTGGACGAGGACGATCCCCACGTACACGAGACCTTGGAGACGTTGGAGTATGAGCTTTCCCACTGATCGGCCGAGGCGCCTGAGGCGGACCGAGTCGTTGCGCGCTCTGGTTCGCGAAACCCGATTGAGTGCAGATGACCTGGTGCAGCCCTATTTTGTGGTACCTGGAGAAGGGGTGAAACAGGAGATCCCGAGCATGCCCGGCCAGTACCATCTCTCCGTGGAGCGCCTGGTGGACGAGGCGGCTGCGGCTCGAGATCTGGGGATCCGGGCGGTGATCCTCTTCGGGTTGCCTTCCTACAAGGACGCCCAGGGGAGCGCGGCCTGGGACGATACGGCGGAGGTCCAGCAGGCCATTCGGGCGCTCAAGGCCCGTATCCCCGACCTGGTCGTGATCTCGGACGTTTGCCTGTGCGAGTACACCAGCCACGGCCACTGCGGGCCCATCAAGGACGGAGAGGTGGACAACGACGCCGCGCTCGAGTCGCTCGCCCGCGTGGCGGTGAGCCATGCTCGAGCCGGCGCCGACGTGGTCGCACCTTCTGACATGATGGATGGACGGGTGGGCGCCATCCGCCGGGCGCTCGATGAGAACGGATTCGCTCACGTGGCCGTGCTCTCGTATGCTGTCAAGTATGCCTCGGCCTATTACGGCCCGTTCCGGGAAGCAGCCGATTCCGCACCCCAGTTTGGGGACCGTCGCGGGTACCAGATGGATCCCGCCAATGTGCTCGAGGCCCTTCGCGAGGTGGCTTTGGACCTGGAGGAGGGCGCGGACATGGTCATGGTCAAACCCGGCGTGGCTTACCTGGACGTGCTGGCTCGAGTCAAGCAGACTTTCCAACGGGTCACCGCCGCTTACCAGGTGTCCGGGGAGTATGCCATGATTCAGGCCGCCGCCGCCAACGGCTGGATCGACCGTGACCGGGTGGTGTTGGAGACGCTCATCGGATTCAAGCGGGCCGGTGCAGATCTGATTCTGACCTACTTTGCCGCAGAGGTGGCCGGCTGGCTCACGGCCGGCCGAGCCTGACCGCTTGCCGGGGCGCCGGGCACAGGACCGCGTCTCGGCCTCCACAATTGCCGCGAGGTGTGCCATGGAACGTTCGAAGGCGTTGTTCGCCAGAGCTGTCGACCTGATGCCGGGAGGGGTCAGTTCTCCCGTGCGCGCCTTCAAGGCCGTCGGAGGGACGCCACGGTTCATCGCGTCGGCTCGAGGGTGCTACCTCGAGGACGTGGACGGTGCCCGCTACATCGACTACATCGGCTCCTGGGGTCCCATGATTCTGGGTCACGCCCATCCCGACGTGATCGCGGCGGTGGAGGAGGCGGCCCGTCGGGGAACCAGTTTCGGCACCCCCTCCCCGGGGGAGGTGGCTCTGGCCGAGACCATTGTCGCCCGCGTGCCCTCCGTGGAAATGGTCCGCTTCGTCAACTCCGGCACCGAGGCCACCATGAGCGCCATCCGGTTGGCTCGAGCCGTTACCGGCCGTCCCCTGGTGATCAAGTTCGCCGGCGCCTATCATGGTCATGGAGACGCTTTCCTCATTCAGGCCGGGTCCGGCGCCGCCACGTTCGGGCTGCCCGACTCCCCTGGAGTGACCCCGGGGGCCGCCCAGGATACCCGCGTGGCACGCTACAATGACCTGGACGACGTGACAGGCATCCTCGAGCGGGAAGGAGACCAGGTCGCGGCCGTCATCGTGGAACCGGTGGCCGGCAACATGGGCGTGATTCCACCGGAACCCGGGTTTCTCCAGGGCTTGCGCGCCGCTTGTGACCGGGTGGGGGCGCTCCTCATCTTCGACGAGGTGATGACTGGATTCCGTGTCGGACCCGCCGGCGCCGAGGGCCGGTTCGGGGTGCAGCCGGATCTGAGTACGTTCGGCAAGGTGATCGGCGGGGGCCTCCCCGTGGGCGCCTACGGAGGAAAGGCCGAGTGGATGCGCCAGGTCGCCCCGTCCGGGCCGGTCTACCAGGCCGGAACCCTCTCGGGCAACCCCCTGGCCATGGCCGCAGGCCTCGCCACTCTTCAAGCCTTGACTCCGGACGCCTACGAGCGACTCGAGGCCCTTTCCGCCAGGTTGGAACAGGGCCTGAAAAACGCCTGCGCAAACACCGGCACCCCGGTCGCCGTTCAACGGGTGGGCTCGATGCTGACCCTGTTTTTCGCACCAGGTCCCCTCCGCAACATGGACGACGTGACCGCCGCCGACCATGAACGGTTCCGGACCTTCTTCACCAGAATGCTCGACGCAGGAGTGCACCTCCCGCCGAGCGGATACGAAGCCTGGTTTGTGTCACTGGCACACGATGAAGCCGCGATCGACGCCACCGTGGAGGCGGTCGGTCGCGTGCTCGAGACAATGGCGTGAGATGGTTCAAGTACGGTCGGGAGGGGATCAGTTCTCGCTCAGGACGATGTCGTCGTATTCGATCTCGAACCGAAGCTTGTGCTTGGCTTCCTCCTGGGCCAGGGCCAGGAAGGCATTCTTCAGCTCTTCCGTGGGCGCCGCCTCGGCCAGATCACTGTAGAGCTTGAAGGCCGCCTTTTCCTTCTTCATCGCAATGACCAGGGCCTGCTGGTAGTCCAGCACCTCGTACTGGGAGGGATCCACGTCGACCAGGTAGTCGCCGATTTGAAGATCCATGATTTGCCTGGCCGCAGGCTGAAGGCGCTTGCCCTTCTTGAAGGCCTCCAGCTTGGCCTTGTGCCCCAGTTCCTCACGGGCAAAGTCGAGCAGGAGTTGCTTGACCCAGGCCTTGTCCACCTTCTCGGCCAGTTCGGAGTAAAAAGCGTGAGCAGCTTCTTCCTCACTGATCGCAAATGCCAGAACGTCATCGACGGATTCGAACTTCTTCATCTTCTCTGTCCTTGCCGATCGCCCGCAGACGGACGATCTCGTGAAACGTTGTCTCCTGTTGCCGGTCGGTCAACCCGCGTTCAACCTATCACCGGGGAGGAGCCTTGACAAGGGAAACATGAGGCGTTGGTGGCTTGGACTACAACGCACCCGGCCCCCCCCCTTCCAGTCGGAAAGTGGGCGGATCCGGCAAGAATACGAGCGAGCAAGACGAGGAAACCATGGAACAGGTTGACGGAATCGACAGGAAAAACAAGGCGCCCGGACGCGAGGACGCTGCCTTCCCCCCGTGCGCACGATACCTGGGCATGCAAGCCGTCCACGTCCAGGACGGACGCGTTCGCGTCGAAATCCTGCCTACCCCGGAAATGTGCAATCCCCAGGGCGTGGTCCAGGGCGGGATCCTCGCCGGCATGCTCGACGACGTGATGGGCGCGACCATGGACCGCCTCGAGCCAGGAAGGGTCTGGGCCACCGCCACCATGACTGTGCACTTCCTGGAACCGGTCCAACCGGGAACTCCGCTCCTCGGTGAGGCCGAACTGCTCCATAGTGGCCGGAGAACCTTTTTCCTCGACGCCCGCTTGCTCCGCAAGGACGGTACCTGCGTCGCTCGATCCTCCGCCACCTGCCTGTGGCAGGGGCGGTCCGCCAGGGAAACCTGGAAACCCCCTCTGCACACCTGACCATGGATCCAGGGTCCCTTTCGCTCACCGGCAATCCACACGTCCTGGACCCTCGAACCCCCTCATCCATCCCTCGCACCCTCGAGCGCGCTTTTTGACAAACAGAGACGACACCACAACCGGACCGCAAGCCGGGTCCCCGTTCTCCCGTTGGGGGGAGGCGGGGGGCGTGTCATCCGCAACGGGTGTCGGGGACCCGTAGGTGGCCTGCAGTCCGCACTCCCCAAGAGCAGGCGGTTCCACTCGGCGCCTGTTGTTTGTCAACCAGGAACAACGTACGCTCCTGCAACGGACCACGCAATGCCAAAGTCACTAACAATCAAATGGATTCAACGATCAAATCTCGCAACTGCAACAGGTTGCTAGGCTTTTCCGAATTCAATGTGACCGCACTTTTTCCCGCGCACACCACGGAAGGCTGCATATCACCCTGGACCTCTCCCGACCGCACCCGGCCTCCTCCAGCCGATCCGGCGGCGGACGGTGCACTTGACCTTCCGGTGCGCATCGCCGATGATACTGTCCGGCCGTCTTGCCGAATGGGAACTCGGGGGGCGATTCCGCGGAGGTCGGCTGCAGGGGTGGGCTGGATGTTCGTGCGGGGGCCGGATCGGGGAGTGGTTTCCCGCGCGGGATTCCGGTCCACGAATCATGCGACGAGTTCCCCTTTCGGGGCATTCATGAGCGAAAATGATGCGACACAAGGTTCCGGGGGATCCGGGTTGTCACGAAAATCGGCCGGGCCGTTCGGCCGGGTTCGGGCTGCCTACCGGAGGCTGATCAAACTTCGCGGGACGCCGCAAGAGATCGCATTGGGGTTCGCGCTTGGACTGTTTGTGGGGATGTCTCCAACCATGGGATTTCAAACCGCCATCGCGGTCCCCATCGCGGCGGTTCTGGGGTGGAACAAGATCTCTGCAGCCATGGGCGTTTGGATTAGCAATCCGGCCACAGCGCCGTTCCTGTACGGCGGCACTTACCTGGTCGGCGCTGAGTTGATGCGTCTGGTCACGGGCAAGGACCCGGCCGTGGATGTGGATTTCTCGACGCTGAGCACGTTATTGAAGAGCACGCCGGAATTGTTGACGCCACTGGTGTTGGGTGGTGTCGTGCTCGGGATTCCTGTGGCTGTGGGAGGATACTATCTATCCTTGGCGGCGGTGCTTCGGTATCGGGAGCGGATAGCGCGGAGTCTGTCCGGGAAGGTGAAGCGTATCAAGGAGATCGGGGCGAAGCGTCGGGCGAGGAACCGGTCTCGGGCCAAGAAGCGGCGCAAGCGGAAGCGCCGTCGGAGCTGAGAGGGGGAGTGGCTCATGAGCGGGGACAAGGTGGTGATCACCTGTGCGTTGACGGGGGTGTTGACGAATCCGGCCCAGCACCCGGTACCGGTGACCCCGGAGCAGATGGCGGAATCAGCTCGAGGCGCGTTCGAGGCCGGGGCGACGGTGATGCACTGTCATTTTCGAGCGCAGGAGCCAGGTCTGGGTCATCTTCCCTCGTGGGATCCGGAGGTGGCGGTGGCGGTGGTGGAAGCCATCCGGGACCGGTGTCCTGGGGTGATCATCAACATGTCCACGGGGGTCGTGGGTTCTGACATTGGACCGCAGGTGGCCTGCCTGGAGCGGGTGCGGCCGGAGATGGCGGCCCTGAACGCGGGTTCGTTGAACTACCTGAAGCTTCGTGCAGACGGTTCCTGGGCGTGGCCGCCCATGCTGTTCGACAACCCGGTGGACAAGATCGAAGCATTCATCGAAGCCATGGAGCGTACCGGTACGGTACCGGAGTGCGAGTGTTTTGACACGGGGATTCTCCGGAGTGTGGTTTTGTTCGAGAGAGCCGGGATGTTGCGTGCTCCTGTGCACGTCTCACTGGTGATGGGGGTGGCGAGCGGTATGCCTGCCAAGCCCTCGTGGTTGCCCCTGTTGCTGGAAGAGATGTCGCCGGCCATGTCGTGGCAGGTCATCGCCATTGGTCGGGCGGAGGTCTGGGCGCTGCACCGTCGCGCGGCCGAGTTGGGGGGGCACCTCCGGACCGGTCTCGAGGACACGTTCTACCTCCCGGATGGGCGACGAGCCTCGAGCAACGGGGAATTGGTGGAGGCCCTGGTGCGTGTCGCGAGGGAGGTGGGGCGAGAGGTCGCTTCGGTGGAGGAGGCCCGGGAAGTGCTCGGGCTGAGACGAGATTATTGAGCCGGGTTTTCGCACGGGGGGTGGTATGGGCGTGCTGAGGTCCCACATCGACACCGGGTCCGAGACGTTTCGCAGGAACTACCGGGTGATGGAGGAACGCCTCGCGCGGCTCGAGGCGGCGCTGGCTCAGGCGAACCGGGGTGGAGGGGAGAAGTACAATCGGCGGCACGAGGCCAAGGGGAAGCTACTGCCCCGGGAGCGTATCGAACGGTTGTTGGACCGGGATTCCTGGTTCCTGGAGATTGCCCCGTTGGCCGGGTACGGAATGGAGGGGATATCCCCGGGCGCGAGCCTGGTGGGCGGGATCGGCGTCGTTTCCGGCGTGGAGTGCATCATCGTGGCGAGCGAGTCCACGGTGAAAGGTGGGGCGCTGAATGAAATCAGCGTGCTCAAGAACAATCGGCTTTCCGAGATTGGCGAGCAGAATCGACTGCCGTCCATCAGCTTGATCGAATCGGCCGGAGCGGATCTGCCTCGTCAGAGCCGGGTGTTCGTCCCGGGCGGCCAGGGATTTCGGGACCTGACGCGGCGGTCGCGAGCCCGGATTCCGTCCGTCTGTGTGGTGTTTGGAAGCTCCACGGCCGGAGGGGCCTACATCCCGGGGATGTCCGACCATGTCATCATGGTGAAAAACCAGGCCCGCGTGTTCCTTGCCGGGCCGCCGCTGGTAAAGATGGCCACCGGGGAGGAGGTCGACGACGAGGCCCTCGGCGGGGCGGATATGCACAGCCGGGTCTCGGGTGTTTCTGATTATCTGGCCGAGGATGAACTGGACGGAATTCGGCTTGCCCGCCAGGTGGTGGAGCACCTCAATTGGCGGAAACAGGGGCAACCCAACCGACGTCCCGTGGAGGATCCCCTTTATCCTGCCGATGAATTGCTCGGCATCGCCTCTGCCGATGTACGGGTCCCCTTCGAGGTACGCGAGGTGATCGCGCGGATCGTCGACGGGTCCCGATTCGCCGAATTCAAGCCCACTTATGGCACGACCCTCGTCACCGGATTCGCCCACATTCACGGGTTCCCGGTGGGAATCCTGGCCAACAACGGTATCCTGTTTTCGGAGTCGGCGGGCAAGGGCGCCCAGTTCATCAACCTGTGCAACCAGCAAGATATCCCGCTGGTTTTCCTGCAGAATATCACCGGCTTCATGGTAGGACGATCCTACGAGGAAGGGGGGATCATTCGCAACGGCGCCAAGATGATCAACGCGGTCTCCAACTCCACTGTGCCGGCCATCACCATCATGATCGGGAGTTCCTACGGCGCCGGGAATTACGCCATGATGGGTCGCGCCTACCAGCCTCGTTTCCTGTTTACCTGGCCCAACCACCGGATCGCGGTGATGGGACCTCAGCAGCTCGCCGGGGTGCTCGACATCATCAAGCGGGACGCCGCAGCCCGAGCTGGCAAGCAGGTGGATGAGGCTCAGCTCGCTGCTCTGAAGCAGGCCGTGGAGCAGCAGATAGAGACCGAGTCCGACCCCTTTTTCGCCACTGCTCGGCTGTGGGACGACGGGATCATCGACCCTCGAGACACCCGGACCGTCCTGGCCGTCTGTCTTTCCGCGGCCTACGGACGCAAGGTCGAGGGGACCATGACCTGGGGGGTGTTCAGACACTAGCCTTCTCGATGCGTCCGGGTGCGCAACCGGTCGGTACAGGGGTGACTCCCGTGCCCGGCCCGGAGGGGGTTACAGGCAGTGCCTCGAGGCAACCGGAGGTCACCGGGCCCTGGCTGCCAGCGGGGCGGGGTGGGGTCTTATGACGAACTTCAAGCGTATCCTGGTGGCGAATCGCGGGGAGATCGCGGTTCGGATCATGCGGACCTGTCACGAGATGGGGATCGAGACGGTCGCAATCTATTCCGAAGCAGATCGCCAGGCACGGCACGTGGTTCTGGCAGACCAGGCCGTTTGCGTTGGGCCGGCCCCCAGTGTCGAATCTTACCTGGACATCGACGCGATTCTGGAAGCTGCTCGCAGGCTTCATGTGGACGCGGTCCACCCCGGCTACGGCTTCCTGGCCGAGAACGCCGACTTCGCAGACGCCTGCATCAACGCCGGCCTGGTATTCATCGGACCGTCGCCTCGGACCATCCGTCTCATGGGTTCCAAGATCGAGGCACGCAGGACCATGGAGGCCCACGATGTGCCTGTCATTCCAGGCCATCACGGAGACGACCAACACACCGACGCTCTCGTGGCGGCAGGCACGGCTCTCGGTTTCCCCCTGCTTGTCAAGGCCTCCGCAGGGGGTGGGGGAAAAGGGATGCGCGTGGTTCGCTCCAGGGAGAACCTGCCCGAAATCCTCGAGGCCGCCCGAAAGGAGGCACAAAGCAGCTTCGGAGACGGGACCCTGCTGCTCGAGCGATACATCGAACGGCCCCGGCACGTGGAGGTTCAGATCCTGGGCGACACCCATGGAAACCTCATTCACCTGTTCGAGCGTGAGTGTTCCATTCAGCGGCGGTACCAGAAAGTGATCGAAGAGACCCCCAGTCCCGCCCTCACGCCCGCCCTTCGAGAAGCCATGACCCGAACCGCACTGGCTGTGGGACAGGCCATCGGGTACGTCAACGCAGGCACGGTTGAGTTCGTCCTGGACCGGGAGGGGAATTTCTATTTCCTGGAGGTCAACACCCGGCTTCAGGTGGAGCACCCGGTCACCGAGATGGTCACCGGTCTGGACCTGGTCCGCCTCCAGATCGAGGTTGCCGAGGGTCGGCCCCTTCCGGTTTCCCAGGACGACGTGGTGTCTCGAGGCCATGCCATCGAGGCCCGGGTCTATGCCGAGGACCCGGAATCAGGATTCCTCCCCTCCACCGGAACCATCCGGACGTGGCAACTTGCGGGCGGTCCGGGCATCCGGGTGGATTCCGGGATCGCGCCGGGGGCCGAGGTGAGCGTGCACTATGACCCCTTGCTCGCCAAGGTGATTGCCTGGGCCGACACTCGCGAGGAAGCTGTCCGGAAGCTCGCCCGCACTTTGCGGCGAAGCGTCATTCATGGTGTGACCACCAACACCGGGTTCCTGGCACGACTGCTCGACCACCCCGCTTTCCGGGCCGGGGCCATCGATACCCATTTCATCGATACCCATTTCACCACCGCTGACTCCGGGACGGACAGGCCCACCGTGGAGGATTTCGAGGCGCTCGCCGCGGCCGCCCTGCACCAGCACCTGGCACGCTGGCAGTCGTTTCCCCACCTGCGCACCATCTTGCCGGCTTTCCGGAACAACCGCTTCCGCGACCAGGCGGTGCGGTTCGAGTTGGCCGGGAACGAGGTGGTGGTTTCCTATCGGCCCCTGGGCCAGGGGCACTATCGGGTGGTCGCCGGCCCGGCTCTCCTCGATATTCTGGTACTCCATTTCAAGCCCGGCACCCTCCGTGTGGAAATAAATCGGGTCGTTCGCACCTTTTATGTGACCGAGGAGAACGGTCTGATCCACGTGACCGGTCCGGCCGCCACGCACCGATTCCGTCAGATTCCGGATTTTCCGGACGCAGACGAAGAGGCAACACCGGGTACCACCGTCGCTCCCATGCCGGGAAGGGTTCTCGAGGTACTCGTCGAGGAGGGACAGACCGTCACCGAGGGAACCCCCCTCGTCACGATGGAGGCCATGAAGATGCAGCACACCATTCGTGCGCCGATCGACGGGGTGGTTGGTGGCCTGTTCGTCCATCCCGGCCAACTCGTGGATGGTGGCGCCCGTATCGTATCGGTGGTGGCGGACCCGTAGGCCCCGGGTCTGTCTCTGAAAATCGCCGCAAACATCCTCTCTCGACAGGGGCTGGCGCCACTTCAGGGAGAACCCGGCCGAGTCGACGCGGCCTCGTGACCCGGGGACCCCGCCGGGCGGCGGTCCGGCTCGATGACGCCCGGAGTATCGGAGGACGACGGGGAACCTCCGGGCCGCGTCGCGTCCTTGCTCCTTTTGCCGCTCGAGGGCCGGAACAGGAACGTGTTGCCGACCCTCCCTGAAGGCGCGTAGGCCGTGCGCAGGGCCTCGAGAACCATGCGTGGCCACCGTTCCAGGAGGACTTCCTTTTCCTCCGGATTGTGAAGAAGGATCAGGGGAAATCGCCCGGTGAGCACTTCGCGGGCGAGCGGCGCGGGGTCCCAGCGTCCACTCCGGGCCAACTGGGTCAACTCGAACGGCTGGAAGTAGATCGGCCGATGATCCAGGGGGAGAAACCCCAGGTCACTGTCCGCGAGCACCGGACCATCGGCCTCGTGGATCAAGTCCGCCAGTCCATCCAGCGCATCCTTGTGCGCGATTCTGGCCTCCGAGCGACCGAAGTAGGCTTCGGTCCTGGGGATAAAGATCACCACCTGCACCGCAAGTAGCCCGACTGCCGCAGCCCCTTTCCAACCGGGCTTCATCCGGGCCAGTCCCCATCCGGTGGCAAGGCAGAGCGCCACAGACAGCTCGAGAAAATAGTTCACATTGGACCCCACCTTGCCAATGGTCAGTGCCGAGACCACCGCCGCCCCAAGGTAGGTACCGAGAAACACACGCTCCGCCCGGGCCTCTTGAACACGCGGCCCCAGGGAGGCCGCCCCGAATACCAGGAGCACCGGGGCCAGGGTGGCAAGATCCCGGAAATGCTCCGCCACGCGGGCCGGCCGGTACTCGTTCACGTTGGCCACCACGATGTTGTGTGAGAACCCACCATGGGTGGCGACCTCGAGAACCAGAAACAGTACCCCCCCCAGGCCGGCGGCGACACCAAGGAAATACGCCAACCCCCGTCGATGTCCAGAAGCCACCAGCCATGCCACAGCCGCGGCCGGTGCAGCGAGTCCGTAGGATTGTCGCACGAACACAGCAGCCACCATGAAGAAGGCGGCTGCCACCACACCGCGCACCCGTCCCCCGCTCCGCAGCAGGAGCAACAGCCCCGCAAGGCTCGTTGCAAGTGCCAGGCAATCGATACGAAACAGGACCGACCAGTAGGCGGCATAGGGAATGGTCAGGAGCAAGGCGGCGGACACGAGCGCTGCACCTGTGTCTCGAGTGAACCGGTGCACGACGGCGCCGGTCAGGGCTGCAGCGGCCAGGATGGAGACCCAGGAAGTCAGGCGGCCATACCAGTAGGCGGGGCCGAACGCGAGGTAGAAGGGGGTGAGCACCGCAGGGTAAAGCGGCGGGTAGTTGGCCACCGTGTAAGGGGGCGATGAAAGGTCTGCGCGATAGAGGGGTGTGTGCAGGACGAGGCGGGCGACCTGGTCGAGCAGGGGGCCTTCCCCGTAGTCGAGTGGATAGGGGAAGGCCATGGCTCGAGTGGCCAGCCAGGTCCAGCGCCCGAGGGCCACTGCCAGGACCAGGAACAGCACGATGACCGGAATGGAATGCGCCCACGAACGCCGGGCGTCCGGAGCCTTCATGGTGAGACCTCTTCCGCAGGAGGGGGATCCGGCTGCACTGCGCCTCGGTGGGGTGCATTCGTGGAGCCCTGCACCACCTCCATGTTCCCTCGAATGATCATCTGGCCCTGGTCGCATGCCACACTGGATATCACCACCCGGGCCGCCCCGGGCCCCATGTCCTTTTCCGCCGACACCGGGACCGACGCTGCGAGGGCGTTTTCGATCCGGTCCTTGAGCCGTGCTCGCACAAGCAGTTTTGCTGGATTGGAAAACCGTTCCTTGACCGGAACCGCATCCAGGGAGAGGAGGCCGAGCGTATTTTGAGGGGTGATCCCCACGGTTCCAGAGGCGCGTATCAGGATCGGCTTGCGCGGCCAGCGGTTGGGGTAGATCCGGAGATCCATGACAAATCGGTCTTGCTTCAGCTCGAGTGTGACCGGTTCGATCCGTGCGTCTTCAGGCTGAGGTGCCTGGTACATGGCGGCCTTGACCAGGGCGAGCAGGGTTCCGGCCGGAACCACGGCGACCCAACCATCGTCCGGGTCCGGGAGGTCTCCTTCCACATGGGCCGGGTTCACCACCACGTAGGCCTGGTCGAGCGCGATACCCGCCGGCACCGGTCGTACCCGCAGCGCACGGATGGCGAGCACACTGTCGTCCTCCAGTCGGGCGAGCTGGAAAGAAAACCGCTTTCCAGACGCGACGATGCGTCGGAGTTGCTCCCGAACCGGCTCTGCGATGAGACCCTGATGTGCCGGATCGAGGCGGTCGAATCGGAGGTCCACGTCCCACACGTCTTCCTCCGCCGGCGCCGCCACGATGGACACGTCTCCGCGAACTTCCTGTACGATGTGCAGGTGATACACGGCCTTCAGAGTCCCGGTCCAGGGAAGCGAACGAGTCATCCGGCCGGTCGGATTGCTGATCTCCAGCACCGTGTCCCCGCGGATTTCGATGGTCGCGAGCAAGCATGAGTCACACGTGTCGGTGGCCTCGAGTCGGGCCACGGTGCGGTGTATTCGCGGTTCCAGCCGGATCGTGGCTGCCATGAACGAGACCTCGAGATGGTCGGGCAATTCAGCCAGCATCAAGTCGGCAGCGCGTGCGAACGCGGTCTGGATCATGGAGTCGCCCAGCACCAGGACCGCTTCAGGGGGCCACGCATCGGGAAGGTCACTGGCTCGAACTTCATTGAGCGCCCGTCCGTAGATCTCGAATGGGTCGGGACCCTTGGGGGGGCAGCCCGTCAGGAACCATCCGAGAAGCATGGACGGGCCGAGCATGCACAAAAGCCGTTTGAACTGAATTCGTGGGGTCATCACTGGTCCGTGTCCGGAAGCAAGGTCTCCTCGTCGAAGATCGCGATCAGCGCCGGCAGCAAGAACAGGCTTACCACGAGGCAGGAAAAGATACCAATGGTGGTCACCAGGCCAAGGCTGAAGAAGCCAGGATGAATGGAAAGCATGAGACTTCCAAATCCGATACCGGTCGTGAGCGACGTGAGCACGACGGCCTTTCCACTGTGGAGCAACGTGGTCCCCAACGCCCGCTCGAGGCGCACTCGGTGGTAGATGTGGACCCCGTTGTCAATCCCGATGCCCACTGTGAGCGGGACAGCCAGGATGGACACCAGGTTGAACCGCATGTCCATCACCCCCATGATACCCACCATCCAGACGATTCCCACCACGAGGGGGATGAGCGCGAGCACGGTGCCGCGAAGGCGGCGGAGACCAAAAAGCACCAGCAGGGAGACGATAATAAAGATATAGGTCGTCAGCCTGGGAATCTCATCCTGGAGCATGTGCATGGTATGATGAGAAATCGGGATCTGACCCGCAATTTCTGCATCGATCCCGGACAGTTCCTTGAGAAGCACTGTCCGAAACTCATCGATGAACGGGTTGCTTCGGGGACGCGCTATCACCAGCCACCGGCCATCCTTGCCCCGCATCCGGTCCACGATCTCCGCAGGCAAATCCTCTTCGGATACAGACGTGTTCTCCGTGATCTGCTTCGCCAGCGCCACCGACTTGTCGAACTCTCGTTCCAGAAGCGTGTCCAGGTACCGGAATCGATCCGCACTCACCGTCTTGATCCGGTAGTCGATGCGGTTGACCTTGTCACGAAGCTTTCCCACCAGGTCCTGCGTCTCCTGGTCGTACAACACCGCAGCCAGCAGAGAGTACTCGAGCAGGCTTCCCTTGAGACGAGCCACCCGGTCCTTGAGGATCCGAAGCTCCTCCTCGTCGTACGGGTGCCGAACCGGCTCCCCATGGGGCAACACCGACTCCAGCCGCCGCTTCAGCGCCTCGATATAGGGCCGCTTCTTCTCCTGATCCGGCGGAATCAGGCTCGAGGGAGACAGCACGTCCGCAATGGAACTCGCCGCCAGCGCCTCCTGGCGCGCACGCTCTGCCTGCTCCAGATCGTCCACGATGAGGATGATGTTGTCGTTCGCCGTGCCGAATCGCTCCAGGATCTTGTTCTGCGTCTTCACCGCAGGCAGATCTCGAGGCAGCGAACTCATGTAGTTGGAGTCCAGTCCCACCCCTGTGCTGTTGTATGCAAACGCCACAGTCACGAAGAGAAACACGGCCAGCACCATGTAGCGGTGCCGCCGCACCGTGCGGCCCACCGTGCCCAGAGGCCCGAAGTTCACCAGAGGCAAAGGCCGATCGGCTCGAGTGTTGCGCCGGTCCCAGATGACCAGGAGGCACGGGAGCGAGATCAGCATGGCGCACAGGGCCATCAGGACGCCGACGCCCGCAGTGAAGCCGAGCTGTCGCAGCCCGTAGTAGTGGCTGACCAGCAGTACCAGGAAGGCAGCCGCCGTGGTCAGTGCTCCGGTGAGCAGGCCTGCGCCAATCTTGTCGAACGTGGTCTGAATGGCCTCCTCCGGACTCGATCCGTTGGCACGAAGTTCGACGAAATTCGCCATGATGTGAATGGCGAAGTCGATTCCCACCCCGAAGAACAGCACGGGCACAGCCATGGAGAACAGGGTCAGTTCCCCGTAGACCAGGGCCTGGAGTCCCAGGGTCCAGGTCATGCCCATGGCCAGGGGAATCGCCGCCAGGGAGGGCAGGGCCACGCGCTCGAATCCGATGACGAACACTGCGAGGATCCCAACCAGGCCCAGGAGGGTGACCAGCCAGAGGTTGTTCAGCATCGCCGAACTCTCCTCGTTCAAGATCACCGGGAACCCGGTCATTGAAATCGATACATCCGGGTTGACCTGCAATATCTCGTCGATGTGTTCCTGCAACAGCTTCTGGAACTCCATCGTTGCATCGATGCGCGCAATGTTCTTCGTGGAGCTGACTTCCATCAGCAGCAGGCGACCGTCCTCGCTGATACGGTAGCGCGAGATACCCACCAGCTTCTGAAGGTCGATCTCCAGGAGTTCGTCCACACGCTCGGACACTTGCTCCGGCGGGAGACGTTCCCCTTCGTCCACAATGTCTGCAATCAGGTCCAGCACCTGGTTGGCACGCTGAAGAATCACACGGGCTTCAGCCTGAGACTGAGGGAGCGGCGCGTCCCGAAACGTCTCAACCCAGCGCTCGTCCATCAGTTTCTGCGCCTTGGAGGCGTCGATCGTCACCCCCATCTCCAGCCCAAGGCCGTCCCAAGGACCCTGTCCAACAAGACCCCGGCCAAACATCTTGGATGTCATCAACTCCACCGTCGCATTCGTCTGCGACTGGCGCGCACCCACTTGCTCAAGCACTTCGATCAGCTTGAAAAACGACGGGTCCGCGAGCAGGGCTCGCACGTCGTCCTCCCATTCTGCAGTCACCGCGTCCAGGACCCGCAGGTCGTCCACCGGCACGTAGAGCAGCGCGTGAGAGATGAAGTAGTCCAGAGGTTGCTCGAGATAGACTGCCCGGACCTCGTCCCGCTTCAGCAGGGACGCCTTCAACCGCTCGGCGACCGAGATGATCTTTTTGCGGTCGTTCCCTTCGATCGCCAGCATGATGGTGGTCACGGCCGGGAAATTTTGCTCCAGGTACTCCTGCTGCTTCGATAGCGGGGCATCCGGCCCCAGGGTGTCCTTGAAATTGGTCTTCAGTTCCAGCGTGGACGCAAGGACCAGGGAAACCAGGGTAAGCAAGCCACATGCACCCAACACAGTCCAGGTGTGCTGCACTGCAAGTCGAGTGATGAGGCGGAACAGGGGCTTCTGAATCATTTCGGGTCCGATCGAGAATCCGACTGAGGAACGCCGCACGGTCAAGGCGCCCGGACACGGCGTTTCGGTCGCACGTCACACACTCTCTCCAGGCCGGGCATGCCCGGCCCGCGTCGTGTCCCATTCTTGCACCATCGCGGCAGGAGCGCAACGGTCGGACGGAGGAAGGAGCCTTTTTCCACGGGCTGGCAGAGAACGCGCCGCACCCGGTGATCGCGTCTGTCGGAAAAAACAAGGTCATCCGAGGGAGCAAGCACCGATGAACCAGCGCCATTCAGCAGGGCCGACCCGGAGAACCCACCGTCTCCTCCAACCCCTTCCTCCCCCGCGCCTGCCACCGTGACCACCGCACTGTCGAGCGAGACCCCTGGCGTCCCCGGGAATCTTTTGACCCCTGGGCAAGAGGGGCTGGACTGAAACCAGCGATGGAGGTCTGGCATGAGACGGTTTTCATCCTACGGGCCGGTGGACCCGGAGCGTCATTTTTGCGTGCCGCGGCGGGAACTGGTGGAAGCATGCGTGAGCCAGTTGGTGGACGACGTGGCCAAGGGGGGCCACTTTTTCACGGTCTGGGCGC
>CAYQMG010000040.1:0-24809 GCA_964418585.1 uncultured Gammaproteobacteria bacterium | reverse complement strand
GGAGCGGGTTCCGGAGGCGGGGGAGCGATGGGCGTGGCCGTGGCCGGAGCGGGTTCAGGAGGCGGGGGAGCGATGGGCGTGGCCGTGGCCGGAGCGGGTTCAGGAGGCGGCGCGATGACAGGGGACCCTGCAGGGTCGGTGGCCGGGGCCCGAGGTGTCGAATCCGCTGTCTTGGGCGTGCCCACTGCCTGATCAGGTACCGTGACCGCGTCCTCTATCATGCCGGTCAAGGTGAAAGCCAGGATGAGGCGGGCGACACGTTCCGGCGGCAAGCCGCTGAACGCCAGGATTTCGTCGAGTTGTCGTTGACCGTCGAGACTCTCGTAGAATTCTTTCTCCTCGTCTGTGAGACCGAACCGGCCGAGGGAAAATGGCGGTTCATCCACGGCTCGAGGTCGTTCCCGGCGTCGGGGCTCGAGGGAGCGGAGCAGGCCGACCCCGTCGTCCAGGCGTCGAACATACTGCATCACCGCCGCAGGAACTGGAAGTTCTGGCGCCGGAGGCACGGGTTTGCGTTGAAAACGGTAGCTCCCGTCGGTCCATGCGTAAAGCCCCGCCAGGCGGAGTTGGCCCAGCGCCACGCGCAGCCGGGGGAGTTCCTCTTTCTTCAGTACACCTTCCTTGACGAGCAGAGCTTCCAGGGGCTGCTTGGTGCGCGAAGTCTCGGCGCGCAGGCGGGCCACATCCTCGCCGGAGATCCGGCGGGCTGATTCCAGCAGCTTGAGCAGGCTTTCCGACAGGGCGTTCGACTGGATGGCGACCGGACTCCCTTTGGAAAACGCAACCTGTTTTCTCAGCTTTCCCCGGACCACTTCCAGAACACCAGATTCTTTCAGCCGCCTGATCTCCAGCAAGATCTCGGAAAAAGGCATTTCCTTGAGCGTACCTGACAACGGAAGGGACATGCGCGACACCTCTCCCACACCACCAACTGACGGCCTAGACCTGCCGACCGCGTCCGCAATTGATTCCGCTCCGGTCCGCGTGCGACAAGGCAGACAGGCCCCGCCCAGGGGCACCTGGATTGCAGCCCGGCCCTCCAGAAGTCCTCGGGGCAAGCAGACGGTGTGTCTACACCGTATCCTGGACCAGGAGGGGCTTCCGGGGGGAGCTGTGAGCGTGAGAATTATAGGCGAGAAGGAAGGGCCGGGCAAGCGTTTCGGATGGGCAAGATGGGGGAACCGGGTTTTCGTGTGGGGGGTGTTCAGGGGGTGACGTAACACCCATGAATTGTGTGTATTATAACTTTATGTAAATAAAGGCGAATTTTGTTGGTGAGTTTTTTTGTGTTACCTGTTAAGGTATTGGCAGAAAGTAGGTCGTGAGTTCGCCGATAAAGGTTTTATCGGAGGCCCCAGGAAATTGGACCTCTCGGTTTAGTGTCGACGGCTATCTACGGTTCGGTTTTCTGTTTCGCGGTCCGTGCGAGCGGGCTGCGGCGATGCTCGAATCGGTTAGACGGGGCTTCCGATTTTTACGCGGCCCTTCGCGGGAAGCGGAGGTGTTGCGGGTCAAAGCACATGGAGGTGCTTGTCAGGCTTTAGAAGACCCCTAAGTCCCCGGAACGGAAAGCGGTCGGTGTCGGTTTCCGATTTTTGGTGGGATATCGCAGATTGGGAGGCGGATACACTTAGGCGAAAGGGGCCTTCTAAATTCTCGATAGTGGGACCGGCGATTTTGCTCGTTCCCGAGGAGGAGGGTTCAGGAGTCCACGCGTTGCCGATGTGCTGGCGGACAGCGTAGGTGGTGGATTCAGCGAGCGGTTCGGAACCTGCTATCAGGAGAGGGTTCCTGCCGGGGCGGAAGCTGGGAGGTAGGCCGCCGGTAGTATGGTCGGTTTCCAGTGGAACCTCGAGCGGGAGAGGGAGAGTGCCCCGGGCGTGGAAGCGTCCGGGGCATTTTTTGTCTAGGGGGTCCTGGAAGGTTCCGGGTCGAGGGATTCGGCGTCGGAGAAGCGGTTGGCGAGTGGAATGCGTCTTCCCATGCCGAAGGCCTTGGTGGTGACGCGGAGTCCGGGCGCGGCCTGGCGTCGCTTGTACTCGGAGCGTTCGATCAAGCGGAGGACCTTGCGGACGGTGTTCGGGTCGTAACCTCGAGCGACGATCTCGCGCATGGGGAGGGCTTCTTCGACGTAGGCCTGGAGGATGCCGTCGAGCACGTCGTAGGGGGGGAGGGAATCCTGGTCTTTCTGGTCCGGTCTGAGTTCGGCGGAGGGTGCCTTGGTGAGGATGGACTCGGGTATGACGGCCTGACCTGCCTGGCGATTGATTTCTCGGGCCACCTGGTAGACGAGTCCCTTGGGGAGGTCGGCGATGACACCGAGGCCTCCGCACATGTCGCCGTAGAGGGTGGCGTATCCGACGGCGTATTCCGACTTGTTTCCGGTGGTCAGGAGGAGGTGGCCGAACTTGTTGGAGAGGGCCATCAGGATGACCCCACGGAATCGGGCCTGGAGGTTTTCCTCGGTCACGTCGTGGGGGCGGTCTCCGAACAGGGGCTGGAGCAGGTCCAGCGCGCTCTGGAACAGGGGCTCGATGGAGATGGTCCGGTGTTGAATTTTCAGATTGCGTGCCAGCGCAGCCGCGTCTTCGAGGGAACTTCTGGATGAGTATCGGGAGGGGAGGGCGACGGTGAGCACATGGTCGGGTCCGAGTGCCCGGGCTGAAATGGCGGCGGTGACGGCGGAGTCGATCCCGCCGGAGAGCCCGATAAGCACGTCGCGGAACCCGCATTTGTGGACGTAGTCGCGAAGTCCGAGTTCGAGTGCTGCGAGGACATCGGCCGGTTCGTGGGTGGAGGGGGGCTCGACCCTGCCCTCGAGGAATACGCCGCGGGTCGGGGCCACGTCGGCCCAGACCAGGTCCTGGGCAAAGGCTCGAGCGCGGCAGAGAACCTTGCCCTCGGGGGAGATCCCAACGCTCGACCCATCGAAGATCAGTTCGTCGTTGCCGCCTACCAGGTTGCACATCAACACCGGCTTCCCGTGTCTACGTGCGGTGACCGAGGCCATTTCCTCTCGGAGACGGGCCTTACCCGAATGAAAAGGGGAGGCCGCCAGGTTGAGCACCACCTCGGCCCCTCGATCCACGAGGCGCTCCACCGGATCCAGGGGATATCGCCTCATCGGCCAGTAGGTCCGGTCGTTCCACAGATCTTCGCAGATCGTCAGTCCAAACGTGGTCCCACGGTAGGTCACCAGGCACTCCGTGTCCGCAGGCACGAAGTAGCGCTCTTCGTCGAACACGTCGTAGGTTGGGAGCAGCGTCTTGTGCCCCAACGCCAGCAGGCGGCCATCCGCGACGAATGCGACCGAGTTCCTGGCGGGCTGAATGCGGCCCGCAGGGGCCTCGGTGGCGAGACCCACCACCGCAGCCAGTCCTCGAGTCTCCCGGATCACGCGCCCGAGCGCGGCCTGGTTCGCCGCCAGAAAACTCCGCCGCTCCAGCAGGTCCAGGGGAGGATAGCCGCACAGGGTGAGTTCCGGGAACACCACCACCTCCGCGCCCCCCTCCCGTGCCCGGTCCAGTGCCTCCAGGACCTTGGCCACGTTGCCCTCGAAATCACCCACCGTCGTGTCAATCTGTGCCAGTGCGATGCGCATTCCGTCCCTCCGATCCATGGTCACGTCTATTTTGCGGAACCACACCCGGTCGTCAACCACGATTCCTCGCATCGCTCCAGGCCTTTCCTCGGCGTGCTGGAGGGGCGGACGGCGCCTCGACGCTTGCGCGCCATCCTTCCACACGTTCAGCAGGATGGGCAGGCTTCGATTTGAAAACACCAGGTGTCATTGGTCGTGGTTCGTCCGGCGCTTCCCAATCTCACGCCAGACCGCCTCGTGGCTGTCACGGAAAGGACGCGGGTGGACCCCCTTGAAGTAGGCGCTCCAAGCAGCCCCGGGGCATGCTCAACCAGGTAAGCCCAGCATATTCCAGGGGAACACGGCACAGTTCGTTGTGAAGAAATCGGAGCAGAGTGCCGATCTTGAATGTGCGGGGTCAGCACCGGGGCGTGTCCCTGGGCCAGCCCGCCAGGAGTCACATTGCATTCACCCGGGGGTTGTCCATATGTTCCATTCCGGTATCCATCATCCAGGCGTGCATCGAGGTCGCGCCGGGCCCTGGAGGGCTCCGGGCACGCGAACCGTGGCTGGAGCGCCTCGAGAAACCGTGTCTTCGCCTGTCCAGGACCTGGGGAAACTTCGCAAGCGTGCGACCGGAAGACTGCTGCTTTTGATTCGACACGGGGGGGAACTTCCCCCACCGGGCGTTCCGGGGGTCCTACTCCCACCCATCGACGCAGCATTCCTGGCCGCAGAACTCGGCTGTCGTCCTGCCCAGGCCCAGGCCGTCCTGGAGGCGCTCGCTCGAGAGGAAATTATCGTGCAGGAAGGAGACCGCTGGAGGATACCGGACATCGGCCGCCTGGGAAGCGCAGAGAATCGCGCCTGATTCCCGGATTCAGACGAAACTCGAGGCCCGGTCACGCGGTCACTCGGGCGCGGTGGGCGGCCTCCGTGAACCAGCGTTGGAAACGACGGCGTCATCAGACCCAAGTTACTTCTCGGGGGTCCACCATCCGGTCACTCGAGTCACGAGGTGGCGGATGATGTCCTGGGACTCGAGCATGGGCCGCCCATCCACCACCAGGCACGGAGCCTGTTCCTTTCCCGTGAGGTCCCGAAGCACCGACAACGCCGCGGCATCCTCGCTCACGTTGTGCGTCTCGATCCGGTCCTCGAGGTGGAGGTTGTCTCGGGCGAGCAGAACCGCCTTCGAGAATCCACACCCGCTTTTCACATAAAGTTCCAGTTTGCCTTCCAACCCCGGCGGCGTCTCCACCGGTGGCAAATCCCCCCGGTACCCCTCCGCCACCTCCTCGCACAAACCGGCCAGTTCCGCCAGATCCCGTTCACCCGAGGGGGTCACCGAGGAAATGTGGCGCACATATCCGTCCGCGTCGATGATCACCGTGGCACGGTCCGTGATACCCGCCTGCTCCAGGTACAGACCGTACGAGGCAGCCACCGCACCCTTGGGATTGAAATCGGACAGGAGCGGGAAGGAGATACCTCCCAGAGACTGGGCCCAGTTGGCATGACAGTAGACACTGTCCACACTGATCCCCAGCGGTTGAACGCGAGCAGCTCGATAGCGGGACAGCAGCGCTTCCAGCGCTGGAATCTCGCGGCTTCAAGTGGGGGTGAAATCAAGGGGGTAGAACAGCAGCATCACGTGCCGCTTGCCCTGGAACTGACTCAAGGTCACTTCACGGCCGAAGTGGTCCTGCAGCTTGAAGTCAGGCGCCTTGGAGCCAACAGCCAGCATGACATACCTCCATCTGAATGTTGATATGGATTCAATGTCCCATCCGTCAGAGCCGACAGCACGACAGGCGGTTGGACATCGCTGTCCATCAACAGTACAGACCGGAGGAGGGAAGTCAAATCGGCGGCTGATTCGGAACGGGGTAGGAGGGTTGGGGGGGAGGGTGGCCGAGGGTGGGTGATCCTTGCCGCTCATGCCGGCTCGTGCTAGCATCCAGGAGTCCGGGGTAGGGGGAACTGGATTTGGGGGGCGTCTGCACAGGGAGGACCTCATGGATACCCAATATCGATTCTGGACTGGAGCGTGCCGACGTGGCATTCGGGTTGGTGTGGTACTCCCGTTCGTGGTCGTGCTGCCGTTGTTGAGCGGGGCGGAGCAGTGTGTGGAGGTGGAGTGCGTGGATGAGGACGGGGATGGTTACGGTGAGGGTGCCTGTCCGGCCCCTGACTGTGACGACACGGATGCAGGCGTTTACCCGTTTGCGGCGGAGGATTGCGGGGACGGCGAGGACAACGACTGCGACGGATTGGTGGATGCTGCGGACCTCGAGTGTACGGTGGAGAACATGGTGGAGGTTCCGGCAGGTTTGTTTTATCGTGGGACGTGCAACGGAGGCACTGTTCCGTCGTGTTCGGAGGGAGATCCGGGGTACAGCAGTACGTGGAGTGAGATTGAGACGCCCATCCGGGAGATCTATGTGGATGGGTTCTACATCGATCGGTACGAAGTCAGCGTGGCGGACTATGCCGTCTGCGTGGCGGCCGGGGCCTGCAATGAGAAAGATTTCCTGACCCATGCGGATTTTGGATTCTGTCATTTTGGTGATCCAGGTTACGAACAGCATCCGATGAACTGTGTGGGCTGGTTCGGGGCCGATGCCTACTGCCGGTTTGCCGGGAAGCGTTTGCCCACCGAGGCGGAATGGGAGAAGGCGGCGCGCGGGACCGAGGGCGCCAGGTTTCCGTGGGGGAACGAGGGGGCCTCGTGCGAGAAAGCCAACTACTCCAACGCGACGAACGTGTTTTGCGAGGGGTCGACGGCGCCTGTGGACACCCGGCCAGACGGGGTGAGTCCCTATGGAGCGTTCAACATGGCCGGGAATGTCTGGGAGTGGGTGAGTGACTGGTACGATCCGGACTACTACGACGTGGACTACCCCTATCCGGACTACTCGCCGGACGAGAATCCGCAGGGGCCGGACACGGGTGAGTACAAGCTCATCCGTGGTGGCAGTTGGGTCTCTGCGGAAGGATTCATCCGGACCACGATGAAGCACTACTATCGGCCGAACACGGCCACCGAGGACCTGGGATTCCGGTGTGTTCGCGACCTGTAGGAGACCCGGGAACGGCGTCGGCCGGCCCAGGGGCGGGGCGAGGCTCACCCGAATGGAATGTCCGGGCCGGGGCCTTGGTCGGCCCGGTGGTGGCCGCGATCGCGATTGCCGCGGGGGCTCGAATCTCGTTTTCGTTGCCGGGAAGCCCGGTTCCAGTCACGCTGCAGACCTTTTCCGTCGTCCTGGCAGGGGTGTTGCTCGGTCCGCTCCGGGCCGGGGTTGCGGTGGCCCTCTACCTGACGCTCGGCGCCCTCGGGTTGCCTGTGTGGGCCGGTGATGGTGCCGGGTGGAAACCCCTCGTCGGTCCCACCGCAGGCTACCTGGTGGGGTTCTTGCCCGCGGTCCTGGTCGTGGGTTGGTGGCGGCATGTGGGGCTGTGCCGGAACCTGCTCCCGGCAGTGGGGGGAGCGGCCATCGCGCACACGCTGGTACTGGCACTCGGCTGGGTGAGGCTGGGTATGGCAGTGGGGTGGGGGCGGGCCTGGACCGTCGGGGTGTTGCCGTTTCTTCCAGGAGGCGCGGTCAAGTCGCTCCTGGCCGGTGTCCTGGCGGCCTGGTGGATCGGCAGGGGGGCGACGGCGGGTCGATCCGGACGACACGGACGTCCGGTTGGGTCCCGGGCACCCTGGTGGGGTATCTGACATGGCGAAGGAACACCCCCCGGACTGCGGCACCGGGGACGGTCGGTACCTGGACACGATCGTGCTGGGGGACTGTCGGGAACATCTGGGTGCCCTGGCGGACGGCTCGGTTCACCTGTTTCTGTCGGATATTCCCTACGGGATCAATCTGGACGACTGGGATGTCCTGCACCACAACACAAATAGTGCACTGCTTGGAGTTTCTCCGGCCCAGGTGGGCAGGGCCGCATTCCGGCGGCGGGGCAAGCCCATCAACGGCTGGTCTGCGGCGGACCGGCGGGTGGGCGTCGAGTACCAGGCCTGGGTGGAGAGTTGGGCCAGGCTGGTGAAACCCAAGATGATACCGGGGGCTTCGTTGTTCGTGTTCGGTGCACGCAGGACCTTGCACCGTGTGATCAATGCATTCGAGTCTGCGGGGTTCCTTCTCCGGGACGTGCTGGCCTGGCGCAAGGGGGCGGCGCACCATCGTGCGCAGCGGGTGAGCGGCGTGTTCGAGCGGCGCGGCCTTCACGAAGCCGCCAGGCAGTGGGAGGGCTGGCGGGTTGGCAACCTTGCGCCGGTTTACGAGCCGGTGGCCTGGTTCATGAATCCCTACCGCCTCGGGGGGACCTTGGCGGACAACTTGCTCGAGCACGGGGTGGGGGCGATGAACATCGCTGCGTGCAAGGAGGCGGGAGCGAGTGCTTCCAATCTGCTCGAGTACTGGTTCGAGCCGGGTGAGGTTCGGTGGCATGAGGCGCAGAAGCCGTTGGCGCTGATCGAGTTTCTGGTTCGACTCACCACCCGTGAGGGGCAGAGGGTGCTCGATCCGTTCATGGGAAGTGGCACGACTGCGGTGGCAGCACGGCGTCTGGGCCGGCATTTCATCGGGTTCGAGATTGACCCGGACTTTCACCGCATTGCGCTTGCCCGTCTTGCCGATCTGGGGCTGGTCGGGTCTGGTCCGGGCGGATGTGCGTGAGGGAGGGGAGGCCCGGGTCACCGATCCTCTGTGTTTGCCAGGGCCCGGCGCCATGCTGAGAAGCCGGCGCCGTTGCGCCAGGCCTGGTGAGCGGCCAGGCCGGTCTTTGGGGTTCCGCGGGCCACCTGGTATTCCACCCAGGCCCAGCGTGCGCTGGGTCGCCGGAGGGTGACCCGGGATCCCAGGCGGCCGGCCACGTACTTGAGGCGGTTGCGGAGGTCCTTGATGTCGGGGAACGGAGCGTCCCACAGGGGGGTGCCGCGCTTGGGCACGAAGAAGGAAATCGCGAGGACCACCGGGATGGTACGCGCCATTCTCTTGATCAACCTGGTCAGTTCGTCCAGGTCCTCGCGGGTTTCCCCGGGGACGCCCAGCATGGCGTACACCTTGATCGCCCCCATGCCGGCCTCGGCGGCCATTTCCGCTGCCCTCACCAGGTGATCCCCCTTGAGGCGGCGCCCCAACTGACTCCGTAGCCTTTCCGATGCCCCGTCCGCAGCGATGGTCAGTTGTCGGTATCCTGCCCGCCGGAGCAGGGCGACCAGCGTCGGGTTCAACCGGTCCGCGCGCAGGCTCGACACGCCGACGCCCAGGCCGCGGTCGACCAGCACCTGGAGGATCTGCTCGAGTTCGGGATGGTCGGTCACTGCCGCGCCGACCAGGCCGACACGGCGAGCCTGCGGGGGAATCGTCTTCAGGATCCGGCTGGACGGCACCATCCGCATGCCTTGGCCGGTTCGACGTCTCATCACGCAATAGGCGCAGGCGCGGGAGCAGCCTCGAGCCGCTTCCACCAGGAACATTCCGGCCAGGTCGGTCTCTTCGGTCACCCGGCACGAAACGGCGGGAAGTCGGTCTCGAGGCGCCACGGCCAGGGGGGGGAGGTCTGAACCGTGGTGCCCGGGCACGTAGATCCCTGGTACGCTCGCCAGTGCCTCCAGTACCTCGGCACGCCGGCCCCCGTGGTGGCGAATCACGTTCATCAGGGGGGGCAGCACCGTTTCCGCCTCACCCATCACCACAGCATCCAGGAACGGGGCCAGTGGCAACGGGTTGGCAAAGGTGAGCGGACCGCCACCGATCACCAGCGGATGGTGCACCCCGCGGTCCTCCCGCAACACCGGGATACGGGACAGGTCCAACACCTCGAGCAAGCCGGGTAGCTCCAGTTCGTACGCAATGGAGATCGCCACCATGTCGAACGAGGAGACGGGCGACAGGCTTTCGTAAGTGAACAGGGGGGTCTTCGTGCGTCGATATTCGCCGGGGTCGTCAGGGAGGAAGGTGCGTTCGCAGGACACGTCTGGGAAACGGTTGAGCATGGCCAGGACCGCCTGGAAACCGAGGGACGACATACCCACGAAATAGCGGGTGGGTGTGGCGAGCGCGACACGCACCCGTCCGTCTGTCGTGAAGTGCGTGCCCCATTCGGCGTTGCGCCGGGAAGTTACCGCTTGAACGAGCGTCCAGTTCATGCCACCTGTGTCTCGAGATCTCTCCGGCGCAGTGCTGCAGGCTCGATAGACCGATGCGGATCGCCACGCCGGGAAGAATTGTGATACAAACGACGAATGCGCCTGTTGGCGAGCGGTCCCCGATACTCGCCGGGACCATTGTGGCCCGGAATTTGCAAAAAGCCAACGTGGTATCCACGCACGCCACCTACACGGGAGGACATGATGAGGATCGTCGAAGGGTTGCGCCCCGCATTCGCCGGGGTGTCCGTCCTGTTGGTCGCGGGTTCTGTCGCCGTCGCCGCACAGTGGCCCATGGAACGCCAGAATCCCTATCGGACCGCCACGGTCGCGGGCACCGGGCAGTTGACCAACCCGGCTGTACGCGGTCGGGTCTATCTCGGCGGAGACGCCGACCCCCTCACCACCTGGGTTGGAGACGTGAACCAGGATGAGGCCACCGAGATCCTCATGACCGTCGGTGGCAAGGTCCTCATGAAGGATACCGCCGACCGGGTGCTCTGGGATACACCAAGCCTTCAGGCCGGCCAGATCTTCGGTGCCTTCGACTTCGATGGCGACGGCCGCCTCGAACTCCTCGTGCTCGGTGACGATGGCTTGCGGCTCCTGGACGCCCGTGATGGCACCATTCGGTGGCACATCACCGGGTTCATGGAGGGGAACAACCGTGCCCAGGTCGCAGGGACTCGAGTGGCCGACATCAATGGGGATGGCCTTCCGGACATTGTGTTCAAGGCCTACTGGACCTCGGACGGGCTGGTACATGCCTATACGTTTGACAACGGGATCGACACCGAGACCCCCGAGGCGAACGAATTGTGGCGACACGACATTGAACCGGGGTACGACAAGGGATATTTCCCCGCAGTCGGGGACGTGGACGACGACGGGGTGCCGGAGGTGGTGAGTTCCACGGGAACGATTCTCGAGGTGTTTCCAGCCGATACCGGTGGTTCATCGAAATGGCTGGTGGATCTTCACCGGTCCATCTACTACGGTCGGACCCAGATTCTGAACATCGATGGGGATCCGCAGAACGAGATCATCCATTGCACGCAGTCCTCGTCCAAGTCCCTCGAGGTGTTCGATCTGGTCCGGGTCACGGACGGACCCATCGCCGAGGTGGTTTGGGATGCTGGCGATCGGGTGTTCGTTCCCACCTATGCGGTGCATGATCTGGACGGCGATGGGGTTTTCGAGATCGGGGTGAGTCGGTACGACACGGCCGGTGGGACCTGGGAAGGCCGGGTCTACCAGTACGTTGAGCCCGAGGAGGATCCTGCCGACGCCCGTCTCGAGGAAGCGATGGTGCTACCGGATGAGCAGATCGTGGATTTTGCCGACCTGGACGGAGATGGAGTGCTCGACCTGCTCACCCGCGTCACCGCACCGGGAACCTCCGCCATCCCCCCCTTCTACACGATTCGAGCCCGGCGCTTCGACAGCGACGCCACGTTGATCTGGGAGCTGGACGGTGCGCGGTGGCACCTGGTCCGGGACCGGGGGCAGGCGGATTTGAATCCGACGCAATCGAGTGGTCGCGTCGCCCGTCAGGACGTGGATGGTGACGGTATCCCGGAGGTCTACGTGTCCAGGGACACGGACGGGGACCTGGTTGCGGACCGGTTGGACATCCTGAAGACCCAGCAGGGCGGGGTGGAGACGGTGGCATCCCTCTCGTTGGCCCCGGAGAATCGGATGACCATCCTGTGGACCCGGGAGGGCATCTCCGGGAGCACCGGCGGCGCCGAGGTCCTCACCCTCGACCTCAACGGTCGTCTGTGGGTTCTGGGACCCGATCTCGCGCCAGCGGTCGAAACCCCAATGGAGGTGGGAGGGTTCTACGCCCATCCGGCCCAGGTGGTGGACCTGGATGGGGACGGGATCCACGAAATGCTGGTTCGCAAGAGCAGCGGCCTCCTGACGGCGATCCGTCCCGAGGAAATCGACCAGACCGGCGACCTGGATGCTGCACTCTGGAGCTTTGACGGCAACGTCCCGAAACAGTACGCAGTCGCCCTGGACGTGGACGACGATGGCGCCTCCGAGGTGGTGGTGCGCGACAGCACCGACGATGCCGTGCCTCGACTCGTGCTCCTCGCCGGGGACGGGAGCGCCCTGGGCGCGGTCGACCTCGACTCGGCACCCTTCAACCTCCTGCCCGCTCCCCTTGTGGGTTCTGACGGCCCCGATGTCTTCGGCATGCAGTGGACCACGGACGGCCGGATCGAACTCTTCGTGATCGACGGCGAAACCTGGTCCATGGCCTGGCACATGCCCGCACCCTACCAGGACGGGGCACACGCCGAGGACAACACGGCGGTGGTCCTGGATTTCGACGAGAACGGCACGCTCGACATCGGATACGGCCAGGACCGGTACTTCTGCGTAAGCAGCGGTCTCACCGGCGAGTCTCTCGGATGCGCCAGCCCGGATTTCTACGGAGGCGGCGCCATGACCGGCCCGGTGCTCGAGGGCGGCGTCGACGGGGTGGCCCTGGTCTCCTCGGACCATGTCACCTTGTTGGACCTCGCACTGGCGGAACAGACCGTTGCAGACTTCGAGGGAGTCGCCCGACTCAGCCGGCAAGCAGCCATCGCCGATGCAGACGAGGATGGCACGCTCGAACTCTTCTTCCTCGGCGACAATCGGGTCTACCGGTACGATGGTGGGACCGAATCCTGGTCCACGGCGCTCGAGGGGGGCAGCGTCGGGGCCGACAACAGCGGCATTGTGCTGAACGGGATGGCCGTGGGCGACATCGATGGTGACGGTGCGTTGGAACTGGTTGTGGGGTCCTCGGATGGTTTCCTCTACGCCCTGGATGCCCACACCGGGGCGCTCGAATGGGCGTTCCAGCTCTACTACGAAGTCGGGCGTCCGGTGATAGCCTGCGTGGATGACGACGACTCCCTGGATGTGGCGGTCCCGGTAGGAGACGGGCACCTCTACGTGTTCAACCAGGCCACCTTGCCCACACCCGACAATGTTCGGGATGTGGCCGTCCAGGATGACCTCACACTGGGTCCACTGGACGAGGATGTGGACGACACCGAGGTGGCGGAGCGGTTGGGCGCTGCCTGGGATTCTGTACCTGGTGCGGCTGGATACCTTGTCGCGGTGGTGAGCGAGCATGGGTCCTACGTGGTGGACTGGCAGGACGTGGGGGACCAGACTTCGGTGCTCATCACCGAGAGCCGCCTTCTGCTCGGGCAGCAGTATCATGTACTGGTTCAAGCCTACGACCAGGCTCGAGACGGCAGTCCGTGGGCTCAGTCTGACGGGGTGCAGATCCAGGACGTGAGTCCACCGCGCCTGGAGGAAATCCGGGCGGTGCCCAACCCGTTCAATCCGGACCTCACCGACACCATGCTTCAGGCTCGAGTGCATGATCCGACCGGTTTGGTGGATCTTTCCGTCGCCGTCCTCGACGGAACCGAAGTTCTGTTCCGCCAATCCTGGACCGTCTCCGGAACCTCGAGGAACCTGGAAACTGCCTGGGACGGACGGGACCTGGAAGGGACTCGAGTGCCCGATGGCATCTACGACATCGAGGTCCGCGCCACCGATGTAGGAGGGCACGAGGCCGTGGGGACCGGCACCGTGGAAGTTACTTCCGCAATTCCGACCCCCACGCCTGTCCCCCAGGTCACGCCGACGCCGTCAGCCCCGGCCACGCCTTCGCCCACTCCGGCAGCCTGGACCTCGCCCACACCCACCGGGACCGAAGCCACGCCGACACCAGGTGACGACGATACGGGCGAGGTCGAGCCGACGTCCCCCGACCCGGGAGGCGAGGAATCCCCCACCCCGGGAGCGGATGACAGCGGCTCGTGCAACTGCCACACGGGGACCGGCCGGCCGGATGGCGGTGTGGGATGGGGATACCTGCTCCTGCTCTCTCCGTTCGTCGTTGTGTGGCGTCGTCGGCAACGAAGACCGCTCCCCTGAGCGTACCGCGGTTGACCTGGGCACCACGCGCCGGATACCATGGACCCTGTTCCCGGCTCCACCGGGGAGTCCGGAACCCGGTTCCCCGTCCAGGACACACGCTGCGAACATCAGCACACGGCAGGCACAGGGTCGGGATCCCAGGACCATACCTCGAGGCGGCGCATGACTTCCTCCCCATTCGAATCTCCCCGCCTGACCCGCATACTCGTCGGGATCCTCGTCCTGAAAATCACCCTCTTCGCCTTCATCGCCTTTCAACGACCTCAGGCGCTCTATCCTCCCGACGCTTCGTCTTACATCACCCCGGCGGCCGAACTGGTCCGGCACGGAACCTTCACGGATCACGGCCGGCCCGTCCTGTTCCGCACGCCCGGCTATAGCCTCCTCCTCGCCCCCATCGTGGCGGGCTTCGGAACAGACCACGCCCACCTCGTGGTCATCATCCAGTTCCTACTCTCCTTCATCACTGCTGCCATGATGTTCAGTTGCACACGTGGCCTGCACGGGGGCCGATCCATCGCCACCTTCGCTCTCCTCATCGCCCTCGTGGACCCCACCATCCTGGCGGGAGAGTTCTCCGTGGCGACCGAGACCCTCTACACCACCCTCCTCACCGCTGCAGTATGTGCCGTCGCTTGGTACGCCCGCACCAGAAAGGCCGCCACCCTCCCCGCGTCCCTCACGGCCATCACACTCGCCACGTTCGTCCGCCCCGTCGCACTCTACCTCGGAACACTCGCGGCCGCTTTCCTCGCAACCGAAACGATTCGCCAGAGGCAGTGGAAACACCTCGCCCTCGTCGCCCTCGGCCTCACCATCAACCTTGGCGCCATCCACGCCTGGGAAGTGCGGAACGAACGACTCTTCGGTGAACCCGTGTTCGTGTCGGTCAAGGGACGGAACCTCTACGCCTACAACGCCGCCGCAGTCAGGGCACTCGCCGAGGGCCGGTCGTACCGCGAAGTCCAGGCCGCTCACCTCGCAGACCGGGTCAGCGACAACCCTGCGGTCCAGGCCCGGTACGAGGAAGCACGCGGCCTCCGCATCCTGGCCGCCCACCCCGTGGCCACGCTGGCGGTGACGCTGAAGGGGCTGGCGGTGAACCTGTTCGAGCCCGGGACCGGTTTTTTTCTCAACCTGCTAGGTCTTCGCCAGTCAGGCAGTGGGATTATTTACAAGTTCCAGAGCATGCCGTTCGTTTCCTTCCTCCGGTACCTCGTGCAGCATGAGCTGCCCTTGCTTGTGGCCACCGTGGTCGGGATGGGCTACCTCCTTGTTTTTTGGAGCCTGGTGTTTCTTGGAAGTGCTTCGGTGTTCCGGACCTCGTCACTGGTGTTCTGGATGGTGGTGGGTACGGTGGCGTATCATCTGGTGCTTTCGGCGGGGCCGGCGTCCACGTTTCGTTTTCGTACACCGGTGGTTCCGTTGCTGGCATTGCTGGCTGCATTTGGGTGGGGCAGAGTTTTGGCGTGGGAGGAGCAGCGGCGTTCGTAGAGTGTGCGGCCGCGGATGGTGGCGCCAGGGGCATAGCATTCCGGGTCGAAGTGGTAGTGTTTGAAGGTGCGTGGTTCCACGAGGAGGAAGTCGGGTCCGTGTCCTGGGGGTCGGCGGTAGACCAGGTCGAGGAAAGCGGGGCTGGTCAGGATGGAGCGGTCGACGATGATTCGTGGGTTTCCACTCACGTCGAGTGGCAGGATGTGGAGGTCCGTGAACACGACCTGACCCTTGCGGGCGATGGACTCGAGGGTTTCGATCTCGCGGGCATAAGGTGAGTATCCGAGGTCTTGGGGATTGAGGGACATTTTGCGTGCCAGGCGTGCGGTTCCGATGAGGAGGAAGGCTGCGATCAGTGCCAGAGCGGCGTGGCGGGAGGTAGCTGTGAGCACGACAGCAGAGGCCACGATGGCGTAGGCGGCGGTCTGTGGGTCGTGACCGAGGAGTGCGAACAGGCCGAGCTGGGCGATGACAGCAGCCTGGAGTCGTCGCCATGGGACGGTTTCGTCCTGGGCGAGGGCGGCGAGCACGATGACGCTCATGGGAAGGAGGAAACGTGTGGCGTCCCCGGACATGTTCGGGTTCATCTTGATTGCCCAGAGCAGTGTGTAGGCACCCACCAGGGCGAGGAGAGGGCGTCGGCGTGGGCCGTGATAGAGGAATACGGAGAAGATGAGGGCGCCTGCTGCTCCGCGCAGGAGGTTGCGTGCATACCGCCAGCCGTGGGCGTGTGTGGTCCATTCTGTTACCAGGTCGTCGTAAGGGGGGGCCAGTGGCGAGAAGAAGGAATGGAACATGGGGAACAGGGGGTTTCCGTAGTAGAGCTGGTTTTTCAGGAGGAACGGGAGGATAAACAGGATTGGCACGAGCAGGGCCGGGAGTTCTTTTCGTCGCGTGATGGCGAAGGCGCCGATTCCCAGGAGGTAGAGCGGCCATGCAGTGTACTTGGTCATGACCGCGTAGGTTACGAGGGCGACGGCGGTCCACCGGTAGCGGCTTGAGCGGTGGAGCAACACGGTGGCGAGGGTCGCGAGGACGATGTTGATGTCTGTGTTGTAGATGAAGAGGTACATGACCAGGGTTGGGACGAGGGCTATCCAGGCGGCGATCTGGGGTCGAGCGCTGTGGGAGGCGAGGCGGTGGATGAGGAAGAAGAGGAGCGCGCATTTGAGGGCGGCGATGAGTTTGATGAGGAGTGCCTGGAACGAAGGTGCGAGGAATGTGGGCGCGAGGAGCAGGAACTCGGCAGGGGGATAGGCGAAGGGGCCATCCACGCGGGAGGGCAGGAGGGTGGGCGGGAACTGGTGGAAGTCGAACAGGTATTGGGCGGCGGGCAAGTAGTAGGCCAGATAGTCGGTGCCGCTGAGGAGCGAGCCCAGGAGCACGGCCGCCACGACGGCTGCCGGGACCGCGAACTGGTAAGGTGGTACGCGCCTCACGGTCTCCTCGGATTGACCCGTCGGCCCCCGGCCGGGCGGAGGCCGTGCGGGCTCGAAACGCGCCCGATGGTGAGGAACGGGCGGGTCAGCCACTTCCTTTCGGGATGTACCGGCGCGCATTTTCCAGTCGGGCGCGAATCAAGTCTTTGCCCAGCAACGGAAGCAGTTGGGAGAACTCGGGTCCCACGTCCGACCCGGTCAATGCCGCCCGGATCAGCACCAGGGCCTTGCCCCGGTTGGTCATCTGCTTGCGGCCGGCGTCGAGCAACACGCGGTAGTTCTCCCGGGTCACATCCGAGAGGTCCTCGAGAGCGTCCTCCATGGCGTCCACGATTTTCCTGGCCGCAGGGTCCTTGAGCAACTTTTGCGCCTTGTCCGTCGGAGTGATCCGGTCCGCCATGAACACGTCGACAAAGTCCTTCACGTCGGCCAGGGCCTTCAGGCCCGGACGGATGGCCCCCACGAACCGGCTTGCCCAGGTTTCCCCGCGGCCCAGCAGATCGTACCCGGCCTCGGCCACGTAGGGGGCGAGCATGGGGACCAGCGCGTCGTCCTTGAACTTGTCCAGGGCGACGCGGTTCAGCGTTTGCAAGTACTCCAGCCGCCACACCGTGGGGTTGGTCTCCAGCTTCTCAATCCGGAAATTCCGCGCCAGGGTGCCGATGGTGCAAAGCTGATCCGGCGGCCCGAGTTCCATGCCCTGGTTCGCCAGAGCGTTCAACAATGCCTCGGGAAGGAATCCCTTCTCGCGGTAATCCTCGACAAACTGGGCGCCATGGCGCTCCGAAAGGAGTGAGCGGTCCTCGCCCAGAATCAGGGAGAGGTGACAGTAGACAGGAGAAGAGAATCCGAACGCGGTCCGGAGAAAGGCCTCACGCGGCGTCAGACTCCGGAGCCGCGCGCCCCGCAGCACGTGCGTGACACCCATCTCGTGATGGTCCACCACGTTGGCCAGCGCCGGTGTGGGCATCTCGTGGTAGTGCATGATCACCAGGTCGGCCACCTCCTGGGGATCGAACACCATCCGACCGCTGTGCACATCCTGCACCTCGGTCACCACCTCGGGCGTGCGGAGCCGGAGTTGATACGGCACCTTGTCTGCAAGCCGTTTCTCCCGCTCCGCAGCGGACAGGCGCAGGCAGCGGCCGTCATACTTGGGACGCTGTCCGTGGATACGCTGCTGCTTGAACATCTCCCGCAACGTGTCCCTGGAGCAGAAACACGGGTAGGCCTGCCCTCGGTCCATCAGGTCCCGTGCATGACGGCGATACAGCTCCAGGCGCTGGGACATGCGAATGGGCCGGCACGACCCTTCCGGGCACTCCGGATCTGCTTCCCAGGTGATTCCGAGCCATTGCAAGGTTTCGAACGGGTTCACCGTTTCTTCTTCCGGTGGATCGAGGTCGTCGGAGCGGACGAACATCACACCGTGATGGTGTTTTGCGAAAAGGTAGTTGAACAGTATGTTGCGCGCGTCGGCGACCTTGAGCTTCTTTGTTGCCTCCAGACTCACCAGGAGCTTGACTTTCATGGCGTACCTCTCAACGGGGGACCAGGAATCCGGTGCGCGGGCGACCTCGAGGAGGTGCTTGCCGGGCGCCGGTTGCCGGAAGTTGCCTGGTCTACTTCATCGACTCCAAGATGGCACGAGCCAGGTTCAAGTCTTCGCGGGAGGCGACATAGATATTCAACCGACTTCCCGCAACCACCTTGATTCGTTCGCCGAGTCGTTCCACGAGCACTGCCTCGTCGCTGCCGTAGAAGTTTTCTCGAGCTGCGGCTTCGAAGGCGCGCATCAGGATATCGAACCGAAAGACTTCGGGGGTCTGAATGGCCCGGAGCCTTCTACGATCGAGGCTCGACTTGATAAAGTTGTCCTTGGACAACACCTTGACCGTGTCGTGCACGGGCACGGCGGCCACGGCCGCGCCATGGACCTCGGCAGCGACGATCGTGCGGTCCAACAGGTCGCGGCCGACCAGAGGCCGGTTGCCGTCGTGGATCATGATCAGGTCGCAACCGGGGCCGACTTGCATGAGGGCCTTGTAGAGATAGTCCTGGCGCAGCAATCCGCCCACCAGGATCTCGCCGACCTTGGAGAAGCCTCCCGGGTCCACGATGTCCCGTTGTACGCGGGTCAAATCCTGCGCCCTGACAAGCGGGTAGACCACGTGCACCCTGTCGCAGCGCTCGAGGCACTCCAGGGTCCTGGCCAGAACCGGGCGTCCACCCAGGTCCTGAAACGGCCAACTTCGGCCGGCTTTTTGCCTTCGACCGTCCCCAATGGCGGGAACGATTGCCGCCAGTTTCATGGTCTCCTCGCGAAAGGCACACAGCAAGAACACAAGAACCCGCTGGCCTCGGCGCGCCTTCGGGTTCCCGTTCGATCGCGATATCAGAATGTCAGAGAGAAAGCAAGATATCAGTCAGTGAAAACCGGTTCGGGTCTGGCCGCGGACCCTACACCGCAGCCCTCGATTGAGACGGCGCGTTGATTGGCGCCGGAGATTGTCGGTATGACTGGTGCTCTCGGAAGATGCTCTGCACCTTCTGCTCCACCGATTCCTCCGAGGTCCCCAGCGCGACAGAGATTTCCTTGACGAGCAGGTTCTTTGCAGTGTCCAACATCTTGCGCTCGCCAAACGAAAGCGGCTTCTCGTTCTTCAGAATCGACAGGTCCCGCAAGACCTTCGCAATCTCCACCAGGGAGCCGGTCTTGATCTTCCCCATGTATTCCCGGTATCGGCGATTCCAGGTCTGGTTCTCGATACGGACATCCCGCTGCCTCAGCACGTCGTAGATGGTCTCCACCTCGTCCTTGCTGATTACCTCGCGCATCCCGATGGCCCGGGCGTTGTTCGTCGGAACCATGATGGTCATTCCCGTGTCCAGTACCTTCAAAATGTAGAACGTCTGCCGCTTGCCGGCAATCTCCCGGGTTTCGATGCCTCGAATGGTGCCCACTCCGTGTGCCGGGTATACTGCCTGATCATTGACGTTGAACAACATGGAATGCCCCTTGCAACGTTGGTTGTGGCTCGAGCCTTGTCCAAGAACGCGTTATCATGGTCGAGCCCCGGTGACGACGTGGTGCGCCGCAGGTGCTCGAAGCAGTTGAGTGTACCGCGCCGTCCACCAGGTGTCAAGGTTTTCTCCGCTTGCCAAGGGGCTCCATGTCATTCGAACGGCCCGGCTGGGAGAGATTTCGGTTTGACGCTGCGGTTTGGGCACAGGACCCCCCTGTCATCCGGGGCAGAAACCTGGTGGATCGCCACACCATAGGAGGTCGCCTGCATGGCTCGATTCGGTCGTCACACCGCCGGAAACCGGGGTGTCGCCGCTCTCGACCGATATTGCCTGGGACAGATCGCCGTCGCTTTTCTTCTGGCGGTCGGAACGGTTTCCTCGATTGTGCTGTTCCAGTTCACGGTCAAGGGGCTGCTCCTGGGCGCCCTGCCTGCAGTCCGTGGGCTCTCTTTCTTGAAACTGGCTGCCAGAGCGCTTCTGGCATCTTCCTCCGTGGTGATTCCGGCAAGCCTTCTGGTGGCCTGCGTGATCGTCTCCTCCCGTTTGCGAGCTGACGGGGAGTGGGTGGCCTTTCTTGCCGCCGGGGCATCTCCTGGTCGCATCGCACGTCCCTTTCTCGCGGCTGGACTCCTAGGATTCGCATTCACGCTCATCGCTTCACACCGGGTGGAGCCTCGAGCCAGGCAGGCGATCGCCCGCATGGTCCAGGCCCGGGTCTGGGACACGGTGCTCCAGGACGGCCTGCCTGCAACCTCGAGCAAGGGGACACCATACCTGAAACCATTTGTTGTGCCAGGAGGAGAACGGCGCCTGGCTGCACTTCGGCATGCTCCGGGCCAGGTCACCTCGATCCTCCTGGCGACACCTCGGTCCCACGGGTGCAGCCTGGAGCCTCCGTGGCTTCGCCTGGACCTGTCCGGGGTGGACGTGATGGTCGCTGGACCTTCCGGCAGCTACCAGCGGACCAGCGTGGACCGGCTTCGGGTACGTGTTCCGTTGCGTCCGCCTCCGGGGGAGTCCGCCAACGTGGCCCTTTCTTCGCGCGCCTTGCTCGAGCGGGCCGAAAACCGGAAGCGGGCCGGGAAGCCCTTCGGCAGGGTTCGACTGGAACTGGAGAAGCGGTACAGTTTTCCCGCAGCCTGCCTGGGGTTCGCCTTGCTGGGACTCCCCCTCGGGGTTCACCGGGGACAGCGTCACCTGGCCTATGGGTTCCTCGTGTCCGCCGCCCTCCTCCTCGTCTACTACGCGATCGTGCGTGGTGCGGACGCCCTGGCCGACCCTGCTCCCACCCTGGCCCGGTGGCTGCTCTGGTCCCCTGACGTGGCCATGGTGATCGGGGCGCTGGCCTGGAGACGACGACAGTCCCGGGAGGTGTCGTGACCCGGCTGGACCGACATGTGGGCACCCTGTTTGCCGCCCGATTCCTGGTCGTGCTCGCTCTGCTGGTGGCCGTCCACCTGTCCATCGACCTGGTGGACAACACCCGCGTGCTCGCCACCCTGGATTCGGCCGATTCCTGCATCCTCACCACCGTGGTCTGGCGTCTCCCCCTGGTCGCCGCCCGGCTCTTCCCGGTGGCCACGCTCATGGCCGCCCTGCTCTCCGCGGCGGCACTCGTGCGGAACGGCGAATTGGTGGCGCTGTACAACGCCGGGGTTCCTCCCCTGCGCGTCGCCGCCCCCATCCTCGCAGGCGCATTCATCGCCGCTGTCAGCCTGGCCGTTCTCCAGGAAACCATCGTGCCGGCAGCCCAGAATCGGTTGGCCGGAACCCCGCGTCAAGCGCATTCGGATTGGTACCCTGGACGGCAAGCCGCTTCCTGGGTCGTCAGTCCGAGCAGGATCTGGGCACTGCGCACTTCCCCCACCGACCCGTTGCGCGTGGTCGACATCATCGATCTCGACCACCACGGCCGCCCCCTCTCTCACCTGCGCGCCACCATGCCCCCGGGACCGGACGGCTCCGCCCGGAACGTCGAGGTCTGGCGCTTCCTGCCACACGGTCGCTTGACACACCAACCAGCACCCGAACAGGCCCTGCCCGAACCGCCACCCCCCGCCCCGGCCACGCTCACAGCGCTCGAAACGTTGCCTTACACACACCTCCTCGCCCTGGCCCGGACGAACGGGGAGACAGAAAACCTGGCGATCCAGATGGCCCTGGCTCTCCGGTGGCTCCTCCCGGCTGCATGCTTCCTCCTGGCCTGGACCGGGATTCCCCTGGTGTTGCATGGACGCACCGGACCCGAAACCGCCCAGGTGCTGGGAGCCGCCCTGGTGCTCGTGGCCGCTTTCACCCTCACCCTTGGACTCGGTGCCGGGGCCGCGGCCCTGATCTCAGGTTTCAGATCTGTCGAGATCGTGCTTGCCCAGGTCGCGCTCTGGAGTGGGATGGGGAGCTACGCCTTCTTTCGTGGCTCTGATTAAATCTGATTAAAGACATTTGCTTCCTCGGACCCCGTGTGTGATGATACCCATGTACACAGTAACCTTGTCGATGGTTCCATGGAACCTCGGTGGCACGGAGTCGCAAGATGTATCGCACGGTTTGGATTCTTGCTCTGGTCCTGGCTTTCCTCGGGGGGTGTGACTATCCGAGAACTCAGGCCGATTGCGCGACTGACCTGGAGGCCATGGAAGCCGCGGTGGACCTGGCCCTGGAGCCGGGGCGGGTGTGTGAGAAGGATACGGACTGCGTGGCGATGGACATCAGCAATGATTGCTATGGAGCCTGCCCGGTGGCGGTACACCGGGGCGAGGTGGACCGTGTCGCAGCGGCGGTGAAGGAGGCGGAGATGGCCTTCTGCTATGGCTACATGGAGCAATGTGGCTACACGACGCCGTCCTGCGCGGAACGGACGCCGGTCTGTCGCGCGGGGCGCTGTGAGATGGCGGAACCGTTGTACCTGTATCTGGTCGCCCCGACCCTGTGAGACCCAGATCATCACCTTTCGCGGGGTGAGACGACCTGACCAGTCGTCAACCATGAGGCCCCCGGGGATCTGCCGGCCCCGGGGGTCGTTTTTTGTTCTCTGACCGGGGGGGAATTCCGGCGGGATGGGACTTCGCGCGACGGGGGGGGACCAGGACGAGTGCGGCATAGGTGAGGGCCATGAGGGCAAGGCCGACCCAGTCGGCGCCGGGGAGGGGGACGAGAGCGGCGGCGACCAGCCCGAAGGCGGCGGAGAGGGTTGCGGCGAGCAGGGGACGGAACAGTCGGGTGGAAAAGGGGTGAACGTGGAGGAGCCGTTTCACCTCGACCAATCGGGCGATGTTGACACTGGCCACTGCTCCGGCTGCCGACCATGCGCCGCCGAGGATTCCGAATCTTGGTACGAGGAGGAACGAGAGGCCGATGGTGAGTGCGGCTGCAGCAAGGCCGTTGGCCAGGCTGAGCCACCGGTACCCGGCCACGACCAGGAGCATTCCAGCGCCTCCGGCCACCACATTGACCGCTTGACCCGCCATGAGCAGGCGGAGGACGGTCACGCCGTCCGTTCGAAGGTAGGGTGTGCCGAAGGTCCCGATGATGGCCTCGGGGAAGCACAGCGTGGCTGCAAGCACGGGGAGGAAAAACGTGAGACCGGCTCGAGTCGTGGAGACGTAGACGGCTTGCAGGTCCCTGGGCGACATCTCCAGGGCTCGTGCTGCTGCCGGGCCCAGTCCACCGCTGAACGCCTCGACGAGCAGGACACCGAACAGGCTGACCCGGTACACGAGCCCGTAGAGGGCCATCTCTTCCGGGGGCAAGTAGAAGCCCACCAGGAGCGAGTCGGCCCAGAGGGAGAGGTATCCGAGCAAGGCAGTGGCCATGAGCGGAAGGGAGAACCGGAGCAACCGGCGGGTCTCGCGAACGCGCTCGTGCAGGTTCACCTCGAGGAGTGAACGGCGCTCCTCGAGGAGTATCCAGCCGACCAGGGCCGCCACGGCGGCGGCCGCCCCCATGGTCATTGCGGCCGTGCCGGCCACAGGCCAGCGGGGAAGCAGGAGAGCCATCCCGGCAAAGGTGAGGCCCGGGTAGACGATGTTGCGGGTCACCACGGCTGCTCCGACCCGGGAGAGGGCCTGGCATGCAGCGGTCTGGGTGCGGAGGAGCACCAGGAAAGGCAGGAACACGGCGAACGCCTGGAGCGCCGGCGCCAGGGCCGGGTCGCCGGCCAGGCCGGCGATGGAGTCGGCAAGGCCGAGGAGCAGCGCTGCAACCATCGCTCCGCAAAGGAGAAGCCATCCAGTGGCTCCTTGCAGCATGCCGGCCAACCTGGTTTCCTGACCGGTCTCCTTCAACGTGGGCGCAAAATGGAACAGGCCCTGGTCCACACCAAACGCGGCTACCACCACGACTCCCTGCACCAGGGTCAGCGCAAGCAGGAATCGGCCCGCCTCGTCCGCCGGCAAGAAGCGGGCAAGCAGAATGAGTGCAAGATAGACCATGAGCCGGCCCACCAGGCTGCCCAGGAAAAGCAGGGTGCCTCCGCGTGCGGCGCTCGCCTTGGTCTCATGCCTGTTTGCCATGACCGGCATGGTGGCCCACTCCGTCTCTCGCGTCAAGCCTTGCGCAGCAAAACCCGTGGGAACCTGTTGCCCTCGACAAAGGAATTGACGAGGTCGAATCTCCGGGGATAATGAATCAAGTTCGTGGCCGACCATGAACCGGGAAAGGGCGACACTTCCACGCCCGGTGAACCCCCGAAGGTGAGGCCATGCAAATCCTGGCGTTCAAATTTCACGACTTGCTCACGGGGTGGCAGCCGACTTTCTTCGTGAGCATTTCATACCGTTTCTGAATCTTCCCCAGCACGAGAACGGGATACGATGAGCCTCTATTTTCTGGTGGTAAGGGCGGGGAACGGGAAACTGGGTCCCCGCGGGCCATGGGGATCCCTCCTCCTCGTGCCATGTCGAGACGTGTCTTCGGGAGGTCGGTCTTGACAAGGTGCTTGAGAAATCAAGAAATGATGAGGTGTATACCGGTACGTGCCCCGCGGAGGGACCTTCTCGAATACCTCGAGGTGAGCCGCCAGGACCCGGAAGAGATGGACCGGCCGCGCGGATGATTGACCAGGGCGTCATTCCATTCTGGTTGCAGAGGATGTTCCGGGATACAGGGCGACGCGATTCGAAAAGTCATCCCGCGTCGGAAGGTGCTCGATCCGGGA
>CAYQMG010000039.1:0-4495 GCA_964418585.1 uncultured Gammaproteobacteria bacterium | reverse complement strand
GAGATCGAAGAAGCGATCCTGACGTTGCCGGTCCAGGACCAGGCCTCTGCGCAAAAGGACGTTCACCTCGTTGTCACAGCGGTGCATGCAGCGCAGAAGCGGATCGTCTCGGGAGACGCCCGCGCGCGCCAGAAATTCGCCAGGCTTGCGAGGACATTGCAGGTATTGCGTGAAGTCCACTGGGTTCTGCCCGACTGGCCCGAAGTCCGGGGATGGGTGGTGGAAAAGATGCCGGAGCGCCTCGAATGGACTTTGGGGGCTGATACGGAATGAAAGGGACCGAGATTGGGCTCCGGGGACTCCGCCGCCCCCCAAGCCATCCAGCCCACCACCACCCTCACCGCGGCGCCGTGAGGATTGCGCGAAGCCGGGATCGGTGCCCCGGGCGCCTCCCGTGACGGCTACATGGCCACCCGGACCTCGAGGCGAGCCATGTTCACCCCGTTGGGGTACGCGGCGCCGAAAGCCTCGGATTCCACGTGGCCCATGAGGAGCGTGGCCTGGATGTGATCGACCAGGTGGATGCTCTGCTCCATGTCCACTTCCCATGTCCGATCAGCCTCGACCTGGCCCACGCCTTTCAGGGCCACCTCGTACCGGAGCTTGCCCTTGAACCGGTGCTTCACCTCTGCAGTCCACAGGGGGAACGAGGTGGCGTCCATGCGCATGACCTCGCCCAGGAAGAGGTTGCTGAACAGCGGCTGGAACACCGCGCCCTCGTCCACGTTCAGCTTGCCGATGTAGGCTGCGGACAACTGGGTGCTTGCCCCGGAGTCCCAGAGGAAGGTCCGCCCGGCCTGGGCGATGTAGACCAGCGCGTCGTTGTCGACCATCGACTGGTACACCGCCCCGGTCCGCAGCAGGATGTCCCAGGGGAGGTTGAAGTCCACGATGGACCCCCCGTACTGCTTCGGGTGATCGATGATGGTTCCGAACTCCTGGTACAACACCACGCCGACACTGCCGACGCCCACCGAGGAGCCCTCGGTGTCCCCCATGTCGGAGAACTCGTCCAGGCTCCCGAACTCCTCGAACTCGGACGCATCGTCCGACGACGATGTGTCACCCCCGGATGTGCCGCCGCGGCCGGGCGTCCAGGTCAACACCGCACCCAGCAGGTTGGTCTCGCCGGGCTTCTTTCCGATGTTCTCGGTGTAGTTGCTTTGAAGCACGTTGTAGAGGTGGCGGTTCATGCAGAACTGGCCCATGCGCGCAAAGTTCTGGAGGACCGTGCCGGTCCGGACGCTCAGGTCGAATGCACCCAGGGTCCGATCGTAGCTCACCCCCAGGACACGTTCGTCCACCAGGAGGTAGTTGCCCAGCTTGGTTTCGTGAAGCCCTACTTTGAGCACGTTCTTCTCGTTCCCGAACCCGTAGAACACCTGGCGCATGCCCAGGTGCCGGCTGTCCATCTCCGGAAACGCCACCTGCCCCGCCTCGGGATCGTCCAGGGACACCTTGGACCAGTTCTTGTATCCTCCCTCCAGGTACAGGTTGCTATGGTCCCATAATGAAAAGTCCACTGCGCCCAGGAGCATTCCACCCTGGATCCGGTAGTCCGTGATGACCCCGGGCGCCAGCGTCGCCTCGATGGCCCACAGGTGGTCCGTCCCGAATATCGGGGTCATGTGCGCCCCCAACGTGGTCCGGCACTCCATCTGCGCATGCGCCGGCGTGGCGCTAGACATCCATCCGGCCAGAATCAGCACGCCCACCGCGCTCGTCGCTCTTGAGTACAAACCTTGCATCTTTGAACTTCCCCTTTCGATAGAATGACAACGTGTTGAAACGGCAGGAATCCAGGCAGTCACCGCAGGCGATGCAGTCCTGGTTGTCCATGACACTCTCGCGATTCTCCCGCGTGATGGCGTCCATCCGGCAGGCCTTGGCGCAGGAAGGACACCCCTTGCAGTTGTCCCCGATTCCCAGAACCGAGCTTCCAGGAATCTTCGATATCCACCCCAGGATGAGTCCCACGGGGCAAACCGCCTTGCAGAACGGCCGGTAGATGAAGACCGAACTGATCAGCAGGAGGGCCAGAAGCACGTAGCCCGTGGTGTTGGCGGAAAACAGGTTGAACGCCACCTTGAACGGGCCCACAATGTTGAACAGAATCTTCTTCGTGACCAGAAGCTGGATCAGCAGAGCTGCCAGCAGCACGTACCGGATGTACCGCATCACCCGCTGGGCACGCCGGCTCCGAAACAGCTCGAACTTCTTGGGAATGAAAAGAAACTCCTGAAACGCGCCCAGGTGACACACCCATCCGCACCAGACCTTGCCGAATACGTAGGTGACCGGAATCAGGCCCAGGAACCAGACCAGGGCCTGCCAGTTCACTTCCACACCCAGAAGCGCCAGCACCGTGTTCTGAAGGCTGGAAATCATGCAGGGACATCCGCCCCGGTAGAACCCAAGGATGACCAGACCGCCCAACATGAAAAGCGCACGCAGGTTCCGCGTCCGGGGATATCGGACCAGGATCCCTGCGATCACCGTTACCAGAAGAATCGAAAGCGACCACTTGACGCGAGTATAAGAAACAGGGGCATCCGCCCCCCCGTCATCCTCGGTGAACTCAGAAAACGAACCATCCTCGGTGAACTCAAGATCCTCGCCAAACTCTTCGTCACCTGCATCGAAATCCAGATCTTCACCCGACTTTCCCGCCTCTTTCGAATCCGCTTCCGCCTTCGTTCCGTTCCCTTGATCCGTCTCATGAATCCCTGCCTCCCCACCTTCCGGCCCCCCCGCCGGGTCCACAGCAGGCTCCCCGGCCACCAACGGAAGAGCCAGCAGCAGAATCGGTATCAGCAACGCCCATCTCTTCTTCATGATGCCTCACTCCTTCGGCATTACCGCCAGCGTGAGGGTCCCCACCCCCCCGTCCTTGTCACACGTCCGGATCGCGCTCAGAACCAGCTTCCCAACACTGTCGTCCACAACCTTCACGATAAGCTTCCGCTGATACTCCACGCTGCTGACCTGCTTCCAGCCCGTGGCCTTCATGACCTTGAGCCCCTTCATCTTGAACTTCGTCTTGTTGATCGCCTCGGGACATACTCGGTGCGTCAATACCACCTTGACCGACACCATGAACTGATCCCCGGCCTGGTACGCCTCCTTCTCCCCCTTGATCACCTTCACCTCGATGTCGCAGGCCGAGGCGACCCGGGGGCCCAAGGCCACCCATCCCACGAACATCACAAACAAAACCCCCAAAGCCCTTCGCATGACCATCTCCTCGCCCCTCCCTCGTTGACAAGCGACCCAGATAAAGCAAGTGCATACTTGCTTTTAACATAACCCCATCGGGTCAAGGTGTCAACAGGGAAATGGAAGAAATTCGAACGGGGGTTCGAAACGGGCATCGGGACGGGGATTCGTTGGTGGGGGAGTGGGGGGGCGGGAGCTGGTTTTTCGTGGGGTTCGATTGACAGGGCGAGGTGCGAAGCCTACGATCAAGCAGGTCGGAACTCGAGGTGGGAGGACTTCGAGGGTGCAGTTACGACCGTTTTAGGGAGAACCTGATGGCCCGCCATTACGAGCGTAGCGAGACCCGCCGGCGTCAGATTGCGGAGGCCGCCCTGCGGGTGATCTCCGATCATGGTTTGAGCGGGTTCACGACCAAGGCGATTGCTGCTGAGGTCGGGATTACGGACGGCACCTTGTTTCGGCATTTTCGGGACAAGGAGGAGATTGTGTTGGCCTCCATCGAGATCCTGAAGGCCAGGATGTTCGACCAGACGCCCTCATTGCCGGCGGACCCGGTGGAAGCGCTGGAGGTTCTTTTCCGGAGCCGTGCCCGGTTCATCGGGGCGGAGCGTGCGATTGGGCGGCTGGTGTTTTCGGACGAGCTGGCGCGAGTCGGGGGGCCGGAGGGACAGGCGTCGTTGCAGGAACTTCGTCTTCGGACCTTGGAGCAATTGGCCGGGCTTATCGGGGCTGCGCGGGTTCAGGGGAGGCTGCTGGAGACGAGGCTGGACGATCTCCAGCTTGCCCAACTGGTGATGGGGCAACTTTTGACGTTTGGTGTGGGGCGGTCCCTGGATCATCGGCTTGGGCGGGCGGAACTGGAGGCGATGATCGAGCGGGCGTGGGAGACCCTGGCCGTGCTCCTGTTTCGGGCCGTGTGAACCGGCCGGCGAGGCTCAGATGCGATCCTGGTTCTGGCTGTCCATTCCGTCGTAGAAGCTATCCCCCCCTGCGGACGCATCGGGATCCTCCTCCACCGGGTAGTAGCGAGCCAGGGGTCCGGGCATGGCCGCGTCAGGCGGTCGATAGGACCGCTGCCGGGCGGTCCGGGAGGAGGTATCCAGAGAGCCGTCTTCTCGAGGTTCTCGGAGGGTGGTGATCGAAGACCCAGCGGGTACGTTTTCCTTGTACACGAGCATATTCAAACCCCCTGTGACGACAGCGAGAAATGGTCGGTGTCCCGTGGGGACGCAGGGGTACCATAGCACACTTGCAAGTAAGGTGCCACAAGAAAATGTTC
>CAYQMG010000038.1:0-20688 GCA_964418585.1 uncultured Gammaproteobacteria bacterium | reverse complement strand
CACGGGGGTGGGCTGAGGTGCGGGGGACGGCTCGACCACGGGGGTGGGCTGAGGTGCGGGGGACGGCTCGGCCGGTTCATTCATCACCCAGTATTCCACGGAGAGCAGCTTGATCACCGGATTCATCATGAAGCCCTGGCCGTTGTTGTATGATATGGACGAAGCGGTATCGAAGTCGAGTGTCACCGATGTGGTGAAGCCCTCCTTGATGTCGAACGCACCCTGGATCTTGAGGCCTGAGGCGTCCCCGGAGGGAATGGTCACGGGGTACCAGTCCCCGTCGATGAGGATCTGGCTGTCGGTGATGAGGAGTCGAATCTGGGTATAGTGTCCTTCCGGAAGTTCGGTCAGTCCCAACTGTGCAAGCGTTCCGTCGTTCAAGGCCGCCAGGTCGATGGTGGTCTCCTCGTTGGAAACCACGTACCAGTTACCGTCGTCGTTCTCCTCCCCCTCGTGGTGGTCGTTCGAGTCGCCGTTGCCACCGTCCTTGTCGTTGTCGCACGCCCCGTGGTGTTCGTCGCCGTCGTTGTGTCCCTCGTCATCGCCCTCGTTTCCGGACTCGAGCACGGAGACCTGCTCGAAAGTGACGAGGATTTGCTCGGCGTTGTACACTGTGTTCGCCGCGTGAATGTCGGTCTTGTTGGACAGAGTCAACGTCTTGTAGCTATTGGAATTCGCGTCGGTGATGTACATCTCGAGTGTGGACTCGGATTTCATCAAGGAATCGCATGAGTCCACTCCCAGGATGAAAACCGCGGAAAGAACGAGCGTGATGCCTCCTGTTTTCATGCACTGACCTCCTCCAATGCGGTGTCATGGCGGCTTGGCCTGGGAAGCGCCGCAAACCGCCCCGTGTTTCCAATACGGTATTCCCTGTCGCTGCATGAGGAGGAAAGGTGTCGGAAGCGGCACTCGGAAGGATTATTTTTCGAAATTTGGGGAGCGTTTTGAACATTTTCGATGTCTGTGACGACCCATGGACAGAAGCCGGGAGGGGGTGAGCGAACTCGAGGCGGTGTGCGAGGCGGGGGCGGGAGGTCGGTTGGAGTCTTCGCGGGTTGGGCGCCGTTCCCGGCGGTGAAACGAAGGGAGAGAAGGGACGGGAAGAGGGAGATGGTCGGCACATTGGACCGCGAGAGGACCTATGAGGCGTGGCTGGTGCTGCGTTGGCAGAACGGTGACGTGGATGCGTTTGAGAAACTGGTCGCCCGGTTCGAGCGGCCGCTGTTCTACTATCTCATGCGTCTGGTCCAGGACGAGCCGTCCGCCTGGGATGTGCTTCAGGAGGTGTGGCTGGAGGTGTTCCGGAAGCTGAAAAAACTGAAGGAGCCGGCTGCGTTTCGTGTGTGGCTCTACCGGGTGGCGCATGATCGCGCGGTCACGCGGGTACGGCGGGAGGTACGTCGGGAGGAGACCGACGAGGTGTACGAGGAGTTGGCCGACCTGGATGTGCGCCCGGGGGAGGAGTTCGAGGTGTTCGAGGACGCGGAGCAGGTGCATGCATGTTTGAATCGGCTGCGTCCGGCCCACCGGGAGGTACTGACTCTCTATTTTCTGGAAGGCATGGGATACGAGGAGATTGCCGAGGTGGTTGGGGCCGGGGTGGGGACGGTCAAGTCGAGGCTTCACTATGCCAAGAAAGAGGTTCGGCGATTGATCGAGGAGTCTGGTGGTCATGCGTAACGATCGCGAACAGAGGGCCTTTCGAGACCGGCTCGCGAGTCTGGAGACTCCCTCCCGGGTGCACCGGGAGCGTTTCCGAGAGGAGATTCGAATCATGATGGAAAATGAGAAGAAGAGAATGAAGCGGAAGAAGAGGGTAACCAACGCACTCTGGATCTACCTGGTGCTGCTCTGCACCGCCTTCCTGGTCATTGGTGGCCAGGCGACCGACCCGACCCGGAAGCTCTGGTTCGGGATCCTGGCCGCCTTCTGGTTGACCGCCGGGGGCATCATGTTGCTCCGTTACTGGATCGACCGGAATCGGCTCCTGCTGATGGAGCAGATCATGGAGTTGAAGGTCCAGCTTCAGGAGTTGAAGGAGGATCGAACCGAACAGGCCTGAACTCCCTTGTCCCCCCCCGCCAATCCTTCCTCCAGTTCTCCCCAGTCCGCCGTTGCCGAACCTGCCGATTCAGCGTTACAATAGGCCCGGACTCGATGTCCGTGTCCACGTGACGGCAACCGAATCAACTCGAATCGGGGGTGTGCAGCGATGGGGGAACGACCGAACGGGGGACTGAAGATCTTCAGGACAGAAGACTACTGGGCCATCTGGCTGGGAATGCTGGTCATCGCACTGGCGGTCGGCGCGTTCTGGGCCGGTACGACCATCAAAGGGTGGGCGGTGACGCCCGGGACCTGGAGTGACCTGGGCGGCCTGGTCGGTGACTTCGCGAACCATGCTGCCGCCTACGTGTTCATCTACCTGGGGTTTGGGGTGGTGTTCTCCCTCAGCATGCACCTCATGGGCCGCAACGTGAAGCAGTTCATGGCGGGATACACCATCCTCTTCGTGGCCTCCCTCCTCATTTTCTACCTCGCCGGGTGGAAGGTCATGAAACGGCTCGACCTGGGCGCCCCGCTCCTCGCGCTCATCATCGGATTGGTCATCGGCAACGTGAAGGCTGTCCCGGACTGGTTCAAAACCTCGCTTCGAACCGAGTACTACATCAAAACCGGTATCGTGCTCCTCGGCGCCACCTTGCCTCTCACCTTGATCGCCGAGGCCGGCCCGGTCGCCTTCGTCCAGGCCACCATCGTGTCGCTCTGTACCTGGCTCACCATCTACTTCGTGGCAACTCGAGTCTTCAAGCTCGACCCCCGGTTCGGCGCCGTGCTGGGAACCGGCGGCGCAGTCTGCGGCGTGTCCGGATCCATCGCCGTGGGCGGCGCGGTTCGCGCTGACAAGGACCACATCGCCATCGGAATCGCGGTCGTCTCAGTCTGGGCGATCGTCATGATTTTTACCCTCGCTTTTCTCACCAAGATCATGATCCCCGCCGGCGGCGCCGAACCCACCGCATGGTATCACATCACCCCAGGCGAGGCCGGGGCCTGGGTCGGTACCTCCGAATACGCAGACGCGGCCGGCTTCGCAGTCGTGGCAGAACTGGCCGCAGATTACGGAGACGCACCCATCCACGCCTTCACCCTCATGAAGGTCATCGGCCGCGACATCTGGATCGGCATCTGGGCCTTCGTCCTCTCCATCATCTCGGTCGTGTACTGGGAAAAAAAGGGCGAAGGCTCATCCGGGCCGACCGGACGGGTCGGGATCTCCGTGATCTGGGAACGCTTCCCCAAGTTCGTCCTGGGATTCTTCGCCGCTTCGGTGATCATGAGCCTCATCGCCGCCAATCCTCCAGCCGACCACCTGGGCGTCGCTCCGGTGGCGGGTACGTTCAAGTCCAAGGCGGTAAAACGCGCCTACCAGGCGGATTTCTCACACTTCAAGGCCCCAGACTCCCTGGCAAACCGCTTCCATTACGACGAAGAGCGCGGCGTGATCACCTTCCAGGGCAAAATGACGCTGGACGAACTCGCCCTCCTGTCCAAGGGCGCCACGGAGGACCAGCAGTGGGCACTCAAGCAACTCCGCCACAACTCCGACTGGTTCGTGAGCGAACTGAAGGCCAAGGCCATCGTTCCTATCAAGAAACTGCGCTCCTGGGCCTTCGTCCTCTGCTTCCTCTGTATCGGACTCTCCACCCGGTTCAAGGAACTGGCCACGTTCGGCCTCAAGCCGTTCTATGCCTTCACCATTGGGGTGTTGGTGAATGTGCCACTGGGTTACTTCCTCACCACTCACGTGTTCGTGAAATACTGGCAGGCCATCCGATGAGGTGGCCACGGAGAAACAAGGTTCCCGACGAGATCGGAACCCGGACCATGGCATGCCGGTACTGCCGCCATTTCGTGGACGATGCCGTCTCGTTGGAGCGTCTGTTGCCCGGGCTGTCGGCGCTGAGTTCGGCTCAAGGAGACACGTGGGGGGACCAGGGGATCTGCATGCTTCACGAGCGGTTGCTGCTTCCGACGATGACATGTGAGCGGTTCGAGGCGCGGAAACGGTCCGGATGACGGTTGCCAGGTTGCAGAAAGGATGTCGAGGGGGTCGCGGGGGGCGCGCGTAATCGGAGGGCGGGGGATGGTTCAGCCCTGGTCAGGCGTTTCGGTTGCGGCGGCGCACGAGGAACAGGATCAGGGCTCCGGCGAGCATGGGAGTGGACGGGCTCGAGCCGGCCGGACTCGAGGTTCGGCAGTTGCACCCGCCGGCGTCGTCGCCGGTTGGTGTGGGGCTGGCCGCGGGTGTTTCATCGCCGGGGAAGTCTGAGGGTGTGGGGGTGGGCTCACCGGCCGGTGTTGTTTCCGGGGTGGGGGAGGTTTCCGAGCAATCGGGTGTGCCGGGGTAGACGGTGGGGTCCGTGTCGTCGCAGTCGCCTTCGACCTCGCTGAAGCCATCGCCGTCGTCGTCGGTGGTGTCCAGGTCCTCGTCCACGTCTCCGTCGCAGTCGTTGTCCAGTTGGTCGTCGAGTTCGACCGCGCCGGGGTAGATGTCCGGGTTGGTGTCGTCGCAGTCTCCCTGGTCGTCGGTGTAGCCGTCTCCGTCGTCGTCCGAGGCGGATGTGTCCTCGTCCACGTCTCCGTCGCAATCGTTGTCCACCTCGTCGGCGACCTCGACCGCGCCGGGGTGCACGTCTGGATTCGAGTCGTCGCAGTCTCCCTGGTTTTCGGTGAACCCGTCCTGGTCGTCGTCATATGCCACTGTGTCGTTGTCGGCGACCCCGTCGCAGTCATTGTCGACTTCGTCGACGATTTCCGGCGCGTCGGGGTTGATTGCGGGGTCGTTGTCGTTGCAATCGGCGCCGCCCGCGATCATGGCGTCGTGGCCGTCGCCATCCACGTCGGTGAGGTCTGAGCCGGAGCAGTCCTGGTCGATGCCGTCGTAAGGGGTCTCGTCTGCGTCCGGGTGGATGTCCGGGTTTGTGTCGTCGCAGTCGGTTCCCCCGCCGACCTGGTCGCTGTCGAACCCGTCGCCGTCCACGTCGGCGAGGTCTGAGCCGGAGCAGTCCTGGTCGATGCCGTCGTAAGGGGTCTCGTCTGCGTCCGGGTGGATGTCCGGGTTTGTGTCGTCGCAGTCGGTTCCGGCTGCCTGGACCGCGGGGAACCCGTCTTGATCCAGGTCCACGGCGTCCCCGTCCGCACAGTCATTGTCGAGGCCGTCGTATGGGATTTCCTCTGCCTCCGGGTAGATGTCCGGGTTTGTGTCGTTGCAGTCTCCCTGAGCTTCGGAGAAGCCGTCTCCGTCGTCGTCGGTGGTGTCGAGTTCCTCGTCGACGCTGCCGTCACAGTCGTTGTCCAGGTCGTCGTCAATCTCGGTCGCACCTGGATAGGTTGCAGGGTTGGCGTCGTCGCAGTCGGTCCCGCCGTCGATCTGGACGCTGTCGAATCCGTCGCCGTCCACGTCGGTGAGGTCTGAACCGGAGCAATCCTGGTCGATGCCGTCGTATGGAGTTTCGTCTGCGCCTGCGTAGGTAGTCGGGTCCTGGTCGTCGCAATCGGTACCTCCGGCGTCGACGCTGTCGAACCCGTCGCCGTCCACGTCGGTGAGGTCTGAACCGGAGCAATCCTCGTCGATATCGTTGTAGGGGATTTCGGTGGCGCCCGGGTAAATGGCGGGATTGGCGTCGTCGCAGTCTGCGGGCGCGGCCTCGAGGTCGCAGACGTAGTAGGAGTCTGCGTCGAGGTCGAAGCCCTCGTCCACGGTGCCGTCGCAATCGTCGTCGAGGCCGTTGCAGATCTCGTCCGCGCCCGGGTAGACCGTGGCGGACGTATCGTCGCAGTCCGGGTCGGTGTTGCCGTCGCCGCAGGCGGTGAAGCCGTCGCCATCGCTGTCGAAACCCTCGTCCACGGTGCCGTCGCAGTCGTTGTCCTTGGCGTCGCATTGTTCCTCGTGGCCGGGGAATACCTCGGGGTCCCCGTCGTCGCAGTCGGCTTCCGTGGTGGCCGTCTCGCAGGAGACCACGCCGTCTGCGTCGAGGTCGAAGCCCTCGTCCACGGTGCCGTTGCAGTCATCATCGACGCCGTTGCAGGTTTCCTCCGCACCGGGCCACACATTCGGGTCGAGGTCGTCGCAGTCGCCATCGGCCACGGTGAATCCGTCCTGGTCGTCGTCCACCGGGTCGAAGTAGACATCGTCGAACCCGATTCCGTCCGAGGTGGAGACGCCCTGAAACTCGAGCCGGTCCACCGGGAGGGAGAAGCGCATGCCGCGGAAGAACCCGCCGGGCGTGTTCTCGCCGGGCACGGAGAGGACGATTGTGTTGATGAGTACATTTTCAGCGTAGGCGTCCACCTTGATGGACTGGCTCACGTCCAGGAAGTAGGCGGCCACGAACCGTTGCGGCTCGGCAAACGTCCACCGCCATTCCGCTGGCTCGGTGGATTCCACCTGGGCCGCCCGCTGGCCTCGAGCGCGGCTGCCGTACACGTCTTGTTGTGCGATGATACCGCTGTCCGCGTTGAAGGTGATCCCAAGGTGCTCGTACTGGAGCGCGATACTTTCGTCCTCGGCAAGGTCTTCGAAATCGATGACCGCGAAGCCGGGGACACCCCCGTCCACGCCGTCAGCGGCGAAGGTGGCGGGGTCGGTGTAGATGGAGACCGCGTTGTCCGGAATGCCGTCGCAGTCCTGGTCCACCCCGTCGCCGGGGACTTCGGTGGCGCCCGGGTAGACATCCGGGGAGGTATCATCGCAATCGTCGCCCCTGCGGCCGGTCGCGGTCCCGTAGCCATCGGCGTCCTGGTCCAGGGAGAGGAATTGGAGGTCATCGAACCCGATGCAGTCGGAGGCGTCCGGGGACGAGAAGACGATACGGGTCACGGGGAGGTTGAACCAGAAACCGCGGAACAGGCCTCGAGCCGTGTCCTCGGCTGCGGCGTCCACGTGGAAGGCGTTGACCAGACCTCCGTCGTCGTAGGCTTCCACGTCCAGGCCCATTACCCCCAGGTCCAGGATGCGGGCTGCCAGGTAGGACTGAGGCTGCTGGAAATACCAGGAGAACGAGGCATAGGCGTCTGCCTGGACCAGTGCGGCCAGATCTCCCGCGGCGGCTGAACCGCACACATCAGTATCGGCGAGAAGAGGGGCGACCGCGCCCGTATCCCCGCCGCTCATGTAGACACCGAGTCCTTCGTAGGCAACAGAAACGTCGGCGCCTTCCGAAAGGTCCTCGAAATCGATGGTGGTGAGGAACGTGATACCCGAGCCGTTGACGGTCTGGGCGAACAGACTTTCGTTCGTAAATACCTCGACCGCGTTGTCCGTGATGCCGTCGCAGTCCTGGTCTACCCCGTCGAGCAACTCGAGCGCTCCCGGGAACACGGCGGGGTCGCTGTCATCACAGTCTCCCCCCCTTCGGCCGTCGCCCGGTCCGTATCCATCGCCGTCCTCGTCGGTGCTGGTGAACTGGAAATCATCGATTCCGATACCGTCTCCGGACTGGCCGGAAATGACCAGGCGGACAAAAGCCATGTCGAACACGATCCCCTGAAATACACCGCCGGGGGTGTCCTCTGCCAGCACGTTCTCGAGGGTGACCGACTCCATCGTTCCGCCGCTGTCGTAGGCCTGGAGGGTCAGGGGGGCGTTGATGTCCAGAAAGTAGGTGGCCACGGCGCGCTGATCCCGGTCGAACAGCAGCGTGAAGGACTGGGGTGAGTCCCCCCCAACCTGGAGCGCCAGATCCCCGCGCGCGCTCGACCCGTGAACCGACGGCTGCGCCGTGAGCGGGTTGGCGGAAGTAAACACCAGACCCAGTCCTTCGTATTCATCATCGATGGTTCGGTCCTGGGACAGGTCCTCGAAGTCGATCACGGTCTGGGTCGCTACCCCGACCGCGGCCGCTGCGTTCTCGTACTCGGCAGGATCCCCGTATACCTCGGCGGCTCGAGCCGTCGGCATGATCCCCAACATCGCGCCCACTGCCAACATCAACGGCCACCGGGCTTCGCTCCGCCTCGTCTCGTCCATCGTGTGTTCCTCCAGCATCCGGACTTCGTCCACGTCCATTCTGCTCCCCTGCTCAGGTACCGTGTCTCGGCACCGCGTGCGCGGCATTATACATCGAAACCCACCCGGTCGACAGGCCGGCGCGGCTCTCCGCCGTCTCCGGGATCCTCGAGGTGGCCCGCCGCTTCCAGTCCGGACCCCACCACGAACCGAATACCGGCCCACAGACGCAGACACACCGGCTCAAGACAACCGTCCGGGTCGGTCTCCGGGAACCCCGAGGGTTGCGGGCGGCTCACTCCACGGTCAACACATAGGCGGTCGATGGTGCAGCCCGCTCGGCGTTGACCACCACGAGGCCCAGCCGGTCCAGGCGGCTCCATGGCACGTCCAGGTCCAGCCGGGCGACCCCGGCCTCCATCGTGGCGCTCCGCACCGTCACCCCGCCCGCGCCGCTCCAGAGCAGTGCCGACACCGCCATCACCGCCTCCGGATCCGCCTCCAGGGTCACGGTCGGGGCCCTCGAGTCATCGTCGGGACCGGCCTCGAAAAACGCACCCGCCAGGTGGGGGAGTTCCCCTTCCACTCGAGCAGGAACCGGGAGCGGCATGACCGGCCCCTCGTGAAACTTCTCGGCATCCGGGTAATACGGCACGTCCGACACGGTCGGCGTCCGGGCTCCGGTCAGGTAGTTCCGCACCATGTAGTCCAGGGCGAACTGGGCCTCCAGGTCGGTCCCGTAGGCGCGCAGGATTGCGTCGTAGCTCGTCAGCATGCCCTCCGCCCGATGGTGGGCACGGTAGGCCCACAGATCCACGATGATCCCGGTCCCGAACCGTTCGCTCATCGAGATTTGCCAGATCACGTCCGGATAGGAACCGTACAACCACTTGTCCAGTGGGTCCGACGGGGTGGTCACCTGGGATTCTGACGAGTTCACGTACTGAACGTAGTCGTTCACCTCCGGGTAGACCACGTCCTCCATCCAGGTGGCATCCACCTCGATCCACCCCAGCTCCGTCATGTTCGAGGTCTCCCACTGGCTCGCGTGCTTCAGTTCGTGGGCAATCGTTACCTTGGCAGCGCCTGCAACCGGCCCGTCCGGGTCGTCGTTGGAGCCGAACCCGCGGAAATCGTTCTCGATCCGGATGGTGCAGAACCCGGTGCAGATGGTCATGCCGTAGGCATTCATCTGCTGGATGATCACGTGGAGCCGGTGGCCCTGGGCAGGACTCCGTTTCGGCGCCACAAACCCCAGTTCCTCAAATTCCACTTGCCACGCATACTCGGCATAGATCCCCAGGTTCTCCACGTAGTCGGGCACTCCGTCGCCGTCCGTGTCGTCAGGTGGGACCGCGTCCACTCCCTCGGTATCATAGCTGAATCGGTAGTGCTCCGTGTCGTAGGTGTGGGCCGCACGCTCCCTCGCCAGCATGGACTCGACGGCTGCCACGGTGGCAGGTCGGAGCCGGTCCCGCGAAAGCTGGAACTCGCGGACCAGTTCCGTGGCGCTCCGGGTCGGGCCGGCCCGGTCCGGAAGCCCCCAGTCGCCCGGGTCCTGGGGACCGAAGATGAACGCAAACCGTTCCAGGAAGTAGGTGTCGAGGTCGGTGGAGCCTGCAACCCGGGACGACCGCAACCCCTGGTCGGGCAGGGGACGCGACAGCTCCCCGCCCGAGGTTCGAGTCGTCCACGAAACGAGCACCACGAACGCCATTCCCTGAATCCATGCGGTCTTCATCCTGGACCTCCCTCTTGTTCGAGCGCTTCCTTTGGGCGAGCACAGGACCTCCAGTGCACCCGCAGGAGGGCTCGAGGTTCAATGTGACCGGCGGTTCGACCGCTGTCAATCGAGCAGGACCTCCGCGGGGAGAGGCACGGGGGGACTCGATGGGGGAGTTTCCAGACTGGTCGGAACCCGGGGGACCGAGCCGGCACCTTCGGGACCAGGGCTCGTTCCCTGGGCGACTCCCGGGGCACCCTCGAGAGACACCTGAGCGTCTGAATGGAAACCTGGCGGAAATCCACGCACATTTCGCTCAAGACCTGTCGGGGAGGGTACGATCCATCATGTGGAAGGTGGGCGGAGTCTTCCGGATCGTGGACTCGGAAAAGTTGTTTCTGTTTGGACAACGCGCAACGTCGGATGGAGGCGCGCATGACCGGCAGCCAGAGTCATCTCGTGTTCGTCGTGCAGGATGCCTGCTTTGCGGTGGACGTGACCCTGGTGGAACGGGTGATTCGCGCGGTGGCACTGACCCGGGTTCCGGGTGAGGGCGCCGGGCTGCTCGGCGTGCTCGACCTTCACGGGGCCCCGGTCCCGGTTGTGGATCTTCGCACCCGGCTGGGCCTGCCCCCGTCGGCGCGCTCCCTGGACGAGCGGATCGTGGTTTGCGACAATGGCAATGGACCGGTGGCCTTCATGGTGGACGCCATCGTGGGTGTCGTGGACCTGGATCCGGACGAACTGGAATGGACCAGTGGACTCGCCCACCAGGACGGAGGCCCTGTGTTTCAGGGCATCGCACACCATGAGGGCCGGCTGGTGTATGTTTGCGACCTATCAGGATTGCTGGGCACGTCACCCCCCGGCAGCCGCGCAGAACCTCCAGGCGACCGGGACGGCCGGATCCTTTCACTCCCGGCCTCGAGCACGCCGATGACGCCTGGCGGGCGGGCAGCCAGGGTGGGCTGACAGGCGTCTCCTCACGCATCGGGACGCGTCGTACAGGGGGACGAGGGAGGTGCGGCGTCGCGCGCCCGGCGATCCGGTCGGTGGAGAGGAGGTGGCGGCTGCCGTGACCGGGAGGAGAACGAACGCCAGGGATGGCGCAACTGCAGGGACTCGATCGATTCCGAACGACCTGCTGGACGCCGTGGCCCGCCGTCTGCGGCGTCTCATGGGACTCGAGTTCCCGCGCGACTCGGAAGGAGGTCTGGAGCGGGCCATCGTGCGTGCAGCGCTGGACCTGGGGGAGGAAGACCCTGGTGCATTCGCGCGCCGCCTGCTGGTCGCTGACCTCGATTCGCCGGTGCTGGATCGTCTCATTCAGCACGTCACCGTTGGCGAAACATACTTTTTCCGCGATCACAAGGTGTTCGAGTTGCTCGAGAAGGAGCTCCTGCCCGACCGGGCCGCTGTACGTGATCGCACGGGCGGCGTCCTCCGGCTGTGGAGCGCCGGGTGCAGCACAGGAGAGGAAGCCTATTCCCTGGCCATCGTGGCTCGGCGAGCCCTTGGGGAGCGTCCCCCGGTTCCAGTCCGGATTCTGGGCACCGACATCAACCGTGCGTTCCTGGAACGGGCTCGAGAAGGCGTGTACCGGGCCTGGTCCTTGCGCGACATCCCGGCCTGGGTCATGCAGGACTACCTGGTCCCACTCGGGGACGGCCGCTACCAGGTACCCGGCGACCTGAAGTCCCTGGTGTCCTTCCAGCGCATGAACCTGCTTGCGGACGGCGGCGCCCCACCAATCGACGTTCGAGACGTGGATGTGGTGTTGTGCCGAAATGTGCTGATCTACCTCGAGCCCGAGGCTCGAGACCGGGTCGTGGAGCGGCTGGCGGACGCGCTGGCTCCCGGCGGGTGGCTGATCTTGAGTCCCACGGATGTCCTCACTGTGGGCCGCGACGCACGGCTTCGGAGCGTCCGGAAGCACGACACGCTCCTGTTTCAGCGGACCGCGCAGTCCCTGGACCCGTTTCCGGTCCCTGACGCGGTGGACTCACCCCGCCCGGCTCGAGACCCTGGGGGGAAATCGGAAACCGAACCCGGGGCGACGGCTCCCGTGCATGCGGCCCACCGAAACAGCGCACAATTCAGCTTCGAGGCAATCCAGGCTGCGGCGGACGCAGGGGAACTGGAACGGGCCGCTCGCCTGTGCACCCTCCGGTTGGCGCGTGACAGGCGCGACCCGGTATGTCATTATCTCCATGCGACCATCCTTCAGGAGATGGGCAAGGTGGACGAGGCCATCGCCGCGTTGCAAACCGCCCTGGACCTCGACCCCTCCTTTGCCCTGGCCCATGTCGTGCTCGGCGGCCTCATGCGGCAGCAAGACCGCAATCGAGATGCGAACCGGTGCCTCACGAACGCCCTCGACACCCTGGAGATGATGGCCCCGGGCGCCGTACTTCCTCACTCCGGGGGGCTCACCGCAAAGGAACTGCGCGACACGGTGCGCGCACTCATGAACACGGGGGGAACGCCATGACCAATCCCACGGAAACTCCGAAGCAGACGGGCGTGGAGGAGACCTTGATGGCCCGTGCGCGAGCCCTGGCCAGACCGGAGGCTTCCGCAGACGAAGTGCGCCCGTCGGTGGCCGTGGTCGAGTTCCGCCTCGGCCCGGACCGCTACGCTGTGGGCCTGGAACACCTGCGAGGCGTGTTCATCGCGGAGACCCTGGCGCCCTTGCCGGGGGTTCCCTGTTTCGTGCATGGAATCACCCTGTTCCGGGGAAACGTTCTATCTGTTCTGGATGTTCCGTGCATTCTGGGTCTCGAGCCCGGCGACCACCCGTCCATGCAGCAGGGCCCGGCCGTGGTGGTTCTCGGGAACTCGAGCATGACATTCGGCCTGCTCGCAGAAGAGGTGCTCGGGATGCGGACGGTGCCGGAGGATGAGATTCAGCCCCAGGCGCTCCGACTGGAGGGGGAACGTGCGGCTCGAGTACTGGGGGTGACCGGGGACGGGATGGTGGTCCTGAACGGCGCAGCGTTGCTCGAGGATCCGGCGCTGGTTGTTCGGGTGCGATATTGAGAGGTTGCGACTGGTAGACTCGAGGCCAGTCATCGATGAGGGGAGTGCCATGATCGGATTTGACAATGAGACCCTGGCGCAACTTTCCGCCACGGCGAGCGAGCTTGCAGCGAATGCGGCGGAGACTTCCCGGACGGTGAGCGAGGTGAGCGCCACGGTGGAGGAACTGAAACAGACGATTCAGATGACGTCTCGAGAGGCCGATTCGATGGCCGCGGAGGGGCGTGAGCTTGCCGGTGTTGCAGAAGCCGGGGCCAAGGCCGTGGAGGACGCGGTGGCGGCGATGCGCAACATCAAGGCGGAGATGGAGGAGATTGCCGAGGGCGTGGTTCGACTCAGCGAGAAGACGCGGAGCATCGAGGAAATCATCGACGTGGTCAAGGACCTGGCGGACCAGAGCAATCTTCTGGCGGTGAATGCCGCGATCGAGGCAGCCAAGGCGGGAGAGCAGGGCCGCGGGTTCGCAGTGGTGGCCCAGGAAGTGAAATCGTTGGCCGATCAATCTCGGGAGGCCACCGTACACATTCGCACGATCCTGGGCGAGACCCAGAAGGCCACGAGCGCCGCGGTCATGGCCACGGAGCGGGGCAACAAGGCGGCGGAAAAGGGCATGGCCCTGGCCATCCAGGCTGGGGAGAGTATCCGGGCACTGGCCGAGAACACGGCGTCGGCGGCGCAGCACGCGGCAGTGATTTCCGCTTCCAGCCAACAGGGGCTGGTGGGGATCGAGCAGTTGGCCGAAGCCATGACCAATATCCGGGACGCCAGCCGACAGAACGCGGAGGGCTCCCGCCAGCTCGAGGATGCCATCCGGGCGGCCAACGAGCGGAATGCCACGAGCGCCCGGCAACTCGTGGAGGCGCTCCGCGACATTGAGCGTCTGGGTGAGAAGTTGAAAGTGGCGTTCTCCGGCGTCGAGAGTTGAAGCGTTGAAGCCTCTGAACCGTCGGGTTGACCGGGGAGGGCGCACCGCGCATGTGCTCCCACGCTCCCAACCGGTTGTATCGGTGACCAGACCATGGACGAGCAAGTACTACTTGAGAGGCTGAGGGAAGCGTTTCTCGTCGAAACCCAGGAACGACTGGAGGTGATCGCTTCCGGCCTCCTGGCCCTGGAGCGTACCCTGGACACGACCAGGCGACAGGACGTGCTCGAGTCCCTCGTGCGCGAGGCCCACACCCTCAAGGGAGCGGCGCGGGCAGCGAGTCTGCCCGAGGTGGAGTCTCTCTGCCAGGCCCTCGAGGGGACCTGGAAAGCCGCAGGCGCATGGTCGGGGCGGGTCGACCGGGCCGTCCTGGACCTGTGGCACGACGCCCTGACCCTGGTCGAGCAGGTGCTGGAGCACCTGAACGAACCTCGCACCCCGGACTGGCGTCACCGTCACCAGGAGGTGCTCGAGCGCCTGCGTGCCCTTTCGGGTTCAGAGGCATTTCGGGAATCGATGGGTGCCTCGAGTTCCGATCCCGGGGGGGCGGCCGCCCGTGGACCTCGAATGGAGACCCCGGTTTCCGCCGGTTCCGGGGGCGCGGGGGGGGCTGTGGAAAAACAGGAGGATGCGGGGTCCCGAACGGCGGAGAGCAACCACGAGGTGGCTGTGGAAAAAGAGGAGGAAGCGGATTCCTTCCCTGCGAACGGCGTCCAAACGGTGGTGCAAGATGCAAAAAACGAGGAGGATCCCCGTTTCCCTGCACCGGGGCCGGAACCACTCGTCCCTTCCATGCGACGCGGTCGGGGCGCCACGCTTCGGATCAGCTCCGAGCGGCTCGAGGCCCTGTTGTTGCGGTCGGAGGAGATGATCGCGCTCAAGCCGGTGTATCAGCAGCGTATTCGTCGGATTGGCGAGTTGCTGGCCGCGGCTCGGGAATGTCAGCATGACTGGCTTCAACTGGATGGACGGGTGAAGTCTCTGGCGCAGCGGGTCCAGCACGGTCAAGGCCGGGGACGGCAGGAAACCTCGTGTCGGGACGAATTGATCGACCTGGTGAAGCGCGGATGGGAGCGTGCCCAGGTGGTGGAACGGGGGCTCATCGCGCTCGCCAAGACCATTGCGGACGAGGAGCGCCTGTTCGGTCGTATGGCCGACGAGTTGCTAGAGGACGCCCGCAAGGCGGCGCTCGTCCCGGTTTCGACTCTGTTCGATCGCATGCCGCGCATGGTACGTGAGCTTGCGCGAAGTCTGGGCAAGGAAGTCGATCTGGTGCTGGAAGGCCAGGAGTTGGAGTTGGACCGGCGTGTGCTCGATGCCTTGAAGGACGCGCTGATCCACCTGGTGCGGAACGCGGTGGATCACGGGATCGAGACCCCGGAGGTGCGGCAGGCCCGGGGCAAGCCGGCTCGAGGCACCATTCGGCTGAGCGCCCGTCAGCCGGACGGGGACAAGGTCTGGTTCGTGGTGGCGGACGACGGTCGTGGACTGGATGGGGGCGAGCTGAAGCGTCGGGCCGTGGCTCTGGACATCGTGACCGAGGAAGATGCGGAGCAGATGGAGGAAGCGGGCGCATGGGATCTGGCGTTCCGCCCGGAACTGTCGACCCGGACCGACGTGAACGAGATTTCCGGGCGGGGGATCGGGCTGGACATCGTGCGACGGGAAGTCGAGTCGGTGGGGGGCCTGGTCCGGGTGACCTCCCGTGCGGGGGAAGGAACCACGTTCACCCTGGAACTTCCGGTATCCACCTCCACGTTTCGGGGTGTCCTCGTGGAGGTGGCAGGGCGTCGGTTCGTGGTGCCTTGCGCGTTGGTGGAGCGGGTCGGTCGCGTGGCCCGGGACAAGGTTCGAACCAGCGCTGGGAAAACCTCGTTCGTGCTCGACGACCGGCTGGTACCCTGTGCCTCTCTGGCCGCATTGCTCGGTCTGAGCCCCTTGGGGGACCGGTCGGGCGCCACGCCTCATGTTCAGTATCTGGTGGTCGGCTCCGGTGACGCCCGGGTCGCTCTCGAGGTGGACGTGGTGGTGGGAGAGCAGGAGGTGGTGGTCAAGCCGTTGGGACCTCAGCTTGCGCGGGTCCCGCATATCTTTGGCGCCACCGTGCTCGGAAACGGGGAAATCGCGCCCATTCTGAGGGTCGGGGACCTGTTGCGCCACGCGCGGTCCACTCCGTGCGGCGTCCAGACCGGCTCGGCCTCGGCGCCCGGCCGGCGCCAAACGCACCGATCCATCCTCGTGGTGGACGACTCGATCATCTCGAGAACCTTGCTGCGCAATATCCTCGAGCTGGCCGGATACTCCGTGGAGACCGCGGTGGATGGCGTGGACGCCCTGGGGAAACTCAAGGCCCACGCCTTCGCCGCGGTGGTCTCGGACGTCACCATGCCGGGCATGGATGGCCTCGAACTCACCCGGGCCATTCGGCGTGACGCAGCGCTTGCGCGGACACCGGTGATCCTGGTGACCGCGCTGGAGGCGGAGGAGGATCGGGTCGCCGGGCTCGAGGCGGGGGCCGATGCGTACATCGTGAAACGAGGTTTCGACCAGGAGATCCTGCTGGACGCGGTGCGGAAGCTGGTGTGAAGGAGGGACACCGCAGGTCCTCGGGGGAGTGGAGGTTGACGGGAAATCTGTCTTGGAGGAGGTGTTGTCATGCCGCAGGACGCGGTCCTCATCGTGGAAGACAGCCCCACCCAGGCCCTTCGTTTGCGATTGCTGCTCGAGGAACGGGGCTACCAGGTCACCGTGGCCCGGGACGGCAAGGAGGCGCTGGAACTGCTCGAAAAGCGTTCCTTCCCCGTGGTCATCACCGACTGGGTCATGCCGGAGATGAACGGGATCGAGTTTTGCAAGGCCGTGCGTGCCCGTCCCGACCGGGACTATGTCTATATCATCCTGCTGACGGCTCGAGGCGCCACCGAGGACATGGTCGATGGGCTGGAAGCCGGTGCCGACGACTATCTGGTGAAGCCGGTGGACGCGGCCGAACTCGTGGCGCGGCTCAACACCGCGCGGCGTATCATCGACCTTCAGGCGTCCTTGCAGAAAAAGAACGAGGAGTTGGCCCGGTTGACGGTGGTGGACCCGCTCACCGGGGCGTTCAATCGGAGGTACCTGAACGAGCGGCTGCCCGGAACGATTCGCCGGGCGTTGCGATACCGGACCCCGCTGTCCATCGTCATGTGCGACATCGACCACTTCAAGCGGGTCAACGATGCGTATGATCACCTGATGGGTGACGAGGCGCTGAAGGCATTTGCCGAGATCCTGCTGGAGGCGATTCGTAAACAGGTGGACTGGGTGGTCCGGTATGGGGGGGAGGAGTTCGTGATCGTCCTGCCGGACACGGGGCACGAGGGGGCGATGGAAGCGGCCGAGCGGTATCGAAAGGAGACTGCACGACGCGAGATCCGCCGGGGGGACATACGGATTCACATCACCGCCAGCTTCGGAGTGGCCACAATGGAACCAGGGGCGGAGCAGCGATCCATCCGCATGGAGGAACTCGTCTCCGCCGCGGACCGCTGCCTTCTTCAGGCCAAGGATACCGGCCGAAACCGGACCGTGGGGACCATACTATGAAACGCATCCTGATCGCGGACGACTCCCCGACGGCTCGAACGCTGCTCCGGCACCTGCTCGAATCCCAACCCGATTTCCAGGTGGTCGGCGTGGCCGGAGATGGAATCGAGGCGGTTCGACTCGCCTGCTCCTTGCGGCCCGACGTGGCCACCATGGACCTGGCCATGCCCAATCTGGACGGGTTCGAGGCCACGCGCCGCATCATGCAGACGTGCCCGATTCCGATCGTGGTGGTTTCCAGCCTGGTTTCCCCCACGGAGCGGTCCGAGGCCATACGCGCCATGCAGGCCGGGGCGGTCGCTGCCCTGCCCAGGCCGCCGGGACCGGGGACTCCTGGTGCCGAACGGCTTGCCCGGGAACTGGTGGACACCATCCGGACGCTTTCACGGGTCAAGGTGATTCAGAGGCGGATCCTCCGCCGCACACCCGAGCCCACCCGGATGATCGACCCAAAACAGCGGGTGGTGCCCAGAAATCGGGTCCAGATCGTCGTGGTCGGCGCTTCCACAGGCGGACCTCACGCCCTCGCCGCCATCCTCGCGGCACTTCGGCCCGACTTCTCCATCCCAATCCTGGTCGTCCAGCACATCACCCCAGGATTCGTCCCAGGCCTCAGGGACTGGCTCGACAACGTCTGCCCACTCCAGGTCGTCGTCCCGGCAGACGGGCAACCCATTCGGCAGGGATTCGTCTACCTCGCTCCAGATGAAACCCAGATGGGCGTCTCGAGCCTCGGCCGCATCGCACTCGACGCCGGGAACCGCTCGGACCTCCATCGGCCCTCGGTCGGCCACCTCTTCCGATCCGCACACACTGCGTTCGGTCCCGCCGTCGCCGCCGTGCTCCTCACCGGCATGGGACACGATGGCGCCGAGGAACTCGTGTGCATGGACCGGGCCGGCGCACCCACCGTTCTCCAGGACCGCGCAACCTCCACCGTCTGGGGAATGCCCGGCGAAGCCGCACGCCTGGGCGCCCGCTCGCTCCGCCTGCCTCTCGACGAGATCGGAACCTGGCTCAACGCTCTCCGCCTCCTCCAGCCCGCGTGACCCTCCCGGCCCTCGAATGCCCCGGCCGACCACGCACCCGCAGCACTCTCCTCCCATTTGCCGGCAGGGATGTTCCCCCCGAGATTACGCCACCACTCCGGCACAACGGACCAGCCCACCCCACAGACTTCGACCCCTCTCCCCAGTCCGTCGAGTACCCGGGGGTCAAGAATCACACCCGGCCATGCCCTGAATCACAGCCCCCGCATTCGCATGATGTGCTCTCGAACCCGGTGCCGCCGCATGTAGGAGGAGTCCACAAAGGCGTGAACCATGACCACCCCGGCCAAAAATCCCCCCACGTGAGCCCAGAACGCCACCCCACCTCCCGGGTGACCTGCGGCACGCGCCTGCATGTCCGCCATCCCAGAAGCCACCTGAAGTCCTATCCAGACCAGCAGGTATATCCAGGCCGGAAGCGCCACCTGCCGGATGAAAATGAAAATCCAGACAACCATCCAGACTCGAGCCCGCGGGAACAGGATCAGGTAAGCCCCCAAAACACCACTCACCGCACCGGACGCTCCCACCGCAGGAATGGGGGAAGAGGGATCGCTCACAATCTGGGCCACACCCGCCAGGATACCGCACAACAGGTAGAAGACGATGAACCGCACCCGGCCCATGGCGTCCTCCACATTGTTGCCAAAAATCCAGAGAAACAGCATGTTCCCAACCAGGTGCATCCACGATCCGTGGAGAAACTGCATGGAAATCAACGTAAACCAACTGCTCTCCGGATCCACCACGCACATGAATCGACGCGTGATGGGCACGGCGTGACCAATGGAACGCCCCGTGATTTCACCCGGAATCAGGCCCCAGTTGCACAGCGCGTTGGCCATGGCCGCTTCGTTGAACCCCATCCTCTGGAAAAATACCCAGATAAGAACGTTCAGCACGATGAAAAAAATCGTGACAACCGCCGTGCGTTCCGTCGGATTGTCGTCACGGTACGGAAAAAACACCGCCGTCCCCTATCCAAACAATTTCTTGAGTCGCTGCCAGAACCTCTCGCACGCTCCCGGGCGGGCCGAGCCCCCGTCCTGGTCAGGCCCACCCCCTGGTCTCACTTCGTCCTCTCCCCCATCCCCAGTGTCGTAACGCTCCGCCCCCTCCTCAAACACCACAATGTCCGAATGCGCCCTCCGCCGGCCCGATGTCGGAAAGCCCTCGAGATCCCTCGAAGCCCCCACTCCCGGAGGCACTGGAGGCACAGGTCCTCCATCCCGGGCCCCGGCGGCGGGCAATACCTCGGAATCTCGCAAAAAAACCTCCCTCCCCACGCCACCCCCCGTCCCGGTCTCCCCCCCGGAAACCACTCCGGAAACCACTCCGGAAACCGCCGCACTCTCGACCGCGCTCCTCTCCACCTCCTCCCCGGTTTCGCTCGCTCCAACCTCCGAAAGCTCGGCCAGGTCCGGTATCTCCTCGTCCAGGATCGTCCGCTCGTCGTCTTCCTCGTCCTCAAAATCCGCCGCCGGCACAGGAATGTCCCAACCAGACTCCGGATCCCGGATGTCCAGATCCTCAATCTGAACCACTTCCCGGCTCGATGTGTCCGCCTCGTCAATGTCCAGAAGAAGCTTCACTCCCCCAACACGCAACTCCGTGTGCGCCGGCAACAACGCCTGCTCCCCAGGCTTCCGGAGAACGATGTCGCCTATCCTGCTCGAGTTGCGGCCCCGATGAATCAGGACCCAGTCGCCGTTCAATCGTCTGCGTATCACGCAGTGGTACCTGGATACATAGGCACTCTCCAGGACCACCTCCACCTGCGCCGGGTCCCGGCCGATACTCAGTTCCCGGTCGTGCGTGTAAGTACGGCGACCCCCGCCGGTGGACGGAACCGTCAGGGTTACTGCCATACGAATGCTCCTAAAACAACGAGTGTGTGCTGTACTCTGAAAGATCCGTGAAGCACCGCGTGTCATTGTAGTGCTCGAGTCCTTCAGGCTCAAGCGAAATCACGCCGTCAGTCCCCCGGGGGTGGACTGCGCGCGGCACTTGACGGACGCGCGATCGAGGGGCATGTTCAATCGGACTTGGCAAGGAAGGAGCACGGGGATGGCAGCGGGACTCGAGATCGGGGGGGCACGTGGTAACCGGCCCCGGGGTGCACCGAAGGTGTGCGTGGTGACGTTTGGTTGTCGTGCGAACAAGTACGATTCAGCGGTGCTGCGTGGCGCCTTGCGAGCGGGGGGCTACGAGTTGGTGGGTCGCGGGGAACCGTTTGACGTGGTGGTGGTGAACAGTTGCACGGTGACGGGGGGGGCGGACCGGGACACGAGGCGGGCGTTGAGGCGATACCGGCGGGTCAATCCGTCGGCGGTTGTGGTTCTGACCGGGTGTG
>CAYQMG010000037.1:0-7987 GCA_964418585.1 uncultured Gammaproteobacteria bacterium | reverse complement strand
GCGGAAGCCATGTTCCCGCCGTGACCCTGCTCCGGCTCCCGATTCCCGCTTCCCGAATCCCCATTCTCCACTCCCGATTCCCGCCTCCCCCGGACGCCTTTTCCAGGCCGCCCGAGTTGCCACCCAGGCCGCTCGAGATTGTCTTTGATGTGGTTCTGGGTCTAGCAGATTCTGTATGACCACGGGAAAGTCGTTTGCTTGAATCCCCTGTCGATCGCGGATGTCCGATCCGCCCGGAGGTCGTCCCTCCCCGAAGTCGCCGGAGCCGGCAGGCCTACGGCCTACGCCGCCGACTTCGAAACAGACCTGGGTGTTGAACGGCACCGCACTTGACCTGCCGTGCCCCCGCTGGTACCCTGATGGCGTGGCGCCATCTCCGGCCCACGGTGCCGACCGACAGGACATGATTTTCGACAACATCTCGGAACTCAAGAATCGCATCCAGGAGACCTCGCACCGGCGCGTGCGAGGCACGCCGAACATCCTCGAGGACACTTCCAACGTGATGGGCATATCCGCGGGAGACGTGCTTCGTCTGGACGGGAACGACTACTACGTCTTGGGGGAAGCCACCGAGGGGCGATTCGGTATCTCGGAGCAGCCCAAGTTCTGGGTGAAGTATGTCGTGGACCTCACGGACGGCACCTCGAAGCTGCTCAAGTTGGTGTTCCTGGAGCAGTTCAAGACGCGCCTGGGATTCCTCACCATCCAGTGCACACGGAGTCCGGAAAAGGAGAGCCGGGTGCTCGATCTCGTGCGCGGGGACTCACGGTTCATGCAGGGGCGCACCGTGTTCGACGTACGTGGGAACAACGTGCGGGTCATCGAGCGTATCCAGGGGCGGTCCCTCTACAATGTGCTCGCAGACCTGGACATGGACCACGAAACCTACTACCACACACGGTTGCCTCAGATCCTCGAGCAGGTCACCGGGTGCATCGACGCCATCGCGATGCTGAATCAGAACGGGTTGATGCACGGCGACATCCGCAACGACCACATCTTCGTCGAACGGGGGACTGGAGCGTTTCGGTGGATTGATTTCGACTACGAGGTGAACTTCAAGGACTACGACATCTGGAGCATGGGGAACATCCTGACCTATGTGGTGGGAAAGGGGCTCTGCACGCGCCAGGAGGTGGAGACCGAGGGCTTGCCCGCAGGCACACGGCTCGAGGAAGAGGACATGCTCATGTTCTTCAACTACCGGGTGGCGAACCTGCGCAAGATCTACCCCTATGTCTCCCGGGACCTGAACGAAATCATCACCCGGTTTTCCAGTGGCGCCTCCTCGTTCTACGATGACTGTGCCACGTTGGCCCGGGATCTGCGCTCCTGCACCCTGTGACCCCCCTGTTCATCTTCTTTGCTTGATCTTGTTTCCTCCTGTTCTTGTCTTCCTGGGTTCCGCCATCTCCCTCTGTTCTCCATGGCAACCCTGCCTTGTCGGACCAGGGCCGTACGCCGGGCACTGGACACAACAAAATATCGGCTCGAGATTCTTGAAGAATGGTGGTATGATAAGAAAGCTGGTCCTTTCATTCTTCTTCATGCCAGTTGCGGAAGCGAATCATGTTGCGTCAGAGTAGCCGGAACCCAATCCTCCACGTCTACAGTCCTCCATTGCTCCTGTCGCCATCCCCCCGTGCCGGGCGAGGACCCGGCGCGGGGTGGGTGGCAGGCAGGGGTGTTCTCGAGCACACGATGACCATCCAGGTCTCGAGGGGGGCGCGGACGCCGTGACGGGGCGCCATGCCTCCGGTGTCGAGCAGCGCGCGTTGATCTGATGGGCGCTGCTCGCTGCCCGGGGGGGCGGTTTGCCTGGTGTTCCAGGGCCGCCCATGGGTCGGCGTGCGTGTGCTGCGCTCTGTGTTGCAGGAGCCGTCCCAATCTGGAGGATCTCACCGTGACTCGACAGGGGCGACGAAACAGGCGAGGGATCCCAGGCAGGAGCCCGGGAGCGGTCATGGTGACCGTGCTGACCGCTGCTGCAGCGATGGTGGCGGATTCCGGAATCCGGGCCGACCAGTCGGTGCCCACCGGGGATGTCCAGGGGTTGCCGCCCTCGGTGCCCAGTGGTGGTCCCGGTGCAGTGGTACAGGTATCGATCCCCCCGCCCAGTCCAACTCCGTTCACCCTGGTGTCGACTCTGCAAGAAGACGAAGGGTTGCTCCGCCTTCCGGTCTCCGCGTTTGACGAAGGATTCGTTGCCCACGTCTTTCAGGGCCGACTGCGGCTCCTCAACGATTCCTTGACTCGAGGTCGCGTGGACCTCTACTTCGTCCAGACACCTCACCTGGTGCCTGCCACGGCGACAGCACCCGAGAATGAGTCGGCCCCGCATTGTTTCGCAACGCCTCATCCCTCGCCGGACGTGCGCCTCGAGGTCGCCTGCGAGGACGGTCTGGTTCATGGACTACTCGGCACCTGGGCCGCGCTGGCCAACATCGTGACCATCGATCTCGAGCACCCTGTCGGAGTGGAGGAAGGGCAGTCCGCGCCCATGGTGTTCGAGGACGCGGCCGTGCGCCTTTTCTCCCTGGACGGTCTGCCCGACCCGTTGCTGGTCTTTGCCGGCGGCGACGAGGACCCCAGCCGGGCCTCCATGCGGGAACGTCTCGGGCACCGGTTCTACGGGATCGACCTGGGGCTGGTGGAGGAGGAGTTGGCCCTGTCCGGGAATCAGAGGCTGTGCGCGGACTTCCTGGTTCCTGGAGGAGGATTCGGGGGCGGGTTCACCGGATTGGGGCAGGAAGGGATTCGGGCCACCGTGTGGCTCACCGTGCCGCGGGCGTCCAAGGTAGTCCACGTGATGAGTCCCCCGGGCGACCCCCTGCGTGTGCGGGTTTCCACCGAGTTCGCCGCAGTCTCCTACCATGACGGCAGGCGCAGAGCACTCTTCGTGGACAACGACACCGACCGCCCGGTCACCGGCCGGATGTGCATGGCGCGTACCTCGAGTGGCACTGCGGTGGCGAGTCGGACGGAATTCCGCATCCCGGCGGTTCGGTTCTACGACCCATTTCCTGCCGAGTCTCAGCACACCCGGTACGACGACGCTCAGGATGTCCTGGTCCGGCCGCTCAACGCCGCGCGAAACACCGCGACTCCCATGCTCGCCCCCGCTTCCTCCACCCGGCCGGAGGCGGACCTCGCAACACCGGGCCATCAGGAAAAACGCCCGGCTCGACCGGAGGAGACCATCGGACCTGTTGCCGAGGCGACCGGTGCGACCGGTGCGACCCCTTCGACCGAGGCGACTCTGGCTCATGGCGGCCCCTCCAACGAAGCGAATCAGGGCGGAAAGCCGGTGCGGCGCGCCACGGAGGAGGTGGCGATGGTACCTCTTTCAGAGCCTCGAGCCCAGGAGGGAAGAGGAAGTGCGGCGTCCAGCGGCGCAAGCCGACCCGCCCGACGACTGGGGCCGGTGGACGCGCCTCCGCCCCCCTCGACGGCGCGTTCTGGACCGGTGGAGGTCGCCTACGTGGACCTGGCGCCCAAGCTTGCAGCAGATTCACCCCGGGTACTGGCGGACAAGCTCGAGGCACTGCACGCAGCAGTGAAGACACTGAAGGTGAACGAGGAGGCGAGCCAGATTTTTCGACTGCGCCTCGAGGGCCTGGGAGCAGCCGAGGTCAAGACCACGGTGACGCGCGTCTCGAGCCATCGTTACGGGCTGCTGGTGACCCGGCGCGAGGACAACGGGCACTGGGTGCTGGTGGACGTGCGGTCCGCGTTCGGCTTGACCGGAGCAGGCAAGGAGGCCGAGGACCTCGAGCGCGTGACCGGTCGCCCCGTGCTCGACGCCTGGCGCGTGCTCGATGCGCTCCATGCTGCTCACTGCCCATTCCCTTCCTTCCTGGTAGCCGACTTGACCGCTCAGCTCGCCGATGACTTGCGCCCGCTGATGGCCGAGATCCCCCGGGGCGTCATGGCGATTGGACCCTCCGGAACCAGCCGCACCATCCAGGTCCTTGGTCCTGACAACGCGGCACCCCGTTCCCTGGTCCTGCTCGTGCGGTATCTCGGGTTGAGAGACTACGACTACTTCGAAGTCCGGGTGACTACCCCCCAGGGGGAAGAGGTCGCATCCGTGGAGACCTGGCAGCCCAAAAAAGACCTGCTCCGGCTGATCAACCGGCTCGCAGGCACCCGTTTTACCCGCGCCGACTTCCCCCGTCGATAACTCGAGCCCCGGAGAGCAGGCGGGCGTTGTATTCCCTGACGAGAACGGCCATGATGTCGAGCAACCGGTCAACCTCACAGGCAACAGCCGTGTCATGGACGACGCGCAAGGATGGAGATTGGAACTCGCACTGTTCGGGGGACTGGAGGTCCGCCACGATGGGAGGATCGTGGAAGGGTTTCAGGGGCGAAAGCTCCAGTCGCTCCTTGGGTTCCTTGTGCTCCATCGTCGCACCGCGTGTGCTCGATCCCGCCTGGCCCATGAACTTTGGCCCGACGTGTCCGAGGAACAGGGGCTGAGGAGTCTGCGGCGTCTGTTGCACGACCTTCGCCGCCGGCTGCCCGAGGCGGATCGGTGTATCCTGGCGGATCGAACCTTCATACGGTGGCGTCCGGATGCTCCGTGCACGATCGACGTGGACACGTTCGAGGCCCTGGCTGCCCGGCCGACCGATCTGAGTACGATCCATCGGGCTGTGGCGCTCTATCGTGGCGAACTTCTCCCGATCTGTTCGGGTGCCTGGATCGAGCCGATTCGTGCGCGCCTGGCCCGGACCTACCACCGGGTGCTCGAGGTGGGCGTGGATCTGGCCGAGCAAGCTCGAGACTACCGTGCGGCTGTGGAGTTGGCGGAGCGGTGCCTCGGGGTGGATGCGGCGCAGGAAGACATGTACCGGCGGCTCATGCACCTGCACGCGCTGCTGGGGGAGCCGGCGCGGGTCCGGGAGGTATACGACCGGTGCCGTGAGACCCTTCAGATCGAGTTGGGGGTGCGTCCGTCGGAGGAGACCGAGGCTCTGTTTCGGCGTTTGTCCGTGAGCCGGCGTGTTTCGGGTGAGGTTCAAGGGCGGCGAAGGCGGATACCATTGGTGGGTCGGCACCGGGAGTGGGGGGTGCTCCGGTCGCGCTGGCAGGATGCCGTGGCCGGGATGTCCGGACTGTGCCTGGTGAGCGGCGACGCAGGGATTGGCAAGACCCGCCTGGCCGAGGAACTGGTGGAGCGGGTGCGGAGTCTTGGGTACCGGGTCTTGAGCGGCCGGTGTTACGAACCGGAGCAGCGGCTCACGTTCGGAGTAGCGGTTCAACTGGTGCGGGAGTGCAGGGAGTGCGATCTGCCTGCCGAAGTGCGCGGACTCCTGGGGCCTACCCTTCACCAGGCGGACGCACCGGCAGACCCTGTGCCCTCATTCCGCTCCGGGGGATGGACCCGTCCTGCCCTGTTCGACGCCTTGACCCGGTTGGCCCTTGCACGCGGCCCCGTTCTGGTCTTCGTGGACGACATCCAGTGGTGCGACAACGACAGTCTGGAGTGGCTGCACCATTTGCTCCAGCGTGCTCGAGGCAGGAAGCTGCTTGTGTTGGCCACGTTGCGGCGCCACGATATGGCCGATGAGGGGCTCTTGCACGATGTGTTGCGGTCCCTGTCTCGAGATGGGCTGGTGGACGAGCTGGACTTGATGCCGCTGAGTCCGGACGAGACCGCGGAACTGGTCACCTCGCTTCACGGGGATCGGCTTCCGGACCAGGTCACGCGGCGGGTGTTTCGGGAAACCGAGGGCAGCCCCCTGTTCGTGGTCGAGCTGGTCAATGCCGGACTCTTGCGTGGGGAGCGGTGGTCCCCGGATCGACTCCCCGGCTCGATTCGAGCCGTGTTCCAGGGTCGGCTGGCCACCTTGCCCCCGGGCACTCGAGAACTTGCCGGCCTGGCCTCGGTGTTCGGGCGTGACTGGACCGTGGATGCCCTGCACCAGGCGTCGGCTCGTGACCTGGAAGCCGTGCTGGAAGACCTGGAGCTTCTGGTGCGTCGCCGGGTTCTGACCGAACGCAGAGATGGCCGGTACGATTTCACGCACGGGAAGCTCCGGGAGTACACCTACGCGCAGATTGGGCGTGCCCGCAGGCGGTTGTGGCATCGACGAATTGCCGAGGCGCTTTCCCGATCCGACCATGAGGAACCCGGGGTCCATGCCCAGGTGGCTTTCCATCTGGACGAAGCAGGGGACCGGCGTGGCGCAGCGCGACATCACTTGCTGGCAGGGGACGAGGCCATGCGCGTCTACGCCCTCGAGGAGGCCGAGCGCGCCTACCGTCGGGCCGTGGAGGCGTTCGCCCCTGGAGAGGTGGAGGAGACCTTGTGGCGGGCGTGGTGCGGGTTGGAGCGGGTGCACGAGTTGGCGGCCCGGCGGGGTGCCCAGGGGGAGGACCTGGAGCGGCTCGAGGCGCTCGCCGAAGCAGCGGGGAACGATGCCTGGCGGGCGGAGGTGTGCAACCGGCGGTCCCAACTGTGCTATGAGGTCGGCTTGCTGGACGAGGCAGCAGCCCACGCCAGGAAGGCCGCGCACCTGGCCCATCGTGCCGGCCTACCTGGCGCCGAGGCACGGGCGCTCTACCACCTCGGCAAGATCCAGAACCACGTGGGGCATGACCACGGTCCGGCCCTGGCTGCGCACCGGAAAGCATATGACCTGGCCCGTCACGCCGGGGAACGCGCCCTGGCGCAGCGGATCTTGCGTGCCATCATCTTCAGTCACGCAGCCCTGGGGCAGCATCAGCGGGCTCTGGCTGCGATCGATGAAGCCATCGAGTCGGCCAGAGTTCGGGAGGACCGGCGGGAGCAGGGATACTTGCGCATGGAGCGGGCGCGGACCTTTGGCCGACTGGGGCAGTATCGCCGGGCCATCGAGGAACTGGAACGTATCGTGCCGCTGGCCCGTTCGGTGGGAGACCCCAAGCTGGAGACCTTGATTGCCGGGTTTCTGGGCATGGCCGCCCAGGAGGTGCGGGCCTTTGATCGGGCCAGGGATCACCTGGAGCGCGCCATCGTCCTGTCGCGGAAGACAGGGGATCGGATCGGGGAATCCCTCTGGCTGTCTTGCACTGGTCTGGTCCTGGGGCTGGTCGGGCACCTTGATCGGGCGGTGGCCCGCATCGAGGAGGCCATTCGGGTGGTGGAACAGGTGAGCGGGCGGGGGGTGCTGACCACCCACCTGAGCTACCTGGTTCGCCTGGACCTTGAGTTTGAGCGTCCCGAGTCGGCCCTGGTCCGTATTGAGCGGTGCCGGGAGGTCCTGGTGCACCATCCGGACCCGGTGATCGAGACCCGGGTCCGGTTCTATGAGGGGTGGGCGGCCCTGCTTTCCGGGCAAGTCGACGAGGCGATCAGGCGGCTCGAAACGGCGCTTCAGGCCTTGAATCGTGAGGGCCCGGACGAGGAAGCGCAGAGTTGCGTCGTACTCCTGGCCATGGCCTGTGTCGAAACCGGGGACCTGGCGCGCGCCCGGAGCCTCCTCGAGCCTCTGCTGGCCCGGTACCGTCGAGACCCCGAGGTGGCCGTACCTCAGCGCGCGTTCCTGGCCGGGGCCTGCCTGGCCTGGGCAGGTGGAGACGAGGCAGGTGCCCGGGCGCATCTGGACCTGGCTCGTGCCCTGGTGCACGAGACCGCCCGAAACCTGGGTCAGCACCGGGACCGCGACGTGTACCTGTCCGCCGTGCCCGTGAATCGCCGTATCCTGCTCTGGGCACGGGTCGGCCGACCGGTGGGAAGGCCGACCCGGGGATGAGCTGTTTTCGGCTCCCAGGTCGATCGGCCGCGGGGAACGCGCGAGTGCCCGAGCGGCGTCGCGTGCGAGCCCCCGCAGCAGGGGGAGTCGGGAGCCACGTGCCGATCGAGGAACGGGCGTGCAAGCCCCCGCAGCAGGGGGCGAGCCGTGAGGAACGGAACGGCGAGGTCAGAAGCGGCGCGGATTGCAGAGCTGGCCGCCTGCGGCGCGCAGGTAGGCCGCCTGAGCGTAGTTCATGACCA
>CAYQMG010000036.1:0-4158 GCA_964418585.1 uncultured Gammaproteobacteria bacterium | reverse complement strand
TTGAGAAGCTTCTCTCGACATACCAGTGCCGGCTCGTCCCACTCCTCCGCCACCAATGCGTAGCGGCACAAGGTGAACCGCTCGCCCCTGCCCCGCGCCTGGTTGATCAGTTCCTGCAACCGGTGCTGGAAGACTGCGCTTTCACCGACCGGCACCCGGAGTCCGCAGCGTCCTCCCATGCCTTTTCGCCATGTCGAGAACCAGATGGTGCCACCGAACAACAGGGTAAGACGACGGGCGAGAAGCTGTCGAAGATTGGAATCGACCCACAGCACCTCGGTCCCTTCATCCACCGGGGCAGCCGGCCACCCGCGTTCCATCTCGAGACCCGGGGTACCGCGATCTCCTCCTGCAACCAGTACCTCGAGGTTCTCCTCCACACGGCGGGCCCAAACCACGACGAGCCCCCCGGGAGGAGAGACCTCCCCCACGCTGGTCACCGCGTTTTCCAGCACCTGGGTCAGCCCGTTTTGGTCGATCATCACGCCACCCGTATCCAGGTCGTCGGCCAGGTGGAGGGCAAGTTCCAGGTCCCGCCTGGCCAGTTCCCGCCGGACCTCCCGTTCCACCCTCCGAAATACGCCTCCCAGATCCCCCGGTTCGATGTCGATCGTGTACTTGCCAGCTTCCACCATCGCCAGATCGAGCAGCCGATTGACCAGAGCGAGCAATGCCTTGCCACTGGCGAGAATCTCGTGTATGTACTCCTGCTGCTTGGCATTCAGCGGCCCCCAAAAAGGCTCGAGCAGCACGTTGGCAAACCCGATGATGGCGTTCAGGGGGGTTCGCAGCTCATGCGACATGCCGGCCAGGAACGTCGCCCGGATGTTGTCCGCCGGGTCCGCCGCCTCTCCTCCGGGCGTCCCTTCCTCCTCGAGTCCTGACACGCGCTCGAGAAAAACCAGCACCAACGGGTCCTGCCCAGCCGCTTGTTCTTTCCTCGCCGTCCAAAAGCACTGGACCCACCCCCCTTGCGCGGTGCGCAACCGAACCCGGACGAGACTTCCTCCACCAAGCGCCTGCTCCACCGGATCCCCGACGTCCGTGTCAAAGGCGGGCTCGAGCAGGTCATGGACCGAACGCCCCTCGGCCTCTCCACGCGAAAAACCCAGAACGCGCGTCGCGCTCTCGTCCCACTCGCGTATCGTCAGGTCGGACTCACACACGATCAGGGCATGACGCCCGGTCCCTCGAAGGAACTCCAGTTTCCCCCAGCTCCGCGAGCCGGAAAGACGTTCCCCTCGGCCATCCTTGCCTTTTCCTGCCTCCATCCGGCCCCCATAACCTGTCGCTCGGACAAACCCCGAAATGCGCCAGACGACACGCCCGAATACTCCCGGCGCAGGTGGCTGACGCCGCCCCACCCATCCGGACAGTGCCAGCCACGACTCACTTTTCGAACTCGACTATACCCCAGGCAGACCTCGACAACAAGCCCGACACCGGCGCCCCGGTCTTCAATGGTACCCCTCACCGCGTCAGCTTCGGATTGGTCGCATGCCGAAGGCGATCCCGGTCCGTTTTCTTTCGCAACGACCGCTCCAGCGCCGCTTCCAGGTCCACCCCGGTCTGATTCGCCAGGCACAAAAGAACAAACAGCACATCGGCGAGTTCCTCCCCCAGGTCCAGATCTTCCTCCCCCTCCTTGAAACTCTGGTCCCCGTACCGCCGTGCCACCACTCGAGCCAGTTCCCCCACCTCCTCCATCAACACCACCGTGTTGGTCAATTCTGAAAAGTACCGTACCCCAACCGAGTGAATCCAGTCGTCTACCTCGAGTTGCCACTGTTTCAAAGACCGTTCCATCCTGCTTGCCTCCCCTGTCCAGGACCGTGAACCGGGTGCCCGCCCCCGACATCCATCCCTTCGCCGCCCTCCCCTCTCCGGCGCGACCCGCTCCCTGGATACCACGGCACGGTAGTGTACCCGGAACACCCTGTCAAGCAGGGGCACCTGTCCCGGCTCGGCCCCTGCCCACGCCCACCTCGAGACGGTTGACAACCCGGCCACGAAATTGAATATGGTAGGCCGTTGCAGATGCAAGGGGACTCGAGCAGGCCGACCATGAGCGGCGCGGCGGTGCCTGCCCGTCCCGAAATGAATCAATTTCGAACCTTGTCGAGGTGTCATGCGGGTTGCAGGAATTCAGTTCAATATCGCGTGGGAAGATCCAGAAGAGAACTTTCGGCGTGCAGAACCCATGATCGAAGAGGCGGTCCGTTCTCGAGCGGGCCTGGTGGTGCTGCCGGAGATGTTCGCCACCGGGTTCTCGATGAATGTGGAACGCCTGGGCGCGATGGCGCCCCGGATTCATGCCTTCCTGTCCACCACGGCCCGGCGTCTCGAGGTGACGCTGGTGGGTGGGGTGGTGGAACCGGTGGTGACATCGAATGGAGTTCGGGGACGCAACCTCGCGGTGGCATACGGACCTTCCGGGCATGAACTGGCGCGCTACCAGAAGATCCATCCTTTCTCGTACGGACTCGAGCACCGGCACTACGTAGGCGGCGACCGGCTGGCCTTGTTCCACGCCGGCGACATCCGGGTCCTTCCACTGGTCTGTTACGACCTGCGATTCCCGGAGGTGTTCCGCGCAAGGGCTTCCGAAGTCGACCTCATGCTTGTGATCGCCAACTGGCCTGCGGCGCGACGGGATGCCTGGCGGGCGCTCCTCGTGGCCCGGGCCATCGAAAACCAGTGCTACCTGTTGGGGGTCAACGGCGTGGGCACCATCGGGGAATGGGCGCACGCGGGAGACTCGGTCCTGATAGACCCGCTGGGACGGCGGGTGGAGGAAGCCCAGGACGCCGCTGCGATCGTTGCAGGAGAGGTGGACGCGGAGCGGGTGCGCGAAGTTCGGAATCGCTATCCGTTCCTCCGGGACCGTCGGCCAGACGTGTACCGTACCCTGGCCCCCGGTGTTGCAAGCTGATCGCGCCCTGTTGTCCCTCAGGGAACCAGGGGGCAACCGCCCGAGCACCATTCGTCATAGCACGAGGGCATGCAGATGAAGTCACACCCCTCGATCCCGCAGGGGTAGCAACAGCTCAGGCCAGGTGCACACGTGCCAAGGTCGCCGCCACACAGGTCCCCCTCCTCGAGGGTTCCACACACGGGAGAGTCGCACGGGAAGTCGTCCACGATCCCGTTGCAATCCTGGTCGATTCCATCGCACGCGCAGGGTTCCGACTGGTCTGGATGGACGGCCGGGTCGGCGTCGTCGCAATCCACATCGGCAGGGTACCCATCCCCATCGGCGTCCACAGTGGGGCACCCGTCACCCATGAGCGCGGGAACGGTTACCAGCATCATGGCGAACAGCCCGGGTCCGATCAATTTCATCATGTTGTGACTCCACAGCAAAGTCGTGACAGGCCGACTGGGTATCGAAGGGGAGAAGCTCCCCGGGTCGAATTCATCCACGCCCCCCAGTCCGGGCAGGGTCCGCCAAGCTGGAGGTCCCGGCCGGAACGGATTTACAAGCGCCCGGATCGCAGCAACCCATCGTACACAATGCGCTCCTCCCATTCCATGCTATCATTCCCGGTCCAGCCGGGCGGGATCGACAGGATGAACCTTGTAGAAAATGAACCCGTACGAGGGTTCTTGAAACAGGGGCACCAGCCGGAAGGCACCGAGGATGTGGGGCTCCGGGGTCGCAAGGTACGGCGCAATGCGCGGCGCCTCGGTCCAGTCTTCCTTGAACCACAACACATACTTCACGTGCTCGCGATCCAGCAGGCGGGCAAAGGCTTCCGGGTCCCCTGGAGGAATCTCGAGGTCGAACCAGGAGAGAAACCGCCACGGGTGCTCTTTCCGGTTGATGTAGCAGGCGGGGATGTTGTCGAATATGAGGGTTGTTCCGGGAGGCACGTGGGCTTCCACCCACCGGGCGAGTTCCACCTGTGGGCGATAGAGGCGAGTACTCATGTCGATCTGCCGCGCGGTCTCGAGTCCGAATGCTGCGCCGGTGGTCACGAACAGGCCGGCGGCGATGGCGAGGGCAAGGCTGCGTCGGTTCCATTGCCACCGGACGGCGGCCACTCCGATGTCTGCGGCGAACATGGTCCAGAAGGGGATCACCACGTAGAGCCATTTCCAGTAGAGGTTGTGCCCGTACTCGTGCTGTCCCACGAATCCGATGGCGAGCCAGAATGC
>CAYQMG010000035.1:0-9181 GCA_964418585.1 uncultured Gammaproteobacteria bacterium | reverse complement strand
CCTGTTTAGCTGGGACCCGGAGCGCGTGTTTCGGGGTCGTGTGAACTACCGGTGGAAGAATCCGGATACGAGCACGGTGGTGACGCACCTTTATGCGAACTACCAGGCGGAGGGAGTGACCATGCCCTACACGGTAGAGGACTACAAGAGGGACCTTTTGAAGGAGGTGGTGAAGGCGATTCCAGCCGAGGAGATCCTGTCCCGATTCGACCCCGAGGAGCGGCTTCGGGGACTCCCTCCCGAGGAGCGGCTCCGGGGGCTCCCTCCCGAAGAGCGGCTCCGGGGGCTCGCTCCCGAGGAGCGACTCCGGGGGCTGTCTGTGGAGCAGATTCGAGCGTACCTGGAGAAACTGCAAAACGACTCCTGATTCTTGCCTCGTGCCTTGCTCGAGCACCGTCCGTCGGCAACGGAAAAGGAGCAGGCGAATTCGTTTTCGAGAATATGAGGGGGTGGGAGGCGCAGAACGCGTGACCCAGAGTGCCTCCTGACGCTGAACCAGACTCAGAACTCCCGCCAAAGTTTGCAGGGGTGCCCGGCAGTCACACATTTCCACAAGGGGGTGTGGCTCCTCAGTTCTCGCCCGATTCACTGGAAACCCCTTCTCGGGATCCTGGGAACCGAGGGACGCCAATCGAGCGGGCTCCGGAACTCGCTCGTCCGGAATCGGGAAACGCTGGGCGGGGGTGGGGCGCCGCACCACAGACAATGAATCGCTGTCCTTGCAGTCGCACGCCCCAACACCGCCTTTCGATGGGCCGCCTGCGGCGGTGCGGGGGTGCGACAGCGGTGCAGACGTCCGGCGTTGCCGCGGAGAACGGATCACGCCTGGCGTTTCAGGGAGAGGTGGTTGTGTTTTCTTTTCCCCTCGAGATATGATGGCCCGCGTGCAGGACGAACGACAGACTTGCAATCGACGAGGCGCTTCCATGAAGACGGTGGGTAAGACAGTGCGTGTGTTCCTGGTCCTGGTTGTGACGACTGGACTCCTGTTCGGTTGCAGCGGTGGCGAGAAGAGCCGTGAGGCGAGGAAGGGTTCTCCTCCTCCACCCATCGAGCCGTCTCACATCACCATCCCCATCGACGTGTCGCTCGATACCGTGGCCCGGCAGGTGGCGTCCAAGGTGCCCAAGGTTCTGAAGGAAAAGGGATACGAGGGAGACCCGGAGGGCATCAAGTATACCGTCACTCGGGGGACGATCAGCCTGAGTGCTCGAGGTGATACGCTCTACATGTCCGTGCCCGTTTCTTTCACCGCGGAGATGAAGCGGAAGGGCGCCAAGACTTCGAAGCGGCCGCGGCTCCGGGGAAGGCGTGGGGGCTCCGGCGGGGCGTTGCTCTCCTGCGAGGCGTCCCTCACGCTGACGTTCGAGAGCAAGCTCACGATTACCAGCGACTGGAGGCTCCAGTCGAAGACCACGCCTGGACCTCGCAAGTGGACCAAGCCGTGCGAGATGACCCCGCTCAAGATCGACGTGACCAAGAAGGTGGACGCCAAGCTCGAAGAGAAGGTCAACGAAATCGTCTCCATGCTCGACAGCCGGATCACCAAGGCCGTGGACATCCGCGGCAAGGTGACTCGAGCCTGGACATCGCTCCAGAAGCCCAAGCAGATGCAGCAAGGGTTCTGGCTGACCATGAATCCCGAGTCCATCGCCATGGCGCCTCTGCGCGGGGAAGGCGACAGTCTAAAGACCAATGTGGCGATCATCGCCCACCCCAAGATCTCCATGACGCCGCCACCGGCCGCGGAACCCTTGCCATTGCCTCCCAACAGCGGAGAAGCCTCGGGAGATACCTACTACATCGCCATCGAGGCCTCACTTCCTTTCGGGGAGGCCACGGCCCAGGCGCGTCAGAAGCTCGTTGGACAGAGCTACGAGGTCCAGGGTCAGAAGCTCGAGGTCAAGGACGTCCGGATCATGGGAGACGGCGACTACTTCCTGATCGAGGTCTCCTCGACCGGCGCGCTGGACGCCACCGTGGCCCTCTCCGGCCGGCCCCACTATGACGTGCCGACCGGCCTCCTCACGGTCGAGGATCTGGACTACACCGTGGATACCAAAAACTTCTTGACCAATGCGGCGGATTGGCTGCTTCATGGCACCTTGCAGGAATTCATCGCCAACAAGGCCCGTTTTCCGCTCGGGGACAAGATCGAGCAAGGCAAGGCTGGGTTGGAGCAGGCGCTCAATAAGCAGTTGACGGAAACGACCACGCTCAGGGGAACGGCGGAACGCATCCGACCGCTCGGGGTCTACGTCACCGAGAACGCCTTCCTGGTGATCGTGGTGGCCGAAGGCAAGATGTGGCTGGAGGTGCGGTAGCCCTTCCGGAAACCGGAGCCTGCGGCGAGAGGGGGGGGGCGGTCCCGGTGACCCTCACCCGTTTCCAGGATGTTCCCGGTGACCCTCACCCGCCTCCAGGATGTTCCCGGTTTCCCCGGCCGGCCGGTAGTTCCGTTCGTGTGCGAGCAACCAGCGTTTTCGGTCCAGGCCGCTCGCATATCCCACCAGGTCCCCTCGAACGCCCACCACTCTGTGACAGGGGATGATGATGGGAATCGGATTGGCCCGGTTGGCGGCTCCGACTGCTCGAGCCGCGCGGGGCCGTCCCACCCGTCTGGCGATGTCGCCGTAGGTGGCGGTTTTTCCCCACGGAATTTCCTGCAGGGCGGCCCAGACCTCGAGCTGGAAGGGGGTGCCGGACGGCGCCAGTGGCAGTTCGAAGCGGGTCAGATCTCCGTGCAAGTAGGCCAGGAGTTGTTCCACGGCGTCCCGGAGCACGCGCAGAGCAGGAGTGTGTGGGTTATGAGGGTTTTTCGGGATGGGGAGCAGGGTTGGATCGGGGAGCAGGGTTGGGGCGGCCCGGTGTGAGGGTACGGGGGACAGGAAACGGATGGCGGTGATGCCTGCGTCATCGGCCTCGATCTGGAGGGTGCCGAGGGGCGATGGGAGCAGGGTTCGTGCGCGGGGCTGTGTATCCTGTTTCATCGGGTGGCGTCCTTGTGTTGCAGGGAGAGTCGCTCCCCTGTGCCGTGGGTGCCTCATGGGGACTCGAGGCATCCGGAGCCGCCCGCCGACCCGCCTGGGCCTGGGCCTACCACCTCGACCTGCTTGATCGCCACGTGGGCCACCCGGGGGTCCACGACGACCCGGCTCAGGACAGACCGGTCCAGGGTGTACAGGTGGTCGTCTTGCGTCCGAATCGGTTCTCCGGTCGGGTCGAACACGTGGTTGCCCGCCCCGGCGAACCGTTCGTGCACGCTCTCGGACGCTGCCACACAGCAGCCGACGGTCCACACGGCGTTTTCATATGCACGGGCACGGAGCAGGGTTGCCCAGAGGTGGTCCCTTCGCCACGGCCACCAGGCGGGTACCACCAAGAGGTCGCAGCGTGCGGCCAGCGTCAGTGCACGGGCCTGCTCGGGAAAGCGGATATCGTTGCAATTGAGCAGACCGATGGTCCACCCACCGGCCGAAAAGGCCACATATCGATCCCCCGGGATCCAGCGCTCGTCTTCCCCATTGGGAGCGAAAAGGTGCACCTTGTCGTAGGCCGCCAGCATGCGGCCGTCGCGCCAGGCGGTGACCCGGTTTCGTCGCGCCTCCACGATGGACCCGAACACGTAGGTGGTCTGCGGATGTCGCGCTGAAACCGCCTGGAACCGTGCTCGAGCCTCTTCCGACGACACGACCCTCGAGTATCCCTGGAGAAACAGCTCTGGAAACACCACCAGGTCCGCCCCCATTTCCGCGGCCTCGTCCCCTTCCTCTTCGAGACGGGCCAGGTTGGCACGCACCTCGAGGCAGACCCATCGTGACAGATAGACCTTCAACGCATATCCTCCCACTGTCGGTCCCGGGGTGTTCGCCGGCTGGTTTTGCGTCGTGACCGGGACCGTCGAAAGGGTAGCACCGCCGGTGCCGGCCGGCCAGGAAAACTCGCGGGACCGGTCTGGGAACGCAGGCGGAATTCCAGACCCGGACCTGGGCCGCGTGGGGCGTGGCCCAAGGTGGACGTGCCATGCAAGTTGTCGTTGGTATTCTCGAATCGAGATGCTATGGTCATCGGCTGGCTTTGCGGCCCGAATGTGTCGCAGAACGAACGCCAACTCAAGGCCGACTCGAGGAGCGCATGGAATTCAAGAACATCGGAAGGAACGACCCATGCCCTTGTGGGAGTGGGAAGAAGTACAAGCATTGCCACCTGGGCCGTGAGGCGGAAGTGATCGAGGAGCGGTACAAGGTGGACGAACTGGAGGCGGCGGAGCGGATCCGGGCCTTGCCTCCGGCACGACATCCTCGAGCGGCCGAGATGGCGGCGGCCTTGCCGTTGTTGGACCGGAGCGGCAACCCGGTGGTGGTGGACCTGGTGGACCTCGAGGCCTATCAGGCGCTGAAACTTACCGGTCGTCGAGAGGATGAGGCCGCCATAGGGGGGCTGGTGGTCAACCCGAGCAAGACGGAGCAACTGGCGCCGGACCGCGTGTACGTGGCGCTGAGTCCGGAAATTCGGGACTCCGAGGTGGTCCATCTCCTCGCCCACGTGGTGGACCTGGTTTCCGGGTCGCGCCTGCCGCTCGGGCACGGGTTGGAACTGTCCGCCCGCTTGAATCTGCCGCTGGAATTCCTGGAACACTCCCAGGAATTCGGCAATGCACTCGTGGACCTGGCCGATCGGTTCGAGGTGGAGCTGGATGCGGAAAATGAGGTCATCGCGTTCCTGGCCCGCAATCGGATGTTGCTTTCAACCAAGGTGCTCGCCGCCGGGAACCGGGAGGCGATCGAGCGGGGGATCAGTGCTGCCTTGATGTTCCTCAAGGACAACCAGGAAGCGCTCGACGAGGTCCTGAAGACTCGAGTCGGCTATACCGGTGCGGGCGCCCCGAAGCGGGGTGGGGGGACAAAAAAGAAGCGGTGAAGCATGGTGCTGGACTCGAGCGCTGTGCCGGTGCTATCCTGACCGGCCGATGTTGCAACATTGGAACCATGCACCAGATCGGCACCATACCAGGGAGCGCGGACATCATGGAGATGAAACCGGAACTGGCCAGGCTGGCGGAGAAATTCGGCGTTGCAGACCTTGTCGCTTCGGGGAACTACCTGGATGCGCTGGCACGGCTCATGCCCGTCCTCTACGGTGAGGATGAGGCGCAACCGGGCGATCGAGCCGAAGCGGAGCAGGTGCGGGACGAGCTGTTTTCGTTGGTTCTCAAGGCCATGCGAGAGCGGCGGGACCCACCGAAGAACGGCATGCGGTTCGGCACATCGGGCTGGCGTGGCATCCTGGTGGACGATTTCACCGTGGAAAACGTGGCGTGCGTCACCCAGGCGGTGGTGGACGTAATTCTGAAACGGGAGTACCACGGGGCGTTGGGGGTTCGCGATATTGCGGACGTACGCAACCGCGGGTGTATCCTGGCGCACGATACCCGTATCGCCGGGGCCGAGTTCGCCCAGACCGCGGCTCGAATCCTGCTCGCGCATCGGATCAAGGTCATCTACCTGGGAATGGCGACCACGCCGGAGGTTTCGGCGGCGATCCTGGAGACCGGAGCCGCCTTTTCCATCAATTTCACCCCGAGCCACAATCCGTTCAACTATCATGGATACAAGTTCAATCCGTCCGACGGGGGACCAGCGCCGGCAGAGCTGACCGGCCCGATCGCCAGTCGCGCCAACGAGATCTTCCAGACCCGGAGCGGCTACTACGCGCTCGGTGTGGCCGAAATGCAGGCGGCCAAGCGCACCCCGGGACGGTACCTCCAGGCCGATCCCATCCGGCTCTACAAGCAGGCCCTGGCGGAACGTGTCCCATGGCTCGACCTCGGCGCCCTGGTGGAAACCCTGAACAGCCGCGATGCGGCGATTTTCATCGACAACGGATTCGGCGCCACCCAGGGCAAGTATGAGCAGCTCCTCGAGGGGCTCGATCCGGCCCGGTTGCACGTATTCAATGGGCGGACCGACTACCTGTTCGGAGGTAAGGATCGGGAGCCGTCCCGTGAGAACTTCCGCGTGCTTCAGGACGCCATGGCCGGGTCTTCCGCCAGGCTGACCCTGGGATTCATGAACGACGGGGACGGCGACCGCTTTGTGGGCGGCGGCCGCTCCGCAGTCCTGGTGATGAACAAGTTCGGCCCCCTGGTCGTCAAGTACCTCACTCAGGAACACGGGTTGACCGGCGATGTGACCCGCTCGGTGATGACCAGCCACATGGCCGACGCCGCCCTGGCCCGGTACCTGCCCGAGGGCAAGCTCAACGAGACGCGGGTGGGGTTCCAGTACATGCGGCCCTACGTGGCCTCCTCGGTCAATTCCTGGGAAGAAAGCGACGGCATGACCCCCATGGGGTGGACCCTGGACAAGGACGGCCTGATGGCCGCACTCCTCCTCATCGCCATGGTCCTCCACTACGATGCGCCTCCGGAAGCGTTGCTCGAGGAACTGGAGCGCGAACTGGGGTACTACTACTTCGAGAGGACCAAGGTGCGGGGGTCGCTTTCCGGCGACCGACTCAAGGAGGCACTCGCCGGCCGGTTCGGCACCATCTCGCCGGGAGACACCCTGGTCGTGGGTGGCCGCGGGTTCAAGGTGGAGACCGTGTCCACCCTGGATGGCCACAAGGTGGTTTTCGACAACGGGTGGTGGTTTGGTGTGCGCCCCTCGGGGACCGAACCGGTGGTTCGGCCTTACGTCGAGACGTTCGTTCCCCCGGAAAGCTCCGTCGACGAGCGCAACGAGGCGGCCCACTGGCAGAAAGCCTTGCTCAACTGGCTGAAGGAGGAGGTCGGCCGTCTGCTTCACCACGCCTGACCGGCACGGCCGGTTGCCGTGCCATACCCGCTCACAGCGCGTCGAACAGGTTGACGTGATCGTCCGTCCAGACGGACCGTTGTCTCACTTCCTCCGGAACCTCCCATTTTTTCCACCCCAACTCGTTCAGTAACCGCGCACGACGCACCTGGTTGCGCGTCAACACCGTCCACAGACTGGGAAAACGCGCATCCTCCGCCCGCTCCCAGCTCGCGCCGCGCTCCCCACCCACCAGCAGGGGCAGGTCGAGATCCACGGCAAGCCGGCCCAGCACCGGCAACACGTCGAAAACACGACTCGAGATGTGGAACACCAGCACCCCGTCCGGAGCCAGCCTGGACAGGTAGAGATCGAGTGCTTCCCGGGTCACCAGGTGCAGGGGCAGGAAGTCGCTCGAGAAGGTGTCCAGCACCAGCAGGTCGTATCGTCCCACCGGGACCTCCTGCAAGGTCAGGCGCGCATCCCCGATGATTACTCGAGTCGGGGCCACGGCCCCGGCGAGAAAGGAGAAATCGTCCCGGGCGATACGCACCACCTCGGGGTCGAGTTCGAAGAAATCCCACCGCTGTCCAGGGCGTTCGTAGGCCGCCATGGCGCCGGCGCCGAGGCCGACCACGCCCACGTTGTGGAAGCCCAGGTCTGCGGCGAGCAGGGCCCCGATCGGGGATCCGGGGTGGTAGTACCCCAACGCCATGCGACCCTGTTCGTCGTTCAGGGCCTGGACTCCGTGAATGGTGTTGCCATTCTGAAACCAACGCAGTCCCCGGCGGTCGGTGACCCGGTAGATACCGTAGAACGTTCGCGCGCCGTCTACTTGGGTATCGAGCACGTTTCGCGCCGCTTCCACCGCGGAGGCAATGCCCACGCCGATCATGAGGAGGAGCAGGACGGCGCGGGAAGGTCGGAGACGGAAGTAGGCCAGCGCAGGCGCGGCGTCACGCACGAGGAGGGCTGCGAGGACCAGCCCGAAAGCACCGGCATAGTCGATGAAGCTTACCGGGAGCCAGCGGAAGGCCAGGGGGATGAGCAGGCCGACCAGGGTTGCGCCCAGCCATCCTCCTCCGGACACGGCGAGGTAGAACGTGCCGAGGTTGCGAGGGGAATCGAGGGGGCGTGCCTGGACCAGGCGATAGTGACAGAGGAGGGCGCCGACCCAGAGGATCATGGCGTGGATCGTGATGAACGCCGCCTGGACTTGCACGCCGGCGACCAGGAGGAGCATGGCGCCTGCCGCCACGGCCACGCCTCCTCCGCCCAGTCCCGCGATGAGACCGGGGGAGGGCGTCCCGCGCCCGAAACAGACCACCAGGGTTCCGAGATACAACGCCAGGGGCACCACCCAGAGCAGCGGTACCGGGGCATCCAGGGTGACCACGCTGGTCACTGCCATCAACAGCCCGTTCGCTCCGGCGGCAAGCAGCACCCACTGGATCAACTCGGCCCGGTCGGCACCCCTGGATCCGCTCCGGGCCTCGGCCCGGTACGCCGTGTCCGCCCCCGACCGAACCGGGCCGGCCGCCGCCTCGGTCGGGTAGGGCTCGAGCCCCACGTGGGGACGTACCCGGGTGTGGCTCCAGGTGAACAGCAGGACGTACACCCCATATCCCACGTACCAGGCGATGCGCTGTTCTCTCAGTCCCAGCCACGGCTCGACCACGAAGGGGTAGGCGAACAGGGCGGCGAGCGCTCCAGCATTGGAACTTGCAAAGAGGAAGTAGGGGTCGGCACGTCGCGGATGATTCGTCCGGGTGAACCACCCTTGGGCCACCACGCTGGTGGTGGCCAGGACGAAAAATGGAAGCCCGATGGCTCGAGTGAGAGCGAGCAGGATCGCGGGGACCGGCGGTAGGTCGAACAGAGGAAGCTGGATGGGGAAGGTGAGTATCGGCACAAACACGAGCACCAGGTGGCCCCATCTCCGAAGCCGGCTCGAGTCTGCTGCGACCTTTCCCGCATACCAGTAGGCGAGGAAGAGCAGTCCCTGGTAGTAGACCAGGCAGGTGGTCCAGACGGAGGCGCTGCTTCCATAGGCGGGGAGGAGCATCCGGCCCACCATGAGTTCCAGCACGAAGAGCAGGAAAGACCCCAGGAAGACCAGCAGGTGGAAGGGCAGTGCGACAGCCATCGTATCGTTCCCCCAAGGCGTGGTCCCGGCCTGTTGTCGCCGGGGTCGGGAGGGCCCGGAGCGGCCCCGCACGCACCCTGGGAATGCCAGACGCTCGACATTGTATGCAGGTGCCTGAACGAGGACCGTTTCCGGGTGCCCGGGTTGCTCGAGGCTCTTGATAGCACAGGCAGGAGCAGGTCGGGTACCACAAAGGCCCCGGGGGGGTCACGGTCCCGGTCCGACTGCGCAGCCGGAGGCC
>CAYQMG010000034.1:0-2739 GCA_964418585.1 uncultured Gammaproteobacteria bacterium | reverse complement strand
GCTGGCTCCTGCCATTCTCTTTCTGGGTATGGCCTCCGGCTGCGGGGGGAGCGAATTCACCGATTCGGGGAGTTTCGAGCAGCAGGATGCTGGGGCGGACGTCTTGCCGCCAGATGCACACGAAGCCGCTGCTCCGGACGTTGACGACACGGATGCCGAAGTGTCCGATGCACTTGTTTCCGATGCCGGGAACCAGGATGACGGGGCGGTAGAAGCTGGATCAGACGCACAGCCCGATGGCGGACCGGACGCACAGCCCGATGGCGGACCGGACGCGCAGCCCGATGCCGGCCAGCCTCTCATCGAAATGGCTCCCGACCCGGCGAACAAGTACTCCTTCGGCCTGGTCCGGGTGGGGGATACCAAGACTCTGGCCGTGACCGTGAAAAACCAGGGTGATGCTCCTGCGAATCACGTGGTTTTTTCGTTGGTCGACAAGGCGGGGCAGGGTGCGTTCGCCTTGCAGCCCGTGGGTAGCCACAAGTGCGACCTCTCGGGCGAAAACATGGACCCGGGGGAGGAGTGCAAGTTTTCCGTCGAGTTCCAGCCCAAGGCCGACGGCGACTTTTCCGCCGAGTTTCACGTGGATGATGATGCTTCGAAGACGCATCTTCAGCTCGATCTCGAGGGTCAGGGGGGACATCCCCAGTTGTCCGTTCCTCAATCCGTTGACTTCGGCACGGTGCAACAGGAGGCGTCGGTCCCGGCGAAAACCGTGACCCTGAAGAACGAAGGGACCATGCCGACCGGCACCATCACTATCCAGAAGCCAACGGATTCGCACTTCAGCATCGTGAACGACTCGTGCTCCGGCAAGGCGCTCCAACAGGCCAACTCCGCCGGCGACAGTTGCTCTTTCGATGTGGCTTTGGTGGACACGTCCAAGCCCGCGAACTTGTCCAGTTCGCTCTCGGTCCAGGATGGCAACCAGTCGTTCACCGTCAACCTTCTCGCAGAGATCGTCGGCCCGGTGCTGCAGTTTGGAGCTCTGAATCCCAACCCCATCACCGCCTGGCTCGGTGAGCAGAAGGCGGGGGTGGGGAAAATCAAGCTCACCAACACGGGGAAGGGCGTGGCCGCGAATCTGTCGTTTTCGTTTCCCGGCGGGCAGGGGCCCTTCTCTCTCGATTCTTCCGCTTGTCCCACCGACCTGCAACCTGGTGGGTCCTGCGAACTGAAGGTCTCTTTCCAGGCCGCCGACAAGCAGGACCATCAGGCCACGCTGAAGGCATCCTGCAAGATAGCGACCGTCGAGGCCACGGCCCCATTGACCGGGCATCCCTTGTACGCCATCTGGAATCCCAGCAGCAGCGACATGTCATTCGTTGCTGCGCAGGGAAGCAGCGACTCGAATGTGGTGACGGTCACCAACGACGGCAACGCCACCGACACCCTCACCCCGGTGGTCACCCAGGGCGCCAACGATTTCTCGATTGTGAGCCCTTCGTCTTGCCAGGTGGCGCCGGGATCATCCCATGCCTGTGCGGTCACGGTGAAGTTCGCTCCCAACTCCGCGGGCAACTTCCACGGACTCCTCGAGTTGCAGGGAGCGCACGCGAGAACGGTCAAGGTGAGGCTTCACGGCAAGGCCATCGGAAAAACCTACTTGAGCATCGACCGGAGTTCCTATGATTTTGGCAAGGTCGCAGCCAACGGGATTTCTCGCCCGGCCGTGTTCATCGTCCACAATCTCGGTTCCTATCCAGCCCGGCAGTTGAACATTGGCACGAGCAGCGGAGCACGCATTCTCAACAGTACCTGCAGCACGGAGCTTCCTCCGGGGGGCTCGTGCATGGTGAACGCCTACGTGAAAGGCGTGACTCCCAACGGCGACCACAGTGAAAAGCTTTCCGCCAAGGCCGACAATGCCTTCGAAGTGTTTGCTTCTCTGGACTTCACCACCGGGGTGGCCTGTGAGTTGCATGTCAGCACCGGTGGCACGGATGTTGTCGGCTGTGGCACTTCCACCAACCCCTGCAAGACCATTGGCAATGCATTGAGCCGGGTTTCTTCCTTGCGCGATCCCGCTGGATGTTCCGTGATCGTCGAGCCCGGGACATATAAGGAGATCTCGTTGCCCTTGACGGTTCCATCTGGGGTGGTCGTCAGGGTCGATCCGAGCTCGGTTGGAAACGTGCTCGTCAAGCCCGTGTGGACAGGCTGCTCCGGTTCTACCTGCAACGTTTTCATGCTGGGCAAGGGCTCCTGGTTGAGCGGCATCGACATCGAGGTGGCCGATGTGCCCAGCTCGGTCGGCACCGTGCAAGGGGTGGTGATGGAAGGCGCCGATTCCGCCGTGATCGGTGGAAAAATCACCTGCGTAGACGGTGGGAATTTCCCGGCCGTGTGCCGGGGTGTGGACGTCGACACGAACCCGGCCAACTCCCGGCGTCTGCTGGATTCGGTGACGTTCAATCTCCAGCAGGACAGGAGCATGGCGGCCATGCAGTACGGTTCCGACCTGTACGTCTCGCGTTCGCTGGTTCTCGCCACTCCCCCTGCCGGGGCCTACAATTTCGTCTACGGGTTCGAGGTTTCGAATCCGGGGACGACCAGGATAGAAGACACACAGATCCGAGGAGGCACTTTCTTCGGTATTCGAGCTTCGAATTCCTCGAGGAGCTTGTACGTGCGCAAGGTAACAATCGCTAACTTCACTCAGAAAGGCATTTATTTGTATGGCACGGGAGCGGGCAAGATCGACCTCGGCAGGCCCGGAGACCCTGGCAGGAACGTGAT
>CAYQMG010000033.1:0-12179 GCA_964418585.1 uncultured Gammaproteobacteria bacterium | reverse complement strand
GGGAGCAGATTGGGCGTTATCTCACGGACCCTGGGGCATTGCAGGTGCTGATGGGGAAGCGGGCGGTGCGCGCAGCCACGGTGCTTCTGGTGGGCTCCACGGACCTGCGCTGGTGGGTGGAGCAGGAAATCCCGGCCCCGTAACGCCCAGGGATGGACCAGGCGCGCAGCGAAAGCCGGCGGGAAGAGGCGCAACCAATCATGTTTGCATTCCGGAACTACCCGCGTGGCGTCCCGTTGCTTCGGAGGGAGAGCCTGGGACGAGAAGTACCAAGTCGGGACAAAACACGCGCGCCTCGCACGGCCTGCGCCGCCGAGAACGGCTCACGCCTGCCGGCCTGATCGGGTCCGGTTGCAGGTACAGACCAGCTCGAGCTATACTCCGCCCGCGATCGGGACCGGCTCGACGCATAGCGCGATCCTACAAGAATTTCTTCAACCCGGGACATGCTCATGAATCGCTCACGAGTGCCAGTGTTCTTTGTCGCAACCTTCCTGGCATGGGCTGTATTCAGTCGCAGTGCAGCGGCGGACGAGTCGCGTCCAGTGCCGCCTGAACTGATAGCCGCGGCTCAGTCTTCAGTAACCACGCTGGGAAGCGTGACAGGGGAACAGTATCCCGACGCGGATGCAGTGGTGGTCTCGGACCGTACATTTGTGGAAGTGGAGGAGTCGGGTCTGAGCCATGTGTTTCGGGATCGATTGGTGAAGGTTTTGACCGAGGCCGGGGCTGCCCGGTTTTCGGCGCTCCGGTTCGACTACGATCCAGCCTCGTCCTACGCGGAGGTCCGGCGCGTGGTCATTCACCGTGCCGGGGGCGATCTCGAGGTCGTTCCGGAGGAGGCCGTGCGCGATCTTCCCCAACCGCAGCGCATGATCTACTGGGGACCTCGGATGAAACTGGTTTCGATTCCACGGCTTCACCCGGGCGACGCTGTGCAATGGACGACCTATTCAAAGGGGTTCGTTATAGCCTACCTGGCGGGTTCCGACGACAAGTACATTCCGCCCATGCGAGGTCACTACTATGATTCAGTACTTTTTCAGGGCGACCTGCCGATGGTGCTCAAGCACTACACCGTGAAATTGCCTCGAGACAAGCCCATCCGGGCGCGCGTCTACAATGGAGAGCTGAAGACCGAACTCTCATTTGATGCGGACCACCTGGTCTACTCGTTCTGGAAGACCGATGTCCCGGCGATCGTGCGAGAACCGCGCATGGTGGAGGATTCGGACACGGTGCCCAAACTTGTACTGGCCACGGTCCGGGATTGGCCGGAGAAATCCCGTTGGTTCTTCCAGGTCAACGAGGACGCGGGTGCATTCGAGTGGAACGAGGCGATCGAGGCCAAGGTGAAGGAGATCACTCGAGGCCTCCGAACCGACGAGGCGCGGCGCAAGGCCCTGCTCGCCTGGGTGGCCCGACAGATCCGGTACTCGGGGATCAGCATGGGCGAGGGCGAAGGATACACGCTCCATCCCGGCACGATGACCTTTGAGGACCGTTGCGGCGTATGCAAGGACATCGCCGGCATGCTCATCACCATGTTTCGGGCCGCTGGGTATACTGCCTATCCGGCCATGACCATGGCCGGGGCTCGCGTCGAGGATCTCCCGGCAGACCAGTTCAACCATTGCGTCGTGGCGGTCAAGACCGGCGAGAACGACTACACGCTCTACGACCCCACCTGGTGCCCCTTCAGCGCGGAAATCTGGTCGAGCGCCGAGAAACCCCAACACTACGTCATCGGCTCCCCCGAGGGAGAAGAACTCATGCAGACCCCACCGGCCCCACCCTCGGACAATTTCCTCAAGGTGGTCTCTCGAGGACGAATCGACCAGGACGGCAATCTGACCGGCACCATGACCATCAGCGCCGGCGGCTATACCGAAACCGGACTGCGCTGGGCTCGAGTTTTCCACGAGGCCTACCGATTCCGGCCCACGCTCGAACAGTGGGTGTCGTACATCTCGCCTCGAGCCGTGCTGCAGGACTACCAGATCACCGACCCGGTGAACGTGAATCGCCCCTTTGTCATTCGGATCGACTACACGGTGCCCGGGTACGCGGCGGTGACGGACGACCTCCTGGTGGTGGTACCGCCGGTGGCACGACACATCGTTCGCGGGCGACGCACGGCGGATTTCCTCGAGCCCGCCCGGACCACGGAGCGTCATCACGATATTTTCCTGCGCGCCACGCGCGAGTTCATTCTCGAGGAGAGGCTGGCGCTCCCGGGCAGGTACCGGCTGGAAGCCGGTCCCGAGCCTGCCAAGGTGGACGGCCCTCACGCTTCATTCGAAAGCGAGATCCAGGTGGATGGTCGTGTGCTCGAGACACGACAGCGGCTGGTGATCAAACACAAGGTCATCCCCGCAGAGGGGCACGGCAACCTGCACGAGGCTGTGACGGCCTATGACCGCCTCGAGGACGATCCGGTCCTTCTCGCGCGCTGACTGGACACGGGCGCGCTCCGCCACGACATCAAGGAGCCCACAACCATGGACCGATTCACGCCTGCAACGCTTCTCCTCCTCGCACAATTCACACTCCCGGCCGTTGCCGGAACGTTGCCCGAAGCCTACCGGGACACGCCCGGGCCGGGGGATTATCCCGAGGCCGACGTGCTTGCCCTCCGGGACGTGCGAACCTACACCCTTCATCCGGACGGCAGGGTGGACCTGCGGATCGAGACGGTCGAGAAGGTGCTGACCTACCATGGGATGGATCAGGTCGGCGACCCGCACTTCGCGTTCGATTCGGCTCGACAGGAACTCGAGGTGATACGCAGCCGCACCTATACACCTGAAGGGGGCGTGGTGGACACCAAGGCGAACGGGATCAACGAAATCACCCCGTTCGCCCTGGAGAAGGCGCCTGACTACACGGACATCCGGCAGATGGTGGTCACCCACGTAGGTCTGGACGTGGGAGCAGTGGTGGAGACGCAAATCGAGATTCGGGACCGGGCCCCCTGGCGTACCTTTCTGGAGGGCGCCGAGGTACTCCAGGACGACCGCCCAGCCCTGGTCCGTCAGGTGGTGGTTCGGGTGCCGGCAGGAACGCCGCTGCTCCACCACCTGTCCAACGGCACAGCCGCCCTGGAGGTGACCCACACAGGCACCCAAGATGTCTACACCTGGACGCTGGAACAGGTGGGCATTGCCAGAAATGCACTGCTGGAGCCGGCGTCGCACCTGTTTCTGCCCACGCTCCGGTTCACGACCGCACCTGAGTGGAGCGCGTGGTCGGACGCGATCGGGGAACGAGTGGAAACAGCGCTGCAGGATCCGGATGGCGAGGTGGCTGCCGCCGCCAGGGGCCTGGTAAACGGCAAGGAGGACCTCGAAGCGCGTCTCGAGGCGCTCCACGCTTTTGTGGTGGAAGGTTTCGTGGGGGTGGACTGGCCCCTGGGAGACTTCGACTACGCACCTCGCCCGGCACCGCGGGTGCTTGCCTCGAGCCACGGGCATGCGCTGGACCGCGCAGTGCTCCTCGCAGGTCTACTTCGCGCCGTGGGAATGGAAGCAGAGATCTTCCTGTTCGGTCGCAACCCGACCCACGACCCGGACCTCTCCGCCCTGCCCTGCCTCGCTCGCCTCGATACGCCCCTGGTCCGAACCTCCACAGGCGACCGCACCCTCTGGCTCGACCCCACAGCCAAACTCGAAGACCGCTCCGCGCGCGACTTCAAAGGCATGGAAGGGCTTCCTCTCGCCCCCGGCGCCGCCGAACTGAAACCGTTGTCCGTTCCCGACTCGGACAACCGGCTCGTCATTCGCCTCGAGACCACCTTGAACGCCGAGGGTGGATGGACAGGCTCGGGCGACGTCGCCTTGCTGGGCTGGTACGCGCCTTACTACCAGGTGCGTGGAGACCGGAACCGGCTCGACACGTTCGCCTCTCAACTGGTGCAGTCGGTCCTACCCGGGGTCGCCACGGTGGAAGCCTCGGTGACGGCGCTCGAGCCATGGACTGTACGGCTTCATATCTCGTTTTCCGCACCTCCGCCGGAACAGGCCCCGCCCGTGGCCATGATGGCCACAGGCATCCCCAAGGGCTCGCTCCTGCTCCAGTCGCCCTTCCTCCATCTCTCACGCCGCGCCGTGCCTCTCGAGCTTCCGTGCGCCGGGGAGGAACGGGTGACCATCGTTTGGACCCTGCCGCCCAATACGGGGGTTCGGTACGTGCCCAGGCCGGTGTCGGTCCAGGGTGACGTGGGCCAGGCGACGCGAACCTGGTCGTTCGAGGATGGACGGCTCACCGTGACCTCGAGGACCGAGTTGAAAACCCGGCTGGTCACGCCAGAGGACTATCCCACCTACAAGGCCATGCACGACCAACTTGCTGCACCTGGCACCAGTCGCGCCATCCGCTGACACATCTCTCGCCGTTCCGCGCAGGGCCTTTGATCACCCGCGCCCGATCGTGCTACAACCAGTGGAGAGCAGGTCGAACGGCGCCCTGGGCGGCCGTGCGTCGCCGGGCAGACCGATACGGACAACCTGGGAGGCGGCCATGAGGATGAGCAGATGGTGCGCACTCGGAATGGCGCTCCTGGTGCTCGCAGGATCGCGCGCAGCCGGGAGCCCCGACGAGGATCCAAAGGAACCGGAAGGAGAAACCAGGATGAAGCTGACGTCTCCGGACTTTGACGCGGGAGGGCACATCCCGCCGAAATTCACCTGTGACGGCCAGGATATCTCGCCCGCCCTGGCATGGTCCGGGGCGCCATCCGGAACCCGGAGCCTGGCCTTGATCGTGGACGACCCGGATGCACCGGACCCGAAAGCGCCCCGGATGACCTGGGTTCACTGGGTGCTCTACAACCTTCCACCCGACTCGAGCGGGCTGGCTCGAGATGCGGGGCGGGGAGGGCTTCCCCAGGGAACCCTGGAAGGGCTCAACGACTGGAAACGGACGGGGTACGGCGGTCCCTGTCCCCCCATCGGACGGCACCGCTACTTTTTCAAGCTCTACGCACTGGACACCGTGCTTCCAGATCTGGGGAAGCCGAACAAGAAGGCACTGGAAGCGGCCATGGCCGGGCACATACTTGCCCGAACCCAACTGATTGGCACGTACCGGCGCAACAAGTGACTCCCGGCGCACAGTTCACGGCGCAACCGTGCTCGAGTCTGTCGTTTCACGACCTAGGCCTGGTGTGCAGCGGCGTGGTCGGGCGGCTGAAAGTGCCGCAAGCGCAAGGAGTTGGTCACCACGGAGACGGATGAGAAGGCCATGGCGGCGGCGGCGAGCATGGGGCCGCCAAGGGCGTCGAGGATTCCGAAAGCAGCGAGCGGGATCCCGACGGCATTGTAGCCGAAGGCCCAGGCCAGGTTTTGCCGAATGGTCCGCATGGTACGCCGTGAAAGGGCGATGGCGTCAGGGAGTTTGCGGAGATCTCCGCCCATGAGGACCATGTCGGCCACCTCCATGGCCACGTCGGTGCCGGTGCCAATGGCAATGCCCACGTCGGCAGACGCCAGGGCCGGGGCATCGTTGATCCCATCACCCACCATGGCGACGACTCGGCCAGGCTCATCCTCCCGTATTCGACGAATTTCCTCCGCTTTCTGCCCCGGAAGCACTTCCGCCACCACGTGGTCGGCCGGAATCCCCACCTCCAGGGCGACGGATCGAGCGGCCACGCGCTGATCTCCGGTCACCAGAAACGGCTCGATCCCCATGGCCGCCAGTGCTCGGACCGCCTCGGCCGCGCCGGGCTTGACTGGGTCCGCGATGGCGATCAAGCCGATCTGTTCGCCTGCCGCTGCCACGAACACCACTGTTTTCCCGGCCTCCTCCATCGCCTCTGCTTCTCGCTCCTGCTGCAACGACACATGGTGTTGAACCAGGAAGCGCCGAGTGCCCACCAGGACCTGGACCCCGGCGACTCGAGCCCGGACGCCCAGTCCGGGCAGGGATTCGAATTCCTCGGGCTCCTCGAGGGAGATCCCCTGATCGGATGCGTGCCGAATCACGGCTTCACCCAACGGGTGCTCACTCCCACGCTCCACTGCACCCGCCATTCCCAGCAGATCCGCCTCCTCCACCCCCTCCGCCGGGACGACACGCACCACCGACGGCCTGCCCTGTGTCACCGTTCCAGTCTTGTCGAGGACCAGGTGGGTGACGGCCTGGATCCGTTCCAGACTCGCCGCGTTGCGTACGAGGAACCCCAGAGCAGCCGCTCTTCCCGTACCCACCATGACCGCGGTGGGAGTGGCCAGGCCGAGTGCGCAGGGGCACGCGATGACCAACACGGTGACTGCGGCGAGCATGGATGCCTCGAGGTTGTGAGTCACCGTCCACCACGCCCCGAGGGTCACCAGGGCGATGGCGATCACCACCGGCACGAAGATCGAGGAGACCCGGTCGGCCAGGTTCTGAACCGGCGCTCGAGAGCCCTGGGCCTCGGCGACCTGCCGGATGATCTGAGCCAGCACGGTTTGACTGCCCACGGCGGTGGCGCGAAACACGAAACTTCCGCTGGTGTTCAAGGTAGCTCCGGTGACCGTGTCACCCGGTTCCTTGGCCACGGGCACAGGCTCGCCGGTGAGCATGGATTCGTCCACATGGGAAGCGCCCTCGAGCACCCGACCGTCGACCGGGATACGCTCTCCAGGGCGGACCCGAATCTTGTCCCCCAGTCGAATCTCGCCCACCGGAATCTCGATCTCCTGGTCGCCACGAATGACTCGAGCCGTCTGGGGCTGAAGTCCGATGAGAGCCTTGAGGGCCTGACCTGCCTTTCCCTTGGCACGTGCTTCGAGGAAGCGGCCGACCAGGATCAGGGTCACGATCATCGCAGCGGTCTCGAAATAGAGATCCGGATGACCCGTCCAGGCTTGATACACGCTGAAAAAGAATGCGACCCCTGCGCCCATGGCGATCAAGGTATCCATGGTGGCGCTTCCGTGCCGGAGATTGCGGAGGGCCACCCGAAAGAATCCCGCGCCTGCCCCGAAAACCACGGCGCCGGAGAGCAGGGCCTGAACCACCGCGGCCCCACGAAACTCGAAACCGCCCATCGAGACAACCATTACCGGAACCGCGAGAAGGATGGCCGCCACCATGCGCACCAGGTACGGATTTCGCTCCTCCTGGTGCTGGACCCCCGCCAGGCTTTCTTCCGGAGGCAGCTCCACCTGGGCCTGGTAGCCAGCACGTTCCACCGCCTCCACCAGCGAAATCGCGTCCACCGCCTCCCTTGCCGACACCGTGGCCTGCTCGGTGGCGAAGTTGACAAAGGCGTCGGCCACCCCGGGCTGCCGGGCCAACGTGCGCTCCACCCGGCGCGCGCAAGCCGCGCAGGTCATGCCCTGAATGTCCAGGGTGATACGGTAGCCACCCTCCTCGCCCTCGGGCCCCGCCTCCGAACGCGATTCCCTCGTCATGACGATTCCTCCTCGCCCGACCCCGCAACCTGCGACTCCGGCAGCAATCGAAGCAGGCTCGAAAGCATCCGGTAGGTGAGTCCCCACACGAGGTATCCCCGATACCGGACACATGGCAGTTTCACCTGGACCCCATGCCAGTCATAGTCCATGGTCCCCGCCCCCTGCCCGCTCTGGAGCCAATCCAGCGGGATCCATACCACGTCGGCCACCTCCTCGTTGAGCACCAGATCCACAGACCGGGTAAGCAGGAACACGAACGGGCGAATCACGAGCGGAACGGGGCGACCTCGAGCCATCGCCTGGACGTCGTCCAACTGCCCCACCCGGCGCGCGTCGCGCTCCAGGTCCAGACCCACTTCCTCACGGGTCTCGCGGACAGCGGTGGCCAGGGCCGACCTGTCCTCGGGCTCCATCCGCCCCCCCGGAAAGGCCATCTGCCCTGACCACGGGTCGTCCCGCTGCCGGGCACGCTGGATGAAAAGAAGCTCGAGGCCCCTGACGCCGGTGCGACGGAAGACGGCCGCAACCGCTGCCAGTCGAAGCTCCCCTTCGATCCGACGTTCCGCCGGATGGTGGGTTGCAACCGGTACCAGGAGTCTCGGAAGGGTGTCCGTATGCATGACCATAGTTATAGGCAGAGGGGGCCTCGAGTCAACGTGGGACGGGTCAGTCCCCGGCGACGCGAAGAGTGTAGGGCCACAGGTTGGAGATCGCCATCTGGTTCACCAACACCTCGTAGGGCCGATCCTCGATGTCGACCGCGCCGAAGTTGGAGTTCTCGCCGTCGAACCGCCCTTCCGCAGGCTCGTCTGCGTACTCGAACCAGTGGTATCCGACCACGTAGGGCGCCATGATCGACCGGTAGGCATAGGCGGCGAACGCCTTGGCGCGCTGTTCCTGGGTGGGATAGGTCGGAATGGTGTTGTGCGGCGGCCAGGAATTCGGCAGTCCGCTGTCGTCGGCCCGGTAGGAGAACTCGGTCAACATGATGGGCAGACCGCTGAGTTCGTGGTACTCGAGGCACCAGTCGGCGATGGAAGCCGAGTTGGGAATGCCCAGATCCACGATGTCCTCGAGCGGGCCGACCAGTTCGTAGTAGTTGATCGAAATCACGTCCAGATAAGGGGCAGCAGCCTCCACCACCGCCCGTGGAAGCGTGTACGGGGTGAACCGACTTCCCAGGATCAGATGATTCGGGTCGTACTTGCGAACCGCCAGGGTTGCGATTCGAAAGTACTGGTCTGCCACGAGAGAGGTGAACACCGACTTGTCCCGGTGTGCCGTCAGGGAATCCGGACCGTCTCCCAACTCGGTCAACTCGAGGATTTCGTCGAAACTCTCCAGGTTCGTGCCCCAGGCCCGGTTGAGCGACTCGATGTTGTCGAAATGAAGACGCCGCAAGGTGTCGACAAGCGCAATCTTGCCCGGGGCGTCCGGGGGAAAGGTCATGTAGGTGTCGAACAGGGAGAGCAGGGACCGCCAGTCCACGCTCCACCGTTGCTCGTTGTCCAGGAAGTAGCCGACCAGGTAGGGATCCTCCTTGTGCGGCGCGCACCTGGACGCAGCCACCGCGTCTGCCCGCTCGGGCCACTCAGGAGCGAAGTAGTCGGGCACGGTGCCATCCTCCCAGTTGTAGTCTGAAATGTAGAGGATGGTGGTCCACGGCATCCGGTCGTTCCAGTAGGACTGGCTCCACGCGCCGATGGTGTTGAAATGCCATGCGGTCAGCCGATCATACACCTCCTCCGCCCACGCCTCTTCACTCCCGTAAATGGACATGACGTTCTCCTGGTACGGGCTGTACCCGAGGTCCGGAGCGTAGTCCCCCTGGGCCGAGATATGGTTCATGCCCGTGGAGAAAAACGCATGCCCTTCCGGGGTCACGAGCCACCACCAGCCGTCCCGCTCCTCGACGCGGAAAAATCCCGTCGCCTCGAACTCGATGCCTGTCCAGCCACCGTAGCGGTCCAGGGGGACCTCCTCGGCCGAGGAGGTCCGGCGTGCAGAACGCTCATTTCGTTGACCGCCCCTGGCTTGGGTTGAGGTCACAACCGCCACAGCGGCCAGCCAGGCCAGAATCCAGATCGCGCGTTGCTTCATGGTGCACCCTCCCTCGGTGTGGTCCCGGAACCGCCTGGCCCGGGTGTGAATCGAATCCAGGCTCTTCAAGAAGGAAAACAGGAATCCTCGCTCGAGGCAAGCGTCAGCACGCTCCGCCGGTCGTGCTGCGACTGGAGACACACGTCGAGCGCAACCTGGACAGGGCGGCCACAACCCGGCTCGAGCCGTGCGTGGCACGACTTCCGCACAGATAATCTGCTTGCAGTTCCACCCTGTTCGACATGACAATATGGACAATCGAAGGTGCACGTCACGGCACAGCACCGTGGAATCACTCCCAATCGACGATGAGGGGACCATGACGGGAACAGGTTGGATTGGAAGGCGCGCTGGACAGCGTGTGCTGGCGCTGCTTGGAACAGCAATATGGATGGGTGGGTGTCCGGACACGCAAATCGTGGTCTACAACACGCCGCCGGTGGTGAGCATCACGACCCCTGGAGACGGCGACACGATCTATCCGGGCCGCGTGTCGTTTCAGGGGACGGTGGCGGACAACCAGGACGACGTGGTCGACCTGGAGGCCACCTTTCTCCTCTCGGGTGCGATGGAAGCCGAATGTCCGGCCGAGCCTCAAGGCAACGGCACGGTCACCTGCGAGATGGACCTGGATGAGGGGGAGTACACGCTGGTGCTCTACGTGGTGGACAGCGAGAACGAACCCGGACAGGACCAGGTTTCGTTCCAGGTGGCGAACGCCCCCCCGAGCGCGGTGATCGTCCCGCCGGACAGGACCACCTTCTACGAAGGAGAGCTGGTACTCCTCGAGGGCGACGTGTCCGACCCGGAGGAACCCCCTGAGCGGCTCGAGGTGGTCTGGACCAGCTCCCTGGTCCCGGAACCGCTCGCGACTCCCACGCCCAGCGCAGATGGATACGTCACCCTGGCCCGGGACGATTTGCCGGCGGGGACGCACCAGATCGGGCTTACCGTGACTGACCCGCTCGGTCGCTCCGACACGGCCCAGGTGGCCATCACCATCCAGGCCTGCCCGGATGAGGACGGTGACGGGTTCTCGCCCTGCCTGCGCGATGTCGATGCGGTCGATTGCAACGACAACGACCCGGCCACCTACCCCGGGGCGGAGGAGATATGCGACGCCCTGGACAACGACTGCGATTTCGTGGTCGACGAAGGATTCGATGACGACGGGGACGGATATCGCGACGAGCAGGCCTGTGACCTCCCCGGAACCCCGCTCGACTGCGACGACGACAACGCCGCCGTTCATCCCGACGCGCCGGAGAAATGCAATGGAATCGATGACAACTGCAACGGAGAAGTAGACGAGGACGTGGACGCGGACGGGGACGGCATGACCCCGTGCGGCGGAGACTGCGACGACAGCAATCCCACCGTGTACGCCGGTGCGGACGAGGTGTGTGACGGTCTGGACAACGACTGCGATCCGGACGGAGCCGTGGACGAAGGATTCGACGCCGACAACGACGGGTACACGGCGTGCGGAGGAGACTGTGACGACAACGACCCCGCGGTCAATCCCGCTCAGCTCGAAACATGCAACCGGATTGATGACGACTGCGATGGCCTCGTCGACGAAGACTTCGATCTCGACGGCGACGGATTCACCACCTGCGGGATCGAACCGGCGCTCCAGGATTGCGATGACACCAGCCCCACCGTCTATCCCGGAGCCGTGGAGGCCTGCAACCAGATCGACGACGATTGCGACGGGATTGCAGACGAGGACGACGACCAGGACGGGGACGGATTCACCACCTGCGGCGGCCCGGACGGCCTCGCCGACTGCGATGACACGAACCCGGCGGCCAATCCGGAAGCCACCGAAAAGTGCAACGGCTTCGACGACGACTGCAACGGCGAGGTCGACGAAGGATTCGACCTCGACAACGACGGGTACGTCTCATGCATCGTGGGAGGCACCCCCAAGGATTGCAACGACAACGACGCCACCATCCACCCAAACGCGGACGAACACTGCAATCACCTCGACGACGATTGCGACGGCCTCACCGACGAGGGGTTCGACCAGGATGACGACGGATACCTCACGTGCGAACCCCAGGCCGACTGCAACGACCACGACCCCAGCTCTCACCCGGGTGCAGAAGAGCTTTGTGATGGGGCCGACAACGATTGCGACGGCCTCACCGATGAAGGATTCGATCAGGATGGAGACGGATACCCGGCCTGCGCCCTCGGCGACACCCCGGCCGATTGCAACGACCGCGCGGCGGCCATCAACCCCGGGGCTGTGGAACAGTGCGACAGCATCGACAACGACTGCGACGGGGACGTGGACGAGGGATTCGACCAGGACAACGACGGATACAACGTGTGCGGAGGCGACTGCGACGACGACGACCCTGCCGTCAACCCTCGGGCACAGGAAATCTGCAACGGGATCGATGACGACTGCAACGGCGAGGTGGACGAAGGGTTCGATCAGGACAACGACGGATATACCGACTGTGCGGGCGACTGTGCGCCCGCTGACCCCGGCATCCACCCCAACGCGACCGAACTCTGCAATAACCGGGACGACGACTGCGACGGCGCCACCGACGAAGGCTTCGATCAGGACGGAGACGGGTTCAAGACCTGTGACAACGACTGCGATGACGCGGACCCCGCGGTCAACCCGGGCGTGTCGGAAGCGTGCAACGGGGTCGA
>CAYQMG010000032.1:0-73350 GCA_964418585.1 uncultured Gammaproteobacteria bacterium | reverse complement strand
GCGACGGGTGGCCGCGGAGAAGGAACGGGCCTTGGAGGCGCAGCGACGGGTGGCTGAAGAGCAGCGACGGGTGGCCGCGGAGAAGGAACGGGCCTTGGAGGCGCAGCGACGGGTGGCCGAGGAGCGTCGTCGAAAGGCCATCGAAGCCCTGGTGGAGGCGGGGGTGCCGCGGGCGGAAGCGGAAGCCATGTTCCCGCCGTGACCCTGGTCCGAGTCCCGATTTCCGACTCCCGAGGGCCGCTTCCCGAATCCCAATTCCCCTCTCCCGTTTCCCGCCTCCCCTGGAACGCCTTTTCCAGGCCGCCCGAGTTGCCATCCAGGCCGCCCGAGGTTGTCCTTGATGTGGTTCTGGGTCTGGCAGGTTCTGTTTGATCACGGGAAAGTCGTTTACTTGAATCCCCTGTCTATCGCGGATGTCCGCTTCGCCCGAAGGTCATCCCTCCCCGAAGCCGCCGAGGCCGGCACGCCTGCGGCCTACGCCGCCGACTTCGAAACAGACCTGGGGAAAGCGTGCAGACCTAATCCATTCTCGAGAATTGGGAATGGCGCGCAGGCGCACAACGCGCGCGCCACAACGGGTATTCCAGAGAATGAACCTAACCGTGCAACCGGCCCCCAAATTCCCAACGCTGCACGGTAGTCACGCAGTTCCCGTGGGGGGTATGGGGCCTTCGCGTCACGCACGATTCACCCAAGAACCTTCCTTCGGGCACTGGAAGCCATTCCCCTCCTCCCTCTCGGAGGGGGCCATCGGAACCCGGGCCCCTCCGTAGCAGGCTCAATCCGAGCCCGCCACCACCTGGGGACCACACGCCTCTCGAAGCGGGGCTTCACACGCGGTCCAAGGCTCCCTCGATCTGTCCGAAACTATCACGTTGGACGCCTCTCTGTCCGTTCCAGCATCTGTTTCGATTGGTCAAAGAAGCGCTGTCTCACGCTTCGCGCAAACACCGCCTCTCGGCGGCAGGCCTACGGCCTACGCCGCCGAAAAAGGATCACGCCTGCCCGGATCCCCAGACCTCGTTGCCACGCTCGCAGCGAGTTGCTATCATCCAACACTGGCCACATGCGGTTCGGTGCTTCGAGACAACTATTCAACACGGCACAGCAACAGGACCTTGCCAGGCACCCTCAAGAGGAGGAGTCTCATGCCCATTCCTGACTTCCAGAGCCTGATGTTGCCCTTGCTCCGTCACGTGGCGGCCCACGGGCCCTGCACCTTTCGGGAGTGTGTAGAAGCACTGACAGAAGCGTTCAACCTCACGGAGGCCGAACGCAAGCAGTTGCTTCCATCGGGCCGCCAAACCACCTTCGCCAATCGCGTGGGCTGGGCGAAAACCTATCAGGTCAAGGCCGGTCTACTGGCATCACCAAGGCGGGGGGTGATCGAGGTTACGGATCGTGGCAGGGAGGTGCTGGCCAATCCACCAGACCGCATTACGATCAAATTCCTTTCGCAATACCAAGAGTTCGCGGATTTCCGCAACGCCCACGCGAAAAAACGTTCAACACAGACCGTTGAGCAGACGGAGGAACATGGGAGTCCCCGGAAAGAACCCGCCCCCCCCCTCGAGGCGGCGAGTACGGCCACGGGCGATGGCGTGCTCGACGGGACTGCGCTGGATACCGTTCCTGACGTCAAGCAACCCCAGGAAAGTGCTTTCCCACTTCTCGAGGACGAGGAACCCCAATCGACACCGGAAGAAGCCCTGGAAACCGCCTATCAGAACCTCAGGGCGGAGTTGGCGGATGAGCTTCTGCGCGCGATCCTGAGTTCTTCACCGGCGTTCTTCGAACAACTGGTCATCGATCTTCTGGTGAGGATGGGATACGGCGGCACACGCAAGGACGCAGGCCAGGCGATCGGAAAGAGCCATGATGGTGGAATCGACGGCATCATCAAGGAGGACCGCCTTGGTCTGGACATCATCTACGTGCAGGCCAAGCGGTGGCAGCCGGACAGGTGCGTGGGCCGTCCGGAGATCCAGCAGTTTGTGGGCGCATTGCAGGGACAACGAGCCCGCAAAGGGGTCTTCATCACCACGTCCCGCTTTTCCTCTCAGGCAATCGATTACGTGTCCCGCGTCGATTCCAAGATCGCGCTCATCGACGGCGAGGACCTGGCTCAGTTGATGATCGACTTCGGACTTGGGGTCACGACCATCAACACCTACGAGGTGAAGCGCGTCGACACAGACTATTTCGACGGGTGACACCCAGTGGCGCCCCCCGCGGGCCTCCCCCGATCCCAGCCCCACTTTCCGGCGCTTCCCTGTCGCTACGGCGCCGGGGAGACGAGCTGAACCACCAATCTGAGTGCCACCAGGAGCACCAGGACACCGAACAGTCGCTTGAGCAGCACCTTGTCCGCCCCAATGGACACTCGGCTTCCGAGCAAGCCTCCGGCGACGGCCGCAATCGCCAGGACGGCTCCAGTCTGCCACTGCACCTCCCCGTGCAGGGCGTGGCCCAACAACCCAGAACCTGCGGTCACTGCGACCATGACGGTCGAGGTGGCGACGGCGATGTCCATCGGCACCCCGCACAGGAGCACCATGATGGGAAGCTTGATGATTCCGCCTGTTATCCCGATCATGCCCGAAAGGAGCCCGACAAGGGCCGTGGCCGTCAGCACCAGCGGGAGGTTCACCGAGTAGGTCACATCGTTGAAGCGCCGCGGCCAGTGCCACCATGCTCGCCGCAACGCCTCCGCCCGCGGTTGCGTCGTCCGGTTCGTCAACATCAACACACCGGCAACGACGAGGACCCCGGCCAGGATGGCCCTCAGCGTCGCCTCGGGAACCAGGGCGCTGAAGTACCCCCCCACAAAGGCCATCACGTCGGTAGGGGGGTCGATGACGAGCGCCAGTTTCCAATCCACCTTGTGGTTGCGCCAGAAAGTTGACAGCGCGGCCGCCGACGTCGCCACGATCAGGATCAGGCTGATGGCAGGAGCCTGCTTGATGGAAAACCCGGCGAAGAGGAGAATCGGGACGTACAGAATCCCTCCGCCCATCCCGACCATCGAGAAGACCGTCGAGATGGCGAAAAAGACGAGGGCGAGAAGAAGCACCTGTCCCATGATCCATCAGCCGCCTTGGTCCGCTCTCTGCTTGCACCCGAGGCAGATACGCCCTTCATCCCCTTCCACGAGCTTGTCCGCGAAGACCATCTCACCGCACCGCCTGCACGGCGCCGCGTCGAAAACTCCCTTTTTCGGGGAGACATCGAAGGGGACGACCGGACCCACCAGGAGGAAGGCTTCTTCCGGCATGGAGAGGACCTTTTCGATCAGCGGGTCCGCGACCTCCGACGGGATGTCCTGAGGCGGGACCCCGCGCTTGCGCTGCTCCACGAACGGTGACCGAAGCATCTGCGAGAAAAACTCCGGCTTGAGCGTCACGCGCACCGCCCGCCTCCCGCGCACGTCGACCAGGGTGAAAGCCATCTTGTTGTAGTAGAGCTTCTCGATGTTCGACTTGCCGTAGGTACATCCCGTTGCAACCATGATCCCATCGAGAAAACACCCTGCAGCATGACCTTTGCCCGTTTCCGAGATGACATGCAGCTCCTTGTCTCGAGCCCGCTCCACCTCGAGCGCGTTCATCGCGGCGACCCCTGCACGAATCCCCAAGGGCATCGCCGGACACCGGTGGCCGTGAAAGGCGACGCCTGCCTCAAACAGATCCTTGACTGCCATCATTCACTCCCTCCCTTGCTGGGTGGCTCATCGGGCCGCGGACCCTCTTGATGTCGATCCTCCGACCCCTCCTCACATCTCGATGCGCACCTTGCACCGCGACGTGGCGTGCGGTGGGTGCTCCAACCGAAGCTGGTACTCGAAACCTCGGCGCACATCCATGCGAACGCCCAGACACCGGACGAGCTGCCGGGCAACGCCTCAGTCTTCTCTCAACACCTTGCACAGCTCCTCCTTGTCCATCTCGAGGATCTCTCTCAGGTGCAACCGATCCCGATGAGCCCGGAGGCTCGAGCCAACCGACTCGAAAAGCCATTCGGTGGCCCGCCGAACCATCGGCGCAGCATCTCCTCCGGCGAGCCGGTAGTAGGCCCAACGCCCCTCCTTCCCGAGAGTTACGAGCCCTGCCTCCTTGAGAATCGACACGTGCCCGGAGACCGTGGAAGGCGCAAGAGCCAACAACTCAACCTTCTGGCAAATGCACAGTTCTCCCCGCCGGAGAGCCAGGAGCATCCGCACCCGTCCCTCATCCGGGAGTGCCCTGGTTCTCGCGAGAAATTCTTTCATCCGCCCACCATCAATTCGTCATCTGGCGAACTATGAAAATATCGTTCGCACGTGTCAACCTTTTTTCCGACTCGAGGGCTCCATTGGCAGACGGCCACGCCGACGGATGAGCGCCCCGCCCCGGGCTCGCCGCCGAGAGGTGGGGGCTGCACGAAACGAGGAACCGGTGATGGCGTCCGGAGGGTGGCGGGTCAAGGGGGTCAGGACCTGCCTGGCCTCGGCCGGGAGGTCAGGTTGATTGTGCCTGGATCACTGGCCGGTCGACTCAGGGCGGAGGCGGAGACGAGGTCAGGACCGCCCGAAGGGTTCGGAGGAGGAGTCGGACCTGAGCCACGAGTTTTTCTCTGACAGGGATTCGAGTTCTGGCAGAGAGCGGACGCTGGCGAGCAAGCCGAGCATGATGGTTCTGAGCAGGGCGTGAGCGGCCCATTGCCGGCCGCGCCTGTGTCTTGGGTCCGGGATGTGGTGCCACGGGTGGACGTGACCTGACAAGGTCTTGATGAGGAAACGGTAGAGCTTGGATTTGTGTTTTCACTTCAGAGAGATTGGAAGGTTCTGGTTGCATTGAACCGCGTGTGAAGCCGAGCTTCAAAAAGGCGTGTGGTCCCCCAGGCGGTGGGGGGCTCGGATGGGGCGGGCTACGGAGGGGGCCGGGGTTCTGATGGCGCCCCCTCCGGGTGGGAGGAGCGGGATGGTGCCGCTTGGAGCCGGAAAAGAACCGGTTGGCGCCTTCAGCGATGAGGAGGATCGTGGCGCCAGTCGCCCTGAGAAACTGGTCTGCAACGAGCGGTAGCAGTCGTGCGGAACCTCGCCCCCGCCCAAGAGATTGGGCGGAGCACGGCAGACGGAGTGAAGGTGAGAGACCGACCCCGAGCGCGCAAAGCGTGGCGGCCGGGGAGCGGCTTTTGGGCTCGTGACCCGGGGATCGGAATACGTTTTCCGATTCCCGATTCCCGAACCCCGCAGGGCGACAATCGAGTCTCGCCTCCCGACAGGCGGTTCTCGTTTTCCAGTATTCCAAGGCGGGTTCCTGGGTGAATCGGGTGTGACGCGAGGAACCGGTCTCCTGTGGTGGAGAAGTGTGACCAATCCGCACGGTTGCGAAATTGGGCGCAGTGGTACGGTCTGGTTCAGTCCCTGGCTTGCACCTGGCGGTGGGCACGCCTCCACGGCCCCACCTGGTTCTCGCAAATGAATCAGGCCTCGAACCACCCAGCGTGCACCCACCCGCCAGAGCATGGGGTTGCGGTTCCGGCCGCCCTGCCGGCAAAATCCCCCTGGAGAGAGGCGTTCTCCCTCTTCCTTGGAGGGAAACGACAACAAGACCGGTACATGGCGACGGGCGCAGCCGGGACATTGAGCACGCGCTCCAGCCATCTGCAGTCAAGGAGGATCAAGATGACTGTCAAGACCGCGACGCTCCCCATAACCACTCGGCCCGGGTTGCACATCGTGGACATCACCGGACAACTTCAGGACGTGGTACGTTCCGAAGGTATCCGCGAGGGGATCCTCACCGTGTTCGTGCCCGGGTCCACGGGTGCAGTGACCACGGTGGAATACGAGCCCGGCTTGCTCGAGGATCTGGAGGAATTCTGGGAACGCCTGGTCCCCTCGGGGCGGACCTATCACCACGACCAGGCGTGGCATGATGGAAACGGGCACGCCCATGTGCGGGCTGCGCTGCTCGGTCCATCTCTCACGATTCCGGTCGGAGACGGGTCACTGACGTTGGGAACGTGGCAGCAGGTGATTTTCGTGGACTTCGACGTTCCGGGCCGAAACCGGCGGCTTGTGGTCAAACTGCTCGGGGAATAGGCGGGGGAATCCGGGGTTTTTTGTCCGGGCCTGCAAGGAGGTCGTCTGGAGCCGTCGGCCTGCATGGACGTTTTTGGGTTGTGCAATCGTGGGGTTGTGCTTAGGCTTGCACTGATACGCTGTGCAGCGGCGTCTCCGAAGGACGCCGGGACCCTGTGACATTGAGGGCGAATTGTGAGAGGACGGTCACCCTGGTTCATTTTTGTCGTTCCCCTGGCGTTCCTGGGACTCACCATGGTCCAACCGCTGGTGAGCTACTATGCGGACTGGCTCTGGTTCGGAGCGGAGGGATACCGGTCTGTCTTCTATACCGAGCTGTTGAACAGGCTTGGGCTGGGAGCGGCCGGATTTCTGGTGTCGCTCCTGATACTCTGGGGCAACTTCCACCTGGCCATCAAATCGTTCGACGGCCCGATCGTCCTGCCCGGGGTGCGCGCCATGGGCGGGGTGGGACCTCAGCGCGAACACTACGGGATCGTGATCGATGCTCGAGACGCCGGTCCCCCGTCGATCACAGTCCCGGCGATCCGGCGCGTCGCCGTGTCGCTGGCCGTCCTTGTCGCCATCCTGGCGGCCTTCTCCAGTGCGGGCCACTGGCTTGCCTGGCAGGAGTTCGTGCACGCCCGCTCATTCGGCGAGACGGATCCGATCCTCGGATGGGACGTCGGCTTCTACATTTTTCAATTCCGGTTCCTCGTCTCCTTGCGTGCTTTCCTCCTCACCATGGTGCTGATCTCCCTCGTGGGCTGCGCGGCACTCTACCTGGCAGCAGGCCAGGTTCGATTCACGCAGCAGCGCGGCTTCTGGCTCAGCGGACGGGCACGCACCCATCTCGCACTGCTCGTGGCGGCTCTCTTCCTGCTCGCCGCCGCTGGCGCCGTCCTCGAGATGCCGGCCCTCATGGTTTCCCGTTCCGGAATCGTGTTCGGCGCATCCTATGTGGACGCCCACACCCGGCTCCTCGTGCTCAAGCTGCTCGTGGCCGTGGCCTCGTTCGGTGTCGGCCTCAGCGTGCTGGCGCTGTTCACGGCCAGGCTGTGGCCCATCTCGCTGGCGGTGGCCGCCTACTTCGTCGTGTCCATCGGAGGTGGAGCTGCGGCGTCCATGGTCCAGAAATTTGTCGTGGCGCCCAACGAGCAGGTCAAGGAGACACCCTACATCATTCACAACATCGAGGCCACCCGGAAAGCCTTCGGCCTCGACAAGGTGGTGGAGCGGGAGCTTTCCGGCGACGCGGTGCTGACTCGAGCAGACATCGACGCCAATCAGGACACGCTGAAAAACGTGCGGCTCTGGGACCACCAACCCCTGCTCGACACGTTCGGCCAGATCCAGGAAATCCGCACCTACTACGATTTCGTCTCGGTGGACAACGACCGCTACATGCTCGACGGCGAATACCGGCAAACCATGCTTTCAGCCCGGGAGCTGAACACGGCGAGCCTCCAAAACAGAAGCTGGATCAACGAACGACTGGTCTATACGCACGGGTACGGCGTAACTCTCGGCCCGGTCAATCAGGTGACACCCGAGGGTCTCCCCGTGCTGTTCATCAAGGACCTGCCGCCCCAGTCTTCGGTAGACCTCACCGTGGAGCAACCAGCGATATACTTCGGCGAACTGTCCAGCGACCACGTGTTCGTCAAGACCAACGCCCGGGAATTCCACTATCCCAAGGGCGACGACAACGTCTACACCACCTATACCGGCGACGCGGGCGTCCCCATGAAGGGCCTGTTGCGCAAGCTTCTGTTCTCCATCCGGTTCCAGTCGCTCAAGGTCCTGCTGAGCGACGACATCCGGGCGGATAGCCGCGTGTTGTTTCATCGCCGGATTCGGGAGCGTGTCAACACGATTGCTCCGTTCCTGGTCTATGACGGGGACCCCTACCTGGTGATCTCGGGCGGCCGCCTGATCTGGATCATCGATGCATACACGGTCAGCGGCCTCTACCCCTACTCGTCACCCGACATGCGCGGGATCAATGATGTCCCCAAGGGGGTAAACTACATCCGCAACGCCGTCAAGGTCACCGTCGACGCCTATACCGGCAAGACCACATTCTACCTCGCAGCCCCCTCCGACCCCCTGGTGCTCGTACTCGCCGACATCTTCCCGGACCTGTTCGTCCCCCTCTCCACCATGCCGGAAGACCTCCGCCGCCACCTCCGCTATCCCCAGGACATTTTCACAATCCAGGCAGAGATGTATTCGGTCTACCACATGACCAATCCGGCCGTGTTCTACAACAAGGAAGACCAGTGGGACGTCCCATCGATCGAAGGTGGCAACACGCGCACCAGTCGCATGGAGCCCTACTACACGATCATGAAGCTCCCCCATTCCGATCGGGCCGAATTCATTCAGATGCTGCCGTTCACACCACGACGCAAGGACAACCTGGCCGCCTGGCTGGTGGCCCGAAGCGACGGGGAACACTACGGCAAGCTGGTGGTGTTCCAGTTCCCAAAACAGAAAGTCGTATTCGGACCGCGGCAGGTGGTGGCACGCATCAACCAGGACCAGGAAATCTCCCCTCAGCTCACCCTGTGGAATCAGCAAGGGTCCGAGGTCATCCTGGGCACCTTGCTGGTCATCCCGATCGAGGAGTCGCTCCTGTACGTGCGTCCTCTCTACTTGCGGGCGGCGAATGGGAAGATGCCGGAGCTGAAACGGGTGATCGTGGCCTATCAGAATCAAATCGTGATGGAAAACAGCCTCGAGGAGGCACTCGACAGGCTCTTTCCACCGGAATCCGCTGCAAGCGCTGCGGCGGCGCAGGCACCATCGACGGCCGAGGAATCCCGGGTTTCCGGGATGCCCGACAGCGGCGTCGCCACCGAGCCGTCGAGCGGTGCTGCACCATTCGTTTCCGTGGACATGGCAGACCTTGCAACCCAGGCCAAGAGCCATTTCGATCGCGCGGTGGAGGCGCAACGCGCCGGGGACTGGGCCCGATACGGCGAGGAGATCGACCGGCTGGGCGCGGTGCTCGAGCAGATGAAATCGATCGCCGGTCCCGGGGATGCCGACTGATCCCCGGTCCGGCATGGCCTCCGGAGATCTGTTCCAGGGAGGAAAGATGGCAACACCGACACGCTGGCTATCGTGGGCGATGGGATCGACCGTCCTCATCGCCGTGCTGACAACAGCCTGTGTCACAGTGGTCAAGACATTCCAGGTCGAAATGGAGGTGACGGTGCCCTGTGACCTGTGGCCGGACACAACGGCCGGAGACTCGTTCACCGTCGAGGTGTTCCGAGCCGCCACGGTGGTCTATGACCTGACCACCGCAGGGATCGTGTGCAAGCCCGAACTGGAAGCCGAGGTGTCATGCGACGAACCCACGTCGGGCCTGGTCGAATTCGGCTTTGTACCCGAATGGCTCGGCATTCGGGTCACCCATCCGGACGGGCGCACCGGCTACGCGGTCCAACGGGTCCTCGGTGCCGGACGCCTCGGGCTGGAAGTGGGACCGGAACTCAACGACTGGGTTCAGGCAGACTACTGCCGTGAGGTCTCGATCTGCCTGTTCGGAGAGGACGCATTGCAGTACTGCGCCGGGCTAGACCAGCCTTTCGAGGAAGTGACCCCGACGCCCCTTCCGCTCTCGACCCCGACACCGACACCGGTTCCCTGACGGAAACCTCGACGCCTGGGAAACTGGTCCAACGATGAGGAGCTATCATCATGACACCGTTGCTGGTCTGGATCACGCTGGGGGCCCTTTCCGGGACCCCTGTCAGTGGGCAGGAGGTAACAGCCTCAGAAACAGCAACCGAACCCGACCACGCGCTGAACACAGAAACCCCTCCGCCTGCGACTGCCGAACCACAACCGGACAAGGAGAAGCCGGGACAGCCCACCCCGCAGGATTCCGCTGCACTCGAGGCCCGTCGTACCGCCGCTGAAAAACGCTACACCACGGGCATGACCCCGGAAGGCGTGAAGGGACTCTGGTGCGGGCTCCAACTCGGCGCGCTCGCCGGAACGTTCGAGGGATATCAGACCGCGGAAGACTTTTTCTTTTTCGCCGGCTCCCTCTCTTCCCTGCGTCTCGGGTTCGTCTACAGTATCACAGACCGTCTCGCCTTCCAGGCCACACTCCGAATGGCCAGAACCGGTGCCATGTTCCACAACAGCACCGGCATCCAGTTCGGGGTGAGGGCGGCGCCACTGGGTGACGGGAAAGGCGGCGTGCCCGCCACCATCGGCCTCGGCCTGGGCGTGGTCGACATTCCCGGATTCATGGCCGTCGCCTGGCAGGAAGACCTCTTCCCAACCGAAAGCATTCACGGAGCCTCCGCCCTCGGTACCCTGCGCCTCGACATCCGCGTGCCCCTGACACCACACAGCACCACTGTCTGGTATGCCTCCGGCGAACTGTCCATGGACTACGACCTGGTCCGGCACGAGGTCTACGGCACAGACCTACAAGTGGAACGCACGACCCGTGCAAACATCTACTCGAGTCAGTACCTCGTTGGTATCGGGACCGGATATCCCCTGCCAGGCCGCCACCTCAACCTCCAGGTAGACCTGCTTGGCGGGGCACTGACCTACCCGTCGGACCTCGGAGAGATGGGGGGAACCACGGGTGTTGCACTGATACGGATAGGGATTGCCGGCCTGTCCGAAGACGATCTCAGGCGTACCGCAACGCCGACGCCCTAGGCGGGGTGGACCCCGGAGTCGCTGAAGTCCCCGAGTCCCCGCGAGGTGGGTGTCCTGGGAGGACGCGACCTGGTGCCCATCTCACCATTCGACCGAGACGCCGAGGTCTCCCCATGCAAACGCCTGGTCCTGGATCGCGAGGCCCCCAAGGTTCGTCCATGTGCCGTGCAGACCGGGCGTCACCGACCAGGCGCCTCTCGAGTAGGACACGGTCACACTTCCGGTGGCGTCCACGGTGTTGTCCTGCCACGTGGGACCATCGGCCCAGAGCTTGGCCCCGGCGGACAGGGCGGCACGCAGGTCCCAGTGTTCGCGCAACGGGAACGTTCGGGCCACGGTGGGGTTGAAGTAGACGTAGTCTCCGCCATCGAGCGCTTTCTGCACATGGGTGAAGTAGGACACGACCAGACTCAATTCGACCTGTCGGTCCAGAACGAGCCCGACCATGGGCTCCAACCACGTCGGCACGTGGGCCCCCCCGAGTTCGGGGTCCGCAAAGGGGTAGAGATAAGCCACCAACGACAGGCTCAAGGTGCCCCATCCGTCCTCGAGGTCCTTGTCGAAGCCCAGGGTCACGTCTGTTTCACGCCCGTAGCCGGCGTCCACCAGATACGAACGGTTGTCGCCGTTCAACTGGTAGGCTCCCCAGTAGCCGACCCAGACCCCCGTGTCCCCCACGCTCCAGGTCGCGGCCGGAGCGAGCAGCATGTGGCGGTCGTGCTGACCCTGTGCCTGGAACACATTGATGCCGCGGAAGCTGTAGGCCGTTGCCACGTCCAGGCTCACGCTGAAGGACGAGGCCTGCGCGCCCGCAGGTTCCGAGGGGGAGACGGCACCGGTGTCGGAGGAGGGGGAAGCAATGTCCTGGAACAGGGTTCCGCCGCCTGTCACCGCAAGGGGCGCAACGACTAACATGGGCACCATCAACATGGGTCGCCGCTCCTTTTTCTCAAGGGTCCTGGGTGCTCGTCTACCATTCACGCCGCGATCTGTCACCCCTTTTCGTCTGCCTGTCTGCTTCCACGAACTCCGGAGCCCACGTATCCGAACGCAGCGCCCGGGACCGCACCGGCGGAGTGGGGCTCGAGCCGACGCGGGCCGCCGGTCGGTTCCTCCACAACGCGACACGGCCCACATCCCACTCGAGCGTTCCGGCTACCGAATGCCCCGTGGTTTCGCACTTGACATTCGAGCACAGGCAAGGTAATGTACCGCGTTTCAATTGGCCAGATAGGGATATTTCTCACGACTTGCGTGTGAATCCCACGTTAGACCGCGGAGTTCTGACATGAGGCTAGGTTTGTTGGGCAAGAAGCTGGGCATGACTCAGATTTTCACGGAAACCACCGTCATCCCGGTTACGGTCATCCAGGTGGGTCCGTGCACCGTGATCCAGAAGAAGACGCCCGAGCGCGACAAGTACGAAGCTATCCAACTCGGGTTCCTGGACAAGAAGGAAACGCGCTGCACGAAGCCCGAACTGGGCCACTTCAAGGCCGCCGGTGTGACGCCCAAAAAGGTGGTACAGGAAATCCGTCTTCAGCCCGGTGAGGTGGAACAGTTCGAAGTCGGCCAGGAGCTTCGGGCCGACATCTTCGAGGTGGGCCAGTACGTCGATGTGACCGGCACCTCCAAGGGCAAGGGGTTCCAGGGCGTCATGAAGCGGCACAACTTCTCGGGCTTCGAGAAGACTCATGGCACGCACGAGTACTTCCGGCACGGCGGTGCAATCGGCTGCCGGCTCACGCCGGGCCGTGTCTGGAAAGGCAAGCGCATGGCGGGCCAGATGGGCAACCGAACGGTCACGGTCCAAAACCTGGAAGTGTGCCGGGTGGACGTGGACCGGAACCTCATCATGGTGAAAGGTGCCGTGCCCGGAGCGACCAACGGCTACGTGACCGTCTACCACGCCAAGAAGAAGACACGCCGCGCCGCCGAGTGAAAGCGAGCGCAAGTATCTTCCGTTCCCAGACACGCGCCTTGCTCGTGATCACGCTGCAGCGGCAAGCGAGATTTTCGTCTCGAGCAGCCGTGACCGGGTTTGTGTGTCCTCTCCCTTGTTGCGCCGGGCCGGGCGCGTCGGGTGCACAGGGCGTCGAGGCCGGGATGAGGCCGGGATGGGCGTCCCCCCTCTCCTCTCCGCAATCGTCGCAGACCGGGATGTCCCCGGACTGCGGAGCGAAGTGCGTTGGCAGGTACTGCGAACAGCGGCTAGACTGAGGGACGGGTGTCGACACCGCCGGGTATCGGCGGACGACGCCTCGAGCCGTGGACGCGAAACTCAACCCGGGCGGAGGAGCGGAGGAGATGTCACAACGAGGCACCAGGAAGATCTTGCCTGTCGGGTTTGCGACAGCCGTCCTGATCCTGACGGCTGGGTGCAGTGGATACGAGGGGGATGACGACACGCCTCGTCCCACGGGCACGCCTGCTCCGTGCGTGGACCCCGAATTCATGCAGGATTACCCTCACACATGGGCGCTGGTACGCCAGGCCAGCATTGAAGCCTACGTGTACGAAAGTATTCTGACGAACGAAAGCTGGGAACCCCAGACCATCTGGAGTTACTATCTGGTCCAGTGGGACGACCAACCCAACGGCACCATCAAGCAGACCGAGACGTTGTGTGCGATGGAGTCCAGCGAAATCGTGGTGACTACCAAGTTGGGGACCGAGCGGTGGCAGCAGACCGTGGTACCCCAGACCGTGGTCGACTCGGTTCCACCCGCCACGTGGAGCGCAACCTTGACCGTGACCGAGGATGCGGACGCGGAAGGGGGGGAATGCCCCGTGGTCTACTCCTTGAATGACACGCCTTTTGGTCCCCAGTACTGGGTGTTCGGTGCCCATTTGAACGACCCGGCAACAGAAACCTGCCCCTCGTCCGAGGACGATCCGGCCGAGTACGACCAGGATCAAGATGGCCATCCAGGGGTGACGACCCAGCAATGGGTGAACGGTGAGCTGAACGCCAACATCTATGTCTGCTCTCGCACCCTTTACCGGTTCGAGCCCGGCCTGGTCTCCGAGATTGAAGGCGAGGGGTACCGGATTCAGGGCAAAATGGTGGATGTGGTGATCGACCAGACCATGTTCGGGAGCGACAACGCCACACTGGACGGGATGGACCCCGAGTCTCGCTGGAGTCCCAACGACCTCACCTACTACATCCTGGTGCAACTGCCTGACGACGCCACGTGCGCCGATGTCACGTCAGACCTGTTCTATCAGGGTGCCTGACCACACTCCGGACCGTTGTCCCGGAGAACCGCCTGGCAGAGCACCGGCTCCAGGAGGCAAAACCCGCTCACTGGATGCCGAAAGTGGTTGACGGGCACCGGCCATTTCTGTCAAGACTGCACAACGAGTCCTCGTCTCGAGCGACTCGGCCCGCAACCTCTTGCACGAGGATTTAACGATGCCCGACCCAACAGACGATCGCGGCCTCGAGTCTCCATCTTCCCGGAGCGATGGGACGCCTTCCGGCCAGGAACGGAGCGGCCAGGGCTCTGCCGGCCGGGCACCGGCGACCGCAGCGCCTCGGCAGACATGGGAGGAGAGTCCCCCGTCGCCGTGGCGCCGCCCTGCCAAGTTGCTCGCGCTCGCCGTGCTCGTCGCCGTGGTCGTCTACGCGGTGCGCAGGTACGATCTGGAGCGCCTGGTGACCTACGAGAACATCAAGGCGCACCTGGATGTGCTGAGGGAATGGGCGCACCGGCCGTACGGTCCGATCCTGTTCATTCTCCTGGCGTGGGGATTCATCCTGCTTCACATGCCCGAGCTGGTCGTCATCGTGGCAGGCGGGACCATCTACGATTTCTGGGAGGCGCTCATCTTTAGCTGGATCGGGTGCAATGCAGGCATCTCCACAGCGTTCCTGATCGCCAGGTTCTTCCTGCGGGACTACTTCAAGCCGATCCTGGACAACAGCTTCCTGGCCAAGTACGACAAGAAGCTCGAGGAGAACGGCTTGACAATCATCATCGTATTGCGCCTCGCCCTGTTCCTGTTCCCGCCGCTCACCTGGGCGATTGGCGCGAGCGGAATCAAGACTCGGGACTACCTGATCGGCTCGGCCATCGGGGTGACCCCCTGGCTCGTGGCCATCCTGGTGACTCTGAACACCATCCAGGAGGCCGAATCCATGGCCGACCTTCTCCACCCCAAGACCCTGGCCGTCGTGGGTGCCTTCGCCGTGGGGATCGCCGTGGTCATGTGGGTCCGCAAACGCTACTTCTCGGACACGAGCACTTGATCGCCCCCATGCACCTCGTCCCCACCCCATTCACACTCAACCCGGCCGGCCTGGAAGTCCACATGCTCGGCACCACCCGCGTCGGCCGGAGCACCGGCCCGGTCTTTCGACTCTGGCGGCCCCGAGGAGAGACGCACTGATTGGCTCGAATGCGACCCCCAAAAAGACCGGATTTCTGCAACAGGTGGCCTCTTCCATCGTCTAGACACCGAGACATCAAAGTTTATCTTTCAACGTATCCTGTGACCGCTCGTTGGGCCACAGCCGTCTGTTCGTTCCATGGAGATTCGTATGAAGAAGAAGGTGTTGATACTGGAACCTCGAGGTGTCGAGGCCAATGTCTACGATCAGTACATGAGCCTCCCGTTGATGGGTCCCATCTACCTCGGCAGTATCCTGGAGCAGAAGGGGTTCGAGGTCCGTATCTTCAATGAAAACCTTGTGGGCAGGGACATTTCCCTGCCCGAACTGGACGCCGATTTCCTCCTCGTCAGCGGCCTGAGCTGCACGATCGAGCGCGGATACGATCTGGCAGCCATGTTCAAGCGCCGAAACCCCGGTGGCAAGGTGATTGTCGGGGGTCCTCACGTGAGCTTCATGCAAGAGGAGGCAGCCTGCTTTGCAGACCACGTCGTGGTGGGAGAAGGCGAGGAAGTCATTGCGGACTTGCTTCGGCACGGCTCGGACAGCGTGGTGGTCCAGGGAGTCAGCCCTCGAAACCTGGACGCGCTTCCCCTCCCGAACTATCGCCTCCTGGTGGGCTTCGAACGCATGAAGCGCATTCCGATCATCACTTCTCGAGGCTGTCCGTTCGACTGCGAATTCTGTAGCGTCACGAAGATGTTTGGTCGCAAGTACCGCATGAGTTCCGTGGAACGGGTCCTCGAGGAACTCAGGCTCGTCGGAGACGTGGAGGTGTTTTTCTCCGACGACAACTTCACCGCCAGCCCCAAGCATACCCACGCACTCCTCGACGAGATGGGCCGACGCAACATTCGGCCCCGACAGTGGTCCACCCAGGTCCGTGCAGACGTCGCTCGAGACAAGGACCTCGTGAGGAAGCTACGCCGCCTGGGATGCACGAGGCTCTACGTGGGCTTCGAGTCGGTGAGTCAGCGCACCTTGAACGCCATGAACAAGAAACAGAACGTGGACGAGATGATTCACGCCATCGAAACGTTCCACGCTTTCGGCATCCGGGTGCATGGCATGTTCATCCTGGGCAACGACGGGGAGGACGACGACTCGGTCCGGGAGACGTTGCAGTTCATCAACCGCCACGGGATCGACTCGGTCCAGTTCATGATCATCACCCCGTTCCCCGGCACCGATACCTTTGCACGAATGGAGCGCGAAGGGCGCATCATGCACCACCTCTGGCGCTACTACGATGCGATGCACGTCGTATTCCGTCCTCGAGACGCAAGCCCGATTCAGGTCCAAAACCGGATGCTCCGGGCCTACCGCGAGTTCTACTCGGCCCGGGGTGCACTGGGTGTGGCGGCCAAGGCCATACTCCAAAACCTCCAGACTGCCGGCGACGCCTCGAAACGCTTTCTCCTGCGCCCAACCCGAATGAATGCGGCGATTCGCCTCGGAGGCCGGTTCGTGTTGAAAAAGTGGAAGGAATCGAACCGCGAGTACCTCGAATACCTCCAACAGGTCTCCATGGCCACCGGATGACCACAAACGCTCAGGCTCTGCCGCCCAACTCTCCCAACCTGGCACAGCGCGCGCCCGCCCCGCTTCCGGGACGCCATCCCCTCACTGCTTCAGCTTGAGCTGAGCAAGCACCTGCTTCCACGGCTCGGGGTGCTCCCGAGAACCGATCTCGTTCAACGCACTGGTGAATCCGTGACCCGCCCGGTGCCCCTCGAGGAGACGACGAAGCCGGGGCAACTGCTCATCAGGCGGCAATCCACGCCGAATCAACCGCGACAGGGGACGGTCCAGAACGTCCGCATGGTGAAAGACGGGCATGGCGTCGCGCAGAAGTTTCAACCCCCGCTTCGGATCGCGCTCCAGAAGGTCCTCCAGCAACGGCATGGTCATTCGCAACCGCTGTCGATCGCCCGGCGCATCGCCGAGGGCTGCGAGCAACGCGGCTTCATCCTTGAAGGTCTGCCGAGGTCCAGGCCCGGACTTCCCCTGCCCTCCCTCGACCGCCTCAGACCCATCACGACGAGAACGCCCACCCTCGCCGCGCCGGGAAACCTTCGACCGCGCGCCGTCCCGGTCCGACACGGTCCGCCCCCGGCCCTCCACGGAACGACCCGCACCCGGGCCTTCCCGTCCTGCTGAACCCGCCGCCGCCAGCGCCTCGCTCGCCCGGGCCGCCGCTTCCTCCAGCCCGAGCAACTCCGCATCCCGCGCCAGACGGCTCATTTCCGCTCGCCACCCTCGCCGCTTCCGCTCCCCAAGAAGCTGACGCACCCGGGCCTCCACCCGCCGCTTCCGGGCAGCCAGTCGTTGCAGCGCCTCTCGCACCGCCGGATCCCGCTCCGCAGCCTCCCCGCCTTGCGAACGATACTCGTCCAGAACCCTCGGCAACTCACGCCACGAGCCTCGATTCAACAACGCCTCGAGTCGTTCCCGCGTGGTGGCGAGCCTCCGCCGCACACGCTCCTCCTCTGCCAGACGACGAAGCAATGCGAGAGATCCCGCATCGAGCCCCTCCCCCAGCTCGTCCACCCGGTCTCCCCAGTCCTCGCCAAACGCCGAGGCCAGGTCCCGGCAAAACTGGACCGGAGACCAGACCCGGGCCCCCGCACCGTCCAGTTCGACCCCAATCGTGAGCGCCCGCGACAGCCCCCCCGCAGCCACCAGAATCCGGGCAAGACGCCACCGGGTTCCATGATCTTCAGGCTCGACAACCACGCGTTCCGCCGCTTCCAACGCCAGTCCAGGCCGCCCGTGTCGCAGCAGTTTCCGCGCCAACGTCAGCCACGCCTTCGCGTCCGACGACTCGGCCTTCGCCATCCAGGCCTGGACCAGCGATTCCTCGAGGCTGTTTCCGAACCGGTTCAGCACCTGCGTCAAGGCATCGACCGAACAGGTCCCTGTGCCCAGATCGGTACGCTTCCTCAACCGCGTCTCGAGCGCCTGATCCGGTTCGCCGAACGGATCCTCCCCCACCAACGTCAGGATCTCTCCGCCCGATGGACAAAAAACGGAACCCAGCAGAGAACAGGCACTACACCCTTCCTCCGCTTCACACCGGGCTTCCAACGCACCCACGGCAGCCGCAAACAGGCCTCGAGCCTGAACGCTCGTGCGGCCCGATGGCAGTCTGTCCACCAGCAGAGTCAGGGCCTCAAGCGCTTCGCCACGCTCAAGCAGCGCCACGGTCCGGGCATGCAGCACCTCCGACGCGCCCACCCCCTCCGGGTCGGATAGCGTATCCAGAAGCTCGAGCGCCTCGTCACTCCGCCCCAATTCCACAAGGGCCCGCGCTCGAGCCACCGTTCGCCGAACCGGGTGCATGGCCGCGCTCGCCTGCCTTTCCTCCACCACTCGGCGGGCAAGTTCCTGGCAAAGCGCTCGGTCTGAAAGGCCCACCACCATCAAGAACGCCTCGGACAAACGGGCCAAAGCCACAGCAGGCTCAATCCCGTCCACCGGCTGAGAAGCCACCCGGAGCCACAACCGGGCCTCGGTCTCCGGCTCAATCGTCTGCCTCTCCAGCAGCCACCGGTGTCCGCCCACAACAAGCGAAACCTGCCCCAGGCCAAGAGACTCCACCTCGCCCTCAAACCCCAACCCACGGACGATCTCCGCCACCTCCTCAGCCGGGACAGACTCCAGCGCCGGGAGCACCAGAGCCGCTCGTCGCACGGCCTCCGGCATGTCTCCGCCAAACCCCTCCGACACCCGCACCCGGTAGTCGATGGTGTTCAGAAGACCGGTCAGCAGTCCCGCCACGGGCGAGTCCACCCCCCGACCCAGGCTCGCTTCCAGAAGCCCCGCGGCCTCGTTCGGATCCCCGTGCGCTGCAAGAAGGGCCACACGCACCGCAACCAACCGCGTCAGCCCCACCACATCACTCGCCCCCCCCGCCCATTCCAGCGCCCGACCCACCTCATCCTCATCAAGAGCCCATACGGCGTCCAGAAGCCGTCCCCACGCCCGGTCCTGCTCCCCCTCCTCCAAACCCTTCAACGCCTCCTGGAACGCTCGAAGGGTGGCCGACAGTTCCTCCTCTCCAACCCCTGCAACGGTACCTGCCTCCCCCGGCTCGACCAGGGAACGCCCCTCCCCTTCCCCAGACGACGCCTCCGACGTCACCACCTCGACCCACGAAGGCAGCGACAGAACTCCGCCCCCCGGGGCTCCTCCAACTTCCGCCAGACGCCGAACAACCTCGTAGCCCCCCTCGAGATACCGCTCCAACCAGGCACGAACCCCTTGCACGGCCTCTTCCAGCTTGCCACGCATGGCCTCGAAATCCCCCGCCCCCTGCACCTCCAAATCGATGTTCCCTTCCGCCCCGGAAAAATAGAGCCGACACGGCACAATACCGTCGCTCGACATGTCAGAGAACAAATCGTTCAGCTCCCCGACCGAATACCCCAGCGTCCGGGAAAAAACACGCAAGTCCTTCGCCAGACGGGACTCGAGACGAAACTCGACCGATTCCAACATGTCCATGGCGGCCAGGGCGGCCGAATACCGCTCGTGAAGCGCGACATACCGAGGATCGATGTCGATGTGAGGCGATCCAAATCGATGCGCATCCGCCACCTCGAGCAGAAAATACGCACGGCGCACGGCCCGGAGAAACCCGGCCCCGACAAAAGCCTGGAAAACCCGTTCCAGAGCCGGCGCAGCTTCCTCGAGCGGTGCCTCAATCCCCAGGTGAGACCAGACGGCCTCCAGAGACACTGGAACCGGACGGTCCCCCGCGCAGTGCTCGAGCACATACTCGGCAATCGAACGCACCAGGTCCGGGCCGATGGGCCACCCGCGACCCCCAGAAGCAGGACCGACGTAAGTCCAGATACCTCCGCCTCTTCCCGCCAGACAACGACATTCCTCGATCACCTCGTCGATAGAGCCCGGAGGCGTAAGTCTCACCACAAGCGTCGGAAGGCCCGGCGGAACACACTGCAAAACTTCGGGGTCGCTCGAAAGCAAGGCGGCTCGAGGCTCGGTCAACCCCTTGCACCAGGACACCGGACCGGCTCCAGTGCCGATCTCACCGCCGCCCACCACCTGGAACCCCATCTCCTCGGCAAGACTGGCGAGTTCGTTGGCTGGAAGCCGGTCGTGCCCCCACCCGTCGTCACTGGCGAGAAAAATGCACCGGCCCGTGGTCGACAACCCGGGCACCCGTTCCAGGGCCTGACGAAGGGCGGTTCGCGAACGGCCCGCTTCATCTACAAACAGACAGCGCACACGCACCCGATCGATGTTCCCATCCGACGCTTCGGCCACCGCCGACTCGGTGCCGAGCAAGGCTTCCACCACGGCGCGAGCACGAGGCGCGTCCGGGGAAACCTGAAGGAGGAGGGAAGCTGTTCCCGGGTGCCGTGTCAGGTCCTGGATGCGGACCAACTCGGGCACGAACCTGGAGGACTCGAGGCTCAACGCATGGGCGTCCTGCACGATCCAGTGTACCCGGCCGACCGCGCTCACTGCGGAGAGCAAGGGTCCGTCGACCAGCGAAACGGGGCATGCCACGATGCCGGCCACCCGGCGGTTCGCAAAAGCATCGAGAGCTTCCCGGCGACGAGCAGGGGGTGCCGCGAGGTCGTAGAGCAGCACCGAAGACTCGGGGAGATCCGCGTCTCCTGCCCCGACGGGGCGACTGTGGTGTGAGGGGTCGAGTTGCTCCAGCAGGAAGCGGGCAGCCAGACTGGAGCGGGCCACCAGCACAAAGGGGCTGACCCCGATGAGTCGCCTGGTTCGGGCGACCAGGGCTTCGGTCCCACCAGCCAGGACCTGAATGCTGACCGTCTCCGGCCGCGCGTTGCCGGCCGGTCTCGAGCTGTCACTGTTGCGATCCATGAGGTCGTGCTTCCGAAAATTCTAGCGGTGAAGCCCGGGCGCACCGCGCGGTCGGGCCAGGGCGTGCCTGCAAAAAAAACCGGCCATCCGACGATACGGAAGATCGTCCTGCTGGCCGGTGGGAACGGGTAGGAACCCCGTGTCCTTGTTCAGCCAGTCACAGAGTCACCGTTTTCAGGTCCGGCGAAACCTCGTAGTGGGCTTCGGTCTTGGACCGAACCTCTTCCTCGGTGACCCCGGGGGCCAACTCGATCAAGGTCATCCCCCGCCCCCGATCGATCTGGAACACGGCGAGATCCGTGATCAAAAGGTCCACACATGCCTTCCCGGTCAGGGGCAGCGTGCATTCCTTGAGCACCTTCAAACCACCCTTCCGGGTGCAATGCTCCATGGTCACCACCACCTTGCGCGCCCCGGCCACCAGGTCCATGGCGCCCCCCATCCCCTTGACCATCTTTCCGGGAATCATCCAGTTGGCCAGGTCTCCCTTCTCGGAAACCTGCATGGCCCCCAGCACGGTCAGATCGATGTGCCCACCCCGGATCATTCCAAAACTGTCGGCGCTCGAAAAATAGGAACTCCCAGGCACCTCGGTCACCGTCTGCTTCCCGGCATTGATCAGGTCCGGATCGACCTCGTGCTCCAACGGAAATGGGCCGATTCCCAACAGCCCGTTCTCGGACTCGAGCACGATCTCCACCCCTTCCGGGATGTGGTTGGCCACCAAGGTCGGAATCCCTATCCCCAGGTTGACGTAGTAGCCGTCCTTCAGTTCCTGGGCGGCCCTGCGCACTATCTCATCGCGGGTCAGTGCCATCGATTAACCCTCCTGCCGGATTGTCCGTTGCTCGATGCGCTTGATGTAGCGCTCGCCCACCACGATCCGCTGCACGAAGATCCCCGGCGTGTGCACCATGTCGGGATCGATGTCGCCCAGCTCCACCAGTTCCTCCACCTCGGCAATGGTGACTCGAGCCGCTGTCGCCATCATCGGGTTGAAGTTCCGCGCCGTCTTCCGGTAGACCAGGTTGCCCCAACGATCCCCCTTCCACGCCTTCACGATGGCAAAATCGGCAGTCAACCCGCGCTCCAGAAGGTACTCCTTCCCGTCGAATACACGGACCTCCTTGCCCTCCGCAATCCGCGTCCCAACCCCCGTGGGCGTGTAAAACGCCGGAATCCCGGCACCCCCCGCCCGTATCCGCTCCGCCAACGTCCCCTGGGGAACCAGCTCCACTTCCAGCTCCCCGTTCAGAAATTGCTGCTCGAAGATCTTGTTCTCCCCCACATAGGACGAGATCATCTTCTTCACCTGCCTCGTCTGCAGCAGCAATCCGAGCCCCTCGTCGTCAATCCCCGCATTGTTGCTGATGAACGTGAGGTCCTTGACACCCTTGTCCCGGATGGCGCGGATCAGGTTTTCCGGAATCCCGCACAATCCGAAACCCCCTGCCATGATGGTCGCGCCGTCGGTGAGGTCGAACAGGGCCTCTGCGACGCTTGGAAACACCTTATTCACAAGCACTCCTTGGTTGTTGTGTTTCTGGAGCCGCCTCGCCGGCTCCTGTACGGGTCACCAGAAGTCACCCTCTTTTATCAGAAGGCCGTGCCCCTTTCAAGTGAAATTCATGTTGCGCAGACCTCCCCACCTCGAGGACCCGGGAAGGCGCATGCACGCAGGGTGGAGAAAAAAGAACGCACCCCCAAATGAGGCACGAACAGGTGGGTCAACTGGAACTCTGGAGCCCTTCGGGCTCGAGGCAGGGTCTTCCGATGTAGTAGCCCTGGCCATAGTCCACACCGAGTTTCTGCAAGGTTTTCATGACCGCATCCGACTCCACGAATTCGGCCACGGTTTTCTTGTCCAGCGTGTGCGCCACGGTGTTCATGGCCTGGACGAGCGCATGATGGGTGGTGTCGGTGTCCATGTTCCGGACATACGAACCATCGATCTTCAGGTAGTCCACGGGCAACATGCGAAGATAGGTGAACGATGAAAACCCGATACCGAAATCGTCCAGGGCGAAACGACAGCCAAGGTTCTTCAGGCGAAGGATCCAACGCTCGGCAGACACCAGGTCCTTCACCGCGGTGGTCTCGGTGATCTCGAAGCCGATCCTGCCCGGATCGATACCGCTCTCCAGAATGTCGTGCTCAATGTTCGCCAGCAAGCCTTCATCGCCCAGGTTGGCGCCCGAAATGTTCACAAACACCTTCAGGCCCGGATAGCGAGCCAACGCCTGCAGCGACGCACGCACAACCCAGTAGTCCACCTGGGGCATGAGACCAAACCGCTCCGCCACCGGAATGAATCGATTGGGCGGGATGAGCCGCCCCGTCCCGTCCGCAAGCCGAAGAAGTACCTCGTGATGCCGCACCTTTCCCGTCTCGATCTCCACGATCCGCTGAAACATCAGCACAAAACGCTCCTCGCGCAACGCAGCACGGATCAAACTGATCATCTCGTTGGTCTCGGCAAGCTCCGCCAACAAATCCTGCTGCCCCGGCTCCGCAAAATGAGCACGGTTCCGTCCACGCTCCTTCGCCGCGTACAGCGCTGCATCCGCATAGGCGAGCACCTTCTGACTGTCCGCACTCCCGTCCACGAATACCGCCCCAATACTTATCGTCAGGCTGCACTGCACATCCTGCGTCACCAGTTCCAGTTCCTGCGTCTCCACCGCTGCACGCAACTTCTCCGCAACCTTCCGGGCACCTTCCCGAGACGTTCCCTTCAACAGAACCGCAAACTCGTCCCCCCCCAACCGCGCCAGGAAATCCCCCTCCCGCAAATTGCTCCTCAAAATCCGCACCACCCCCATCAGGATCTCATCGCCCGCTCGATACCCCAATGTCTCGTTCAGTATCTTGAAGTTGTCAAGATCGATCAAAAGCAGCGCACCATGATCCCCCATCGCCGCCTCCGCCACCACATGGCGCAGATGATCCACCAGGGTGGCTCGGTTCGGAACGTTCGTCAGCGGATCATGCGACGACAGATACTGAAGCCGCCGCTCAAGCACTTGTAGTTGAGCAAGCTCCTCCTTTAGTTTTTGAACCGTCACCGCCAAACGCTCGCTCCCATCCGCCTCGATGGCCTCGATACGCGCACGGTGCGCCCCCAGTTCATCCTTGGCACGCTTGTGGTCCAGGGCCCGACCCACCGTGTCCGCAAGAAGCCTCAGCAATAACTGCTCCTCCTCGCTCCACGCACGCCCCCCCCGGGTCACCTCCACCGCGAGATACCCCATCAGCGAGTGATCCCCCATGATCGGGGCGGCCAGCAACGACTGCACCTCGTTCCGCTCGAACAGGCGCCGCTCCCCCTCCGCATGCCCAGGCAGCGCTTCAATACTCTCCACGCTCACCGCCGTGCCCACCTTCAACTGGTCCATCAACCACGAAATCTCACCCTGCCGTAGCGTCCGCAGCACCTCCCCCGACGGCCGGACATCCTCCGCACACCACTCATGAGCCCCCACACACTCCGACGTCTCCTCCGACAACAACACCACGTAAGCCCGGTCAACCCCCAAAAACTCCCCGCACCGGTTCGTCACCAGCCGCAGTTGCCCATCCGTCCCACCCTCCGTGTCCACAAACGCGGCATTGATCCCTGCGACAAGCTCAATGATGTCACGTCGACTCTGCTGTGTTCGCCCCATGCTCTCACCTCAGTATGACGGCCTTTCCCGAATCCCCGGGGCCAGGCCCGCACGGTGGGAACGCGCTTCCTGCCACGCCGGGGCAGCTTCAGGGCGCGCTGCCAGACCATGACCAGGATTCACCTGGACGATTTTGTCTCGAGTTTGCGACAAAAGCGAGTCAAAAGTGAAAAATTGGATCGTTTTCTGGACATATTCATCGCAGCCTCGCGTCCTTCGATGAAATTATGTCCCCCACCTTGCAACGGTCTAGGTCCCATTTGCAGACACAGTGGCCGGAGCGCCGCGGGGATGATACAGTGAAAGCGCGTCAGACCGGCGTCGCGGACAGGGTTGTCAAGCGATGAGGCGATGGGTGGAAAGGCGTAGGATCGGGTGGCAAGCCGGCGTGCGCAGCACGGGCTCGAGCCGCCCCTCGAGGGGCCGGACAACGGGTCGTACCCGGGGGGTAGGCGGGGGACGGGTTCCGAAAGGACTGGTGTGCCTCTGGGTGGGAGCCTGTCTGCTGCTGTCCGGGTCGGCGACGGCTGGAGGCGTCAGGATGCCCGGTCCGTCCTGGTTTCCGAGCATGGAGCGCCCAGAGCGAGGCGGGCCTTTTCGGCTGGCATTGTCGGTTCCGATCCAGCGGCTCGAGCTTCCGGAGACGGATGTGACGGTTCCGGCGACCGACCCGGAGATGTCGCCGGAGCGCCAGGCCTTGCGCGCGCGTTTTCTCGAGGCGCGGAAGCGGTTTGGCCGCCGGGACTTTGTGGCTGCGCGCGTGCTCTATCGGGCGCTGCTGGAGGACTATCCAGCATTTTCCGACTATTTCTACCGTGATCTGGCGCGGATGATTCTTCTCGAGGCGGGAGACGGTCCGGCGGACGATGCGAGGCTGGAAGCGGTGGCGGACTATGCCCAGCGTCTGTTGTCCCATCCTGGCACGACGCAAAAAGGCTGGGCCCACTATTTCGAAGGGCGCGTCCACCTGGCTCGAGGCCGCATGGAGGAGGCGGAGACGAGCTTTTCGCTGGCCCTGGCCGCGTCCCCGGCGCCGCCACGCTCGGTCCTCTACTACTATCTCGGCCGGTCGGTGGAATCGCGCCAACCGCTGGACGCCTACGTTTACTACCGGCGGGCAGCGCAATACGGTGACGGCAGGCTGGCCGCCCGGGCCGACCGAGCGGCCGAGCGACTTGGGGCGGAGCTTCGTCCGGAGCAGCGTTGTGTGGACTGGAGCTTCCAGCACGACCGGCTGGCCCGCCAGTTGACCTCCCGGCGCAATGTTCCGCTGTACGAGGCGATCGAGGAAGCGATCGACACCTGTCCCTGCCCGAGAAACCGACTGGATTTCGAACGGTTGCGCGGACTCTATTTTTTGCGGACCCACCGGCTGGAGCGCGCGGCGCCCTACCTGGAGAAGGTGCTGGCAGAGGAAATCGCCATGGGCGACCCCCGCTGGTCCACGGTGCGGGAATGGGCGCGAGCCCTGGCCGAAGCCGACGAACCGGAAGCCCGGGAAGCGCTGCTCGAACGGTACGTTGCCGCAGGTCCCGGCGAGGACGGGGTGGACGCCTATTTTCTTCTCGCCTACCTGCGTCGCAAGGCCGGGCGCCGTGCGGACGCGGATGCCCTGTACCGAGAGGTCGTCCGTCGTTTCCCAGACCATCCACGGGCCTCCGAGGCCCGTTGGCTGAGCACGTGGGGATTCATTCGAAGTCGCGACTGGCCTCGAGCCCTGCTGTCGTTGCGGTCCATCCTCCAGGAGGTGCCGGTGGGCTCCCTGGACGAAGCCCAGGCACGTTACTGGCTCGGACGGGTCCTGGAGGCGACCGGAAATCCGATCCGCGGCTCGGCGGTCCTGGACGACGTGGCCTATCGTTTTCCCTTCTCTTACTACGGGATCCTGGCTGGATGGCGGCTGGGCGGCACCCGGCCTCGAGTCCGCATTCCGGAGACGGCGGAGAGCCAGGAATCGGTGGAGATGCCGCGGGGCGATCCACCCTTCCCCGCGTCTTCCCCTGCCCGCCTGGGCCTGTCGCTGCTGTTTCCCGGGTTCGAGGACCACCTCGCCGGTATCCAGTCCCCGGGCCCGGCCCTCCACCTCGAGCGTGCCAAGGAACTGTGGCTCATGGGGGATGAATCCGGGGCACGCCGCGAACTCTACGCCGCAGCGCACCATCCCGCAGCCGGGAGCACCGCCCGATGGATGGCCGCAGCCCTCCGCCATGCCATGGGCTCCCTCTACTACGGGATGCAATACGGGCTCCACTACCTCCGGACACTGACCGCCGGGGACGCAATCGTTCCCTCCCGGGTGGCGTTGGCCTACCCGTTCCCGTTTCGTGAGGCAATCGTCCGACACGCCCTGGGCCGCGGCGTGGAACCAACGCTCGTGGCCGCCATCATCCGTCAGGAAAGCGTGTTCGACCCGACCGCGGGGAGCCGGGCAGGTGCTCGAGGTCTCATGCAAATCATGCCACGAACCGGCCGGATCATCTGCCGATGGCTGAACATTCGAGGGTATCGCGCCTACTACCTGAAGCGGCCGGACTTCAACCTCAGACTCGGAACCGAGTACCTCCGGGCCATGCTCGAAGCCCACGGGGACAGCCTGGCTCGAGCCCTGGCCGCCTACAATGCCGGGCCGTCCGTGGTGGCGACATGGCTTGCCACCATGGGGGATCTCGAGGACGACGCCTTCGTCGAGGAGATTCCCTACCGGGAGACCCGGAACTACGTCCGTGCGGTCATACGAAACTTTGCCGGCTACCTGGCGGCTTACGGCCCCTCGCTGCCTCCGGAACCGCCGGTGGAGTCGGCATCCAGTGCCGGCGAGGCCGCACCTCGAGCCGCCGACCTCTGACGCTGCACCTCGTAAAGTGCAATGGCCCCGGCTGCGGCCGCATTCAGCGAACCCACCCCCGTGGTGCCCGCCGAAGGAATCTTGCAAAGAAAATGGCAGCGCTTCCGGGTCAACTGGCGCATGCCCTTGCCCTCTCCGCCGATGACCAATCCCAACGGGGCATCAAGGTCGGTCTCGTGCAACAGCCCCCCCGCCTCGGCGTCCAGCCCGACCCACCAGATACCAACCTCCTCGAACAGGTGCACCATGGTCCGCGCCACGTTGGTCACCCGCACCACCGGCAGGTGCTCCGTGGCCCCGGCCGACGCCTTGCGGGCCGCCGGCGTCACTCGAGCCGCCCGGTCCCGCGGGATGATCACGGCATCAGCACCCAGCACGTGGGCGCTACGAATGAGCGCGCCCAGATTGCCCGGGTCCTGGATCCCATCGAGCAGCAGCACCAGGGGCGTGCGCACCTGCTCGAGGCGTGTCACGAGCGTGTCGAGCGGCGTGTACCGGAACCCGCTCACCACCGCCACCAGTCCTTGATGGTGTACGTTTCCAGCCAGGCGGGTGAGCGCCTCGTTGGGGCGTCCATGCACCGGAATCCCCCTCGACTCGGCCGCCTCGAGCAGGCGCCGAATCCGCGGGTCCTTGCGATGGCGTGCGATGAGTATCTCCTGCACCTCCTCGGGATAGGCAGCGACCAACTCATGGATTGGATTGATTCCGTAAACAAACTCCTGGGGCTCCGCCATCCGACCCTCCTCGTCGTGTGCTGGGGGACATGTCCCGGTTCCGGCGGCAAGAACAGGCTCTGAACCAACCAGCCGATCGCCCAGGCCCGCCGCGCAACCCAGGCGGGAATGTACAATCTTCTGGACGGGAATTCAACCGAGGCCTGCATGCTGGCCCCGCACCAGGGCGGGAGAACCCACCACAGACCCCGGCGCTGCGGCTCGAGGCGGTGGTCCGGCCGGTTCCGTGCTAAGATGCCCGCAGTCCGGCCAGTCAGCGTCCGGACCGACCGCTCGACCAGAGGGTGTGGACTCCTGGTATCCGGAGGTTCGACCACGATGACCACAAGAAGGAGTTGGCTCATGCTTGCCGCGATGATCTTGATGACCCCCTTGTTCGGCCGGGCGCGCGACGTGCAAGGGGTGCGACTCCCGGACGAACTCGAGTTCGCCGGCACGCGGTTGCTGCTCAACGGCGCCGGCGTCCGCACCAAGTACTTCGTCGACGCCTACGTGGCAGGGCTCTACCTGACGCACCCCAGTCGAGACGCGCGTTGGATAGTGTCCGCCGACGAACCCATGGCGGTGCGCATGCAAATCGTCTCCTCACTCATCACGCCCGAACGGATGGAGGAGGCTCTGCGCGAGAGCTTCCGGAACGCCATGGGGGGCGATCTGTCGCCGATCGAACCGCAACTCGACCGGTTCATCGAGGTGTTCAAGCGGGGCATTCGTCCTGGAGACGTGTACGACGTGGTGTACCAGCCTGGCGTGGGGGTGCAGGTCTACAAGAACGGGAAACTTCGAGCCACCGAGCCCGGCATCACGTTCAAGCGAGCCTGCTTCGGCGCCTGGTTGGGGGACAGGCCTGCCCAGGTCAGCCTGAAAAAGGCCATGCTCGGCGGGTGAACCGGCAGTCACCACCCGCGTAGGACGGACGCGTGCCCCCCTTTCCCGGCCTGGAGCCCGGGCGGATACCAGGGTGGGTCGGTCCAGGGATTCCACTGGATGCCACCGGGGGCGATCGGGCAAGATAGGGCGTCCCTGAACGAACCACAGGGAACTCGAGCCGTCGTGCCCACATTCCGCCTGGACGCGACCGGGTGCTTGCAACCTGAACACGGGAGGTTACCGATGGGAGTGGATTATCGCGTGTCGAGTTGTCCGGACGGACTGATCACCGACCGACGCCGCAAGGTCCAGGTGCTGGACTGCACCATCCGCGACGGAGGGATTTGCAACAACTGGTATTTTGACCACAAGCTGGTCAACAAGACGTTCGAGGCACTGGCCGAGTCGGGTGTGGACTACATGGAGGTAGGCTACCGGACCAAGCCGGGGGCATTCGACCGGGACAAGGTGGGTCCGTGGCGCTTTTGCGACGAGGAGGAACTGGAAAAGGTGGTCCGCCCCGGACGAATCAAGCTGAGCACCATGGTGGACATCGGGCGCGTCACCACTGCGGAGATCCCCAAGAAGTCGGATTCCGTGATCGACGTGGTGCGGGTCGCCACCTACGCCCACCAGATGGACGAGGCGGAAACCATCGTCAAGCACGCCCTCGACTGCGGGTACGAGGTGTTCCTGAACGTGATGGCGATCTCCACGGTGACCATCGATGTGCTGGACCAAACCCTGGAGCGTGTGGCCCGCCTCAAGCCTCACCGGTTGGCCCTCGTCGACAGCTTCGGCGCGCTGTTCCCCTACCACGTGCGCTACCTCGTGCGCAAGTACAAGAACGCGGTCGGAGACGACATCTCGGTCGGGGTCCACTTCCACAACAACCAGCAGCAGGCGTTCGCAAACTCCATCGTGGCCATCGACGAGGGCGCCGATTTCGTGGACGGCACGATTCACGGTATCGGGCGAGGGGCTGGAAACTGCCCGCTGGAACTCCTCCTCTTCTACCTCGACAACCCCAAGTACAACGTCCGCCCCATCCTGGACCTCGTCGATGACTTCGCAACACTCCGCGACGAACTCCGCTGGGGCTACCATCTTCCCTATGCCATCACCGGATACTACAACGTGCACCCGCGCAGCGGTATCCAGTTGATGGGAACGCCGGACAGATACAAGTGTCGAAACTTCTACGAGAACCTGTCCGAGGAATTCACAAAGCGTTCCGACTGACCGCGGGCGTTCCCGGGGCCGGTCGGAGGAGGCGTTCATGGCGAGCAGAACGAAGCAGGGAAAGGTCACGGTGTCGCCGCCCTCTTCCGTGGCCGAACTGAAGCAGATGTACGAGGCGGTCAAGACCGACCCGGAGGCGGTGGCGGGTCTGTACGTAATGGCGATGCTCGTGTTCACCCGGGACCCAGACCTGGGCTCCGAAATGGTGGGACTCCTGATGACCCCCGACCACCTCGTCCGCGGAAGGGGAGGAGAAAAGGTCCTGTGCCGGAGCATCGTCTACCACCTCGGACGCCTCGAGGACAATCCGCACCTGGCCCGAAGCTACCTCGCGGGCACACGCCCGGAAGACGGGTATGCGCTCCCCAACCCACCCTACGCCGTACACCTCGAGACCACACCCGAGCAACATGGCAGGATTCGCCTCTTCCTCCATTGCTCCGGCGCCCAGTCGGCCAGGCCCATCGTGCTCCAGAAACTCGAGGACGGCGGCTGGCGAGTACGCGAGGAATCGAGCCTCTACGCCGGCGTCATCCCCCCCGCCAAATAGCCTGCTTCCCAACCAGGCGAGAAAACCCCGTTGCATGCTGCCGCGAGTTGCGTACCATACCAGTGCAAGCTCATGAAGGCGGCTGCAGGAGGGCCTGCACCCGGCATGCCCCTCCCCCCTGGCAGGATTCAGCGTGCACAAGCGGAAACAGAGAGTGCTGGACATGGAACGGAAGCGATCATCAACTCTCGAGTCCCATCACCAGGCGTCCCCGGTGGAGCACGACGCGCTCCTCAGCTACAACAGCCTCCCGTTCGAAGGACGGGCACACCGCGAAACCCACCCCGCCCGCCTCGGCGCTGCAGTACGCCTGTACGGCGTCCGGCCGCCCCCCATCGAGACCGCCCGCGTGCTCGACCTGGGCTGCGGTTCCGGAGACAACCTGATCGGAATGGCTTCCTCCCTCCCCAACGCCACGTTCGTCGGCATCGATGTCTCAGACCGCCAGATCGCACTGGGCCGAAAGATCATCGACGCGCTCGGACTGGCCAACGTGACCTTGGAACCCATCGGTATCCTCGAAATCACCCCGGACCTCGGCAAGTTCGACTACATCGTGGCACACGGCGTCTACTCCTGGGTCCCGGGTCCCGTCCGGGAACGGCTCCTCGAGGTGATCGCCTCGAGCCTCGCACCGGCCGGCGTCGGCTACGTTTGCTACAACACCCTCCCAGGCTGGCGGTTCCGCGGCGCGGTCCGCGACCTGCTCAGAACCCTCGTCCGCCCCGGAACACCCCCTCCCCAGGCCGCACGATTCGCCCGCAACGCCCTCGAACGACTGGCCGAGGCGCCTCTCCCCAACGCCCTGTTCGCCGAAGCGGTGGCGCGCGAGGTGGCCCTGTTCCGCGACCTCCCCGATTCCTACCTGTTCCACGAACTCCTGGAAACAGACAACGAACCCGTCTACTTCAAAACCTTCCTCGAACAGGCCGGGCGCGCCGGCCTGGCGTACGTGACAGATACGGAATCCTTCGTCCCACTGCTCGACAACCTGGACGACACCCTCGCCACCTGGATCTGCGAACAAGCCGATGACCGATACGACATGGAGCAATTGCTCGATTTCCTCTACGCCCGCACCTTCCGTCGCTCCATCCTGGTCCATGACGACGTGCACGTGGCTTCACGCCCCGACCCCACCGCCGTCCAAGACCTCCATGCTGCTGGACGCCCGGCCCTCGAAACCCGGGAACTCCGCCTGGAACCCTCGGAAACGGCCCACTTCTCCGGCGGCGGCAAGCGCCTCGGCGTCCGCCACCCCGTGAGCAAGCTCGCCTTGCTCGAACTGGCCGCGGCCTGGCCCGAAGCGCTCACCTTCCCGGACCTGTCGGCCCGCACGGCCCGGCGGCTCGCCGAGTTCCCCGGCCAGTCGTTCTCCAAGCAAGAAATCGCCGACGTGCTCGCCCTCACCCTCCAGACCGGCATGGAAACCGGCGTGCTCGACCTGCTTTCCCACCCCTTCTCCGCCACCGCCCGGATAGGCTCTCATCCCCGCTCCAGCCCCCTCGCTCGATACCAGGTCTCGGCCGGCCGCCGCTTCGTCACCAATCTCCACCACGACGAAATCCTGCTCCAACCGTTCGACCGGATCCTCTTGAGCCTGGCCGATGGAACCCGCAACTTGGATACCCTGTGCGCAGCCCTCCACAAGCAGGCCACCCCCTCCCTGCACAACGATGAACACCCGGACCATCCCTCCGACCCCCGGACGCTCTGCGCTTCCGCACTCATGCGCCTCCGAAACGAAGCCCTCCTCCTGCCCCAACCCGAAACCCGGGGAAAGATCCGCTGATCACATCGGCGCATACCTGTGCTACCATGCCCTGATTCATCCGGATGAACCGTCCCGTCCCCATCGATTGCACAGGATCATGTATCGGTTGAACAATATGCCTCCCTCAAAACACACCATCCTCCCCCGCACCGGCGCCCTCGTAGCCGCCTCCCTGTTGCTCCTCTCGACCGCCTGCCACACAACCTCACCCCCCTGGCCACCACCCCCCGCTCCGGACGAGGCGGCCATCCCTCCACTCCTCGACGACCCACTCGCCCAGGACGCCCTCCGCCGCGTGCTCGAGGGCGACGCACGATGCGCCCAGGGAGACCGACCCTTCCTCCCAGGGCTCACCACCGATGATGTCCGGCCCAGCGGTGCCCCCAGACTGCGCGCCAGAGCCTACCTCGTCTACGACCACGACGCAGGCCGCGTACTCATGGCACGCCACGCAGGCCGCCCCTATCCCATCGCAAGCATCACCAAACTGGCAGCCGCACTCGTGCTCGCCGACACCCGACCCGACCCGGACGAGGTGCTCACCATCCTGTGGGAGGACAAGTACTACCTGCTGCCGACCCGATCCAAGCTGCGCGTGGGCGGGAAATACCGCGCCGGAGACCTGCTCTACCAGGCACTGCTCTCCTCCGACAATCGCGCCATGATCGCCCTCGTGCGCCAGTCCAGACTCCCCCTCGGCGTGTTTCGCGACGCCATGAACCGACGCGCCAGGGCCATCGGGCTGCTCCACGCCCACTTCGAAGAGCCGACCGGGTTGGACCCGCGCAATGTCTGCTCTGCTCGAGACGCCGTGGTCCTGCTCGAGGCCGCCCTCCGCGACCCCTTGCTGGCTCGAGTATTGACCACGCCCGAGCACCGGTACCAGCGCCTGGACCGGCCGGCCACCATCGCGGCCAGAACCACCAATCGCCTGTTTCTGCGCAGCCAGTGGGATATCCAGGCCAGCAAGACCGGATACATCGTCATGTCCGAATCGTGCCTCGTGACCCGGGCCGTGCTCGAGGATGGGCGCACCGTCTCCATTGCCATCCTGGGGGCTCGAGGCGTGGACGGACGCTACCCCGTGGCCGAGGCCATCCGCCAGTACCTGGAACGGCACCCGGACACCTGACCCCGGCCCGAAGTCAGGCCCTGCGCCTGTGAGCGTGCAGATTCTGATCGGATTGGTCCGGACCCGTGGGCACGGTCCGGCCTCAAAGCTCGGTCAAAAGGATCGGCCAGACCTACCCCAACGCCTCGAGTTCGGCCTGGATCAACTCGAGCTGCGTGCGGAGTTCCGCCTCGCGATTTCGTTCCTTTTCCACGATCTCGCGCGGGGCCTTCTCGACAAACCTGGGATTGCCCAGCTTCCGGGCGGTCCGCTCCAGATCCTTCTCGATTCGGGACCGCTGCCTGGTCAGCCGCGCCCTCTCCTTCTCCGGATCGATCACGCCGGCAAGATAGATCTCCAGGTCGCCCATCACGCTCACCGCGCTCAGCGCCGGCCGCGTCACGTCCGACCCACACACGAGTTCCTCCACCCCGGCCATGTGTTGTACCAGGTGTGCCAGACGGGTCAGACGATCCAACGCCGTTCCCCCGGCCTGGATCGTGGCCGAGACCTTCCGCGAAGGTGGAACCTGATACTGAGACCTCAGGTCCCGGATGGCCCGGACCACTTCCTGGACCATGGCCACATCCGCCTCCAGCTCCGGGTCGATCCAGGCCGACGAAGGGGCGGGCCACGGGGCGGTCATGAGCAGCTCCGGCGTGGTCAGCGGCGCTTCGATGCCCCGTTCCGGAGCCTGACGGCCGAGCTTGCCCCACAATTCCTCGGTGATGAAGGGCACGAACGGATGGAAGAGCCTGAGCACCTGGTCCATGCACACAGCCAGGACGGACCGTGCGGCAAAGGCGCCGTGGTCATCGCGAAGCCTTGGCTTGATGAGTTCGAGGTACCAGTCACAAAGGCTTCCCCAGAAAAACTCCCGTGCTGCCGCCAACCCGCCCGAGGGATTGTAGTCCTCCAGGGCTCGAGTGACCTCGTCCACCGTGTGCGCGAGCCGGGAGAGGATCCAGCGGTCCTCGAGGTGAAGGTCCGCCTCGTCGAGCGGCCGGAAGGGGTGCTGCCCAAGGTTGAGCAGGGCGAACCGGGCTGCATTCCAGAGTTTGGTGCAGAACAACTGCCCCACCTCGAACCGGTCGCTGGTGACTCGAGCCCTCGGCAGGTCGTCCAGGGTGCCGAGGACATCGAACTCCTTGCCATTGGCCGGATCGATGTAGGTGAAAATGGTCCGCCCGTGACGGGCGGTGGCCAATTCGATCCGCTCCCCCGTGTACGGGGAAATCGCCTGCACCGGCAACTTGATGTCCTGAGTCCCGGTCTGCATGTCGCAGAGCACGTACCGCATCGCGTCCACCCCGTACTCCTCGATGATGTCCACCGGATCGATCCCGTTCCCCTTGCTTTTGCTCATCCGTTCGCCCTTGCCGTCCTGAATGTTGGCGTGGATGAAACAATCGGTAAAGGGCACATCACCGAGAAGGTACAGGCCCATCAACTGCATCCGGGCCACCCAAAGGGTGATGATGTCTCGAGCCGTGACCAGGCACGAGCCGGGGTAGTAGTACTCGAGGAAACTGGGCCGCCCGTTGGAAGCGCCGAGCGGTGTTTGCCCCGGCTCCACCGCGGCCGTGTCCGGGTCCGGCCAGCCGAGGGTGCTGAACGGCCACAGAGCGCTGCTGAACCAGGTGTCCAACACGTCCGGGTCCTGTGCCAGCCCGAGTTTCTCCAGCGCAGGAGCAAAACGCGGCTCGTCCTCCTCGTGGCGGATACAGACCAGCACGTCGAACGGACCGTCCCCCTCCACGTCTCGAGGGCAGAGCAAGGTGCCGTCCTCGTGGGCCACCCAGGTCCAGAGCGGCTCCTCTTCCAGGTCGAAGGAGAGCTGGATGACCTGATCCAGGGCTTCACGAGACACGGTTCCATGCCAGATAGGGATCCGGTGGCCCCACCAGAGCTGGCGGCTGATACACCAGTCGCGCTTCTCGGCCAGCCAGGCGGTGTAGGTGCCCGCGTAGCGCTCCGGATCCGGATGAAACCGCAGGGCTCGGCCCGACGGGGTGCGCCAGTGTCCACCCGCCACATCGATGGCGGCCTGAGCCAGTCCGGGCGCCTTGAATTCATTCGGCGTGCCTCTGCCAAACACGATTCCGCCGGGACGGTCGCCCATGGAGATGAACCACTGCCTGGAAAGGTAAGGCTCGATCGGCGTCTTGGACCGGTCCGAATGGCCCAGTTCCAGTTCGTGATCCTCCACCTTCTCCAGCAGCCCCCGGGCCTCGAGATCGGCCACCACCCGCTCCCGCACCACCATTCGATCGTCCCCGGCGTAAGGACCCGCCTGCTCGTTGTACGTCCCGTCCGGGTTCAGCACGTTGATGATGTCGATCTCCTCCTTGTGTCGCTGCCACACCTCGTAGTCATTCGGATCGTGGGCCGGGGTGATCTTGACACACCCAGAACCCATGTCCGGGCGGGCCCACTCGTCCAGAATCAGCGGAATCCGACGACCGAGCAATGGGAGTTCGAGGGTCCGGCCTTTCCGGGCCATCTCCGCAAGTTGCACCAGCCGGGGAAGATCCGTCGCCTTCCGCTCCCGCAGGCGCGCCAACTCCCCCTCCAGATCGGGCCGCTCCTTCTCCGCCGCCGAGGCGAGACGCGCCTCCAGACTCTCGATGGCTTCATCCAACGCCGCTCCCGGATCCGGGTGCACCGCCACGGCCGTGTCCCCAAGCATGGTTTCCGGTCGGGTCGTGGCCACCGTCACCCACGCCGGCTCCCCGTCCTCGGCATCCACGAACGGGTAACGAATGTGCCAAAAATGACTCTGAACCGTCTTCCGCACAATCTCATCGTCCGACACCGCCGTCTGGAGATGACAATCCCAGTTCACCAGACGATTGCCCCGATAGATCAGTCCATCCTGGAACAACCGGAAAAACGCCTCCCGAACCGCACGCTTGCATACCTCGTCCATCGTGAACCGGTACACCGACCAGTCACACGAACATCCCATCGCCTGCTGCTGCTCGATGATCCGAGCCTGGTACTCATCCTTCCAGCGCCAGATACGCTCCACCAGCGCCTCCCGGCCGATGTCGTGCCGGGTCTTGCCCTCGAGTTCAAACAGCCGCTTCTCCACCACCGCCTGGGTGGCAATGCCCGCATGGTCTGTCCCGGGCATCCAGAGCGTGTTGTCGCCCATCATCCGGTGCCAACGGATCAGAAGATCCTGCATCACGTTGTCCATGGCATGCCCCATGTGGAGCGCCCCCGTGACGTTGGGCAGCGGCATCATGATCACGTACCGCTCCTCCCGGTCGTCCGGAAGGGCCCGCATGGCCCCGGACTCGAGCCACTTCTGGTAGACACGTCCTTGAATCTCCTGGAACTGGAATCGCTTGGGTAGTTCTTGATTCATGCTCTGCTCATGCCTGGATGATCGAGGGTGAAACGATGTCGTTGCCGGCCTGCAAAGGGCCTACTATACCCATTTCGGCGATCGATGGCTACTGGCCGGTGATGGTGTCCCCCCTTTTTCCGAAATGTGCTACCCTGGTCGCGGGAGAACGTGGCCCTTGACAGGGGATACCAAGGCTGAAGCGGGGGTGACATGTCGTCAGGGATCGTGTTGCAATCGTGCCCAAAACGGGTGGGGCCGCCCATCGACAAGGTGCGCACCCCGGCGGAGACGCTGGCATGGGTCAAAACGCGCCTGGCACGGGTGGCCCCGGACATGCTGCGCGAGACCCGGCGGGTCGACCACGGCCGCCTGGGCATCCCGGTCTACATCAGCCTGGGCGGACCGGAAGCGGAACGAATGACCGGGCGCCAAGGCCAGATGGGCAAGGGGGCCACCCCGACGCAGGCCGAGGTGAGCGCGGTGATGGAACTGGTGGAGCGCTACAGCTTGCACGCCTTCGCCGGCACCTTCACCTCGACCACCTCGAAGGTCCCTCCTGCTCGAGGCGCCCGTGCCGGCGGGAAACCAGCCAGAGGATTCGACCTGGCCCACCTGGCCCGCTCGGTCCACGACCAGTCCGGTCACCTGGACCGGCTCCGTCCCATTCTCGACCGGCTCCCCCTCGGATGGACCTGGGCGCGCAACCTGACCCGAGAACAGGACCAACTCATCCCGTTCCGCTGGTTCCACCAGATCCACGAAACCAACGGCGCGTCTGCAGGCAACACCCTTGAGGAAGCGGCGCTCCAGGCCCTGTGCGAGGTGGTGGAACGACACGTCACCTCGATCGTGGCACACGAACACCGACCCGTCCCGGCCATCGACCCGGCCAGTTGCACGGACCCGGCAGCCTCCCAACTGATCGCCAAGTTCCTGCACGCCGGAATCCGCCTCCACCTGCTCGACTTCACACTCGACACCGGCGTGCCCTCGATCGGTGCACTCGCCTTCGACCCCGCCTCGTTCCCGGAATCGAGCGAGCTGGTCTTCGCCGTGGGCACCACGCCCAGTCCAACCCAGTCCCTCGTCCGCGCCCTCACCGAAGTCGCCCAACTCGCCGCAGACTTCCGCGCAAAAACCCGCTACCACCCCGGGGCCGTCCGGTTCGATACCCTCGAGGACGCCCGGTTCCTGCTCGAGCCACACGCGACCGTGGCCCTCAACAGCCTCCCCGCGCTCTCCTCCAGTGACCTCCGCACGGAACTCCTCGAAGTCGTGCAACGACTCTCAAAATCAGACCTCGAGGTCTTCCTGGTCGACATGACCCACCCCGTTCTCATGATCCCGGCCGTGTACGCCGTGGTCCCTGGCGCCCACTTTCGCGAACGGACCCGCCGCGAAGGCGTTCTGTTCCACACCGCCCGGCTCGCCGCCGAAATCCACAATCCCGTGGAGGCCGTCGCCACCATGCGGGAGATCCAGACCCTCTTCCCCAACCGGTACGAATCCGCGTTCTTCCTCGGATTCGCCCTCGAACGGGCCGGACGACCCACCGAGGCCCTCCCCTGGTTCCGCCAGGCCCTCACCCATGCGGACCAGTCCCGCAGCACCGCCATTCAGCTCCACATCGGCGCCTGCCTGTACCTGGCCGGCGCCCACGACCAGGCCATCGACGCGCTCCAGGCCGGAATCCACGAGGCCCAGCCCGACGCAGAAGGACTCAAGGACTCCCTCCGACTCCTCGGCGCCTGCTTGATGGCTCGAGGTCGCCATTCCGAGGGCATGGCCGCCCTCGAGCAGGCCGCCGAAATCGACGCACGATCCGTGTGGGACTATGCCGGAGGCACACCCCCCCGCCAGGCGCCGCCATACCCAGGCTCCGCGACCACCGTTTTCGCCGCCCTCGACGACCTCGACGGCGCCATGGCCCGGGTCCGACGCAAGCTCGACATGTTGCACATTCGCATCGAAGGTCTCGAGATGTAGGATACCGCATCATCGATTTCGAGTTGCCGACCGGCCGCCGGGGCGTTATGAAAAGACCATGGAGATCCCGTCCAAACCGCTGGAGGACCTGCTCGGCCGACGCCACACCTACCTACGGGTTTCGGTGACGGACCGGTGCAACCTCCGATGTCGTTATTGCACTCCCCCGGAAGACATCGCACTGCTCCCCAGGTCCCACATCCTCACGTTCGAGGAGATCGAGCGCCTGGCCCACCTTTTCGTCTCCCTGGGGGTCACCAAAATCCGCATCACCGGCGGAGAACCCATGGTCCGCCGCGAGATCCTCTCCCTCCTCCAGGCGCTGGGCGCGATTCCCGGTCTCCATCACCTGGCCATGACCACGAACGGCAGTCGAATCGCCCGGCACCTGCAACAGGTCCACGCCGCAGGGGTCACCGCCCTCAATTTCAGCCTGGACACCTTTCGAAAAGACCGGTACCGCCTCATCACACGCCGGGACGGCCTGGACCAGGTGCTTCAGGCCATCCATGGCGCCGTGGCCCTCCCCTTCCAGGACGTCAAGATCAACTGCGTGGTCATGCGGGGCGTGAACGACGACGAGGTGCTCGACTTCGTGGCCTTCACTCGAGACCATCAGGTCACGGTCCGGTTCATCGAGTACATGCCCTTCGGCCACCGGGGATGGGACACCGACCGCCTCGTCCCCTATCAGGAATTGCTCCAGACCGTCCGCAAGGCCTACCCTCTCGAGCCGGCAGCGACCCAGCGGCCCGGGGAAACCGCCCGCCGGTTCGTGATTCCCGGCCACGCGGGCGAGGTGGGGTTCATCACCCCCATGACCAACCATTTCTGCGGCGCCTGCAACCGCCTCAGACTCACCGCCGACGGCGTTCTCAAGAATTGCCTGTTCCATCGCGGCTCGGTCAACCTCCGGACCTTGATCCGCGCCGGGGCCTCCAATCAGGACCTCGAGGCTGCCATTCGGCAGGCGGTTGTGTCGAAACGGAAGTACCTGGGCGGCCATCAGATCATCGACCATGAGGTGGCCGAGTCCGAAACGGCCATGGTGCAGGTGGGAGGATGACCGACCCGGTCCCCGCCCACTGGTTTGCCGAACCGAAAGACCTGTTCTATACTCGAGCATGAATCACCCCGGGACCGGAACCGGGGGGCATTTCGCGTGCCGGGCCTCGAGTATCGCCGGTTCGGCCCGTGCAGAGGGAGTGGCGCGTGCGCCGAGGGCACGGTGGGAGGAGGCAGGTGAGACGAGAACGCGAATCAAGGGTGCGACCCCTCGTCGGCCCGGGTCTTGGTCTGGTGCTGGGGCTGAGCCTGTGGACCGGCGGAGCCTGTGACGTGTGCCGGGATCGAAAGGACACGCGCCTGGACGTGGGTCCCGATTCCGTGCTGCTGGACTGGGAAACACTGGCGGAACAGGGCGGAAAGACCACCGCGCTGCTCGTCGCATCGGTGTGGAAGGAGGTCCCGGACGCAGATACCGAGATCGTGATCACCGAATGCCCGCTGAGTTTCGAATCATCGGCTCCCGACTGGCTGCTGCTGATCCCGGAGGAGATCATCCTGGCCTACGTGGACTGGGATTCGGAAAACTGGACCGACGCCGCCGAAACCGTCTACCAGGACTGGAAGGCAGGCCGCCTGGAAATGGACCCCGGCTACCTCGAGACCGTTTCGGACGAACGGGGTCTGGTTCCGGTCCTCGCCTACGTGCGCTGTCCCCCTGTGGACTGCGAGTCGGGCCTGCAAGACGCCTGCACGGCCGCCGCCGCCGGGCTCGACACCCCCTGCACCGTGGCCGACGGCTCGGTCATGGTGACCTTCGGCAAACAGACGGTGGTGGTAGGATTCTCCCCATGACCCGACTCAGGACTTCTTCCTGAGAAACCGCTTCGCCTGGAAAGTCCCACCCCCCTCCACCTTCACCTCGTGGTCCACCACAATCACCTTCCCACCTCCGGCCAGAGACCGGCGCGTCGTCCAGACAGCAGGCTTGCCTTCCGGCGTCCGGTACTTCGACACAGTCACAATGGACTTCCCATCCTCGCTCCAGTAAGACCGCGTCTCCACCCGGCCCGCCTTGTCCGTGTTCCGAACCTGGACCTTTCCGTCCAGATCCAGCACCTCGGTCTTGGACTGCCCGCCCCCTTCCACATGGATCGTCAGCGCATGTTCCGTCTGCGTGATGGTCTGCACCACCTCGATCGTGTCCGCTGCCTTGCGTTCCAGCCAACTCATGCCCTGCGTGGCCAGCAGGGCATCCATGGAAGTCGATCCAGGGGCATCCAGGTCGAGTTCCCACACCCCCGAGAAGTCCGGGTGCTCACCGGCCGCCGACACGTGGGCTGCGAACAGGACACCACACAGAACCGCCAGCACGCCCCCAACGGACATCTTTCGAACACCATCCATTGCACCTGCCTCCTTCGCAGAGTGAGTATGTCCAACGATCCGACCGCTTCCCCGTCAGACTCAGGGACTCCGGCGATCCTCGCGCGTCTCTCGCCGATCCTCCCGTATCTCCTGACGATCCTCTCGAGTCTCCGCCACGTTCTGCTGCGCCTCCACCTGCGCAAGTTGCCACAGTTCCACGATCAACGCACGTTTGCGCGCGATCGCCGAGGGATCGTGCCGATGGTACAGCGTGGCCAGTTCGTTCGCAATCGCCTGCTTGCGACGGTGCTGCCGTTGCTCCGCCTCCAGATCCCGCTTGTCGTCCGCGCGGTCGCGCCGGTCGTCCCGCAGGTCGTGACGGTCATTCGCCCGCTTGCCCGGACCGCCCACCGTGGCCCGGTTCCGCTGGACCTCCCGCCGGTCGGAACGCACCTCGCTGCGAGACTCCGCCAACTCACGCCGGTCCTGGTTGATTTCCCGGCGGTCCTCGCGCAGCTCCGCAGCCAGGTAGTCGCGAAGCTCCCCCTCCACCCGGTCCAGCTCTGCCATGTTCTGCACCGCTCGAGCGTGGTCGTACCGCTGGAGCAGGAGGGTCATGCGCGCCAGGTCGTTCTGGTCATCCACCATTTGCCGGTTGTCCTGTCGAAGGTCCTGCCGATCCTGGGACCGCTCCACCCGGTTCCGTACCGGCTGCCCCAGGGCCAGGCCTGACGTCATTCCTGCCAACACCAGACACATCATGCAAAGTCTCTTCATCATCGACTCCTTCGCCATCACCTGTTTCATCCCAAGAACGAAACGGTCGCTCACGACCGTGATTGCCTGTATGCCTTTCAGACGCCCGGCCGCCGGTGTTATTCACCTCGCGCCCCGGTCGATTGTTCCCGATCCTTGATCAATCCCGCGCGGTTTGCAAGTGCGGATCGCGCGAAATCCGATGTCTCGACCGGCGATGGGGTTCCAACGATCCCCGACTTGTCGCGGCTGATACTCGCAGTATAATTTAGGATTCCGAGGTGCAGGAAGAAACGACATGGACAGAACGAACGTTCGAAACGCTCGAGGCCTCCTCGTGGTTGCCGGCAAGGGGACTGGCGCACTCTTCTGGGCCGTGGCCGCGTTGTGGACCCTGGACGTGCTGATCAACCTCGACCTGCCGGGCCGATGGGTGCGGGGCCGCCCCTTCTACTGCACGAGCCGGGATTTTGTCGGCCTCCTCGCCGGGGAGGTCCAGGTGGCGCTCGCCGCGCTCATCGCCGGATTGGCCGGATTCGCTGTGGCTCAAGCCGTTCGCGCGCGGATCGGCACGCCTTCTCGAAACCGGGCGTTCGGGCTGCTCCGAACAGCAGCCGCGGCCCTGGCCTTGCCCGTCTTCCTCGCACAGTCCAGGACCCTTTGGGGATACCACCCCGCCCAGACCCTCCCCGTGGCCGCACTCACCCTGATCCCAACCGCCCTGATATGGCTCGCCCTCCCCCTCCTCGCGCCCCACAATCCTCACCCAAAACGCCCCATCGCCCGAACCTGGTCCTGGTTCTTCCTTCCCGCATGGGGCCTCTCCGCCCTCAACCAGGCCGCCGCAGCCGCTCTCCACGCCGACTGGTACACCTCCTTCGTCGGCGCCGGATCCGCACTCGCCGCAGCCGCTCTCCTCGCCCGCACCCAATACACCCGCCGCGAAGGCCCCGCCAACCTCCTGCCCGCAGCACTGGCCCTCTCCCTCGCCACCGGCTACACCATCGCCTTCCACCAGTACGGCCTCGAGAGCACTGCCGACATCGAAATCCCACCCAGGCAGGAACCGGCGCCCGGAACCATCGACCCCCCCAACGTCGTGCTCGTGGTGCTCGACACCGTCCGCGCCGACCACCTGCAACGATTCGGCTACCACCGCAATCCCATGCCCGGACTCGAACAATGGGCTCAAAACGCCCTTTCCTTCGCCCGGGCCGTCTCGCCCGCAGGGTGGACCGCACCGGCACACGCTTCCCTGTTCTCCGGCCTCCCGGTATCCCAGCACGGCATCCATCACGGGTCCAGGAGCGGGGGCGGAGGCGATGTCTACCAGACCCCGGCACACCCCGGGATCCGCTGGCTCCCCGAACGCCTGGCCGAACTAGGATTTGAGTGCACCGCCGTCACCGCCAACCCGGTGGCCCTTCCCCCCGATGTCACCGGGTTCCATCGCGTGTTCCAACCATGGCACGAAGGCTGGTACGATGGCACACTCGCCGCCCTCGTCGACAACCACAGCCCACTCTCACGCACCATCAGCGAACGCCTCCGCTGGCGCCTCCCCTACCTGGACGCCCAGGCCATCGCCGACATCGCAGCACGCGCCGCCCGACCTCGAGGCCGTCCCCTCTTCCTCTTCCTCAACTTCCTCGACGCACACTCCCCCTACAACCCGCCACATTCCGCACTCAAGGCCATCCACGCACACCCATCCCACCCGTTCCCACGCTACCTCCCTCACAACACCTTGACACAAATCTGGTCCACACTGCCCCCTTCCAGAAAAACATGCCTCGACGACCTCTACGACGGCGAACTCCGTTGGATCGACCAAAACCTCACACCCCTCCTCGAAACCCTGCAACACACCCTCGGACCCAATACCGTCTTCATCGTCACCTCCGACCACGGTGAAGACCTGGGAGAAGGCGGCCGCGTCGGCCACGAATTCGGCCTCGCTCAGCACATCGTGCATGTCCCCCTCTTCCTCAAAGCACCCCATCTCAAACCCGGCACCGTCGATACGCCCGTCTCCACACGCCGCCTCCACGACTTCATCCTCCACATCGCACAATCCGGAAAAGCCGACCCCGCCATCCTGTGGAAACCCGACCCCGTGCACCTCGTCGCCGAACGCTACCCCTACCACGACAGCATCCGCGTCTTCGGCCCCGAATACGACCGCCCCTGGGTCGTCATGTACATGAACGGGTTCAAGGGGGAAGGCCCCGGCCCCAGCCCGTTCCGACTCCTCGACGTCACATCCCACGGCTTCGAACAGGAGATGGAAACAACAAACCCTGACATGGCACGCCGGTTGAAACTCGCCATCGACTCCTACTGGTCCACCTACCGGGACACCCGCGGCCTGAACCTCAAAGCACCCGACAGCGCCACGCTGGACATGCTGACGGAACTCGGCTACGTGACCGAGTAGCCCTGTTCGTGGGGGAACCTGCCCTGAATACTGCATATCATCATCAAAAAATGCCTGTACTGTGCAGTGGTTAGCATTTTTTTGCTGCGATGCACAATTTTTTCCTTGAAACCCGGCCCGGGTGTGTCTATCCTGAGAAAGGAAGCCGTCAGGGACGGCGAACGAGGAGCAAGAGATCATGGAGGCAGCCATGTTGGAGCAAGTCAAGGAAAACGCGAAGAAGACGGTGGATCAACTGCGCACGACCCTGCACACGCAGGCGGATGCGGCCCGGGAGTTTGTGAACACCCAGTCCGAGAGCTACGCGAAGGTGGCGAAGAACTACCAGGAGACCGTGCGCAAGGGTGTTCAGGAGAAGTGGGAGACGGTGTTGAACCGGCAGAAGCTCATTGCGGAGCGGATGCGGGAGAGCACGCACGCATGGCATGATATCCTGGAGTCGGTTCAGAGCACGCAGCGGGTTCTGGCGGAGGGTCTGAAGGAGAATGCCAAGACGATCCGTGAGATCTGGTCGCCGTTGTTCCGTGCGGAGAAGAAGGAAACGGACGAGAAGCCGAACTGAAAGCTGGAGACCTGGTGGCCATCCTGGTAAAGCGATACAGCAATCGCCGACTGTATGATACGGAGAAGAGCCGATACATCACGATTGAGGAGTTGGCCTCGCGTTTGCGAGCGGGCGAGGACTTCCAGGTGGTGGATTCGGACACGGGCAAGGATCTGACCAAGCGCATCCTGCTGCAAGTGGTGTTGCTTGACAGCATGGACGATCTGGTGGAAGCCCTTCCGCTCAACTTTCTGAAGACGCTGATCCGCCTGCGAGACAAGACGATGCGGGACCTGTTCATCCGACACCTGCGGATGAACGTGGAGGTATTTGCTGCGGCGCAGCGACAGATCGAAGACAACCTTCGTCTGGTTCAGGAGCAGATGGCGGCGACGACCCACCTGATGCGTTCGGTCTTGCCGTTTGCCAGGCGCCCGGACCGTGCCACAGAGGCCGAGGGGACCGATGGAGATTCCTCGGTGCTCGAGGCCGGTCCGGGTGGAGGGTCTGTGCCGGAGCGGGGGCGGGACGAGGGGTCGAAGACCCGGCGAAAGCGGCTGGGCCGGCGCAGTCGAAAGAAGTGAGGCTCGAGAACCCGCCGGCGGTCATCGCGGTAGCATCCCCCTCTTGACGCTGCTATTCTGTGTCGAACCCATCAATCTGAGGAGGAGTGCTGCGATGGTCAGTCCGTTCCGTTACTTCGTGTTGTTGCCTCTTGTTGCAGTGTACGCCGGGGAGGAGTGTCCTACGGGCGTACACGACACCCCAACCCCCACTCCGGCGCCGTTCGTGGACTGCAGCGATCAGAGCCGCGATTTCTGGGCCTACGACTTCTCGGTCATGCCGCCGGGCTCGCAACTGGTCCCGGCCACCTGCCGCCTCGAGGGTGGTCACGCCTACGTGTATGTCGCGGATGATCAGTGGAACGTGACGGTGACGGCCGAGGACGTGGAGACGTTCCTGACCACGTTTGAACGCGAGGCGCCTGCCGGCGCGCTCGAGCCCACGGCCGGCCTGTACGGGAACGACGTGATGGTGTTTGGGGAGCCCCCGGATGCGCTGGACAACGACCCGAAGATCTACCTGTTGCTGATGGATTTCGAGGACTATGTGAGCAGTGACGGGGACGTGTTCCAGTTCGACGGGTATTTTGGGTCCATGGACCAGTACCCGGATGAGGAGATCCAGCGTCAAACCCTTGGTCGATATCACTCGAACGAGGTGGAGATTGTCTATCTCAACTCGAGGATCCGGCCCGTCACGTCGCCCCCCACGCTCTCGGTGCTGGCGCACGAGTTTCAGCACATGATCGCCTGGAACTACGACGAGAGCGAGGAAGCATGGATGAGCGAGTCCCTGGCCGAGGTGGCGATGATCATCAATGGACTGTACACGGACGAGCCCTGGGTGCGTGACTATGCGAGCTGGCCGGGATATCCGCTGGTGTACACCGGTTCTCCCAATTACGGGGCCTGCCTCCTGTGGGGGATGTACCTGTACGAGCAGATCGGGCAGGAGTTCATGATCCACGTCGAATCAGAGCAGCGGGACGGCATCGCGGGTCTCGACCGGGCGCTTTCCACGTTCGGCACCGACGAGACGTTCCAGGGCCTGTTCGCCGACTGGGTGGTCGCCAACCTGGTCGACCAGCCGGACACGGGCCGGTACGGCTACCAGTTCGCCGACCTCCCGGACTTTGCCCGCGAGGACCTGCTCACCAATGCCGGCGATACCTTGTACAGCACGGTCTACCCCTTCGGCGTGGACTACATCGACGTGTTCCCGCGGCGGGACACCGCCACCCTGATGGTGAGTACCGACGAACCGGCGGTGGACCTGGTCTGGCTGATCCGCTGGGAATCGGGGCAGGCCGTGGAAATGACCAGGCTCAGCGACGGCGACTCGAGCGATCCCATCCTGGTGGACCTGGTGGCCGAATCCGGCGACACGGCCTGGACGGTGGCGGTGAGCTACGTGGACGAGACCGTGGGGGGTGACACCAGCCAGACCATGGGTTACACCGTGTCGCTTCAGTAGACCTCGAGCCGGCCGGGGCGGCGCCCGGGACCGGCCTGGTGTTGTCCCTCCCGGCCGAAGTCCCTCTCCGGCTCACGCCCCGCCGGGGGAGTGCACCGCCAGGTCGACACACTGGTCAGGCACAGCCAACGACTTGTACCGGGTCCAGTCCCACGTGAAGAGGAGGATCTGGAGCGTCTTTCCGGCCAGGGTCAGCACGCTGGCCATGCTGGCGAACCGGTCGTCGTCCGAGGCGGTCAAGGCGTCGTCCAGGACCACGCACAGTGTGTCCTCCTCGCCCGCGAGCACCTGGGCCATGGCGAGCCGCGTGGTCACCGCCAGTTGTTCCCGCGTCCCCATGCTGAGTTCGTCGAAAGAGAACGCCTCCCCCCCGCGCCGCACCACCTCGAACTCGAACCCCTCGCCCAGCTCGAGTTCCGCTTCTGGAAACAGGAGCTGAAGCATGGGTTGAAGTCTTCGTTTCAACGGCCCCATGTAGGTCTGCCGGGTGGCCTCCCGACACCGGCCCAGGGTTTCCCGGAGCAGGGCCACCGCCCGGGCACGACTTTCGTACCGCGCCACCTTCCGCCGGGTCTCCTCGAGTTCGGCACGGGCACGGTCCACACGTTCGTGCAGCCCCACCAGGTCCACCGACGTGGTCGCCCCCTCCAGGAGCTTGCGTCTGCCCTCCTTGGTTCGCAACTCCTGCTCCAACTGCGCCACCGCACGCTTCAGCCGTTCCGCATCGAGTTGGGCGCGCTCCGGCTCCTGCGCGGCAATCTCCCGCTCAACTCCGACAAGCTCCCCCCGCGCCTGCTCCAGCCCCCTCCCCACCTCGGCCAGAACCGCCCGGACCTCCTCATCGCTCCCGTGCCGCCGCTGATTCTCTTCCAGGTCCTTCCGGGCCGAGGCCGCCGCCGCCCTGGCGTTCTCCTCCTTCTGGCCGGCCAACTGCACCGCGTGCTCCAGGCGCGCCTCTACAATCTGGTGATCGTTCAGCCGGGCACGGGCCTTCTCCAGTTCCCGCTCGAGTTCCCCCAACCGTCCGGAAAGATCCTGCTCGAGCCGCTCCAGCATGCCCCGCTCGTCCGGAAGTGGCGAATCCCCGGGATCGAGCCGCTGCTTGAACCGTTCTCGAGCCTCCTGGACTGCTTGCTCGAACTCGATTTCCTGCTGCCTCAAGGGCTCGAGCCCCTCGGGAGCCACCACGTGCAACAGCTTGTCGTGGCTCTCGAGTTCCCGCTCCAGATCCCGCACCCGCTCCAGCCGACTGCGGGCACCCTGCACCGACGCCACATCGTGGGCCGCCAGTGCTTCCCGAAGCGCCTTCTCCGCCTCGTCCACTCGTCGGGTCAACATGGCAAGATCCTTGCCTCCTGGCACCACTTCCACCTCGAGCAGGTCCTCCACCACAAACGTGGTGGGCTCGACCACGTGGACCTCCCGCGTCTCCCCCGCTTCCATTGTCGCCGGCGCTTCCCCGACCCGCGCGACTCGAACCGGTCTCAGCGCCCGCAGGTGAACCCCGGCCGCGGCCGATTCCAGTGCGACCCGGGCCTTGTGCGCCTGCTCCTGCAGCGCCTCCAACCTCTCCACCGCTTCAGATGAGATCCGGTTGCGGGTCAGCAACACCTCCAGTTCCAGCTTCCGATCATGGTACCCGCGCGCCTGCTCGAGATTCTTGCGCACACGGGCCAGGGAGGCCTGATTCTCCAGCAGATCCAGTCGAGCCCGGACCGCGGCACACCGCGACTTCTCCTTTTCCACCAGAGTCTCCAGCCGGACCACGTCCTCCCGGAGCGCTCTCCGCGACGCCCTGTGTTCAGCAAGCGCACGCCGACTCTCCTCCAGTTTCGCCCGGGCTCCCCGCGCCTCCTCCTCTGCCTCCTGTATCCGCTCCTCCAGCTTCTGACGGACATCCAGACGCTCGAGCACCTGTTTCTGCTCCAATTCCATCAGATGAATCCGGGCCTCGATATCCTTCCGCTTCCCCTCGAGCTTCTCCACCCGGGCGAGGGTCAACTCATTTTCGGCAAGCGCACGCCGGGTCGCTGGAAGCTCCCGCTCCAACCGGTCGATCTCCCCGGTCAACCGCACATACTCTCGAATGTCCTCCTCGTACCCCCGCGCCTGCTGCTCCAGCGCCTCGAGCCTCTTCTGCGCCTCACAGTGCTCGTTGCGCGCAACGACCAGGGGCGCATTCGCCGACGTGGCCTGCCGGCCGCTTGGCGTAAAAAACCGCGCATACTCCCGGTCCACGGCACGCTCCAGCTCCCGCCCTCCGCTGCCAGAAAGCACGGTCCCGGACAGACGCTCGAGGTGCGTCGACAACAGGTCCCGGGCGTCCGAGTTCAGATCCTCTGCCGGCGCCAGAGGACTCCGCCCCTGCTCCAGCCAGACCAGGGGCCAGATGCCCAGGTGATCCGTCTTCTTCCTCGCCCGGGCCACCGCGGCCAGCCCCAGCACCACTTGCAGACGCTCCTCGGCCTCCGTCCCGGTCAAAACCTCCGTCGCCCCTCCCTCCGAACGACACGCCAGGCGCGTCGTGCCTTGCTGGCCGGCAAAACGCTTCTTCACCTGATAAAGCGTCTTCCCGCGCACGAACTCGATCACCACTTCGGGTGCACTTCCGCCACGACGCCTGATACGCTCGAGGTGCCGGCCGGTGACCCGCGATCGCAAGGTGAGTCCTGTCTTGATCGCGTGAACCAGGGTCGATTTTCCCGACTCGTTCGGACCGTGAATGATGTTCAGCCCGGGACCGAACGAGACGGACAGACGGTCGAACAGGCGATAGTCCGAGATCTCGACTCGCTTTATCCACATGGTTGTTCTGCCCCTCCTGACGGGCGTGTGCACGGGGTCGGCCTGGTATCCACGCTCGAGCCCGACCCGCCCTCAATGTGCTGCGTCCTGGATCTCCCGGTGAAGCTGGTAGAGTACCTGGAGGGCTCGAGCTGCGATTGCTCCCTGCTCTCCTCCCTGCGCGACCAGCCCTCGAAGTTCGTCAACAGTGGACCTGAGATAGCCGTCCGTGGCGATTTCCAACAACTCCTCGTCGCTGGCCATGGGAACCACCGAGTCGTCCACTCTGAGGTCGAGGAGGAGGTGTCGCCTGGTCGTCAGCAACTCGTCCAGACGGGCCACGCCTGCCAGGGTCAAGGTGCCTCGCAGGTTCAACCGGACCACCGTGTCCTCGGGACGATCCAGGGAGGCGAACCAGGATGCCAGGGCATCCAGATCCGGATCGGTGTTCAGTTCCACCTCGTGGCTCAACCAGCGGGTCCGGGCCACCTGGACCGGTACCACGCGCGGTTCAGCGCCCCGGGCCGCCACCTCGACCACCAGAAGGTAACCGGGATTCCGGCTCTTGAACGAGGTGGGCTCCGGGGTCCCGCTGTACCAGGTGCGGGGCCTCACCTCGAGAAGTCCGTGCCAGTCTCCCAGGGCCAGGTAGTCCAGTTCGGCAGACTCGACCCGATCCGGATCGACGAAGTTCGTCGGCTTCTCTTCCCAGTCCAGCTCGAACGCCACCACGCCTCCGTGAGCCAGACCGATCCGGACCGCCCCGGGAGCCGCCTCCCGGCCGAAGTCCGCCGTCAGATGGGCGGTGGACTCACCAACGATGCGACGATGGTGCAGCGGCGCAGGAAGAATCACCGCCGCCCCTCCGGCTGCCACCACCGGTTCGGGTTTCTCGAGCACGGTCACGTGACCGGGTCGATTCTTCAGGAACGAGGCCCGGTGATAAACCGACCCGGGGCCTCCACAAAAATCGTGGTTCCCCGGCAAGATGTACACCGGGACCGGAATCCGGGACAGACGCTCACACGCCTGAACCACAACCTCGTCCGCCACGGTGTTGGCGTCAAAGAAATCACCGGCCACCACCACGAAGTCCACCTCGTGCTCGGCCGCAACCCGACTGATCTCCCGCAATGCCTCCAGCCGCACCGCCCGAAGCCTCGCGCCCTTGTCTCCGGGCACCCGGTGAAAAGGCATCCCGATTTGCAAATCTGCGGTATGAATGAACCGGACCATCCGTTCCCCCACGCCTCCTGTGACCAACCCGATTCCACCAACCCGGATCCCATCCCTCGAGGCAGACCGGCGGTGACCAACATGCCGGCCGCCCTACCCCGCGCGCCTTCTCATCCCCGTCGACGGCCGTGGTCCTGCACGCCGGGTCCGCGCAGGATTCGAGACCCCTCTGATTCAAGCACCTCATTGTACGGTCCCGCTCGCCCCGAAGTCCAGCACACAATCCATGCGTCGTGCGACCAGGAGCCAATCCGACTCCGCCCGCAACCTCCCGGCTCTCCGCCCCCGGGTGATACAACCCCGAAAAACCCCGTCCCTCACTCCGACAGGCTCACGCAAGCCCGGCCAGCACCTCCGCCGCCGCACGGGTCCCGGTCGCCCGGGAGAAACGGACGCGGGCTCGAGCCGCCTGGTCATCGTACCGCCGCGCAAAGGCCACCGCCGTGTGCTTCTCCTGGACCCGGACGCCTTCCGCCATGCTGTTGTACCCCGCGCCGGTGTAGACGTGGCATGCTCGAGAAAAGAGCCTCGAGGCCGGGAAGTAGTCGAACGTTTCCACGCCGATGCGCTCACGGATCGGCGCCACCAGGGCGATCCGCTCCCCGGGACGCAAGTCGCGGCGTGCCCGGCGGACAAGCCGTGCGCACTCGTGCCGCGGCCCGCTGTGCACGACCAGTCGTGTGCAGCCGGTCTCGAGCAGGGCGTGGAGCCGGGGCGGGACCGGGGGGACCCGTGGAAGATCCAGCCGGACCGGGCCTGGGAGAAGATGGAGGTGCGCGGAGGCCGCCTCCAGGAGAGCACGGTGGCGGGCCTCGAGCGGCTCGAGGAGGATCACATCCTCTGGGATGGTGGGGAGGATGTCCTCGAGCGCACAGCCCAGGGCCCGGGCATAGGCGTGCACGCGCAGGCGCCGCGCGAGGTAGCACCGGCGGGTTCCGTGGTGGGCGGGCGTGCGCCACTCGCCGCGGAACCCGGCGGGGAAGGTATCCAGGACCGCGAGCCCGGGTCTCAGTTCATCCAGCAGGGCATGGACGGCTCGAGCCCAGCGGTTGGGCGGGATGGTCACGATGTCCAGGCCCACGATTCGGCGCACCGCACCGGCGAACGGGGACGAGGCCGCGATGCAGGAGGGAATCCCGAATTCATCCAGGGACAACGCCAGGGCGCAGGCCCGAACCAGATGTCCCAATCCCGCACCGGGTGCAAGGAAGACGACCGGGGTGCTCACTTGCCGAGGGCCAGCAGGACGAGGCAAAGCTGGATCCGGAGATCCTCGTTCAGGTCAGCGACCACGAAGGGGGCCAGGGCGGCCGAGAGTCTGCCCATGTCCCTGGTCTGGGCCACCACCTCGCCGGCCGCATTCTTGGCCTTGAGCTTGCCCGTGTCCCCGTAGTACTTCACCTTGCCGACCTCCTCTCCTTTCACCACCACCTTGACCTTGTCCTCCTTCCTCTTGAACTCGATCGGGTCTGTCCGCCCCGGGAGGAAGACCTTGGTCTTGTCGGGGTAGAACTTGAACGAGAAAACCGCTGCTCCATCCGCCCCGGTGACCTCGAGCCGCGCTCCGTCGACCTTGCCGGCGGCCACGCGACGCCCGTCACGAAGGAGTTTCACGTCGCCGCCCGTCACCTCGACGACCAGGCGGTTCCCGTCGGCACGGCAGGTCCAGGCGCCGGGCCGGGTCTCCTGGATCTCCATCACCCGGGCGTTCCGCTGAATCGAGATCGTGGTCGGCTCCCGGCCCTGAACCGCTCCGGCGACCAGGAGCGCGAACCCGAACACCAGGCCGACCAGCTTGGTGCGTCTCATGTCTTGCCTCCTTGTTTGCCAGTTCATGGAACGCCGTTCGGTCTTCCAACACGGCGTCCGAAAGGCTCTGAACAGGCGCGTGCTCAGCTTGCTTTCAGCGAGGAAAACAGGGCCATGACCAGGTTGAGAAGGTCGGAGGGGTCGACCTGGGGCGACGCCAGGTACCCGCGGCTCTTCTTCACCAACACCGTGGTCAGCATGCACACCTCCTCACCCTTCTTGGTCTTGCGCTTGACCTTGTACTCGGCAGCCAGCTTTTCCAGCTCTCCGGGATCCGGAGAGAGATTCGAATCGCCGGGATGAAACGACACCGTGATGGTGTTCCACACCTTCCATTTCTCCTTGACCTTCACCTTCGCCTTGCCGGAACGGCTGCACGTCGTCATGATGTCGACCAAGCAGCGATACAGGCGTTCTATCCTCACCGAGAGTACAGGCCCACCCACGAGCGGGATGGAGATGCCCATCGGGTCGGAACGATAGGTGGTCAAGACCGTCTTGTCCCTGCCCAGCCCGCGATTGACTTTCTCATCTTCCTTCCTGCCCATCGCCACCGGCGAGAACAGGGGCAGTTCCAGGGAGATCTTCCCTTTCGGGTCGATGTCCTCCTCGATCAGCTCGAAAAATGGGAGAACCGTGATGGAGAGGTCGTCCGCGAGATTCAACTTTCTCCACCGCCTGGAAAGGATGGTCAGCAACCCCAGAATACCCGCCAGGCCCAACGCGGAAAAAAACAGGACCCTGGCCACGTCAGCGTCGTAGTCCATGGAAAGGAGCGCGCCCACCAACAACAACACGATGAGTGTCTTGAGAATGGACTTGGCCGTGGAGGTCCGCCCCAGGCGCCTTTCGATGACTGAGTCGAGGGTTGCGAGTGCTTCCAGGATGGGCTTCCAGTCCTTGAGCCGTTTTCGCCCGGTGACGCGACCTGCCTCCAGGTACTTCCGCGCTTCAGGAGGAAGCGTGCCCTTCCCGCCTATGGTGCTCATCGTGCCTTGTCTCCATTGCAATTCGTAACAGCTTTTCCAGTCGTTCCAGCTCGTCGGCCCGGCTGAACCGGCGCCGAACCATGGTCTGGACCCGTTTTTTCATGCGCTCGAGCGCGGGGTCGTCCAGCTCGAGCGCCCTCCAGGTGGCCTCGCCCGCGCCCTCCCGGTCCTCGGGTTCAAAGAGGAACCCGGTCTCGCCGTCCAAGAGTACCTCGCCCATGGCTGCGGCCCGGGAACAGATCGGCACCACGCCGCAGGCCATGGCCTCGAGGAGTACGTTGGGGAACCCGTCGTAGAGGGATGGGACGGCCACGAAATCGCAAGCGTGGTAGAGCGCGGGGAGTCGTTCCCGGGTCCGGAACGAGAGGTGATGTACCCGAGGCGCCAGCGCAGGGTCCTCGAGGATCTGGTTCAGCTCGCGATCCATTCGGCCGACCACCAGCAAGGCGATGCGGTCTTTCAGGCCGCGATCGCGGACCGCCTCGAGCCAGAACGGAATCCGCTTCTTGTACTTCAGGTCCCCCACCACGGCCACCACCCGGCGACCGCCCGCGGCCAGCCCGCGCCGGAGGTCCTGGGCCTGTTCCCGGTCCGCAGGGAGGAGGCGCCAAAACGCCTCGTCCAGCCCGTTGGGCGTCCAGCGGGCCACCTTTCCGGGAAACAGAGCCCGGACCTTGTCCACCTTCTCCTGCGTCACCGCGCCCACCACCGTGGCCCGACCCAGCGCCGATTCGACCAGGCTGTGACGCCGGACCTCGAACCAGTCCCGGTCCAGGTCGTTGCCGCGGACGAGCACGACCGAGGGCAGCCCCAGCCAGGCAGCCCACGTGGCAGCAACGTGCCCGGGCAGGTTGCAGCCGAACCCGACCAGGAGATCGAATTCCTCGACCTGGTGTCCCAAGAGGACCTCGAGCCACGCACGTTGCACCGCGTCGCCCACCGAGTCGCGCCAGGTGACCACCAGGTCCACCCCGTTGTCCCGGGGCCGCCCCCGGCAGGTCACCGGGCCGTCGCTCTGAACGAGGTGCACCACGTCGACCTGGTACGACCGCTTGCGCAGGCCGGATACGAGTCGGTCCGCACTTTCGGCCATCCCTCCGCTCAAGGGCGGGAAGCGCTCGGTCACCCACAGAATATGGGGAGATTCCAGCATCCCTCATCCCTGCCTGCCGCTCGAGACCACGTTTCGGCCCGCCGGACGGACGGGCCGTGCTCGGGCGCTTCAACTCTCCAGGTAGTCGTCGGACGAATTGAAGTCCATATCGTCCTCCAGGTCGGACGCACCGGCCTCTTCCGCCTCACCTCGTTCGTCGAATACGCGATAGTCATCCTCGCCGTAATACCCGCTGTCGGACAGGTACAGGGGGTGGTACCGGGCCGCACGGTAACGCACCCGCCGCTCGTACGCCTGCCACAGCCGCGGGCTTTCCGATTCCATCGGCCCGTCCAACGCGCAATCCAGGCACTGGACCAGGCCGGATTGCTTGATGCGGTGCTTCGGACATATCGGCCGCCCGCAGGTCGAGCAGGTGTCCACCGCCTCCTCCCCGCAGGTACGCAGAACGAGCAGGCCGACCTTCATTCTGCACGTGTTGCTCATGTCGTCGTGTACCCCCTCAGGTCAGATGGTCCTGCCCAGGCGCGGACCATCTGCGACAAGCTCGTCATCCCGTTTTCCGATCATACTCCACCAGTTCTCCAGTATCAACCATCTGCTTGGCACTCAAACCATGGCATGGCAACCGGGACCGGTCCACCCACACGCCCGGCACGGACCGCGTCCCAGAACACCCCCCTCAAACGCTCGTGCACCACCTCTCGCGAAAAACGAACCCGGGCCGTCTCACGCGCGTTCCGGCCCAGGCGCGTACACAATCTCCGGTCGTTCAAAAGCCGGAGCATGGCCTCGGCCAGGGGCCGCACCCCGGACGGGTCGACCAGGAGACCGTCTCGTCCGCTCGAGATCATCTCCCGCGTGACGGCGAGGTCCGTTGCAATCACCGGGACTCCGGCCGCCATGGACTCGACGATCTTCACCGGACAGCAGCCCTGCACCACGTTCCTCGAGGTCTCCTGCAGGGGCGCCACTGTGAAGGCGCACGTGCGCACCAGGGGAGCAAGCCGCTCCGGCGGCAATCCGGGTATCAGGTCGACCACCTCGGTCAACCTCTTCTTGCGAATCCGTCGCCGCAGCGCCTTCCACGCCGGCCCGCGACCGGCGGTGACAATGACCATCCGGGCATCGACGCCGCGCGCAATCAGCGAAAACGCATCCACCGCCCGCTCCACCCCCTGCCACGGGTGCAGGCTGCCAACATAGCCGAAGGTCGCCCCGGCCCCGGACTCCGGCACGGCTCCACCCCCTCCCGCCGCCGCCTCGAAAACCGGGTCCGCTGAGTTCGGAATCACCGCAATGGGCGCACAGCGCGGCTCCAGGGCACGCAGGGCCTTCGCGGTCACACCGCTGACCACCAGAACCCGTTCCACCCCACGGAGACACCGCCGCTCGCCATCCCGAATCTTGGCCTGAAGCGCCACCCGCCGCCCGAACCGGGGATAGGTCGAGCCCAGCTCCCAGGACGGAAGGGCGTTGGCCTCGAACACCAACGCCACCCCAGGCTCCATCTCGAGCAATGGAAGACCGCTCCACGGATCCCGGAATACGGCCAGCTCGAGGCCCCCGGCAACCGGGGCCACCGTGTCGTGCACGAACCGTCCAAACGCCACGGCCCGCCTGAGCATGTTGGGGTGACCGGCCATGAACCGACGAATCTGAACGTCCCCCAAATCCTGGTACGCGGGCATGTCGCCATATCCCAGACACACGAGGAGCACCGGCGAAAAATCCTCGGCGAGCGCTCGAACCATGGAGGCGATGTGGGCCGAGGCCCCCTTGAGCCGGGGAAAGGCCTCGAACGCAACATAAACCGAGCGCGGCTTCCGAACCATCCTTCTCAATGCTCCTCCCTGGCACACCAGGCCCGGTTCATCCCACCTCTCCGGACCCGAACCCCGATCGGGACATGGCACCCGACGCCGCCACACGCGCGTCACCCACGCGGTCCATCCTGCCACACCTTGCTCCTGAACCCAACTCGTTTTCGACAACCTGCACGCCGCCGGAACGCGCAACACGCGCGCAGCCAGATCCTTTCTGGAAAATGAACCAGACCAGGGGACCAGATGGCTCGCTCGACAACCAGCCCCCCGGAACGGCTGAAACCGGGATCCCCCCGGTGTTCCGGAGGCGTCGACCGATTCCCGATCAACCGTCTGGACAATCGGTCCGTTTTGTTTCACTATTTTCCAGTCATCGTGACGCACCGAAAACGGCGTGCCTCTCGCCGCTCCCGGTCACGGTGGCACAAACCCGACACCGCGACGCTTCGAGCCTTCCTGATTCCAGACCCGTTGCGTCCGGTGTGCAGCATGGAGGAAGACATGGCAACGATCCCGAATATCATCAACGCCGAACTCACCGACGAGCAGCTCGAGGCCATCCGCGGAATGATCCTGGCGACCCGGGAAGCGCTCCCCATGCAGGAGAGCCTCACCCCGGAGCAGCGCAAACGCATGGTCAAGATGGGACAGTCCATGGTGGGCTTCGTTCAGCAGGCGTTGAGCCTGGCCGATAGCGATGATAGCTACCTGCCGCGCATCGTGAGCGTGGACAACTTCAGGCGAGATGTCAAGCTCACCAACCAACTGCAGGAGATCCGCATTGAGTTGACCCGGCTCATGGAAATCCTCGATGACAACTACCTGGCCGCCAGCAGCGAGGCATACAAGACCGCCCTGGTGGTCTACCAGGCGGCAAAGTCCTTTGGTCCCGAGGAGGTCCAGCCTGTGGTCAAGGATATGGCCCGCATGTTCTCCAGCGGAGCGAGTGCCACCGGCGAGGCGCCGGAGACCGCCGAAACCGACCAGGGATAACCCCGCGCCACACCACCCGTCCTCGACAATCCACCGGAGACACCGACCAGGGTCAGGGGGAACTTCATTGCTGCAGGGGGGACCTCCACTGGAGCAGGGGGGGACCTCCATTGCTGCAGGGGGGGACCTCGGCGTGACAGTCGGGGCGGGTACCGGCATGATGAGGACCCCCCCTCACCGTGTTCATGCCGGGAACTCGACGATCTCGACGGGGGGCCTCGACGATCTCGACGGGGGGCCTCGACGTTCTCGACGGGGGACGCGGACGATCCGGTGGGGGAACCTCGACTCGAGCACGGGGGGACCATTCGCCGATTGTGCAAAAATGCCTCGAGAACCTCGACCCTCCCCCGCGAGCCGCGGCGCCCTCCCCCATGCAGACGCCGACCCGTGAGGTCGAGATCTCGAGGGGGGACCTCGAGAAGAGCTGGTCAAAATGCCACACTTGTGTCGACCCACCCCCTCGAGATCCGTGCCGTAGGCCCACGAAGCAGGCGACCCATCCCCTCGAGATCCGTGCCGTAGGTCCACGAAGCAGGCGACCCATCGACTCTGGGGATGAGGGTGGCTTCTGCATCGCCGCCATGCCGGCCGGACCGCATTTCGGGAGGATGCGTGAGAGAAGACGAACCTGGTCTGGCCTTGTCGGGGGGGTCTGCATGAAGGAGGTGCGTGCGGTCAGGAACGAGTGTTCGAGTGCTCGAGGTCGAGCCGTGGCAACCTGGGAAGTGCCACGAGTGTGCCACGAACGCGAAAAGGGGTCACGGCAATCACCGTAACCCCTTGAAATCAAAAGTGGAGCTGATCGGAATCGAACCGACGGCCTTCTGAATGCAAATCAGATGCTCTCCCAGCTGAGCTACAGCCCCCTCGACGGTTGACGGACGCTCCTGCCTGCGGGCGGCCCCGTCGAAAAACGCGCCCTAATAGATAGCAGCAGTGAGGCCGAGTGGCAAGAGGAATCTTTGTGCGTTCACGCTTTCGCCCCGGGTAGGCTCTGACAGGTGGGGCAAAAGAAGGTGGCCCGACCGGCGATCGTGTCTCGCCGGATGGGCGCACGGCACCGAGGGCAGGGACGGCCGGTGCGGCGGTAGACCTGGAAAGGCGCCTGGTCCGCGCCCGGTTCTCCCTGGAGGGCGATATCGTCGCCGTCAAACGTGTCGATGGCCCACACCAGTCTCTGGTGGATGGCCTGCGCGAGCCGGGTGCACGCCTGGAGGTCGAGCGTGTTTCCGGGGGTGCGCGGGTGAATCCGAGCTGTGAACAGGGTCTCGGCTGCGTAGATGTTGCCGATGCCGGCGATCAAGGACTGGTCGAGGAGGAGGGTTTTTACGGGCGATCGTCGGCGAGCGAAGAGGGTTTCGAGGTTTCTGCCGGAGATGCCCTCGAGGAGGGGGTCCCGACCAGGAGCGGCGTGTTTGAGCAAGGTTGGGCCTTGGGGAGCGGGGTGGAATGCCTGGATGCGTCCGAGGTTACGGCGGTCCAGGAAGAGGATGGCGTGTCCATCGTTCAGGAGCAGGCGTATCCGGGCGAATCGAGGCATGGGCTGGCCGGGGCGGCAGCGGACCCACTTTCCGGTCATGCCGAACCGGACGAGCCACCCGGAACTCGAGGAGAAGGCCATCCAGAGGACCTTGCCGCGGCGGAGAGCGTGGGTCAAGCGTGCGCCCTCGACAAGGGTACTCGAGGCTGCGTGGTCTCCAGACATGGTTGCCGGACGGAGCAGGTCCACGCGCGTGATCCGCCTTCCCCGGGTCCACCGAAGGAGGTTGCGGCGCATGATCTCGACTTCGGGCGACTCGGGCACGGGCGGACTCCGGAGAGGTGTCGAGCATTCCGGCACGGGGGCCGGGTGCGGCCGTGGAGGCGGGGTCAGTCTCCCGTGGGGCCGAGGCCGGCGAGGACATAGACGCGGGGGTCGAGGTATCGCCGCGCAGCCTCGAGGATCTCCTCCCGGGTGATGGCGTCGATTCGGGCGGCATATTTCTGGTAGGAATCGTGTCCCAGGCCGTAGAGTTCGTTGAACGCCAGGTTGGCGCAGAGGGCGGCGGAGCGCTGAAGGTCGATCTCGTAGCTACCCACCAGGTAGCGCTTGGCCCGGTCCAGCTCTGCGTCGTCCACCCCGTCCTGGAGGAGCCGGGAGACCACCTCGAGGATGCCACGGTGGGCCCGGTCGAACTTGGAGGGTTCGGTGGCCATGTAGATGGCGAAGTATCCTTCGCCGAGTGCTTCCATGGAAACGGAGGTGACCGTGTAGGCGAGGCCCTGTCGGTCGCGCAGCTCGAGGAACAGTCGGCCGCCCTGGCCGGCGAGGATGGAGGAGAGGAGCTGGAGCACGTACCGATCCGGATGGGTGACCGAGGCGCCGCGCCAGCCCAGCACCAGGTGAAGCTGATGCTTGTCGCTCGAGCGAAGCCGGACGCGCCGCCGTGTGAGGGGAGGTTCTTCGGGGACCGTGTCGGGAAGGGGGCCGCCGGTGTTGAAATCCCCGAAGTAGCGTCGTGCCAACATTTCCATGTCCTGGGGGTCCACGTCGCCCACCACGGACAGGACCATGTTGTCGGCGGTCACGTGGCGGTCGAACATGCGGCGGAGTCTCCGTGGGGTCATCTTGTTGAGAGCCCGCTCGTTTCCGAGGGAGGACATGCGGAACGGATGTCGGCGGTAGAGGGTTTCGGAGAAGATGCGGAACACATAGGTGGACGGATGGTCCTCGAGGTTGCGCAAGGCCTCCAGGGTGGTTCTGCGGACCTTGGCCAGTTCGTCCTCGGCAAACGAAGGGCCGTGGAGGATTTCGGAGAAGAGTTCCAGCCCGCGCTCCAGGTGTTGTGAGAGGAACTCGGCGCGCAACCCGAAGGAGTTCCGGCCGGAGAACCCGCCCACGCTGCATGCCAGGCTCTCCACCTCGTGCGCGATTTCGAATGCGTTCCGGTTGGGCGTGCCTCGAGTCAGGAGCTGGGACATGAGCTGAAAGATCCCGTTGTTGTCCCGGGTCTCGTGGCGCAATCCGCCCTCGAACGCGGCGCGGACGGCCACGAGCGGCACCGAGTGATTCTCGCGGATGAGGAGACGGATGCCGTTGGGGAGGACGATTTTCCGGGTTTCCTGCTCGCGTCGTCCTACCAACTGAGGCGCCGGAGGCGTACCATTGTGGAGCGCCCTGTGGGCGCGAGTGGTCAACTCATCGTCGTCGGGCACGCGGGCGCCCCTGGGCATGAGCGTGGCGATGGTGACGCGGTCCGGGTCGAAGTAGGTCTGGGCGACGCGGAGGATGTCAGCCACGGTGGCCTCCTCCACGGCCCGATAGTAGGCTTTTTCTGCGTCCAGTGTGCCGAACGTGCTCAGGTAGTAGCCGAACTTGCGTGCGCGCCCGTCCACGGTCTCCCGTTCATAGACCCGGTCACTCCGAATGATCGACTGGGCCTTGCGCAACTCGGAGCCTCGCACCGGCGCCTGGCGTACGAGCCGCACCTCCTCGAGCAAGGCGTCGTAGGTTTCCATGATGCGGGAGGGCTCGAGGGCGGCGCCCACGAGGAAGACGCCCGGCTCCAGGGGGGTGTATGCGAAGGCGTAGACCGAGTTGACGAGCTGTTTCTGATTTTTGACCCGTTCGGTGAGTCGGGAACTCTCACCCTGTCCGAGGATGAGGGCGAGGAGGTCCAGCAGGGGAGCATCGGGGTGAGAGACCGCCGGAATGGGAAAGGCCAGCTCAATCATGGCCTCCTGCACCGCCTTTTCCACATGGGTCGTCCTGGGCCCGGTCTGGGCCGGCTCCTGAGGTCTGGACCGGCGAGGCGCAGGGGGACGCGCAAAGGATTCGAACCGGGCCCGGACCGCACGCTCGGCCTCCCGGGCGTCCACGTCACCCACGATGACCACGATCATGTTGTCCGGCGTGTACCAGCGGCGATAGAACCCGACCACGTCGTCCCGCTCGAACCCTCGCACGGTCTCCTCGAACCCGATGACCGGCCGGCCATAGGGATGGGTCCGGAACACCGCGGTGAACACCGCCTGGTCGAGCTGACGGGAGGGGGTGTCCTCGTATCTCCGCACCTCCTCGAGCACCACCTCCTTTTCCATGCGAAGTTCCTCGGCATCGATCCGGGCGTTCTGAACCGCATCGGCCAGCACGTCCAGACCCAACTCGAAGTGCCGGGACGCCATGGTGACGTAGTAGACCGTGTTGTCAAACGAGGTGAAGGCGTTGATCTCCCCCCCGGCGCCCTCCACCGACCGGGCGATCTCCCCCACACCCCGCCGATCTGTTCCCTTGAACAACATGTGCTCGAGCTGGTGGGCAATCCCGGCCTCCTCGGGACGCTCGTCCGCGCTGCCCACGTTGATCCAGACCTGAATGGACACGACCGGCGCCGCGTGGCTTTCCTGAATGAGCACGCGAAGCCCGTTCTTGAGCCGGAAGGTATTTTCCGTCGACATCGTGCGGCCTCCAACCTAGCATGTGAGAAGTTGTTCTATATGCCATGCAGAGGGACCGATGTCCAGTTGCCAGGTGGAAAACTTGTCGGATCCCGGACCGGACCCCACAGAGGCCCGGGAGGATCTGGGCATCTACATCCACATTCCTTTTTGTCGAACCCGCTGTCTCTACTGCGATTTCAACTCCGTCGCCCGGCCCGCCCCCCCCTGGCGGGACTACGGCGAGAGCCTGGAAACCGAACTCGAGCACTACGCAGACACGCCGCTGGCCGGCCGCTCGCTGGAAACCCTGTTCATCGGCGGCGGCACCCCCTCCCTCTGCCCTCCCCCGTTTTTCGATCGACTGTTCCACGCCGTGTTCCGCCGCTTCCCCCCCGGCGAAACCCTGGAACTGACCGTGGAGTGCAATCCCGGCACCATCGGGCGGGCCGACCTGCGGCAACTTCGGTCCCTGGGGGTCAACCGCCTCTCCCTCGGCATTCAGTCCTTTGCCGACCGACACCTGCGGACGTTGACCCGGATTCACGACCGGACCCAGGCCCTGGCCGCCATCGAGGATGCGGCCCACGCCGGGTTCGAGGAAATCTCCATCGACCTCATCTGGGGCATCCCGGGTCAGTCCCCGGCCGACTGGGAGGACGATCTGAGACAGACCGTGGCCCTTCCGCTGACCCACTGCGCCACCTACGGCCTCACCGTGTACGAGGGCACCCGACTCGCCCGCCAGGTGACCGCCGGCGCCCTGGCCCTGCCCGGCGAATCGACCCTGGTGGAGATGTATCACGCCGCCGAGGACCTCCTGGGTCGGGGCGGATTCCGGCATTACGAGATCTCCAACTGGTCTCGAGCCCACCCTTGCCGCCACAACCTCCGATACTGGCAAGGCAAGGACTGGATCGGCATCGGGGCCGGCGCGCACAGCTACACCCGCCGCTGGTGCCTCGAGTCGGACCGGACCCACCCGGTACGACTGGTCCCCGCCCCTCACGGCGGCCGATGGTGGACCGAGCCGAACCCGGACCGCTACATGGCCGCCTGCGCCACGAACCGCTCCGTGCACGTGGGGCGGGAGGTCCTCTCACGACAACAGGCCATGACGGAAACGCTCATGATGGGCCTCCGGACCGCATGCGGCCTGGACCTGGGCCGGTTCCGCCACCGGTTCGGCGCGTCGGCCTCCGAGCACCTGCTCGCCCGCGCGGCCCATTCCGACCTGAAAGGCCTGGTGCAGACCGACAACACGCGGCTCCACCTCACCCCTGGTGGCTTCCTCCTCTCGGACCGGGTGATCCTTGAACTCTCCCTTGCCGCCGACCAGGGACTGGCGCACGGAACAGGCACTCCCTGAACCGCTGCTGGCACCGATCCGCGCTCGAGGTTATGATGGCATGTCGGGCTCGGCCCCGGGCAATCGGGCCCGAACCGCCGAGCATGCCCCGGGGAACCGTCACCCCCCCGGGCCGTCGAAAGGGAGTCTTGACGATGACCAGATTGCACAAGGTGGTTGTGTGGACCCTGGTGCTGCTGACCTGTCCCCGAACGGCCCCGGCCGAGCGCCGGACCGGGTGGCTGGACGCAGCGTCGAATCGGGAGGACCGGGGCGCGGTCGTGGCCCTCGCCACCGGGGAGAACGAACCCGGGCTCACCGCGGAGGAACTGCTCAAGAAGGCGGGAAGCCGGTTGTTTCCGGAGGAATTCTCCGCCGAAATCAAGATGGTGCAACACAAGCCCGGGCAGGAGGACTACGTCTCCCGGTTGCTGCTCTACAAGAAGAGCAAGGACCTGGTTCGCGCCGACTACATCTACCCTCCCCACCAGGCGGGCCAGCGCATGCTGAGGCGAGAAGGCCAGATCTGGATGTACCTCCCCGATACCAAGCGGACGATCCGCATGAGTTCGCGACAGTCGCTCGGCGGCAGCGACTTCAACAATGGGGACATCATGCGCCTCAACTACGAGGAGGACTACACACCAACCATCGTGAAGGAGACCGACACCTACTGGGTGCTCGAGCTGCGTGCCAAGAACCGTTCCGTCACCTATGACCGGATCCTGTACACCATCTCCAAGGACGGGTACCAGTCGGTGAAGCAGGAGTTTTACACGCTGTCCGGCAAGCTCATCAAGACGCTGGAGTTCAAGGAACCGAAAAACTACGGAGGACTGCTCCGGCCCAGCCTGTTCGTGATGTCCTCGAATCTGGTGGAAGGGGTCTACACCGAACTCACCTACGTCCGGTTCGAAAATGGGAAGTCCTTGCCGGCGTCGGAGTTCCGGCCTGACGCCATGTCCCGGCGGTGACGGTTCGCCCAGGCCCTGACGACTTCCGGGTCGGCCATCCCATGCCGAACTCGAACGCTGCGAAAAGAGAGCCGTCCATGATATCGAGATCCCCTGCCGTTCCGATCCGGGAACGGGTTCCCCTGTCCTCGTTGACCACCCTGGGTGTGGGAGGTCCGGCCCGGTACCTGGCTGCCTGCGCCACCGTGCGCCAGCTCCAGGACTGCCTCGACTGGGCGTCCACCCGGGGGCTCGAGGTCTTCGTCCTGGGCGGGGGCAGCAATCTCCTGGTTGCGGACGCCGGGTTCGACGGCCTGGTGATCCAGGTCAAGGCCCGGTCCGTGGCGACCACTCCGCACCGCGACGGTGTCCTGGTCACGGCGGGCGGAGGCATGGCCTGGGACGACCTGGTGCAGTGGGCGGTTGAGCGCGATCTGGGGGGGATCGAATGCCTCAGCGGCATTCCCGGGACCACCGGGGCAGCCCCGGTCCAGAACATCGGCGCGTATGGCCAGGAGGTTGCCGAGACCCTGGAGTGGGTCGACGTGGTGGCGGTCTCGACCGGCCAGGAGACGCGGTTGGACGCGGCCGCCTGCGGTCTCGGGTATCGCACCAGCCACTTCAAGACCCGGTGGCGATCTCGATTCATCGTGACCCGCATCGGACTCCGGCTCGAGCCCCACGCAGCCCCCACGGTCCGGTACGGCGCCCTGGCGCAGCGATTGAAAGAATCCGCCGCGCTCTCGAGGTGGACCCTGACCCGGGTTCGGGACGAGGTGCTCGCGTTGCGCCGATCCCGGTCCATGCTGCTCGATCCGGACGACCCGAACAGCCGGAGTGCGGGATCGTTCTTCACCAACCCGGTGGTGCCTCGAGCCGTGGCCGACCAGGTCCGTGCGGAGGTGGCCCGGGGGAGCCGGACGGGGCGCCCGTTGCCCGAGTTTGCAGCAGCACCGGGCATGGTCAAGCTGAGTGCCGCCTATCTGATCGAGGAGGCGGGGTTTTCTCGAGGCCACCGAGCGGGGCGGGCGGGCCTGTCCACGCGGCATGCGCTTGCGCTCATCAACCTGGACGGGGCGACGGCGTCGGAACTCGTGGCCCTGGCCATTCGTATCCGGGACGCGGTCCTGAAACGGTTCGGAGTCGCGTTGGTTCCGGAGCCGCACCTGCTCGGGTTTGACGATGAGACCCTGCACCAGCTCGGACTCCGGCCGTGACGAGCGGCGACGCGGGGCCGACCCATGGATGGTGCGGCCGCCCCCTGGGCGAAGGGGCGGGGAACGGGCAGACCGCCTCGAGATCTGAGGTTCGACCCTCAGAATCGATAGCGGAGTCCGACGCCGAGACGGACGAAGAGTCCGAGCGGGTCCGGGTAGTCGTAAGGGGACTGGGTGATGAGGTCGCTGTAGAGGACGCCGCCGGCCAGCTCGACACGGAAGCCGAATCCGCGGCTCACCATGATGTCGAGGCCGGTGCGGGCTGTACCGCCCCAGGCCCAGGCCGATTCTCCGAAAACGAGGCCGACCAGGTCCAGGCCGCCGTAAGGGTGGAGCGGCCCGTCCACCCGTCGGACCACGGCGCCGATGCGGGCGTCGATGAGGTAGAACCAGAGGGTGGTGTCTGGATTCTTGCCGTGAAGGGATTCGACGCCACCTTCGATCCAGAGCCAGGACAATCTGGCATAGGCGACCTCCACGCCGGTACCCAGGAGTCCAAACCCCTGGAAGTAGGAGAGGCCGCCGCCGGCGCCCACCTGCCAGGGACTCTCGTTTTCGAGAAAAATGGGAGGTCCTGACGGTTCCTCTCCCATCCCGGCAATGGCGGACGCACCAGGACCGGAAGCAGGAGCAGCAGCCGCTGGGGTCGCGGTCGCCACCGCGGGTGGGGGCGCCGCAGCCTCGGGCACTTCCGCCGTGGCGGTCCGCGTGGCGCCTCCCTCGTCCGGTGACGATTCGGGCTCCGGGAGCGGAGGCAATCCTTTCCGGGCGCGCTTCTGATTGATCGCCCGCCGCTTCTCCTCCTCTTTCCGCTTCCGCTCCGCCTCGAGCTGCCGGGCCCGGGCCTCGAGCAACTCCTGCTTCCGCCGCTCCTCCGCTTCCCGGGCCGCAGCCTTCAGCTCCAGTTCCCGTTGCCGCTCGATCTCCTTTCGCTCCTTTTCTCGAGCACGGTTTTCCTTGCGCCGCTGCCGCTCCAGGGCTCGCCGCCGCTTTCGCTCCTCCCGCAATCGAGCACGCTCGCTCTGAACCTCGGCGACTTCCTCGGCAGCGACGGGCGCCTCGGGCGTCACCTCCTCCGACCCGGACCCCGCTGCCTCGGACGCAGCGGCTGACGAGGCCGCCGCGCCCGTCCCGGCCGTCCCCCCCGAAAGGGGAAGGTCCAGGAGTTCGTCCAGGCCGTGTGGGGGTTCCGGCTCGCCGTGGCCGGCCCCCTCCCCTCCTGCAGGTCCGGCGTCTTCGCCGGGAGCGCTCCCGGTCGAAGCCGCCACCCGGGTCTCCCCGGTCCCGGCACCACCGGCAGCGAGGACCGACCCCTCGGCCTCTGGTGCAGCGCGCCCCCCGGCGGCCCGGGCGATCTCGGCCAGCACCGGACCGAGGATGCGGGTGTATCGGTCCGGGGCGCCTACCAGGTCGATGCTCACCCGCTGGACGAGCCGGGCGCCAGGCACGTCGAACAGTGCCAGGGTGAGCCGTATTTTGTGTTCGTCCTGGCTGGCGACGCCAACGAGGAGTTGTGAAGCGGACAATCGCCGACCGGTTTGCTGGAGGCATGTTGCGGAGCGCAGGCATGCGGCATCGAGTGGGGGGTTGGGGGTGCGCTCACGGACCTCGAGTCCGTGGTAGCCGGCCAGGGCCTGGAGGATGGCGTGGGTCAATGCGGAGGAGTGGGAGGGGCTCACATTGACCGTGAAGAGTGGGAGCACGGTCAAGTCCCGACCCGTGTCCCGGTCCGCCGGGGGAGCGGCCCTTGCCGGTCCGAACAGGGAAAAGAGGAACAGCGTGGCCACCAGGGCGAGGAACGGCGTGGAGACGCCTGGTGGGCGCCCCGCCCTCGAGCGCTTCCGGCGCGACAACGACCTTGCCGACCCGTTTTCTTTCCCGCCGCTCACCGACACCACCTCCAGCACGACCGCCATTCAGACCGGGTGTTCTGATGCCCCGGCACCTCCGCATGGGCTACCCGGAGTCAGGATAGCAGCAGCGTCTTCCCCGTGCAACCGAACAGGATGACTCGAGGCTGGAAGCGATGGGCGGGAATCCATGTCGGGGCGCCCCCTACCTGGGGATGGCCCGGGAGATTCCGCGGGCGTAGCGGACTTCGGTTTCGTCCGGGGTTCCCTGGTTCCAGACCAGGTGGAACGTTCCGTCCGGTGCTGCTGCGATGGAGGGGAGACTGACCATGGCGCCGCCTGGGAACGCCTGTCGCGGGGGGCTGAACTGTTTGTCCTGCCATTCGGAATAGAGGATGGATGACGTTTCGGGGGTCTGCCAGGCCCAGACGAGGACGACCTGTCCGTTTTCGTTGGCGGCGAGGTCCGGGTCGTAGTGGCGTCCCGGGATTCCCAGGCTGCGTCGAGCAGAGGATGACCAGGGGGAGGTGACATCGTGGAGGAAGCGTGTGGCATAGGAGACGCCGACGCGGTCTTCCTGGAAGGTATTGGTCCATGCGGAGAAGACCATGTGTGTTTTCCAGAACGTGAAGTTGGGGCGTTCGGAGGAGAGGTCCGGGTCGCCTGCCGGGAGGATGGGGCCCCAGGTTCCGTTGCGGGCCACGCGAAGGTGGACCTGGCGGAACCCGGGACGGACCAGGTAGTCGAATCCCATGACCATCACGCCGCCGGGGCCGGCCACGATGTTGGGGTGGAGCGGATGGTCCGTGCCCTCGTGGTGCACGACGATGTCGGACCACTGCCCATCAGGGTCCCTGCGCCGCTCGAGCACTCGAGAAGCGCCGTTGCGTTCCAGGTCGCGGGCCAACCAGACCAGGACGAGTGTGCCGTCCGGGCCGAAGGCGAGGTGGGAACTGGAGGTTTCCTGGTGTGGGTCCCGGGAGACCTGTTCGGGCGTGGTCCATCCTTGAGCGGTGCGGTGTGTCAGGTGCACCCGGCCGCTGCCGTCGGCTTCGGCGTGGTCGTAGCAGACCCAGGGCTGACCGTCGGGGCCGATGACCAGGTCCGGTCCCCAGTTTCTGCCGGTGGCGACACTGAGACGAGTTTCTGGTCCGAAAGGCCGGCCGGGTTTGGCCGAACGGGTCACGACCACGTCGGCGTCTGCCAGTCGGCGGTAGTAGACCACGTGGATGGCGCCGTCCGGGCCGACGGCGACCTGGGGTCTGTGTCCGCCGCCTGGTCGAGGGGCGACGGTGGTGGGTGCAGACCACATGGTCCCCATGTCGGGGGGCTGTCCGGGCGGGTCGCCCGGGATGGCCGGGGGGAGCCGGTCGAGGCGGACCGGGCCGTTCTCCAATCCTGGACCGGTCCCCAGGGTGATGGTGATCCCGGATACCGGACCGTTCACGGCCAGGGGATTCTGGTCCGCACTTCCCACGCCGCCGGTGCTGGAAGGCGGTTCCCAGGCGCCGTCCGGAGCAGGGGACTTGCCCGCGTCGAGGGAGGCCATCAGGAAATAGATCCCGCCTTTCGGGACCTGGAGCGTGAAGGTCTGGCGCTGCGTGCCGGCGGGCTCGAGTCTGACCTCTGCCACCGGAGACTGGCCGGGGGAGACGCGGCCGTCCCTACCTGCGGTCCGGGCTTCGAACGCGGTCACGTAGAGCGCCCTGCCCTCGAGGGGGCCGTGGGGCGAGATCACGACGCCGGTCGTGGGGACGAGGGCCAGGGGTTCCACCGGGTCGGGGTTCCCGCGGGTCCGCGTGCGCGCGCACCGAATCCCGGTGATGGAGCCCTCGAGCAGTCCGCTCATGCGGTTGGCGACGCGCATGTTGGTGGAAAAGGTGTTCCAGGCCCCGCCTCTCAGCACGTGGACATCGCCCCCTGCGGGGCCGGTCGGGTCGATCCTCGGGGGGTCGGTGCGATAGACTCGAGGATGGTAGGCGTCGAGCACCCATTCCCAGACGTTCCCGGCGAGTTGCAGATGTCCATAAGGACCGACGTTGAGCGGTTCATCGACGGGCACGGCATGGCCCACACAGAGGCGAGGCGTTCCGATGGTGCACCGGTGGTTGGCCCGTTCGCAGGTGGGCAGGTCGACACCCCAAGGATAGGGACGCAGGTCCTCCGGGTCGCACCGGTCGGCCCGGTCGCCCAGTTCACATCCGCCTCGAGCCGCTTTTTCCCACTGGGCCTCGGTCGGGAGGGTCTTGCCCTGGCTCCGGCAGTAGGCGCGGGCGTCCTCCCACGAGACCCGTTCGACCGGAAGCCGGTCATCGGTCGCAGGCAATCCTTTCCAGGAGTTGAACGCCGCCCGGGTCACGGTGGTCCGGTCCATGCAATAGCCGGACAGACGGACCACGTGGACCGGTTGCTCGTCGGTTCCAGCATGGTCGGACGCTGACCCCATGATGAACGGACCGGGCCGCACGAAACGTTCGGTGGCAGGGGTCACCCTGGGGTCGCTGTCGTCGCAGTCGGCCCGGTCGGGAGGAAGGCCGGGACAGGTCCAGGCGTCGGGAAACCCGTCCCCGTCCTGGTCCGGACACCGGGAGGGTTCTGGAACGGACGGGACTTCGACCGCGAGATCCTCCCTCCAGCTCGAGGCCGGATCCTCGGCGCTGGAGGCCAGGTCGTCGCCCGCGCCGGCCCTCGCCACCACGCCACCGCCGGCAGGCCGGGGCCGGGTCTCCTCTTGATGCTGACCCTGTCCTGCGGCTACACTGGGCAGGCGTTCGCCCGGGCCGGTGAGCGGCGGGCTTCCCGGTTCGGCGCGATCCTGCTCCCGTTCCGGGGCCGGGCCTGAGTCAGAGTCCGAGGCACGGCAACCGGCGAGCAGGACGGCGATACACACAGACAGCTCGAGCAACTTCAAACAGGAACGTACCGATTCGCACCACATGAGCACTCCGTCACCACGGGGAGGTTCGATTCGGAGAAGATACCGGGTCCAGGCGCCCGGGAAAGGACCGGGGGACCGTCGTTCCATCCTACCACAGAACCCAGGCGACCCGGGCGCTGGATGGCCTCGACGAGGATCTCGACGCACGGCCGCCGACCCCGGGCAGGAGTCGGACCGGTGTCCATGACGCGCATAGCAGTCCTCGTCCCGTTTCTCAAGTCCCGGGCCACCGCGACGCCGGCCTCCCGTCCCCTCGGAAAACTGGCGCTCAAAATGAGAAACGAGGGGGTGGAACTGGTCTTCTGTCCCCTCGAGGCCATTCGAGTCACCCCGTTCCGGACAGGTCGAGAAACACACGAACTCGCCCGGGACGATTCGAGCCGGGTTGTGGTGGACGGGATGGTGGCGGTGGGGGACCGGTGGCGACCGGTCAGGGGCCGGGCCGTGCAGGGGGGCTACCTTCGCGTGGCTTCCCTGCGCCGGCTTGTGACACTGCCTCGAGTCTCCGAACTCTTCCGGAGCCACGCACTCCCACTGGTGAACACCCCTGCACTCCTGCGGCTGTGCCGGGACAAACTGGGGTTTGCAACGCTCGCAGAAAAGGCCGGGCTGCCCACACCTCCGACCGAGGGGGACCCCGGTGCCATGTTCGACCGGCTCCTCGAGTGGGGAGCGGCCTATTTCAAGCCGAGGCACGGCGCCCGGGGCCGCGGCGTGGTGCGCCTGCAGGTCGAGCCAGGAGCCATCCTCGCACAGAGCGACGAGGGGGCACACCGAATTCCCCTCGAGTCGTTTCCTGACTGGGTCTCTACCCGAGTGGCTCGAGAACCGCACGTGTTGCAACAGGCCGTCCAGGGCACTCGAGCAGGACCTGGAGCACTGAGCATCCGGTCGCTGGTTCAACGGGACGGGGAGGGTCGCTGGGTCTCCAGGCGGGCTGTGGTGCGATTTGCGCGCTCAGGCATTACCGGAAACGTGGCGTGCGGGGCCGAGGTGCATTTGCTCGAGGAGGTGCGTGCTGCGCTGGGTGGTCGGGAACCGGATGAGGTGGCCGAGGCCATACGCAGCCTCGATGCCCGGGTGGCGGCTGTCATCGAGCACGGATTGGGCGACCTGGCGCCCCTTGCGGTCGAGATTGGAGTCGACCACGTGCTCGATTCGCGAGGCCGGCCGTGGGTGATCGAGGTGAACGACACGCCGCAAGGACGCCTGGGGTGGCTGGCAGGCAAGGAGGGGCGCGTGAGCGAGCGGGAATGGCTGGAGGTGCTCGAGTCCCCGATTCGCTACCTGGTTCAGCGGCCCCCGGTTCTGGCGCGCGGGGTGTCTGCGTGGGGATCGAGCCGGTACGGGGCGTCGGTGTAGGCCCTTGTCACCTGGTCATGGGTTGGCCCGGCATGGGGTGTTGCGTCGGGCAGCGGCCCGGGTCCTGAGCGAACGTCCCTGATTCGAGGCGTGCGGCCCGGGGTGGGGGATGAGTATGGGCAAGGTGCGAGGAACGCCTGTCACCCCGGATACTCACCACCGGCCCTGCTCGTTCGAGCCACCAGAAATGCGGACCGACGCGCCTCGAAAAGGAGGTAGGGGACCACATCTCCGAGGCCGTTGTCACGCAACATGCGAATCTCGTCTCCGGGCCAGGAGCCCAGGAGCCCGGGGTCGTCTGTGGCGACCACGCAGCGGAGGTCCATGCTGCGGCTGAGTTCGACCAATGGCGGCCGGTGCAGCCCCCCCACGGCGATGTTCGACGTGGGACAGGACTCCACGACCAGGCTGAGGCTCACGATCCTGTCCAGTACGTGCTTCCTGCAGAACTCGAATCGGTCCAGCCAGAACTCATCCAGGGTTACCCATTCCCGGTCATCCGGCTGCAGATCGTCCGGATCCCGGTATCGATGGGATGGAAGGCCCAGTTCGAGGTACGGGGCGGGGCGGTGGAGGTCCGAGAGGAGGCGATCCACTGGCAGGGGTGCGCCGAAAGCACGCGCGGCCACCTCTGCCAGGCGACTCCGGAGCAGATCCCGCCGCTCCTCCCACGAGACCGAGGCTTCCCACGCCAGATCGAGCAGATGGGTTCCTCGAGGTTTGTGGACACGCCAGCGCCGGCCGGGCTCGATGGTTTCCACCTCGGGCTCGCCCGAAAGTGCTCCGCGGGCGTCGAGCAGGCGCACGATGTCTTCCCGGGAGAGCGCAGCCGCCATGGCATGACCAAGACGATCGCCGGGCTCCAGGCCCAGGTGTTCGCAAGCCTCGGCGATGTGCCGTAGGCCGGTCATGGGATCCGCGAAATCCTCGCCGGCATGGACCGTGACTCCGAGTCGAACGTGGCCAATGCGGCTGCCGAGGTCCTCGAGCTTCTCGAACGCCCTGTCCACGTCTCCATTTGCAGCGGAGAGCAGCCGTCTCAATCCATCCACGTCGATCGTACGGCGGGGCACCGTATGGTGAACGCCATGGTTGCGATTGTAGTCGCGCACCAGACGGAAGGCGGGGGCCAATGCTCTGGGTGGACAGCCCCGCTCCAGGCCGGCGGCGTCCAGGCCCACGACGAAGTAGCGCAGCGCCGGAGCGTTTT